>CAZDIP010000002.1:103216-231644 GCA_964505635.1 uncultured Candidatus Saccharibacteria bacterium | reverse complement strand
TGAACCCTGTCTTCGCGCACCCGAAGCGCGCGTACTACCGGTATACTACATCCCGATTAATATTTTTAAATGACCCGTATAGGGTCATTTATTTACATCTATATAAATATATTAAAATTCCGTTTAATTTGCCGAGGTGCTTTCAATGTAAAGAAACAAATACCTTGTAATTTTGGTGGGCTACACCGGATCTAAACCCAGCGACAGACACCTCGCGCCGCCACGGGACAAACCGTTCGCCTTCCTGCACTTTCTCTGGTGGACCAACCGGGAATCGAACCCGGAACCCATCCATGCCATGGATGTGTATTACCACTATACTATTGGCCCAAAAAAGAAAGTGCAGGACGCTTCAATCAAATGAGCTAATGTCCCAACACCGAATAATTTTAACTTATTCTGCAACAACTTTCAAGTCTATTGAGTAACTCTAAATTTCGTACCATCAGGTAAAGTAAATTCCCCGCTTCTTGGGAGCGACTGACCATTGCCCTGCATACTCTCCCCTGTCTCCAGAATGCCCTGAGCCTTGTCTATTAAAGACTGAAAAGTTCTAATCTGTTCTTTCCAGGCCGGAAGTATGCCCAATTTATTTAAAATAAAACCTAAAATAAAAATAAAAATAAACAGCCCCAATACGTAACCAAAAGCGCTAAACATCCCATGAAAAAACGAACGCCAAATACTTTGCTTTTGATTTTTTTTAATTTCAACCAAATGCTGGTTAATGCCTGAGAGATAATTTTGCAACTCGGGTTCAATCATATTTTTTGAAAGAGAATTTAATCTTTATTTATATTTGTATTATAGCATTTCACAACGGTATAAAACTTTATAATGATCTGGTGCCCTCGGTAGGAATCGAACCTACATCTCATCCTTAGGACGGATTTGCTCCCCGCCCGCCTGACTTGTCTGGTGACCTCGACAGGAATCGAACCTATATCGGCGCGTTAGGAGTGCGCTGCTCTATCCATTGAGCTACGAGGCCGTCAGGCAAGTCGGGCGGGTATCCATTGCTTGCCCGCCGAAGCATTTATTAATTTTTCTAACCTTTATAGTCAGATAAAGTTAATGCGAAGGCAGGAGCTACGAAGGCATATATAACTAAAAAATTATATCAGAAAACATACTGTGTTAGAATGCCTTTATAGGCATTTTTTCAGCCATGTTAAGAACTATATATAATTATACCATAAATTTTAAAAATAATCAATATTATTCAAAAATATTATGGTTTTTACTTTTTTCCTTTATTTTAAGCCTTTTTTTTCCGGTTAGGCATGTTTTTTTAACCTCTGAAGCCTATCTAGCTGGACAATATTCTGATTTTACGAGTTTTTCCTTATATTTAAGCGATATTATATTTTTTACCACGTGGTTTTTTATAATTTTACCACGTGGTGGAGAAATTTGGCTTAAAATAAAGAGCATTATCTCCCTAGGACAAAAAAGCAATTGCACTGTATTACTTGTTATTTTGTTATTTTTTTGGCTTATTTTAGGCCTTATTTTCAATTTCTCCAATATTTCAGCTTACCATACATTGAAATGGACAGAACTCATTGTTGCATATGGAACAGTTAAGTTAGTACTTAGCGATAAGCGATTAGAGAATTGGATAGGGCAGGGCTTAGCAAACTTTTTTGTCGGTTTTTCAACAATTCAGTCGATTTTAGCCCTTTTACAGTTTTACAAACAAACATCTTTGGGTCTTTACAGACTAGGGGAGTCACACATAGCTCCAAATATTACTGGAGTTGCAAAATTAGCAGTAAATAGTGAAATATACATTCGGGGCTACGGGACATTTCCTCATCCTAATGTTTTAGCTGTATTTTTATTGATAGCTATATTTTTTGGTGTCTATAAACTTATAAATTCAGAAAGAAAAGCTCAAATTTACTGGGCAATTATCACTTTTCTCAATATTTTAGGCCTAACTGTTACGTTTTCACGTGCAGCATATTTAGGTTTAGCTTTAGGATTAATTTTATTCTTTCTATTCCTTCTAATAAAGCTCAAAAATAATGGGTTTTGGATTAAATCCACTACGGCAATTATTGTTATTATTCTTTCAGTAGTATTTTCATCGTTCTTGTTTTATCCGTATTTATTTTCGCGAGCTTCAATTAAAGATAATGCCTATTTTGAAAGGGTTGAATACAATAGCATTGCCCTAAAAATAATTAAAGCCAAGCCAATTATTGGCGTTGGGGCAGGGGAGGGAGTGCTTCACATGGAACCATATAGCCAAAAAACGCTACAACCTTGGCAAAAACAACCAATCCACAACTATTTTTTACTCTCTGCCGCTGAATTAGGCATTCCGGCAGCTTTAATTTTAATTGGAATCTTCCTTTGCCATCTAAAATCTATAATCTATAAATTAAAATCTTCTAAAGAATTCCAATTTACTGCTTACTTCTTACTACTTACCACTATTCTGTTTGTTTTTCTAATTTTGATGTTTTTTGACCACTATTTTTACACTTTACAGCAATCCCAAATGCTGCTTTGGGTATTTTTGGGCATAATCGCTGCTAAAAATGAATTATGAATAAAATAAGAGGAAATGTAGCAGATATTATTATTGTTATTACTTCAATAATATATTCCTTCTATCTAGGAATTAGCACAAGAAAAATTCTTGCGGGAATTTTATCCGCAGTGGGAATTTATATTTGGTTAAATGCCAGAATAACGCTGGGGCAAGCTTTTTCCATAACACCACAAGCCAGATTTTTAGTAAAAAATGGTGTTTATAAAAAGATAAGGCACCCAATTTACCTGGCTTCCACTATAGCAATCGCGGGGGTATGTATTATGTACAATTTATGGTGGATGTATATTTTACTGATAGCAGTAATAATACTTCAATTTATTAGGTCACATTTAGAAGAAAAAGTTTTATTGAAAAAATTTTCTGACGAGTATTTAGAATACAAAAAATCTACTTGGTTTTAACAAAACAACCACCGATTGGTGGTGGCTGTTCTAAAAACTAAAGGCTACTAACTAATAACTATTTGTGGTATTCTCTATTTCCCAAAATCATGCAAGCCCGGTATAACTGCTCTTCTAAAATTATTCTAGCCAGGTTGTGAGGGAAGGTTAGGGGAGAAAGTGAAATTGAGTAATTGGCATATTCTTTAAGCGATGAATGAAGACCAATTCCGCTGCCTATCACGAAAACCAGTTCTTTGCCCAACGAGCCCACGCGTTCTATAAACTTTGAAAAATCTTTACTATCCCTTAAGGTGCCCTTTTCTTCCAGTAAAATTATTATTGAATTAGTCGGTAAAGACTTAATAATTTTTTGCGCTTCCTGTTGTTTAACTTTATCTAAGTCAGGGTTTTTTCCGTACCCAATTTCAGCCAGTTCCAAAACTGAAATCTTCGCAAAAGGGGAGAGACGTTTCAAAAATTCTGCTTCTAATTCCTTGTAAGCTTTTTCTTTAAATTTTCCTAAGACAATAATTTTAATTTTATACATATTTAAAGTATAGCATTTAAAAACTCCCGCAAAGGGGAGTTTTTGGTGGACCTAGCGAGAATCGAACTCGCGTCTTGGCAATGCGAATGCCACGTCTTACCACTGGACCATAGGCCCCAAACAAACAAAATTTTTATAACCCAATATTTAACGTTTGAGTAATTTTATACTAAAAATCCAACTTCAGTAAAGACCTTTAAATGTCTTTTTTCAGTTTTCTAGAAACCAATATTTCCAAAATTACAAATACCAAAAAAAGTGTCAGCAAAAGTAGGCCGGCATAATTAAAATATTCAGCCAAAATTTGATAGGATTTACTAAACGCGAAACCTAAAAAACCGACAATAAACAGCCAAATTAAAGTTGACTTCAGGGTGGCTTTCAAAAAATCTTGCCAAGAAAGCTTTAACATACCAATGCGGATTAACACTGCGCGATGCAACCCTAAAACAAATTTTGACAATAAAAGCGAACGAAAAATATTCCCGGTTAAATGTGAGTCGTATTTCCCAACAACCCTGTCTGCCCAAACTGCAATTTTTTCTTTACTACGTAAGTGCCAGCCAATAAAAACCAAAACAAACTGCTCGGCAAAGCCTCCCAAAATAACAGGCAAAAAAATAGCCTGCGAAAAAATACCATGGCTTTCGGTAAACAAAAATATACTGCTTAGTATGGTCAAGTTTGCATCAATAAACATGCCAAAAAACATAATCACGTAAACAATCCCGTACAATTCATTGCTATAAATGTAGGTAATTAAGTCCATTAAATTCCTTTTATAACTTCAATTTTTGCTCCTAATTTTGCCAAGCGGGAGGCTAAATCTTCATAGCCCCTGGAAATTGAGTAAACATTTCTTAAAATGGAAGTACCTTTAGCCGCAAGCATGGCAATTAAAATCACGGCAGCCGGCCGCAAAGCCGGAGGACAAATAACCTCGGCGGCCTTTAATTCAGTCGGCCCTTCTACTATAACCCGATGTGCGTCTAACAGGGTAACATTTGCGCGCAATTTATTTAACTCTAAATAATATATTGCCCTGTTTTCATAAACCCAATCGTGAATTAAGGTTTTGCCCTCGGCTTTTGCCGCCAAGGGAACAAAAAATGGCAAGTTATCTATGTTTATGCCTGCGTTAGAAGGCAGGGGATGAATTTTTACATCAGCGGCAACAAGCCGGGAAGGAAAAGTCTGTATATCAGCCAAGTTGGTATAATTATTGGCTGACTTATAGCTCTTGAGTATTTTATATTTAAACCCCATTTTTCGCATTTTGAATAATTCCATCTGCAAAAAATCAATCGGACACTTTTCTATTATAATCGCCGACTCAGTCAAAGCGGCTATGGTAAGAAACATCATTGACTCAATCGGGTCTTCCATAACGCTAAAAGTCACGTCTTTATTAATTTCCGGCACACCATGTATGGCCAAAGTGGATGTTCCCAAACCCTCAATTTTTACCCCCAAGGCTTGTAAAAACAAACAAACATCCTGCACCATATAGTTACTGGAGGCCAGCTTAATTACAGTCTTGCCCGGAATTAACGCCGCGGCCATAATGGCATTTTCCGTCACAGTATCTCCCATTTCATATAAAACAAACTCCGCCGGCCGAAGCTTTCCGCATGTAATTTCATAATGATCGTGAACGGTTTTAACCTCAACTCCCATAGACTCCAACGCGAGCAGGTGGGGAGCTGCCGTTCTTTCTCCCAACTTGCAACCTCCGGCAAAGGGCAGGGAAAAATTTTTAACAAAATGCGCGAGGGGGCCCATCAACATTATTACACTCCGGGTTTTAACAGCCGCATCCTTGTCTAAATTCTTAATTAAAAACCTTTTAGGGGGTTTAATAATTAAATCCGCGCCATCCCATTTCAACAATACCCCAATACTTTGCAAAACCTCAATAAATCTAAAAATTTCCTCTATTTTTGGGAGGTTCTTTAAAGTTGTTACGCCTTTATTAAGCAGCGAAGCGCACAAAAGGCCTAAAGCGGCGTTTTTTGAGGCGTTGGTAAAAACGCGTCCCGAGAGTTTAAATCCCCCCGTAATTTTAAAACTCAAGGAATCTCCGGAAAGGGTGATTATATCTTTACCCAAAACTCCGCTGATTTTAGCCAGCATTTCGGTAGAAAAATTTTGTTGACCCTTTTCCATGCGAGCCACCGCCGATTGGCTGGTTTTAAGCCTTTTTGCAAATTCTGATTGAGTCAGGCCCTTTTGTTCTCTTATTTGAAAAACAAACTGCCCGATTTTTTCTTGTTCAGTCATATGGACTCCCACGGCTAAAGCCGTGTGCCATCCATACCCGCCTTCGCTAAAGCTTCGGCGGGTTTATCAGCCTAATTTCTTTGGAACCGGCCGAAGCAGTATGGATGTGTTAATGATATAAGTAATCCGTTCCGCCTTCATCTGAGGCTTTAGCCGTGGTATTCGACGGAGGCTCATAAAAATTATATCGTATATGATATATACTATCACATTCTTGGGATAAAAGAAAAAGCCCCGAAATCCGAGGCAAAAATAAGAGCTATTAAAACTTAAGTATTTTGCTTAACCATTCCGATAAAAACCCAGTTTTTTGCTCATAAGAATACAAAAATAACACGGCTGCCAGGTAAACTAAATTCAATAAAAAAAGCCTTACTAAATCGTGCTTAATGACTTTGTACTCAGCCCGGTGTTCCGCGGCAATGGCAGAAATCCCCTGGATACCATTTTCTTTTGATGTTTTATTGTTCATAAATTCGGTAACTTTATTTAAACAACGGCCCTTCAAGAATAGCAGTTTCATGATTTGAAAGCAAACCTCTTTTGGTGTTAGAATAGGGCGGAAGCATTTTACAATATTAACAGTATTTGTCCATGTGGAACCAAAATTATCAAACTTTGGCTTTAGTAACGCTGATTCTTGCCATAATAAGCTTGGCCTTAAACGGTTGGTTGGGATTTTTATTTATAAAAATTTACAGGCTTAAAAACACGCTTTTTTCCGGCCAAAATGCCGGTAATTTGGAAAGTTTAATATATCGAGTTTCCGAAAATATTCAAGGACTGCACAACAACCAAATAAATTTGGAAAGCCAGCTGGAAGAGCTGCGCAAGCAGCTGCAGTTTGCGGTGCAAAAAGTAGGCCTAATCAGGTTTAACCCCTTTGCCGACGGCGGAGGAAATTTCAGTTTTTGTCTGGCAATGCTAGATAATAATTCAAGCGGCTTAATCTTAACTTCCATGCACGGCAGGGAACAAAACCGCATTTATATTAAAAAGCTTATAAAAGGCGTTAGTGAACAAAAACTTACGGAAGAAGAACTTAAAGCCATAGCAATGGCAGCAACCAACCCACTAAATTAACCACCGCATCTTATTGATGCATAAAAAGGAGCTGATATGGAGAAAACATTTGACGAAAACCTAAGCGCCGCGGCAGAAACCGTGGTCGGGCCTTCAGTAAAAATCCAGGGGGATTTAAACTCAGAAGGAAACATCAAAATTGAAGGCCAAGTCAACGGCAAAGTTAAAACCAGCCAAGGCGTTTTTATTAACGAAGGCGCAAAAATTTTAGCTGATGTGCAAGCCGGCAATGCTGTAATTGGCGGGGAAATTCAAGGCAATCTAAAAATTATGGGCCATTTAATCCTTCAGGGTACTTCAAAAATTACAGGGGATATAAATTGCCAAATTTTGCGGGTAGAAGACGGGGCAATATTTTCAGGTAAGTGCGTTATGGGAAACAATAACGCAAACGGGAAAAAACCTGCTGTTGAACAAATTGAGGAAGAATAATTCAGATTAACTCATAACCAATAATTGATAACTGATAGTGCGGCAAAGAATCAGTTATCTATGGTGGTTATGGGTTATTAATTATCTGTTGTTAGTTTATCCCAATGTATTACTACATACTTGACCAAAACGGCCTGGCCATAGATAAATTTGAACGCTTGCAAAACGAACTGCACGGTCTTTTGGCTGAATTCAAAATTTCTGGAGAAATGGCTAGGGTTACACCCTTAAGAACTGTGCAAGATTTGGTGGAAACCGCCAGCCAAAGAGGCGTTAAAACCTTAGTTGCCTGTGGCTCAGACGACACCTTTAATTTAATGTTGGCCGCGTTAAAAGGCCGCGATTTTACATTAGGCTTTATTCCCTTTGACGACAATTCTTTCTTAGGTAAAATCCTGGGAATTGAAGGGGTTTTTGGGGGAGCCAAAACTTTAGCTGCCCGGAGGATTGAAAAAATTGACCTGGCAAAAATTGCCGGCAACTACTTCATTAGTTATTTGGAATTTGGGGCTCTTAGTCAAAATTTAAAAAGCGTTGGATTATGGTCTGCTCTCAAACTTTTGTCCAATGAGCCGAAAAGCCTAACCATAAGAATAGACGACTCGTACAACGTAACCCTCTCGGCTCTGGGGGGACTTGCGGTAAACATTCGCTCTACCTCTGCCAAATCCCACAACATAGCCAATCCCACGGACAGTCATTTGGATTTGCTAATTTTAGAACCGCTTAATAAATTTCAAATTTTGCAATACAGGCGGGATATTGCGGAAGGGGTTTTGGAAAATGTTCCCAAAACCACGGTTATAAAATGTAAAAAAATTGAATTTATAGAACCCCGAGGGACTCCCTTGTCCATGCTGGGAAGAATTGTTGCCAAGTTTCCCTCAACGGTAGAAATTATTCCGCAACGGCTTAGGATGATTGTCGGGAAAAACAGAACTTTTTAAAACCTCTTTTTAGTTTAAAATTTTTTTTCAATTTTTGATTTCGCTTTCTACCTTGATTTTATCAAGGTTTTCTGGTATGGTTAATAAGCTTAATTGAAAAATCTAGTTTAAAATGAATCTTTCCTCGCTCTCCTCACAATTAAACATGTCCATTCAGGAACTTCGCCAAAAAGCCAGGGAGAAGGGGATTTTTATTTCGCCCAAAGCCAACAAAGTAGACAACTTTCTAGCCAAAAAACTTACCGAAGCTCTGTCGGTAAACACTCAAACTAAAACTGCCAAAACGGAATCTGTCCCGCAAAAAGTTAAACTCCCCAGCTATATTAAAGTTAAAGATTTTGCTTTGCTGCTTAAGCTGCCGGTAGTGGACGTTATAAAAGAACTCATTAAAAACGGAATTATGGCCACCATTAATGAGGAAGTTGATTTTGAAACCGCAAGCATTGTGGCTCAAGATTTGGGCTTTGAAGTGGAAACCGAAGCCGATACCAACCAACAGGATTTTGGATCCGGATTTTTAGAACAGGTTATAAAAAGCGAAAACCAGGAAAATCTTAAACTTAGGCCTCCCATAGTTACAATTATGGGTCATGTTGACCACGGTAAAACCACTTTACTAGACACCATCCGCAAAACTCGTGTGGCTGAAGGCGAAAGCGGGGGGATTACCCAGCACATCGGCGCCTACCGGGTAAAAAAGAACGATAAATGGATAACATTCTTGGACACACCCGGACACGAAGCCTTTTCAGAAATGCGCGCCAGAGGCGCAAACGTTACAGATATTATTGTTTTGGTGGTTGCTGCAGACGACGGAGTAAGGCCTCAAACCCTGGAAGTCATTAAGCGCGCTCAATTTTCAGGCACCCCCATGATAGTAGCAATAAACAAAGTAGACAAGCCGGATGCCAATGTTATGCGCGTAAAACAAGAGTTGGCCGCACAAAATGTGCTAACGGAAGAATGGGGAGGAAAAACCATTGCTTGTGAAATTTCAGCCAAGCAAAATCTCGGATTAGACAATTTACTCGAAATGATTCTGTTAACAGCGGAACTGGAAGATTTAAAAGCCAACCCCCAAGGCAAAACAGTAGGAACAATTATTGAATCCCGAATTATGCACGGCAAAGGCAGTACCGCCACGGTAATTGTCCAAAACGGCACGTTAAGAGTCGGGGATATTATTGTAGCCGGCGCTGCTTTTGGTCGCGTCCGCAGCCTGGAAGACGAAACCGGGCGCAAACTCAAAGAAGCCAAACCTTCCACCCCCGCGCAAATTTCAGGTTTTAGCGAAACCCCTATGGCCGGGGATATCTTGCAGACTGTTGAAACTTTGGACGAGGCTAAACAAATAGCCAGCATATCCCAAAAGAAAAACCGCAGTCACAAACTGTCTTCCAAACAGTCTCTGGTCGGGGATTTGGAAAATAAGACATTAAATTTAATAATAAAAACAGATGTAGCCGGCTCACTGGAAGCCATAAAACAATCCATTGCCAAATTAAAGAATGACGAGGTAAAAATAAATGTTTTAAGCGAAGGCGTTGGCGAGATTAACGAGTCTGACGTACTTTTAGCTGCTTCCAGTAAATCTGAGATAATTTCATTTAGATCCAAGGTTAACCCCAAAGCCGCCTCTTTAGCCAGGCAAAAAAATATTGTTATAGATGAATACCAGGTAATTTACGAACTTTTAGAAGACGTAACCAGCGCGGTTATAAAAATGTTTGCCCCGGAAACGGAAAAAATCACTCACGGTAAAGGAAAAGTGATGGCTATTTTTAGAACAGAAAAAAACCTGATGATCATAGGCGGCAAGGCTGAGGAAGGAGAAATTAAAAAAATTGGCAAAATTGCCATTTGGAGACAAGATAAAGAAATTGGTACCGGCGAAATATTAGAACTGCAGCACAACAAAGTCGCGGCTAAAACCATAGAAAAAGGCAATGAATTTGGAATGAAAATCAAAAGCCCGATAAAAATTCAAGAAGGTGACGTATTGGAAAGTTTTGAAGAAAAAATTAAACTTAAAACTTTGTAGATAATTTACAGGCTTTAACTTTGACATTAAACCCCCTTAAATCGGGGGTTTAATATTGGTATTGAAAAAAGTTGGCTCGTGGGATATAATGGTTAGTCTTACACTTGATATAATGAATGTAATTCCCCCATTAATATAGAAAGCTGACAACTTTTATGAAAAAACAACAACCTAAAAACACCAACCGTATTGCCAGGATTAATTCTCTAATTGAACATGTATTAGGACCGGTGCTGCACGAATATTTAGAAGGTCAAAACGGCTTGGTTACCATAAGCCGCGTAGAAACCAGCGGAGACATGAAATGGGCAAAAATCTGGATTTCAATTTTAGGCGGCAAAGATGAAGCAATATTAAAATTTTTATCCGAGAATATATATGAAATTCAGGGACGCTTGAATAACGCAATGAAAACCAAAATTTTTCCCCGAATTAGCTTTTATTTGGATACCAGCCCAAGATATGTAGAACATGTCGACGAACTAATACGGAAAGTGCACCAGGAAGAAAGTCCTAAACCCTAAATTCAAAACCCGAAACAGATATCCAAATTTTGAATTTTACAAATATGATTGAACACTTTGAGCAAGCTACAAAACTTATAAATTCCTCCGGCAATATTCTTCTCACCATGCACGAAAGAATGGACGGCGACGACGGAGGCAGTATTTTAGCCTTGTACCACCAGTTGGTAAAAATGGGGAAAAAAGTAACGGTAGTTATTAAAAAAGGCGTGCCACCCTCTTTGGCATTCTTGCCAGGCAGCCAAAAAATTCAGGAAGACATAACTACCAATAATTTTGATCTGCTAATAGCCTGCGGTTGTTCAAATTTAGAACGAACCGGTTTGACCACAATCACTGAACTTAAAAAATTTAGTCCTGATTTAAAAATTTTGAACATTGATCACCACCCCGACAACAAACTGTTTGGCGACATAAACCTGGTGGATAAAAACAAATCTTCGGTTGCCGAACTAGTTTACGATTTTTTTATTTATAATAACTGGGGAATTACAAAAGATATTGCCACATGCTTACTCTGCGGCATTATTACCGACACTGGATGTTTTAAACATAGCAATACTCAAGCAAGCACTCTAAAAGCCTCAGCTGAACTGGTTCGCAAAGGCGGGCAAATTAATTTAATAATTACCAATGCCTATAAAAGCAAAGATGCGCCCGGCTTAAAAGCCTGGGGCAAGGCTTTAGAAAACACCCACTACGACAAAAAAGAAAAAATTATTTACTCTGTCATGACTGACAAGGATTTAACAGGATTCCAAAACCTGTCCCAAACCGCGTTCGACGGCTTGGCGGAAACGCTAAATAAGGTGCCGGAAGCCAAATGCGCAATATTTTTACGCCAGGACGGCCCGGTTATTAAAGCCAGTTTAAGAAGCGATGAATTTAAAAACACCGACGTCTCTGCTCTGGCAAAAACCTTCGGTGGCGGGGGGCATAGGCTGGCCGCGGGGTTTTCTGTAGTTGGCAAACTCGTGAAAGATGAATCCGGCAAGTGGAAAGTAACTTAACAGCTAAATTAAAATAGTAATTATTGCGTTGATTCAAAATCAGCCCCCATTAAATTTGATTTTTGCGGGCTAATAACTCTTATTTAAACTTTCAACAATCTCAGTTTATCAACTTTTTTACGCAATTGCGTAAAAAAGTTGATAAAAAATATTTCAATCAATAAAGTAACTTTAAACTTTTAAGTCCGGCCTTATGGGCTTTAATGCTTGGGCAAATTCAACTAAAACTTTTAAAAGGCCGTCAATCTTTTTTAAATAACTTTCATCAACCAATTTTCCTTCCGCATCAAAAGCATCCTGAACCGGGCCAAATGCCACCACCTCGCGCATAGCTACAGCGCCAAAATTTTCTATTACCTGCCGCAAGGCTTCCATGGCGCGCATACCGCCATATTTGCCGTCCGACACGCCTACCATGCCAAAGGGCTTTCTATTAAATTCCATATACAGCCAGTCAAGGGCGTTCTTTAATACCGCAGAATAGCCGTGGTTGTATTCGCTTACTATTAACACCAAAGCATCAGCCCTGCGGGCGACATTGCTCCATTTTTGCGCATTTTCGTTTGGATAAACTCCTTTTAAAGCCACCGGCACAGTAGGAAGGTCAAAAAACGGCAAAGGCATTTCTTTAAAGTCTACAAGTTCTGACTCATGCCCGGCCGCTTTGATTTTTTCCACCAATAACTTCGCCGGAGCAAGGCTGCGGCGCTGGTCTCTGACTGAACCTAACACTACGGGGATAAACATAAAAATAAACTTAATTGCACTCTAATTTTAATATAAAAAAACGAGTCTCGCCAGCGTGCCCCACACACGCCAGCGAGAAATCTGTATAGCCTAAGCCGCCATACCATCAAGACGTTTGACTCTACGAACATATACTCTCGTACCATTCATCCGGTCACCGAAGTCGCCCAACCCCTTTACAATATAGTTGGAGGCGTTGAGGCACTCATCCACTGAGACTGTAAAAACCTTGGTGTTTGGATGCGCCTGTAAAAGAGCTTTCACTCCTTCGGGTGCAGACACAATGCCCGCGTAGACAACACTTTGAGCACCGGCCTTATTTAAAAGGCTAATAGTGTGAATCGCGGATCCCGCGGTCGCAAGCATTGGATCCACCACCACATAAACCCGACGACCGCTGATACGAGCAGGGATTTTGTTCAGATACTCTTTTGGCCTGCAACCATCGAGTTCGTCGCGATAAACGCCAACATCCAGCACCTGGTCTGCTGTCGGCAACATGTCAATGAACGGCTGAGTCATGATGCCGCCCGCGCGATGGACCGGAACGATCGAAGCCCTCGAGACGAGCCTTTGGCCCTCAAAACGACCGAGCGGGGTTTCAATGGTCTTGCTCGAGGCTTCAAAGGTTTTACCAACCTCATAAGCAAGGATTCGGGACAAATAAATTGCCCCCTCACGAAACTCACGCATCTTAGTACGCTTGTCCCGCATGATAGTGAGCGCGTGATTCGTAAGCGTATTACTTACCACCACGATACCGGCTTTCGCCATAAAACCTCCCTGTAATTGTACTTCTAGATCCTGATTATTTTATCCAGTATCAACTCCCGGGTCAAGGAGGGTTGAACTATTTAAAGATTTGAAATAAAATAAGGCCAATACCAAAGAGGGTATATCTCAAAGGAAAGTAGGAGAAAGCAATGAGCGCTATAGACAAACTTCGTGAACAGGGTTACATTCATCCCGAAACTGCAGCCGCACAGATCAACTTCGTGTCTGCGTGGGCGGATCATGGCAACGGAAGCTTCGGCGAAGGAGAGGTCTGTAACTACAACTGTGTCCTTACAGACGACCAAGGCAATCCAACCCAAAACGACTACGACTGCGACGGGGCTTCTGTCAGAAATCCCGGTATCCGGACGGCAAGCTACGCGCCTATTGGAGAGATCATCCAGCGCGTTGACATGATTTTCCAAGCCCAAATCAGAGCGTGGAATTTTTGGGTCAACAGCACAAAATTCAACGAACTGATGGAGCGTATGGAGGCGCCGACAGCACAATCGGAAGCATTCAAGGCAGGGGTGGTTTCCGGCAAAAAGGGGTTGAACTTTTTCGGTGGCAACACCGAGCTCTTCAACAACCTCGAACCAGGGTTTCGGTGGTGCGAGGAAAATGATGTAAGTGCCAACTTGACAGCAGTAGGTTGGCGCATCGCATCCGACACAACCGGCAGGTTCGTTGCCATGTTGAAGCGACACCCTCCAAAAGTATTTGCCTTCAGCTTTGACCACATCACCAGCCCTGACGATCTGGCTCAGGTTCTGTCCATGACAGAAGAAGAACTGGTCGCCGCGCACAACAAACTCAACAAATTCCAGGGGCCGCGAAAGAAACTGCTTGCAGGCGTCGCTGCCACCCGGCGTATCTTGCGAGAAGGATTTCCGAATTCGCGCATTCTCTGGAACGTGGTGTTCAAGCATACCAACGTCCCACACTTGTTGGAAATGGCGGCAGCGGCTCATGCTGAGTTTCCGTCCATGATTTTCAACCCGTACCCGGCGCAGAGCAGCCCGTCCAATGGCGAAGCATTGTTTTCGCCGGACGACCTGCCTCACATCCACAAAATCGTCACTTGGGCCCTAGACGAACATGATAAACCGGCCAATCAACGGTTTATCCCGTCACGGCACCATTTCTGGGATCTCCTGGAAGCCGCAATCCGACTGTATAACAAAGACCCAGATCGCCTGTGTTTGGCCATGTCTGGCCACGGACTCTGGCGCTGCTACGAAGACATTGGTGCCGGCTTCTATACGCAGATGGGCATCACCGGCGAAACCTGGGGACAGGTTAAGATTGAAGGCGCCGGAGCCGCAACCGTCACGCCGTGGGAAGCAGGCGTCTTCCCTGGCCTCAAACTAGCCTGCTACTGGAACCGCTATACTGTAAGCGACCTTGTTCGGATAGAAAGCATCCAGCAGGTAGAAGACTACTTGCTGGGAGGAATGAGTCGCCTGGCGGCTCAAACGAATCCCAAAATTCGTTGCAACAACGGTTGTCTCATGAGCCGCCTCATGGGTGGAGCGACTTCCACCTGGGCAGGAATGCCAAAAGATAACGACCCACTGCGCAAAATGGTAATTGCTGTCAGGAAAGAACGGTCCGGGTGGTAACCTACTTATACAACCAAGAGCCGCGCGACATGGAGGATCGCGCGGCTTTTCTCATGCCACATAAAAATCCCAAAAGCATTTTTGGGATTTTTATGGTGCCCAGGGAGGGACTCGAACCCTCAATCCAAAAGGAATACGCACCTCAAGCGTACGTGTATGCCATTCCACCACCTGGGCAAATATTTAAGGATTTTTTCTGTCTATAACTAGGGCATTATAGACTTTTTTATACTTTCTTTCAAGCCTTATGTCTTACACTTTAAAATACTAGCTCACTTTTTTATTATTCAAGAATTTGTTACTATACCATAAAAGCATGCTTAAAAAATTCACCAAAAAAACTGAAAATTTTATTTGCAAAAACTGCGGGTTTAAAGTCAAAGGCAACGGCTACACCAACCATTGCCCTAAATGCCTTTTTAGCCTGCATGTGGACATAAACCCCGGCGACAGGGCGGAAAAATGCGGGGGGCTTATGAAGCCAATTAATTTAGAAATGGAAAAAGGCGAATATATTTTAACGCATGAATGCCAAAAATGCGGCAAAATTTTTAAATGCAAAACTTCAAAAGCAGACAACATTGACGCATTAACCGAACTGTCAAAAGCTATTGCCAAAAAAGTCTTTTTTTGATATATTAGGCAAGCAGCCCTAAGCAAACTTGGGCGATTAGCTCAGTTGGTTAGAGCGCTTCGTTTACACCGAAGAGGCCAAAGGTTCGAATCCTTTATCGCCCACCACTCAAAAATCGTAAATAATTTATGTGCCTCGGTAGCTCATTGGTAGAGCGCAGCCCTAAAATCTTTGGGGCCATCCGCCGCAAGGTGGATTGAGAAAAACTGGGTGAACTCGGGAAAAACTATCTTAAAAGATAACAATCCCGAACCAAGTTCCGGCGGGCAAAGGTGCCGGAAAAGGCGTAGAGACTAACGGGTGAGTCCCAACAATAATCCCGTACTAAGCGCCCAGCTCCCGAAAATTTCGGGATGATGATATAGTCCAAAAAAGCCTTGGAAGAGGCTGGCGTAGTCAGTTCGATTCTGACCCGAGGCACCAGGCGGGTATAGTACAATGGTAGTACATTTGGTTGCCAATCAAATGACACGGGTTCGATTCCCGTTACCCGCTCCAAAAGAATATGCCTGACCTCAACGGTCGGGCATTTTCTTTTTGTCAGTGGGAATGAGAACTTTTCCCGCCTGTCCGCCGAAGCTTTAGCGTAGGTGGATTACCCGCTCCAATGAAAAAACTTTCACAATTTTGTGAAAGTTTTTTCATTTGTCAAAGGGAATTGGAAACTTCCCGCCACGCCCCGCATACGAGTTTTCTAGTTATGCGGGGTTAGGCGCTCCACAAAAACATCTTTACTTAAAGGTGTTTTTTGTTATACTCATTCTAAGAATATAATTAAATAAAAGAAACAAAACAATGGAAAACAAAACGATTCCGCCTGTTCTGCAGCGGAATATAACAGCAGCCCCTACCCTAATTGACCCGACTTTTGCCATAGACGAACAAAGTTTTATAACTCAGGTTTTTGGCTGGATGGCCATTGCTTTATGCATAAGCGCCGCAGCTGCCGGCTTCATCGCAAGCAGCCCTTCTTTAAGCCAGTTAGTGTTCGGCAATCATCTTATTTTTTACGGGTTGTTAATTTTAGAGATTATAATGGTTGCTTATTTATCTTCAATGGTAAAAACAATGTCGCTTGCAGCAGCGCGCCTAACATTTATTTTATATTCGGCTTTAAATGGGATAACCCTAGGTTTTATCTTCCTGGTTTATACTGCAAGTTCAATTGCTCTTGCATTAGTTATAACCGCGGGAGTATTTGGGGCCATGGCGCTATATGGTTATTATACTAAAACAGATTTAACTGCTTGGGGAAATTTGCTCGGCATGCTGCTGTTTGGTTTAGTTGTTGCCACCCTTGTTAATTTATTTTGGCTTAATAGCACACTCGATTGGATAACAACTTATGCGGGTATTTTTATTTTTGTCGGCTTAACCGCCTACGACACGCAAAAAATAAAAGATATGAATACAGTGATGAACACAAACTCTGACGCAGATAAAAAAGAGGCAATTATGGGGGCCCTGACCTTATACTTAGATTTTATAAACCTATTCCTAAAATTTTTAAGGATCTTTGGCAAAAGAAAATAAGTAATATTTAGTTAATTTTCTAAATATTGGGTTTTAAATTACGGTAAAATACGGTTTCACCCTTAGTATGCATTCGCTAATTACCCAAAAAGCGACTTTTGAGCTTTTTATATAAACAAATTTAAGCCTTTATAAACCAACTAAACCACCATGACGGCAATCTTTGGCCATATATTTAAAAAACAAGTTTTGGCTTATTTAAGAGGGCTGAATTTTGGCAAAGGTAAGAGTAAAGAAATGTTTTTTGGCTTAAATATGGCTTAAACAAGCAAAAAAGGCTTGAAAAAGCTTTGAAAAGAGAGTATAATTATATTAAGAAAGTGCTACATGGCACTTTTTTATTTATAGCCAATAACTTAAATTAATAACTTAAGGTCGAAATTGGCTAATAGTACCTTTTAATACATATAATCAGCATTGCCAAAAAAGCTAACAAGCTTTAAGGCAAGGGGAGAAAGGAGTTTGATTTAAAGAATGAAAGCTCTCTTTACTCTTGAGTCTGCTAAAAAAATTGCCGTTGTTATAACTTTGGCAATTTCCATAACTCCTTTGGTATATCCGGAAGTTATGCGGGCCGCTTTAAGCCCTCAGACTCAGAGCAATCAGCAATTAGTTTTTGAAATCAAAGACTTTTCCAAAATCCAAACCCAAAACCTTTTAAACATCAACGCTATAATTAGCGAAGATCCCTTAACCAAAAACTTAAAAAGTTATTTAGAAAAACACGGTTCACCCTTAGCTCAATACGCGGAAGAAATTCCCAATTTCCCTCAGTGGCAGCGCGCCCTGGCTATTTCCTGGGTAGAAAGCAATTTCGGCAAACACTGTCCGGGCAAGAGCAATAACTGTAGCGGAATCGGGGTAGCCCCCGGCCACCCTTTATGGAGAACTTACCCGACCAAATTAGACTGGTTTGAAGACTTGAGTAAATTGCTTGAAAAACCGATTTACAAAGAAAGATACACGACCTGCAAAAAAATGAAAGGCATTTATGTGTATCCGGGTAGCAGCAACTGGGTTTACGGCTGTGAAAAAAAGTTAAATGAATTAAACCAGCTAACCGAAGACGCTGAACAGGAAAGAATTACCTTATTAAAAAACTTTGAATTAGCTCTGGCTAAATAATTTAAGAAAACCCCTAAAATAACCTTTAGGGGTTTTCTATTGCCAGTTTTTAGGTTTTTGATTAAAATTAGATAGCATTCTTGTTATGCGGTGCAGTGGCGAAGTGGTAACGCGGCGGTCTGCAAAACCGCAATGCATGGGTTCGATTCCCATCTGCACCTCCAAAATATAAATCCCCTAAAAAGAGGTCCTCAAAAATCAGGAGCGCAGTCCCGATACTAATCGGGACGAGCACGGATTTTTGGGGAAAAGAAGCAATTGTGAAGGGTGCGAGTTACGAATTTAAACTCAAGTCGGAACGAAGGCCCGAAACAAATTGCGACGCGCCCAGGTGGCGGAACTGGTATACGCTACAGACTTAAAATCTGTCGCCCGCAAGGGATTGAGGGTTCGATTCCCTCCCTGGGCACCACTTATACGGCTTGTTCTTTTTACAACTGCTAAGGTCAACCAAAAAATCCTAAAATTCTATTGACAAAGAAAAATTCGGGTGATAAATTATTTTTATCGTTCATTATATTTTAAGGGGTTGCTAGAAAAAAACATAACTGAATTTTTAAACCAAAACCAAACAGGTCAATTCAATGGCTTAATTTATTGCAGCTGGTAAAAATCCCGGGTGCTTTTTTTATTTTTCTGAATAAATTTAACTAAGGCTTGACAAAATTTAAAAAATATAGTATTATTTGCGGTTATTAATCATTTAATAAATGACTACTAAAAGCGCGGCAAAAAAGAAAAACGGTTTTAAAAAATTCTGGCGTTTGGGTTTGGAAGAAGTTAATACCCAAAACTTTGACATTGGTCCGGACGGAGAGTTAATTGTCAGGGAAGGCAATTTCCAGTACAACATTTTTGACATTGTAAAAAAATACGGGACCTCAACTGAAATAGTTTTTCCAACTATCATAGAAAACCGGGTCAGAGACTTAATTGAGACCTTCAACGCCTATATAAAAGTTTTAGGCTATAAAGGCAAATTCTTTTACCATTACGCCATGAAAGTTAATCAGAACAAGGAGTTTGTTTTGCCGGCCGTGGCTGAGGGCGCCAATTTAGACGTTGCTTCAGCCAACGAACTCTATCTGGTGAAAAAAATGATAGAGCAGGACAAGTTTAACGCAAAAATCAGAGTTATTTGTAATGGCCCCAAAACTCCCAAATATATAGAATTGATTGAGGAGTTAAAAAGCAAGGGCTTAATAGTCATTCCTATTATAGAAGACCACGTGGAGCTGGAACGGATGGCAAAATTTAAAGGCGAGGTGGGGATTAGGGTTAATTTGGACGTAAAGGTAGACAGCCACTGGGATAAAAAGTATAATCGCTACGGCTTTACCGAAAACGAACTGCTTGCGTTGGGCAAAATCCGCAATTTATCCGTGCTGCATTACCACATTTCCAGCCAGATTGAAAAAATTGACGGCTTTGTAAAGCCGCTAAAACGCGCTCTAGAGCTTTACGCCAAACTTCGGGAAAAAAATCCCGGGTTGGATACTTTGGATATAGGCGGGGGAGCAGGCGTGCCTTACGAAAAGAAGAAACATTTTTATTCAGCCAAAAATCTGATTCAACAAATTGTCAAAGCCGCCAAAAACCACTGCGACAAATTAGGAGTTAAACACCCAAACTTAATTACTGAATGGGGCAGGTATGTGGCCGCCCCGGCTCAGATTACAATTTACAAAATTTTAGCCGAAAAAACTGTTGACAACAAAGGCAACAACCGCTGGTATGTCATAGACGGAAGCTTTATGAATGACTTAATAGACACCTGGGCAATTCACCAAAAATGGCATGTCATACCGGTTAATAATATGAACAATAAAAAACTGGAAAAAGTCTGGTTAGCCGGCTCTTCCTGCGACTCTGACGACAAGTATACGGCTGGCGGCTCCTACATTTTGCTGCCCCGCTTAAGTGACTGCGACGAATTATATATCGCGCTGCTGGATACCGGCGCCTACCAGGACAGCCTGGCTTCCCATCACTGCCTATTGTCTTCCCCGGCCAAGCTCATAGCAACCAACGGGGAAATAAAAATCGCGCGCCGCCGCGAAATGCCCGAGGAAGTCGGCAAACAATTCGGCTGGTAATTTAATAATAACCCCTAAAAGGGGTTATTATTTTAGCATAACGCTTTTAGACTTTTTTGCCAGCGGTTAGAAACAAACACAAACTGGTTATGAAGCAAACAACTTTGATTTTTTTAATACGTAAAGCGTCTATTTTACTGGCTCTAAAAAAGAGAGGGTTTGGCCAAGGTAAATATAATGGTTGCGGAGGCAAACTCAAACCGGGCGAAAACTTGAAACAAGGGGCTTTAAGAGAATTAGCGGAAGAGGTTGGCATTAAGTCAGACAAAAAAGATCTAAAGCCAGCGGGTTGGCTAAAATTCTTTTTTTCCAATAAGCCTCAAAATAATCAAAAGGTTTATTTGTACCTAACAAATAGCTGGCGCGGCACACCCAAAGAATCCGGGGAAATGAAGCCGCGCTGGTTTAAATTTAAAAATATACCTTACAAACTAATGTGGCCGGACGACCGCTATTGGCTTCCGTTGGTTTTAAAAGGCAAAACCGTCAAAGGAGAATTCCACTTTAATTTAGACGCCTCGGGCTTTACCAAAATACTATTGCGGATATTTTGACTTGAACATGCTATAATATATAAGTACTGATTTAAACAAGCAAAAACTTTCCCGAAAGGGGGTGAACTAAATGAAAGCTTTACACATGGTAGCGTGGATATTGGTTGTTGTCGGCGCCCTTAACTGGGGTTTGGTTGGCGCCTTTAACTTCAACTTAGTCATGTACCTGCTAGGCGTAGGCGTGGCCGCTAAAGTGGTTTATGTCTTAGTCGGTCTTTCTGCGGTTTACGAATTAGTCACTCACAAACAAACCTGCAAAATGTGTTCTGGCGCGCAAAGCCAGCCCACTATGTAGTTTAACTAAAAATACGGTAAGCCCTTATAGGGCTTACCGTATTTTATTTTGAAAATTTATTCTTTTGGAGCCTCGACTGCTTCGGCCTTTTGTTCCGGCTTAACCGGAGCTTCGGTTAAAGCCTTTAAAGACAAGCCTAAACGGTGCTCGCCCGGCTCAATGGAAATAATTTTAAACTCTTTTTCCTCGCCGATTTTTAAAACATCTTCCGGACTTTTAACTGCCTCATGCGACAATTCCATAACATGAGCCAAGCCTTGAATGTCTTTATCCAATTCAACAAATACGCCGAACGGCATAATCTTTGCTATTTTGCCGGTAACTTTTTGTCCAATTTGATATTTCTTCACAGCTTCCAGCCAAGGATCCTGCTGTAATTGTTTTATAGACAGGCTAACGCGACCCTTGTCTATAGAAATAACTTTGGCCGAAACCTGCTGACCGACTTTTACAATATCTTTAGGATTTTCTATGCGCTGCCAAGCCAGCTCGCTAATATGCACCAAACCTTCCAAGTCGCCAAACTTTACAAAAGCGCCGAAGTCCACCACGCCGGTAATAAAACCCTCTACCACCTGGCCGATTTTTAACTGGCCCAGGCGATTTTCCACTTCTTTTTCAAACACCGCTTTTTCACTGACAATTAATTTTTCCTCCTCGTTGTCCGCGGTAATAATCTGCACATCAAAAAGCTGGCCGACATAGGAATTTAAAACCGACAAAATCTTATTTTTATCGCCATCTTCCACTCTGGGGTAATGTTCCAACGACAGCTGGGAAACCGGCAAAAAACCGATTACATTGTTGATTTCCACCATAAGCCCGCCCTTGTTGGCTTCCAAAATTTTGGTTCTAACTACTTCCTTGCTTTCCATCTTCTCGCGCAGGGTCTGCCAAACGCGCTCCTGGCCGGCCTGGCGCATGGACAATTCCACTATGCCTTCTTTATTTTCTATTTCCACCACGGAAACAAAAACTTTGTCCCCGGGCTTTAGCGCGGAAAGCGTGGCTTGGTCGTCGTAAAGCTCGCGGCCGCGAACCACGCCTATCCCGTAGCCTTCCAAGTCCACATAAACCTCGTTCTTACCGACCGAAATTAATGCGCCCTCTACCATGTCCCCGGGCTTTAAAACTTTAATTTCCACCCCGCTGTCTATTAACTCTCCCATGGTTTTGGCTTTTGCCGCACCGGCAGGAATGCTGGTTTGGGCAACGGTGGTAGTCTGTGCTTTTTCTTCCATCATAAAATTATAAAAATGCAAATAAAAAACGATCCCTATTTAGATCGATAAAATAAAAACTTTAGTTTGCATTAAAACTTATAAGCGCCGGTTACATAGGCTTATTTAGGGTTAATAATTATATGGCGCTTGTCTAAATAAGCTCTATTATTATACTGATTTTGCCAAAAAAAGCAAGCGCCTATATCTGGTTATTAAAGAAGCCGCTGGTTGCCTGTTTCCAGCGGCCGAAATGACGCTTACGCAGCAGCGCAAGCATACACGGGTTGCGCGGCAACCGCTCCGGAAAGTACAGGCAAGGGGCGGAAGACCGGCGCATACGCATGGGCAGGGTCGGCGGCTGGCATAACATCTACCCGTTGACCTTCACTAAGTTCTTGCAATAGAACATGAAGATCATGGCAGATAAAACGAAAGCCAACGGCTCCGCCGCAAATGCGGCTCACTACCACCTCGGGGTCACGGCCACAAAAACGGCCAACACTTGGGAATTGAAATTCCACAAGCCTGGCACGCCGGCCGTTGGGAACAAACACGACTACGTCTTGAAAAATTGGATCAACAAGGGCATTAAGCCCGTTGAAGCTCCGAACAATCAAGATTTCGCCGTGATCATCCACGGAACGTGAAATGGTTGCGGTGTGATGTGTTAACATGACCAGAGTTAGACTCCTAACTGATGGCCATAGTGCACCTCCTTTGTATGGATATTTTACGCTATTATCTGTTTAATTTCAAGTCTTTTTTCCCTTCCCATTTTGCTTAAAATTGTATATAATTAGTCTACAGAAATTCATTAATTCACTACAAAAAACTACGAGATTAAGGTTTTGTAGTTTTCCCTAGATTCTCATATTCTCTAGTTCTGTAGCCTATGCAAATTCAATATTTTGGCCTTTCCAGCTTTAAAATCACAACCAAAGAAGCAACTATTATAACTGATCCATTCCATAAAGACAGCGGCTTAATTCCACCCCGCGGGACGGCCGATATTTTAATGTTGGCTCAAAAAAACAGCAAATTATATTCAGCCAGTTCGGGCATTTCGGGCGAACATTTTGACGTTTCGGATCCGGGCGACTACGATTTAAAAGGCGTAAGCATTTCCGGTTTCCCTTTAAAACAACAAGACAAATATATAACCGTCTTTTTAATTGAAAGCGAGGACATTCGCATCTTAAACCTGACCCATATAAAAGACTGGAATATGAAAGAGGAAGAAATTGAGGAACTGGGGGAAATTGATATTTTGATTCTGCCGGTCGGCGGAAATACGGTTATTTCGGCCTCTTTAGCAGCCAAAATCGTCAACGAAATAGAACCTAAAATTGTTATTCCCAGTCACTATAAAATGAATGGTCTAATTTTGGATTTAGATAGCGTGGATAAATTTACCAAAGAAATGGGTGGAAAAAAAGAAGAAACCGACAAGCTGACTGTAAAAAAGAAAGATTTACAGGAAGAAGGAACCAGGTTGGTAATTTTAGAGCCTTTAAGGTAATTTTATGTCGTTTATAGAAAGCTTGCGTCAAAAACCCAGAGAGCAAAAAATAAAACTGGTTTGGTTGGCAGCTTTTATGGCCCTCTGTTTTATGCTCATAGTCTGGGTTGCGACTTCAGGCCTTAATAAACAAACCCAGGCCGACACCACTTTATTTCAAACCGTTGGCAGGGGAATAAAGGACATAAAAGAAAATTATAAAAAATGAAGGAAATATTATTAAACCGAGAAAGGCCCGACGAAATTCGGCAGATTGATGAATTAAAACAAGAACTATTAAATATTTTTAATTGGCTAAAACCGATCATACCCCATTATTCCAATTTTACAAAAGCAGGCAAAGAGCCCTGGAAAGAAGGGGTGTGGGAAGCAAGAACAAAACTCATAAATAACTTCCCCAATGTAGCCTCGCCATTTAAGCGTTCAGATTTTATAAGTTTGGAATTAAAGCAACAGTTTGCAAATTTCTGCTCACGGAATACCATAAAATGCGATTTGGAAAGATTTATAAAACAACTGGAAAATTTTATTTCACATAAAGGCACCGATAAGTATGGAGCGATTCTAATTTATAGTGAAGCAGACAAACTTGTCAGCGCGTTGGAAAAATTTAAAGTCTGGGTACTTAATCCCCGTAATTTAAAAATAACGGGGGAAAAACAACCTGAACCACCTCGTAAACCTAAAAAGAAATAACATGCCTAAAGATTCATCTCAAGAACTTTCCGCCGATATTGGCAGCATAAAACCCCGCACCATAGAAACAGAAATGCAGGAGTCGTATTTAGACTACGCCATGAGCGTAATAGTTAGCCGAGCCCTGCCCGACGTGCGCGACGGACTAAAACCCGTACACCGCAGAATTTTATACGTTATGCATGAACTGGGCTTAAGGCACAATGTTAAATTCAGAAAATCCGCAGCCGTGGTCGGCGACGTGCTAGGTAAATATCACCCGCACGGCGACATTGCGGTTTACGACTCCATGGTGCACATGGCTCAGGATTTTGCCATGCGCTACCCGCTTATAGACGGGCAAGGCAACTTTGGCAGCATGGACGGGGACGGCGCCGCTGCCATGAGGTACACGGAAGCCAGAATGTCGGCCTTAGCCGAAGAACTATTGACTGACTTGGACAAAGAAACCGTTACCTGGAGGGACAACTACGACGCGACCAGAAAAGAACCTTCGGTTTTGCCGGGCAAACTTCCCAACCTGCTTTTAAATGGCACTTTGGGTATCGCGGTTGGCATGGCAACCGACATCCCGCCCCATAACTTAACCGAACTTTGCGACGCGATAGTCGCCTTAATTAACGACCCGGAAGCCACCACCGAAGACCTGTTGGAATTTGTTAAAGGCCCCGATTTCCCGACTGGCGGAATAATTTACGACCAGGCAGCCATAAAAAACGCCTATGCCACGGGCAAAGGCAGTATTGTCATGCGCGGTAAAACGGAAATTTCGGAAACTAAAAGCGGCAGCTTCCAAATTTTAATCCATGAAATTCCTTACCGAGTTAACAAAGCAACGCTCTTGGAAAAAATCGCCGAACTGGTGCGCGACAAAAAAATAGAAGGCATCCGGGATGTGAGGGACGAAAGCGACAAAGACGGGGTTAGAATTGTAATTGACCTTAAGAAGGACGCCTTAGCCAACAAAATTTTAAACCAACTTTTTTCCTACACCCAGCTGCAGGAAACTTTCCACTTAAACATGCTGGCTTTGGTAGACGGCATAGAGCCGCACGTTTTAAATTTAAAAACTGTTCTGGAAAAATACTTAGAACACCGCCAGATTGTGATTCGCAAGCGCACGGAATTTGAACTGCGCAAGGCCAAAGAGCGCGCGCATATTTTAGAGGGACTAAAAAAAGCTCTCGACAATATAGATGCGATTATAAATACCATAAAAAAATCGGCCAACCGGGAAGAAGCCCACGAAAACTTAATGAAAAAGTTCAAACTGACGGACATCCAGTCAAACGCCATTTTGGACATGCGGCTCCAGACTCTGGCCGGGCTGGAAAGAAAAAAAATTGACGACGAACTTAAAGAAAAGAAAGCTTTAATAGAAGAATTGGAAGGCATTTTAAAATCCAGCAAGAAGATTTTAGGCATCATAAAAAAAGAAGTGGAAGATTTAAAAGCCCGCTTTGGCGACGAACGCAGAACCCAGGTAGTTAAACACGCGGTGGGGACTTTTTCTGCTGAAGACTTAATTCCGGAAGAAAACGTCATAATTACGATTACTAAATCAGGCTATGTTAAACGCCTGGCGCCGGACACCTACCGCCAGCAGGCGCGCGGCGGCAAGGGGGTTATAGGCCAAACCTTAAAAGAAGAAGATGTTGTGGAAAAATTAATTTCCTCCAACACCCACGACGACATACTCTTTTTTACCAACAAAGGCCGGGTTTTCCTAACCAAAGTTTACGAACTTCCCGAAGGCTCCCGCGTCAGCAAGGGTCAGGCTTTAGTCAACTTTTTACAATTAGGCGCCGGCGAAACCAGTCAGGCCGTTTTAACTCTGTCTAAAAAAGACAGCGCGAAATTCTTTGTTATGGCCACCAAAAACGGCCTTGTTAAAAAAACCGACCGGGAAGAATTTGCCAAAGTCCGCCGCAGCGGCATGATAGCCATCACCTTAAAAGACGGTGACGAACTTAAATGGGTAGAATTTTCCAGTGGCGACGACCAAATTATGCTCTCTACCGCCAATGGCCAGGCCATACGTTTCAACGAAAAAGATGTCCGCGCCATGGGCAGGTCTGCTGCCGGAGTTACCGGCATGCGGATTAAAAAGGACGACCAAATCATTTCCATGGACGTAATAAGAAAAGAAATTAACGTCAAAGACCTGGAAGTTTTAGTGGTCACGGAAAACGGCTTGGGCAAAAAAACCGAAGCCGGATATTATAAAATTCAACATCGCGGCGGCAGCGGCATTAAGACTTTAAAGGTTACGCCCAAAACAGGAAAAATTGTGGCCATGTATATTTTAAACAACGCTGAAGAGCATGACCTGGTAATAATTTCCAAAATGGGCCAGACCATCCGCACTCCTCTTAATTCCATCTCTACCCTGGGACGCGCCACCCAAGGCGTAAGGGTAATGCGCCTTGATGAAGGCGACAAAGTAGCCAGCGCCACAGTAATATAAAAAGTATTAGGTATAACGTATTACGCAAAACTCCTCCGCTCTTGCGGAGGAGTTTTATTATAAATACATTTTATTCCCCAAAAAAGTTACCAAAAATCCGTTTTTCAAAGCCCGCCAATGGGAATGGCTGCTGGCTTTTGGGCCGCAGTAGTGCAATAAATTAGAAATTCCCGCCTCAGACAGTCTTTTAGCCAAGACCTTTACATCACTTTCCTGGCCAATAACGTCTATGTCATGCTCGGTAAAACCCCGGTTAACCAAACCTCCGACTATTTGCAAATCCAAGCCCGATAAATTTGGAGTCACTTGCGGAAGTGTAAGCCTGGGCCATTTTTTTCCCAAAAGCTTGGTTAGGCCGTGTCCAAAAATTTTTGAACCTAACATGCACCATTTGCAAGGAGCAACCTGATAGCAATGTTCGTGCATAATTTTATAATTCAAATTACCCGAACTCAGTTTTTTTACTTACTGGTGGGCGTGCTAGGATTTGAACCTAGGACCCCGAAGGTATAAGCTTCGTGCTCTAACCAGCTGAGCTACACGCCCGTGAAAAATATTATAACCCAGCGCAAACGAATTTTCAAGGCCATAATCCATCACAATAAATATAAAGCCTTTGTACCCGTTTCTAACGGCCGTTAGAAACGGGTACAAATTACGCCTGGTCTTTGGTCAATTTTTTAAACAAGGTTAAAATGTTTTTTTAAATCCGAGTCATTATCAACTTCCTCAATTTTTAAAATTCTTATATACGGCAAAAGCTTTGTCTCCTGTAAATATTTAATGGCTTCCCGATTTAAGGAATATGGATTTACATACACACTGGCCTGGAGTTTGAAAAAATCATTTTCTTTCAACAAATTCCTGAGCTGGTTTCTTAATTCCTTAGCCTCTTCGGGGATGTCAAAAATAATCATCCGCCATTTGCCGTCCCACTTTTGTGGCAGGGGGTGTTTTGCTTTAGCTAATAAAGCTCGCAACTGTCCTTTGCCGGTTAACTTGATAAATCTTTGCGCGTCTTTATTTACAAACTTTATCCAACCCCGCTTATAAAGCTTGTAAACAGACGAACGGTAACTGCCGTAACTTCCAAACAGGGCCCGTTTTTTAAATTCGGGGATGGATACAAAAGGCAGCAAAAAGTCGTGCGCTAAATATAAATGCGATAAAAACTTGCTGGTTAAAGTCAGTTCTTTTTTACTTTTTCCCATGTACCTCTTTTTAACGGCCGTTAATTTCGGGTACAGGTATTATAGCATTAAATTTCAGATATAGAGTGCAGAAGTTATAAAAGTAAAAATATAAAGGCAAATGAAAAGCGGGCAGAAGTGAAAGCGTCCTAGGATGGACGCCCTTCTGCCCGCGAATTTGCGGTGGGTTGGTTGTTGTGGTTGTGGTTAGGCCTGCGCGGGCATGGAGATCTTGTGGACTATGACGTTGACTTTGCCGTCGCCGTCAACGGTCAACAGCACACCTTCCATTTCCGAAAAAGTCAGAAGTTCCTCGGGGAGCTGTTTTCCGAGGATGCCGGCCAATGTCAATTCAATGATCGGAGAATGACCAAACACCACTGCGCAGTTCACTTCCTCCATCGCACCGACCATCTTTTTGAGCCCCTCCATGGCGCGCACAATCCAGAAGTCCACAACGTCGCCGTCGTGGCATGTCAGTAATGCGCGGTAATTGCCCATCTCGCCTGCCAGGGCGCGGAACTGTTCAGCAGGCTTCACCATTTCGGCAAAGAGTGCGTCGTCGCCGATTTCGGGAATGGCAGGCATGAGTATAGGCATCGAGCCACCGCACCTCTTGGACACGCCTTGCATGAAAGCGTAGGCGGTTTGAACCGTTCTGACAAGAGGACCGGTGAACACCAGAGCGGGGTCAAACTCATGGTCGTGGCAGAAAACCCACGCGCCAACCAAATTGGCGAGTTCAAGCCCCTTGGGCCCGAGCGTGCTCGCCTCTCCGTCCTTGATGGAATGGCGGAAATAGTACAAACGTTTCATTGTCTTTCTCCTAACAGAAATTTCCAACAGAATTCGGACATAGCAGGCAGGGGTTAAAATTTAACCACTATTCGCTGTGTCCGAAAAAACAAAAATACTCTTCGACCTTGTGGAGAAGATGCTTTCTAATTTTCTATTCAATAGACCTAAGAAGTCATATGTGATTTAGATGGCTGTAATTTGCTCAACCAACAACCAATTGTTAAAGAACCACCGGTTATATTTGAGTAAAAGCGCCAAAATTGGCACCAACAGCCACAAAATATAACAATATATTATATCATTTTCTATACTTTTTGTCAATAGTTTTTGGTATAAATCCCAAACCCCGAGTAACCATACAGAATGAAGTGAAGTATCGCTTTAAAATATTAGGGAATTGTTACATAAAGGGATTCCTCTCTTCGCTCGGAATGGGTTTTTAGACTCACGTTTTTTATAGATATTTGCTATATTTAAGGTAAGTTTAAGGCAGTAAAAATCAATTACTTTTTATAGATTGTTTCTCCCGACCTTATCGGGATCGCAATGACGACTATGAAAAAAGTTACTCCTAAATTTTTACAGCATCCGGACGAATGGATGCTTGCTGAACAAATTCCGGACTCCGACGTCTTTTTCTTTCAGGTGCCTATGTCCTGCTTTTGCAGCAACACCAGCTATAAATTTATAAAAAATTACAAGCGGGTGGTAACGCATTATAAAAAATTTTTAATGCATTTTTACTTTGGCGAACGCGACAGTTTGGAAGTGGCCGAGAATATCCTAAAAGCCTTATTTAAAAAACCATCTCTAGGAAAAGAATTAAACGACAACATTGTTAAATGGTCGGACAAACTTATAATTTATTCAAAAAGTATCGCGGCCAAAGATTTAACCAAACTTTCTAACAGGCAACTCTGGGAAATCTATAAAAAGCAGGATCAAATACACACCAAGCTTTACACTTATGGCTGGCTGCCGGTGGCTGTAGACATGTTCCATAACAATTTTACCAAAAAACTAAAAAGCTATTTGTATGGTGTGTGCGCAAGTAAGGAAGAAGCAGAAAATGCTTTTATTACTCTCACTACGCCCACGCAAAAAACCATTGTCGCTAAAGAGCGGGAAGAATTTTTAAAAATTTACAATATATTTTTCAAAGATATAAAACTAAAAAAGCTTTCGACAGAACTTAAAATAACACTTTTAGCACACAGCCAAAAATGGGGTCACTTGGGTTATATTTACGCGGGTAATGTCAAACCTTTTTCTGAAAAGCATTACTTTAATGAGATGCTGGAAATTTTTGAAACAGGCGTAGGCGGAGATAAAATTTTACAAAAAGAAAAAAGCCAGCTTAAAGCAGCGCATGCGCAGCAAAAAGTTTTAATAAAAAAATTAAAAATCGGCCGCCTTTACCAAACACAGTTTAAGACAGCGCGAGGCTTTGCCATTACCAAGCTTTACCGCCGCCATGCCCAGCTTTTACATTTGTACTTAATGCATAAAACGCTTTTACCTGAAATTGCCAAGAGGCTTAAATTAAATCGCTTTGAGGTACAATTTATGCTTATGGATCAAGTTAAACAGGCTTTGATATATGGCAAAATCAACAAAAAATTTATAAACCAGTGTATGACGGAATGCATACTGTACACGGAAAAAGACTTTGAAACTTTGTATGTTGGCAAGAAAGCTAAAAATATAATTAAAACTTTTAAAAAGTTTTCGGCCGAGGGCATTACCGAAGTAGTCGGGCAAACCGCGCAGCCGGGTTTTGCCAAAGGCGTGGTGAAAAAGATTTTTCGAGCCAAAGATATGGCCAAGTTTAACAAAGGCGATATTTTAGTTTCCGTGGCGACTGACCCGGACATTGTCCCAGCAATGAAAAAGGCTGCGGCAATTGTAACCGAGCAGGGAGGTATAACTTCCCACGCGGCTATTGTTAGCCGTGAACTAGGTATTCCTTGTGTTATAGGCACTAAAATCGCTACCAAAGTTTTTAAGGACGGGGATATGGTGGAAGTGGATGCTAATAAGGGGACTGTTAAAAAGATTTAAATTTATGGAACCACAATCAATTAAAATTTTGGTAGAAGAAAATAACGTCAATTATTTTGCCATCTCAATGGTTTCAGATGCTTTTATGTTTTTACCGCATGTAAAAAAATATTTAGGGGTAGGTTTTAGCGCGGGATTAATGGAAATAAAAAACGAATCACTGAGATACGGTTTTAATTTGGCTAATTGGAATACTATGGGCATGGCTTGCATAAAACGTTTGGAAAACGGACAACTGTCATTAAAAAAACTTAATTCCGAACATATAAAAAATGGCGAAGAAATAATGGCATTGTGCCAAAAAATTGAACACGCAAACCTTGAGCAAAAAAGTTTGGCGCAAATTAAAGCTTGGTTAAAAGCCATGTGGAAGCCATATTTAGAATTAAACGCAATAGGCAGTATTCCTGTTTTAAGCGACTTTGAACATAATTATTTAACCAAAAAATTAATTTCAGCCTTGCGGGTACACGATGTTGCCGAAAACAATATTCAAAACATTTTAAATACCCTAATTACACCGGCTGATGAAACCCTGTTTTGGCAGGAACAAAAAGATTTACTGGAAATAGCTTTTAAATACAAGCGGCTAGATGCGGCAATAAATTCCCCGGATTTTGCAAACCATACCCAAAAATATATTTGGCTTCATTATGGCTACCAAGGCCCGATTGTGGAACCCAAAGATTTTATTATTCGCCTGGAAAAAATCTTTACAAATAAAGCCGGCTTAAAAAAACAACTCAACGACCATGGCAACTTCCTAAAAAAACTAAAAGCAGACCAAATAAAATTAACCAGGCAGTTAAAATTTATTGCCAAAGAAAAAATATTATTTGAAGCAGCCAGGCAATTTAGCTGTCTTAAAATCTACCGTGTAGGTATAAGGCATTATTTTTCCTATATTTCAGATATTATTTTTTCTGAACTTTCTACGCGTTTAAAATTGCCGCCTAAATTTTTATGTTACTGTACCCGCGAAGAAATTTTAAAAATATTAAGTGGAAAAAAAGTTAATAAAAAAACTATTTTAGGGCGGACAAAATATGTGGTGGAAGTAATAACACCAAAAAGCCGCAAATTTTATACTATAAAAACAGCAAAAAAGGTACTAAGGCGTTTGGTACTGCCTGAAGAAGTATCAGATGCTTCCGAACTTCATGGCCAAGCTGCTTTTTTAGGCAAAGCCATTGGTAAAGCCAAATTGGTTTTTACTGCCAAAGACCTAAACAAAGTCCAGCATGGGGATATTTTAGTTGCCCTTTCCACCAATCCCGACTTTTTGCCTGCCATGTATAGAGCCAACGCCTTTGTAACCGACCAGGGAGGCATAACTTCCCACGCGGCTATTGTAGCCAGAGAAATGAAAAAGCCCTGCATAATTGGCACCAAATTCGCGACCAAGGTACTGAAAGACGGGGATATGGTGGAGGTGGATGCAAATAAGGGAATCGTGAGGAAAATATAATATGAAAAAATCATCCGAATTATTTGCTTGGGAGTGGCCGGGGTTTTATTGGTACCAAGGACTGGCTCCTCTTAAGGCCTGGCTTTATGATTTCAAAAAATACGGATGCGAGGTAAATACTATAGCGGCGACCTTTTCTCAAGGCACCGAAGCATACTATTTTAACAGACAAGAGTATACACAAGCAGGTAAAAAATTTTTAACTAAAATTAAGACAAACCCGGGCTTATTATTAAATGTATTGAATGAAATAAATATTGCGGCAGATAAAATTCTTGATTTAGAAAAAAAATGGACAAAAATTAATTTTTCTAAGCTTGATAATAAAGGGCTTTTAGAATACCATAAAGAACTATTTGAGTTAGATGAAACTTTATGGAGACGAGGTCAAATTCCAAACATTCTTGAATTATCAAATTCTTTTTTAACAGATTATGTTAAAGACATAATACTTACCAGGTATTCTATTTCAAAATTAAACTCCGTATTCACTGTTCTCACAACAAGCCATTACAGCTCCCGAGCTGAACAACAAGATTTAGATCTTTTAACTCTTTTTAAGAAATACGGGAAATTTATAGCAGAACAAAAAAATATATTAAAAAAACACTGCGTCAAATACAGCTGGATGACGTACGGGTGGGCGGGACCGGCTTTAAGCGAAGAATATTTTAAAACAAATTTTATTATTGCCGCAAAAAATCCTAGGATCCTAAAAAATATTGGCGTTAGGTTTAACAGCAAAAAAAATTTGCTGATTAAGCAAGCAAATATTCTTACCAAATTTGAAGGGTCTCAAAAAAAATTTTCAATTATGCTGAGAATGCTTGTAGATTTAAAAGCAAAACGAGTAGACGCACATTCTTTAACCTATTTTTTAGCGGATAAAATAATGACTGAGATCGGTATTCGCTTAAACCTCTCGTTAAATCAAATGAGGGTTATTCCTCCAAATAAGGTGTCTGGGCTATTTAAGTCAAAATTAGATATAGAAAAAATTAACAACAAGTATAAGAGAGTGCTTGTTGTATTTAAAAGGCCTAAAATAAATGAGTATGTTGGCGAAAAAGCAGAAAGCGAATTTTCTAAAATCATCAAACTTTTGCCAAAAATCAAATCCACCAAGAGGCTAACGGGCGAATTAGCTTATCCAGGTCGGGTTAAGGGAAGGGTAAAAATAATTCTGGACAGTAAGGATTCTGTTAATTTTAAACCCGGGGAAATACTTATAACTCGCATGACCGACCCCAATTATTTGCCGATTATGAAACTCTCTAAAGCAATAGTAACAGACATTGGAGGTATTACCTGTCATGCGGCCATCGTCTCGCGTGAACTCCATAAACCCTGTATTGTCGGTACCAAGTTTGCTACCAAGGTGTTTAAAGATGGTGATATAATTCAGATAGATGCAGATAAAGGGATTGTTAGGAAAATAAAATGAAATTTAATCTAAAATCTTTTATTCACAATGACTGGGTTAAAATTTACGACGGACGTTGGAGTTTTTTAACCAGCACTCATTTTATAAATCAGTACACCAAAGAATTAATTTTTGGTGGGCATCCTTTTAAAAGCCAATCAATAATTTTTATTTCTCATGGTAGAAGCGCCGGCTGGATGCGCCAAACTGACCGCGACCGTTTGGGTAAATATTTAGCCAATCAGATAGAAAAAAATCCACGGCATGCGTTGGTTATAGCCCGCCGCTTAAAACAACAAGCCAAAAGCTTTTTAAAATTTATAAATGCGCACGAATCTTCAAAACCTACGCTCAAGCTTTATTTTACTTTCTGGAAAAAACTTCTGGCTTATTACCATCCACACATTAATATAAAATATGTTGTTGATTATTTACAGCCTAATTTACTAAAAAAATATTTGCCTGCCTTGCAATCTGCCAGATTAGCAGCCGAACCTGTCTTAAATCGAACCGAGGATTTTATGATTAGTTTTACTAAGCTTCTGGGAAAAAAAATAAAATATAAATATAATTTATTATTGTGCTTAACAAAAGAAGAGTTAGCTGAATATTTTAACACTGCCAAATTACCAAAAATAGAAGAATTAAATAAGCGAGATAAAAAAGCAATATTATTAGCCACTAAAGTTGGCTATGAATTTTATACTGATCAAACCATCAAAAAAGTTGAAAGCCTATTAGTCTCAAAACAAAACTTAAAAGAATTGAAAGGCAGCGTAGCTTATCCGGGTAAAATTGTTGGCAAAGTTAAAATTGTTATAAATCCAAAAAAGGCTACGGATTTTAAAGTTGGCGATATTTTAGTTACTGGCGCTACGCGGCCTGAATTTTTACCTATTATGCATAAGGCCGCCGCATTTGTAACTGACGCAGGAGGAATTTTGTCACATGCAGCTATCACTGCTCGTGAAATAAAAAAACCTTGCATAATTGGCACTAAAATAGCCACCAAAGTACTAAAAGATGGTGATATAATTGAGGTAGATGCAAACAAGGGGATTATTACAAAAATAAAATAATTTTTATGTTTATAAAAACTTTTAAACAACTTTCAAAAAAAGATGTCGCGATTGCAGGTGGTAAAGGCGCTTCTTTGGGAGAGATGACAGGGGCAGGAATGTCCGTGCCGCCGGGCTTTGTTGTGCTGGCCTCAGCCTTTGACCAATTTTTAAAAGAAACAGACTTAGACGCAGAAATAGAATCCGTACAAAAAAAAGTAAACCATAAAGACATAAATTCAGTAGACAAAGCTAGTGCGGAAATAAGAAGGATGATTTTAGACGTTGATATGCCTAAAGATTTACAAAAAGGGATTATGGAAGCTTATGATAAATTATTTAATACCACCCCGTCCCGTTTAGCGAGACACCCCTCCTATTCTAGGAGGGGATTACTACAACTAGTGGCGGTCAGATCCAGCGCCACGGCAGAGGACAGCAAGGTCGCTTCCTGGGCAGGGGAATTGGAAACCTATTTAAACGTTACAGAAAAAGATGTAATAAAACAGGTAAAGAAATGTTGGTCTTCCTTGTTTACCCCAAGGGCTATATTTTACAGGTTTGAAAAAAAACTTCATAAAACCAAAGTTTCCGTGGCAGTGGTGGTGCAAAAAATGGTCCAAAGCGAAGTAAGCGGAATTAGCTTTACCGTACATCCGGTTACCAAAGATTATGACCAGATGGTTATAGAAGCAGGCTTTGGACTTGGCGAGGCTATTGTTGGAGGACTTATTACACCTGACACTTATATTGTGCACAAAAAAGATTTTTCCATTTTAGACATAAATATTTCCCGGCAGAGTATGATGATTGCTAAAACTTCAAAAGGAAATATACAAAAAAAATTGGCGGAAAAAATTGGCGGAAAACAAAAACTTAGCGGCAAACAAATTGTAGAATTGGCCAAGGTATGTAAAAAAATTGAGCAACATTACAAAAACCCCCAAGACATAGAATGGGCTTATGAAAAAGGAAAATTCTACATTACTCAAAGCAGACCAATAACCACGCTATAGACAAAAAACTCAATATCTGCTATAATATATATATAGAAAAGCTTCCATCATGGTCAAAAGCTTTGGTGGATAAAATTTCTTCTCAGCTAAAGAAGAAACAAAAACAAAAAACAACGAAATAAAAAAAATACCCGCGCTAAGCGGCATAATTACCCTAATTTTCTGGGTAATCGCCTATCCGGGTTCGGATAGGTTTTAAGCTCTTCTTTAAGCTTTTCCTAAAAACCCCTTTGGTTTCTTTTAGGCCTGACGGCCAGAAACCCATAAAAGGGGTTTTTAATTTATTAAATTTTAGGCTAAAATACATAAGTATTAATTTGCAAACTATGCTAGATGAAGAAAAAATAAAAGATTTGTTTGAAGAAAAATACGAAGATCGGCTAGGCCTGTCTTACAGAGACTGGCTTGAACACTCCCCCCAAACAGAAGAAGAGGCCTATGCCCGCCTGGAAGTTATAAACGACGAGTTAGATCAAACTGAAGAAAAATACCAGGAAGCCTCGGGGGATGAAAAATGGGAGCTTGGCGATTACCGCGAACGTCTACGTAACGAATACGCTTTAATAGAAGAAATGTTTGGGCTAGAAAGCCATGATGAATGACAAGAATGACAGCAATTAAAAGAGTGACAAAAATATGGAAAAATCAGACTTAAAACAAAGAACAAAAGAATTCGCAGTGGAAACAGTAAAATTGTATAAATATTTAGAAGCGAATTGCGGCAATGTTGGAAGAAGAATCGGAGACCAATTATTAAGATCCGGGACTTCGGTCTATACAAACTACCGCGCCGCATGTCGCTGTAAATCCGCAAAAGACTTTATCCACAAAATTGGGACAGTAGTAGAAGAATGCGACGAAACCCTTGACTGGCTCGAACTTTTAGTGGCCTCAAACATAATAAAACCAGAAGTAATTAATAAACTACTAAAAGAAGCTGATGAGCTAACCGCCATAATGACTTCATCTAAAAATACAGCGATTAATAACCATAAAAGTTGATATTCGTGTCATTCATTTAATTCTTTTAAGTCATATCATTCTATCCATGCTTTACATAGTCGCAACCCCAATAGGAAATTTGCAAGATATAACCTTACGCGCTATCGAAACATTAAAGTCGTGCGATTTTATAATTGCAGAAAATCCGGGGTATAGCAGAAGGCTTTTGGAACATATAGACACCTGGCCAAAAGAATTGATGCAGTTCGCGGAATTTAATGAACAGCAAGTGGTAAAAGAATTAACCCGCAGGCTTATAAAACAAAGTGGCTGCTTAATTACCGACGCTGGCACGCCTGGTATTTCTGACCCCGGCTTTAGGCTAGTTAGAGAATGTGTAGCGCAAAACGTACAGGTTATTCCTATACCTGGCGCGAACGCTGCCATTACCGCACTTTCTGCCTCAGGCCTGCCAACCGACCGCTTTATGTTTTTAGGTTTTTTGCAAAAAACCGCGGCCAAAGCTGTTTCTGCTTTGCAGGCGGCGGCCGACACAGAAAGTACGGCTATATTTTACGAAAGTCCGGAAAGGATTTTAAAAACTTTAAGTTTCGTGGCTAACGCCTTTCCCAATTCCCAAGTGGTAGTCGCTCGCGAACTTACCAAAATGCATGAAGAATTTATTCGCGGCAATCCACAAGATGTCATTCATCAATTAAAAGAACGGGTTTCTATAAAAGGAGAATTAACAATATTAGTTTCATTTAAATGATTAGTAACGCGAAATTTGTGCATTTCAAAGCCACCGATGGAATACCTCTTCCAGGACTTTTATTTGAGAAGCAAAACGCAAAGAATATTCTTATAAATCTACATGGTAATGGCATAACCACCGTATTCCAGAATCCCAAAAAATACAACGGCCTCGCAAAATACGTCAATGCGGCCGGATGGAGTTTTTTGGCTTTTAATAACCGTGGGTGTGGTATAACGAACAGGATCAAGTACGAAAAAAATGGAAAAATTATAAGATATTGGTGCGGTACTTCTCACGAACGAATCGAAGACTGTGTTAAGGATATTGACGGGGCGATTAGTTTTTTAAAGACTTTGGGGTATAAAAAATTCGCGCTTTCTGGTTTTTCAACCGGTGCAAATAAAATTTGCGTATATCACTACAAAAAACCAGGCAATCAAATATTAAAAAACTTGATCATTTGCGGAGCAGATGATAAAGGTTTATATTACAATGAGTTTGGGAGAACAAAATTCTTTAAGATTTTAGGTCTTTGCAAAAGAAAAATAAAACGTGGTGAGGGTATAAATTTTATGGACCCCCAGATTATCAACGGACGATGTTATTCCTACCAAGGCATGTTTGACATTTTAAACCCAGAAGGATTGTATAATACCTTTCCATTTTTAGAAAAATTAAACAAGTTAAATATTACCAAAAAAAAATTATTTAGAGAGATTAAATCAATAAACTCAAAGTCAATTCTTATATACGGTGACAAAGACGAATTTTGTTTTGGCCAAGTACCTAAAATTATTGAAATTTTTAAACACGAGCTAAAGAAAAAACAAAATTTTGATTTTAGAATAATAAATAACGGGGATCATGGTTTTACGGGTAAAGAGAAAGAGCTTGGCCATATTATTACTAATTTTTTGAAATATCCATAATAAAACGCCTTTTAGGACAGAACACAGATGGACTTAAGTTTAAAAATTAATGTGCCTTGACACCTGTATTACAGCTGTAATACAATTAAGTTATGAGAACCATTTTAAACCTTTCTTTGCCGCCGGAAACGGCACAGGAAATAAAAACAAGGGCCAAAAAGCGAGGTTTCCCCAATACCAGTAGTTATATTCGCTATTTAGTGGATTCCGATGAAAACCTAATTACCGAAAAAGAACTGCTGCGCATATACAAGCAAGCAAAAAAGGACGAAAAGGACGGAAAACTCATAAAAGCAAGCTCGCTGGCCGACCTTTTATAATTATGATTATAAAAGAAATATCCTACTCACTGGAGTTTGTAAAACTGTTGAAAAAAATACCCAGGGATATTCAAGAGCTGACAATTACGAAAGAAAAAGTTTTCCGGGAAAACCCTCTCCATCCTTCGCTTGGGCTACACAGCTTAAAAGGTAAACTGGCTGGGCTTTTTTCAATATCAATAAATTTAAGCTACAGAATAATTTTCTACCGAAAACCCAACGGGGGAGTAGTGTTTATTAGCATTGGCAAGCACGACATTTATAAAAATCTATGAGCGGGCACAGTAAATGGTCACAAATTAAAAGAACCAAAGGCACACTTGACCAAAAGCGCGGACTTTTGTATTCCAAGCTTGGGAAAAAAATCAGCATAGCAGTAAAAGAAGGCGGAGGCAGCGGCGACCCCTCTGTTAACTTTAAATTAAAAGGCGCGATTGAATATGCCAAAGACCAGGGCATGCCTAACGAAAACATTGAAAGGGCGATTAAGGCATCAACAGGAAGTGGGGCAGGGCAAATACAGGAGGTGGTTTACGAGGGCTATGGGCCTTTTGGCACTGCGTTTTTGGTAGAATGTGCGACCGACAATTCTAACAGGACTTTTCAAAACATCCGCCACATATTTGCCAAACACGGCGGAAGCATAGGCGCGCAAAACTCTGTTGCTTGGCAGTTTAGCACTAAGGGGCAAATTTTAGTGGAGCGCGACCGCGATGATTTATCACAAATTGAATTAGCCGCCATCGACGCCGGCGCCGAAGATGTGCGCGAATCGGCAGAAGGCTTAGAAGTTTACACCAAGCCTTTAGACTTGGGTAAAATAAAACAATCTTTAACAACAGCTGGCGCAAAAATCGCACGGGCGGATATAATAAAAGAGTCTTCGCAGGGTGTTAATTTAACTGAAGATCAAAAACCTAAAGTTGATAATTTATTTGCTGAATTAGAGAATGACGAAGACGTAATTGCGGTGCATACTTCAGCAAACGTATAACAAATAATTGATAACAAGTAACAAACAAAGGCATGGCTTACAGGTTCCAAAATTGGCAAGTTTATAAAGATGCCAGAAAACTAAGAGTAGATGTAAATAAGCTTGCAAAGCTATTCCCTAAAGACGAATTTTACATTCTAACTAATCAACTGAGACGAGCAGTTCTCTCGGTGGTTTTGCAAATCGCAGAAGGTTCTAACAGAAAAACCGAAAAGGATAAAAATTTATTCATTAACCGCTCAATGACATCCTTAGACGAAGTCGTTGCTTGCTTTGACTGCGCTTTGGATGATGAATGTATTAATCAATCTCAATATGATGATATCCTGGTTAAAATAGAAAATGTTTCAAAACAGCTCCGTGGCTTTGAGAAGTTTATCCGCAACAGTTACTAGTTATAAATTAATTGTTATTAGTTAAGGTATGACAATCCTCGGCATTGACCCCGGCACCGCCACAACCGGATACGGCATAATTAAAATAGAAAAAACCAATCAGCCCACTTTGGTTGATTTTGGGGTGATTTCCACAGATAAAAGACTGAGAGATGCTGATCGCCTTAAAATTTTAGGCGATGATATTTCTGCAATTATAGACAAATATAAACCAAAGGCTGTTGGGGTGGAAAAACTATTTTTTACCACTAATCAAAAAACTGTTATGAGCGTGAGCCAAGCCAGGGGAGTTGTGCTATACATAGCGCAAAACAACGGGCTACCGATTTATGAATTTACCCCGCTGCAAATAAAAAATTTTATATGCGGTTACGGCAAGGCGGAAAAAAAACAAGTGCAGTATATGGTACAAAAAATTTTTAATTTAAAAAGTGTGCCTAAGCCAGACGATGCCGCAGATGCGTTAGCTGCTGCTTTGTGTACCGGCCATTTTTACTCAAAAAACCTGGACAGAAAAAAACTTGGCTGATATACTAAATTTATTCTTAACCCGCTCTCTCTTTTTGGAGGGATGCAGAAAGGAATCAACTATGCTTTTCGAAGACACTCCCACAACCGGCATGCCTGACGCAGGCAGCGCTGCCGATGATTCAGGAACGATGGATCCAGAAAACGAAACAAGTGAGGAAACTCCCTCGCAAGAGGCTGTATAACAAAGAAAATAAAACCCCCTTTCTAGTTTAGAAAGGGGGTTTTAAAATAACTTATTTTATTCGTAAAATTTTTCTTTTTCCTACCTGGAGTAGATATTCCTGTTTGCCATCTAAAGATATTTCAACATCATCGCTTACAATCTCATTAACCTTTACACCCTTTTGCTCTATTAACCTACGAGCCTCTCCTTTGCTCTCCACCAATCCTACAGTTTTCATTAAAACTGACAGCTTATAATTTCCAACCGGTTGCATTACACCGGTAATTTTTTTTGTTTCTATATCAGGCGGGAGCTCGCCTTTACTAAACTGGTTTATAAAAGCAATTCTAGCGGCTAAAGCCTTTTTCTCACCATGGTAGAGTTTGGTAATTTCTTCCGCTAATTTTAGTTTTTGATCGCGAGGATTAGGGAATTTTAAAATTTCATCTATTTCCTCTAAAGGCGTTCGAGTCGCCAACACAAAATATTTTTTGATTAAATTGTCGGGTATGGACATTACTTTCCCAAACATATTATTGGGTTCATCGGTAATATTGACGGTATTGCCCCAAGAAGATGACATTTTTCTTCCGTCCGTTCCTTCCATTAATCGTGTGGTTAAAATATCTTGCGGCTTTTGACCGTAAGCTTTTTGAATTGTGCGCCCCGCTAACAAGTTAAATCTCTGGTCTGTTCCCCCAAGTTCAACATCAGCCTTCACTGCAACGGAGTCATAGCCCTGCATAAGAGGATATAGCAATTCCCTCAAAGAAACAGGCTTACCAGCCTTAAGCCTTAAGGCAATATTTTCCCTGGCCGACATTTCATGCAGGCCAAATAAGTTTGCCAGCTTCCCAAGCTCAAAAAAACCTATTTTCTTTAGCCACTTAGAATTATAGTGCATTTCGGCTTTCTTCTGATCTATAATTTTTGCAGCCTGTGAAAAATAGCTTTTAAGATTGGTTTGTATTATTTTGTCGTCAAGCATCGGTCTTTCACTGTCTTTATCTGAAGTGTCGCCAATAAGTCCGGTGAAATCACCTACAATAAATACGACTTTGTGCCCCAATTCCTGAAAAGCTCGTAATTTCCATAAAACAACAGCGCGGCCAATATGAATATTGGGCGAGGTCGGATCAATTCCCAATTTTACCCTTAATTTTTTTTTGCTTCTCAAAGCCTTTTCCAAATTAGCTTTGTCTATAACTTCTTCAACCCCCCGGCTCAAAAGTTCTTCTATTTTTATATCATCCATAGGTCTCATTTTTAATACTTTATACATTATACATAATCCGTTATAATTAGGCCATGCGCGTGTATAGTTATAAAAATAAGGAGCCTAAATCAAAATTCAGGAAAAAGGGGTTTTTAAAATGGCACTGGGATGTTAAAAAATTAGGCCTGTGGGGCTTTAGGCTGATTGCTTTAGGCATAATTACCGGGGCTTTAATTTTTGCTTATTACGCTAAAGACTTGCCAGACCCCAACAAGCTGCTTGAACGGCAGGTTACCGAAAGCACTAAAATTTACGCGCGGGACAACACCCTGCTTTATGAAATTCACGGGGAAGCGAAAAGAACATTGGTAAATTTGGACCAAATTTCCCCGGACCTACAACATGCTACCATTGCCATAGAAGATAAAGATTTTTACCAACACCACGGCCTTTATTTTAGAGGGATTTTCCGTTCAGTTTTCAGGTATGCGATAAACCTTGGTCCCAGCGGCGGAGGCGGCAGCACCCTAACTCAACAATTTGTAAAAAATGCGGTTTTAAACAACAGCAAAAGCTTTGATCGTAAAATCCGAGAAGCTATTTTATCTTTAAGTTTAGAAGCGCGTTTTTCCAAAGATGACATATTAAAATTATATTTAAATGAAATTCCTTACGGCCGTAATTCCTACGGGGTAGAGGCGGCTGCTCAAAGTTATTTTGGCAAACACGCCAAAGATTTAAGTCTGGCTGAAAGCGCTTATCTGGCAGCTCTCCCGCAATCGCCAAGCCGGTACAACCCATTCGGCCCAAACAGACAAATATTGGATGGCAGGAAAGACTACATATTAAGTCAAATGCGCGAGCAAGGTTATATAACCAAAGAACAGGAACAAGCAGCCAAAGACGAAAAAGTGGAATTTTCCAAAACAAAAACCGCTATAAATGCCCCGCATTTTGTGTTAATGGTTCAGGACTATCTGGCTCAAAAATTCGGAGAAAAAACTTTGCAGGAAGGGGGGTTAAAAGTTTATACCACTCTAGATCCATCTTTACAAAAAATTGCCGAAGAAGCTGTTTTGAAGGGCGTAGAAAAAAATTCAAAAAAATATAACGGTAATAATGCGGCTTTAGTGGCAATTGACCCTAAAACAGGACAAATTTTAGCTATGGTTGGAAGTAAAGACTATTTTGCTGACCCTTTGCCGGAAGGTTGTAAGCCCGGAAAAAATTGCTTATTTGAACCTAATGTAAACGTTGCCGTTTCCAGCCGCCAGCCCGGCAGTAGTTTTAAGCCCTATGTCTACCTGACAGCCTTTTCCAAAGAATTCAAGTACGCTCCGGCCACTATGCTCTTAGATGTGACCACAAATTTCGGAAGGTACGGCGACAAAGACTATGCACCTCAAAACTATGACGGCAAAGAACGCGGACCCATTTCCATGCGCCAGGCCTTGGCTGGCTCTCTAAACATTCCAGCTGTAAAAACATTGGCATTAGTCGGTGTCGATAATGCTGTGCAAACAGCAAGAGACCTTGGCATTACCAGCCCTCTGGCTGACTGCGGTCTGTCTTTGGTATTGGGCGGTTGTGAAATAAAACTACTTGATCACGTGGCCGCTTATTCGGTCATAGCCAACGGGGGGGTTAAACATGAAAAAACAGCGATTTTAAAAATAATCAACCGAGACCAAAAAATTTTAGAAGAATATAAAGATGAGCCGCAAATTATTGCTGACCCGCAAGCTGTATATTTACTAACTAGTATTATGACAGACAATAAGGCTCGAGCTTATGTTTTTGGCTCCAACTCGCCACTAATTTTACCTGACAGGCCTGTAGCAGCCAAAACCGGCACCACCCAAAAATGGCAAGACGGTTGGACCGTAGGATTTACCCCGTCTTTGGCCGCGGGGGTTTGGGTAGGAAACAACGACGGCACCTTGCTAAAAAAAGGTGCTGACGGGGTTTTCGTTGCGGCTCCAATATGGAATGAATTTATGAAAACAGCGCTTAAAGACAATCCAGTTGAAGAATTTAAACAACCGCCTGGAATTACCAAAATAGTTGTAGACGAATTATCCGGAAAATTACCTTCAAACAACACCCCTAGCACTAAAGAAGAAGTATTTGCAGACTATTCGATCCCCGTACAAACCGACGATGTGCACCAGACAGTTGCGATTGACTCAATCACTCATTTGCCTGCTACCAGCCAAACTCCTCCGAGCCAAATTATTTACGAAAATTACGTTGTACTTCATAGCGAAAAACCCGAAATCCCAGCTTGGGAAAACGCGGTTATTGCCTGGGCTTTAGCCAACGGCTACAGATACCCGCAAGGGCTAGGCATACCTTCTGTGCCCAATAACAACACAACAAACCCTGTTGTCAACATACTACAACCGCAAGAAGAGGCTATTATTTCGGAAGTTCCTTTTTTGGTTAATGTCTCCGCGGTTGGCAATAATCCCATATCCAGAGTAGATGTCTATATAGACGGGTTTTTTGTTGCAAGCAAAACCTCAATGCCTTACCTTTTTACTTTGTACAACCAATATTCAAACGGGCCGCACACCATTGCCATAAAAGTTGTTGATATTTTGGGAAACACTGCTGATACGAGCGTAAATGTAACTTTTAGCAAAGAAGCGCTGCCCAGCTTAAACACCCCAAGCGAACAATGACATACTTAATCTTAATCAGCCTCTTTTTAAACCCAGCCTATTCATTGCGATTTAACCTGCTAGGGCTTCCTGCCAACATGTTAATGGCTTGGATTGCTTTAGTCTGGTTAGTTTTCTGTTATACGTTAAAAAAGAAAGGCGAAATATTTACTTTTGCAAGCTGGCTTAAAAAACAAAATATTGCGGTTGGATTTTTTTTTATTGCCGGAGTTGTGGGTCTAATTAAGGCCGGGTATGACACGGGGTCATTAGGATTATTTTTAGTTTTGTTTTTGCAGCCTCTCAGCCTTTATTTTATTGCTAAATATACTTTTGAAAAATCCCCGGCTTCAAAAAACTTTCTTATTATTGCTCTTTATTTGGCACTTTCCGCTTTGGGTCTTTACGCCATAATTCAATATTTCACCGGCATGGGGCTTTTACCCTTATTTGCAGGCAACCAGCAAGAACCAAGGCGGGCACTTTCTATTTTTGGCCATCCTAATTTTTACGCACTGTGGTCTGCCCCGCTTTTAGGCTTTTTAATCCCGGACCTAGGACAAAAAATTAAATCTTTAAATAAAAATAAATTTTGGTTAATGCTCTGGCTTATAGGGGCTTTTGGCCTGCTATTGTCCTTATCACGTTCCGGCTGGATTGGACTGTTTTTCGCCCTGTTAACTTATATCTTTTTTGCCGGAAACAAAAAAACCAGACTTTTGCTTGGCGCGCTGGCTTTGGTGGCCGGACTGACAGTTTATGCCAACCCATTTTTAAAAGAGCGTTTAACAGCTCCCTTGCAAGGGGAAAAGTCATCTACCTCCCGGCTGACTCTCTGGCAAAGCGGGATAGCGGCCATAAAAGAATCACCGATTTTTGGTTTGGGCCTTGGAGGCTATGCCAGGGAATATAAAAGAATAATCCAAGACCAAAGCTTGCCAAACCATAATTACCCCCACAATATATTTTTAAATTTCTGGACCGAAACCGGTATTTTGGGTTTATTTTCCGTTTTGATAATAATTTTCTCCGCTATTTATAAAGGCTTAACAGATCATAAAAACCTAATTGGTCTTTCTGTCGCCATTTTTTTAATTACCGTACTTGTGCAAGGCCAGTTTGACAACCCATATTTTAAAAATGACCTGGCCGTAGTTTTTTGGTTAATTTTAAGTTTAATTTAAAAAACCCCCTTTTTAGGGGGTATTTTCTTATTTTTTTAATCTAATTACTATGCGTCTGCTCGGTTCCTGACCCAAGCTCTCCGAATAAACCTCTGGTTCATGCTGCTGCAAATACGCGTGAACAAAACGGCGTTCATAAGCCGGCATAAATTCTAGCGCCTGAGCGCGGCCGGTTTTTTTCAACTTTTCAGCGGCCGCCTTAGCGGTTTCCTTCAAATACCACTCTCTTTTACGCTTGTAATCATCAACGTCAATAGAAAACCATACTGGATCTTGGGCGGGCATGCGCTTAAAAACCAAAGACTGAACCAGCACTTGCAAGGCATGGAGAGCAGACCCCTGTCTTCCAATCAACAAAAAAGAATCCGGCGTGCTAATATTAAAAATCAGGCCTTTGGTAATACTTTCCTCGTATTCCACAGCCGCTGAAAAACCGGCTTGTTCAAGCAACTCTAAAATAATCGCTTTAATTTGTTCAATTTTATCGTAATCCGTCATGTGCTGGGCTTTACTTTTTAACTAAGCGGTTGTTTTTTGTGAATATAATACTGCTGGGCAACAGCGAATAGTGTGGTGACAATCCAATAAAGCGGTAGGCCAGCCGGAAGCTTAAACGCAATAACCACGCTGATAACCGGTAAAATATAGGTAGTTTGCATTTGCATGGCTTTGGTTGTTGCGTCGGTGCTTTGACTTTTAGGCAACATCATTTTAGACTGCCAAAATTGGGCAAGACCCGCCAAAAATGCCAAAATCATACCTGCGACGGAACCCCCGGAATGCTTGGACAGGTCAATTAAGCCCAAAAATCTAGGATCAATTTGTCCAGTAAAATTGACAAAACTATATAAGCCCGTCAGGTGATTAGAAAGAGCTTTGCTGAAAACTTGATACAATGCGATTAAAATAGGCAACTGGAGCAATAAAGGCAAACATGAGGAAAAAGGATTTATTTGATGTTCTTTATACAAAGCCATCATGGCCTTGGCCTGAGCCTCTTTGTCGTCTTTATGCCTTTCTCTTAACTCGTTTAGCTTGGGCTGCAAGTCATTCATTGCCTTTTGACTTTTCAAAGACTTATGGAAACTAGGGGCCAAAAGAAAACGAATGAATAAGGTTAGTAAAATAATCACGATTCCGATATCGTGTCCGGGAATAACTTGATAGAAAAAAACTAACAAATTTAAAAGTGGCCTATAAATAACCTCGTTATAAAGATTTAAAAACATAGATTTTTTAAGATTTTGGTACTGGGTCTATTGATGGGGAAGCAAAGGGATTACAGCGAATAATTCTGCGGGTCCCTAAAAAAACACCTTTAATTAAGCCAAATTTTTCAATAGCACTTTTTGTATACTCACTACAAGAAGGGTAGTGCCTGCAGTAACCATACGGATAGCGTGCTTTTAACCAGCTATGATCGGGAGAAATTAGAGTCTGATAAATTTTAATTATAAATATGCTAATTTTTTTAGGCAGATTCATCATGTAATTACTTTTAGACTTTTTGGTTTTTAATCATACTTTCTATTTTAGCCAAGCCTTCCCTTTCTTCCAGTTGAAGAAAACCCGGTTTGATGGTAAAAACAAAATCTGCCTCAGAAAAACTTGCCATATTTTTTTTTATAAGCTCCCTAATTATTCGCTTTAGCCGGTTTCTTACGACGGCTTTTTTTGAAACTTTGGTAGAAACCACAATCGTAAAACGAGGCTTTCCCGTTTTATTCTTGAGGATTTTTAAAGAAAAATATGGGTTAAAAAAAGCCCGTCCCCTGGCAAAGACCGCTAAAACGTCCTTAGTTTTGGTTAGACGATGCTTTTTAGCTAACATAATACACTAAACTGGCTGGTCTGAAAATTAAACGCTTAGTTTCTTTCTACCCTTGGCACGACGCCTTGCCAAAACATTTCGCCCTGTTTTTGTCTGCATTCGCTTTAAAAACCCATGCCTGCGCTTTCTGCGTTTAACCTTCGGCTGATACGTTCTTTTCATAAAATCAGATTAATAATTTCTTAAGTAATTATACTGAAATGACCGTTCTTGGTCAATACTAAAAAAGAGGGGGCGTAAAAAAAATTTATTATCACAAAATATCCACACCATATTAACACGTACTGTTAAAAACCTTATATTTCTGCGCATTTTTTACTGTTTTACATGTTGATAACTCACTGATAAAATTCAATAAGTACTATAAACAAAGTCACTAAAACTTTTTAAAAACCATGAACAACCAGCAGCTCTGGCAAGCCATATTGGGACATTTAGAAATTACACTAAGCAAGGCTAATTTTAACACTTGGTTTAAAAATACAGGGATTTCGGAGAAAGGCGACGACTATATTACAATTCACCTCCCTGACATGTTCCATAAAAACTGGATTAGTAGCAAATATCAGGCAGAAATACTTAAAGCTCTAAAAACAATTGCACCGGAAATAAAAGAAGTGCGCTACCAAATAGGGAATGTTTCCCAAATTACCCAAAAAACCAATAATAACAGCAGGGCGGTTGGAAAAAACTTTGAACAAACAGAAAATCAAACAATCCCAATCCTGGGGCTGAATCCCAAATACACTATTGAAACCTTTATTACTGGAAAAAATAACGAGCTGGCGTACGCGGCCAGTATCGCTGTGGCAAAAAACCCAGGCAGCCAGTACAACCCATTATTTATTTACGGGGGTGTTGGTTTGGGAAAAACCCATTTAATGCAGGGCGTGGGTCATAAATTACTAAGTTCAAATCCCAGGAGTAGAATTTTATACGTAAGCAGTGAAAAATTCACTAACGATTATATTGATTCTATTAAACAAAAACGTACCGACGAATTCAAAAAAAAATACCGCGACGCTGATATGTTGCTAATTGACGACATTCAGTTTATTGCCGGCAAAGAAGGAACCCAAGAAGAATTTTTTCATACTTTTAATGAACTAAGAGATAAAGGCAAGCAAATAATTATTACCTCCGACCGACCGCCAAAAGAAATACCGGCTATTGAACAAAGGTTGATTTCACGCTTTGAGTGGGGAATGGTGGTAGATATACAGGCCCCTGACTTAGAAACCCGCATGGCCATACTCCGAAACAAAATGGAAAAACGCGGGGTAGCCATAGAAGAACCAATTCTTTTTTACCTTGCAGAGAATATACAAAACAATGTTAGGGAGTTAGAAGGTGCCCTAAATAAACTTGCAGTATACCAACAAATGCACAACCGTGGGTTGTTTTTAGAAGAAGCAAAAAACATTTTAACCAGCATAATAGGAATAAAAAAAAGGGTAACTTCCGCAAAAAAAATAGCGGAACTAGTCGCCGAATTCTACAACATAACCCTTGAAGACCTGATTAAACAGTCCCGCAGGAAAGAATTTGTAAAACCCAGGCAAATTGCAATGTATTTGATAAGAAAAAACCTGGATAATTCATTCCCTTCCATTGGTGATTTTTTTGGAGGAAGGGATCACACAACGGTTATGCACGCCGTAGAAAAAATAGAGAATCTATTAAGCGAAAAGGTTGAGTTTAAGCAGGAGGTGGATTTAATTCTGGATAAGTTGTATATATAAATAATAAATTATAATTTTTTTATAATAAAAATTTTTATCCAGTATTAAACAACAACCCTATCAACAACAAACAACAAGCAAAAAGAGGTAATTATTAAAGAAATTTAGTAATCCACAAATCAACACGGCTTAATATTATTATTATTTATTATATATAATTAATTATTTATGAAAATAGTGTGTACACAAGAAAATTTAAAAATCGGGTTTGGTGTTGTTGGTAAAATAATTTCTCCAAGCAATACACTGCCAATATTAAACAATGTTTTACTTAAAACAGAAAATGGGGCCTTGAAAATATCTTCAACAAACCTGGAAATTGCCATAACAACACAAATAAGGTGTAAAGTCGAAGAAGAAGGCGAGTTGACCGTTAACGCCAAAACAATAATGGAGTTAGTGGGTAACCTGCCAAATAAAAACATAAACATTAACTCAAAAACAGGTATTCTTGAAATTCAAACAGAAAACTATAATACCAACATTAAAACATTGCCACCCGAAGACTTTCCTTTAATACCAGTAGTTGATAACAGTAAAACCATTGAAATCGATCCAGCAGAGCTGAAAAATAGTTTGGACATGGTCATGTTCGCATCTTCCAATAACCAGACCCAGCCGGAAATCTCCGGGGTGTTGATAAAAATAAAGAACAACCAAATTATTTATGCCGCAACAGATAGGTATAGGCTGGCGGAAAAAACAATGAGTTTAAATTTGGTTGACGAAGACGACAGGGAGATTATTTTACCCCACAAAACAGCCGTTGAAATTTCCCGCCTTTGTTCTAGCTACACCGAAAAAGTTATAATTGGCCTAACAGAGAGCCAGGTGGTGTTTAATTTTAACGATACCCAGTTAACCAGCCGGTTGGTGGATGGCCAATTTCCTGAATATAAAGAAATAATTCCCACAGAATTTTTAACAAAGATGCTGGTTGTAAAAAATGATTTAATTAGCGCAATAAAAACCGCCTCTATTTTTAGCCATAATACCAACAGCGTTATGTTTGAGTATTTACCAGATGCCGGCAAGCTAATCTTGACCGCAGAAGCAGGGGATCTTGGCAGGAGTGTGGTAGAAGTTGAAGCAGAGATTGCCGGAGAAAAAGGGGGGATGTTGTTAAATTATCGCTATGTTATAGACGCACTTAATGTTATAGAGTCGGATAAGGTAGAAATAAAAGTAATAGACAGCAGTTCGCCAGCGGTGTTTTTTCCTTCCGGCGATAAGGGTTATTTGTATTTGGTGATGCCGATAAAAAACTGACAAAAAATATAAATTAATTATATTGGCCAAATTTTAAATATGAAAATCAATAATATTCAAATAAAAAACTTTCGTAATTACCCGAGCCTGAACTTGGATATTACCAGTGATGTGGTGGTTATTACGGGGCCTAACGCAGTCGGAAAAACCAACCTGCTGGAGTCTGTTTACTTTGCTTCGCTGTTTAAATCTTTTCGGGATGACAACGAGTTTATATTTTTAAGAGACGCAAATGAAATAGAGATAAAAATGCAGGTTGAAAAAAACAACGAAAGTCATACACTACAGGCTTTTTTGGAAAAGCGTGACAAAATTTATGCTAACTTTTTGCTTGATGGTGTAAAAAAGAAAAGAAAGGATGTCCAGAATTTTATCAGCGTTGTTATTTTTGACCCGACAGACGTTGATTTATTCAGCAAGCCTCCGGAAGCCAGGCGCAAATTTTTTAACATGGTTTTATCGCAGAAAAATCTTTCTTATTTGGAGTCTTTGGGCGAGTATAAAAAGGTTTTGTTCCAAAAAAGCCGACTGCTGCAGGATATAAAAGCCGGTCGTTCAACTGGTAGCGGACTTGAAAGCTGGAATGCCCAATTAGCTGATTTTGGATCTGAGATAGTTTTACAAAGAAAGAAATTTGTTAACTTTTTAAATACCAGTATAGCAGAAATTTATACAACCATTTCGGGCTTTCATCGCCCGGTTGAGGTGGTTTATGATGCTTTTTTGGGTGAGAGCAGGGAGGAGGTTAAAAACGCCATACTCCAAAAACTTAAAAATTACCACAGTAAGGAGTTGGCCGCGGGGAGCTGTTTAGTTGGTCCGCACAGGGACGACTTTTCCCTCAAGAGCGAGGGTTTGCTGTTGTCGCCCTTTTCTTCCCGCGGGGAATTAAGAAGCCAGGTATTGGCCTTAAAAATATTAGAACTTGAATATTTGAGTCGGGGTGAGGACAAGCCGATATTGCTGCTCGACGACGTGCTGTCGGAATTGGATGAAACTAGAAGAACTTTTTTGTTGAAGTATTTACAGGGCAGATTTCAAACTTTTATCACCACCACTCATCCTTTGGAAATGCCGGCCCAGCATGTTACTTTAAGCCCGGCTGTGGAGGTTGAGGAAAATTAATATAAGTTAAAATAAAAACATGAAAAATAAAACCCAGTTCATAAAAATTGATCAAGTTTTAAGCCAGGTGGGAGAAAATAAAAAAATAAAACCTGGGCTAGTGCGTTATCAGGTTTTGAGCTGTTGGTATAAAATTGTCGAAACTTTTATGGAAGCTGGCAGGGAGCAGACCCGGGCGCTGGATTTTAAAAAAGGAGTTTTGTTTGTTGCTTGTTTGAGCAGGGAAATTGCCTACCAAATTAAAATTTTAACCAGCCGCATGGTTCATGCTTTAAACCAGGTTTTGGGCAAGCAGTTAGTTTTTACAATTGCCGTTGAGTTTTAGTTTGTATGAGTTATTTTTTAACAAATCAAAAAATATTACCCGGTCAGGTTGCAGAACTGTCAGACGAAGAGGCGGTGCATATTTTACTTTCACGTCGGATAAAAAAAGGGGAAAGTTTTAATTTGCAAGGAGCGGGGGAAGAGAGGTTTGTTGTTGAAATTTTAAAAGCCGAGAGAAAATCTTTGACCGTTAAGGTTTTAAAAAAAATACAAACTCCCCCTGAACCAGAGGTAAAAATTACCCTGTTTCAATCAGTTGTCAGCGAAAAAGCTTTGGATTTTATTTTTCAAAAATCTACAGAGCTTATGGCGCATAAAATTATCCTTTTTAATTCACAAAACACGGCAACAAAAATAACGCCGGAAGTATTTAAAAAGAAATACGAGCGTTGGAATAAAATACTTTGGGAAGCGGCTAAGCAGTCAGACCGGGTTTGTCCGCCAACTTTAGAATATTTGAAGGCATTAGACGATGTAATTTTATCAGCCGGTAATTTTGAGCAAATATATTTATGCGATATCGCAGGCGGTAAGTTAAATGTTAGAGGCAAGATGCCCGATGTTGCAATCATAATTGGCCCAGAAGGCGGTTTTACTCAAAAAGAGGTTAACCAGATACAATCTCTGCCGAGCTGCAAGACGCTATCACTTGGGCCGATTTTTCTTCGGTCAGAAACTTCTGCGCTGGCAAGCTTGTCGATTATTTCTTATTTAAACAATTAGAATATTAAAGTAAATTTTTTATGTTTGAAGACAACGAGCACCAGGTGGATATGGCTTCATTACCTGGCCAGATGGAAAAAGGTCTGTTTTTAAAGAATCCAAACAATCAAGACCGCCGGGTAAGGGTTGAATATAGAGACTCACAAGGAGAAGCAAAAGAAGCTAATGGGGTTTTTAAAGGTTTTGACTCAAAAGAAGGAGTTTTTTTATTTGACTTTGGGCCTCAGGGTATTCAAAGATTGGGTCTTGAAGATGTGGTGGATTTAAAGCCCGCCGACGACCCAACGGATTAGCAAAACAAGGCCTTTAGGCCTTGTTTTGTTTTGCTTTGTTTATTAACCAGCTTGAGCTTTGAATTTTGCCGCTTTTGCCAACATTGAATATCATTTTAATCCCTAATTTTTCGCAGGTTTTAATATCATAGTAAAGAGAAGAATTAGGGTCGCTGGCGTTTTTTTCGTCCCGGTCTCCGCCGTTTGCAAAAATATCCAGCTTGATTTTTTCTAGCATATTTGAAACAGACATTGCTTCTGCGCCCTCAGGATTTTCCGGGTGGTCGGTAAGCACAGCTTCGTCAACATATTTTATAGCCTTTATAATAGCAGCCCTTTCTTGCTCAGGCATAAAAGCAAAACCTTTTTTTGCTTTTAGCCAATTATCGTTGTTGATAATTACTATAAGTTTGTCGCCTAAAGCTTTGGCTTCTTGCATCATTTCCACATGGCCTATGTGCAAAGGGTCAAAGCCTCCTGATACAGCAATAACCTTTTTCATAATTAGTCGTTAGGTGTTTTGTGGGGGATCTTTTCATAAAGATCCAAGAGCAGTTTATTTATAGCTGCGGGATTTGGAACATTATCAAACTCAAAGCGTTCTTTTGTCCCCGCGGTTTGCACGTAAACGTTACCATAGTTAAATAGCGTTCCGAAAACGCCGTTGCTTTCACTGCTGACATCTTCAATCTGGTGAATATGCAATTCCGAAACCACATGGGAGAAAAGGCCTTTTTGGTCAATATCTACTACCCGAATTTCTGTAATAATGTGCAGGTTAAGGTAGTACAGCACTAAAATTAAAAATAGGGCCAAAAGAGTGATTAATAAATAAACCGTTCCGAGTAGTTTGAATAAATTACCCACAGCACCTTCAAAGAGGCCTGGGGCAATTTGCGGGCCGAAATATTGGAAAAGCGGGAAAAGTGAGGCAAAAACCGCCCACACCAGGAGTTTAAAAAATAACCTAAACCAATGTTCCCGGATGACCAGGTAAATTTTTTCATCCTCTTGTTGGCTGGGAAAAAGTCTTCTCATAGCTTAGAGTATGGACTGCAAAATATTATACGAGCTGCTAAGCAGAACTATAAAGAAAATAGAAAAGACAACGCTGCCTAAAAATGACAAGGTCAGGGATTGGCCATAACGAATTAGTATGTATGCGCCAAAGATGCCTAAAAAAGCAGTAATGCCAACTAAGGCATAGTATAAAATTGAAATAAACAAACCGCTTAGGTTAGCAAAGTCCATAAGTTAAAGTAAAGTGTTTTGTAAGTTTTCCGGGGCATTTATACCCAGGTGAGTGTAGGCGTTTTTGGTGGCTTGCCGGCCTTTGGGGGTTTTGGTTATAAGCCCCAGCCGTAGTAAAAAGGGTTCGTGCAGATCGGTTATTGTGTCCTCTTCCTCGCCGGTTGCGGCTGCCAGGGTGGTGAGGCCGACCGGCTTGCCGTTAAACTTGTTAATCAGGGCGTCAAGAATTCTTAAGTCATTTTTATCTAATCCCAAAGAATCAACCTCTAGCATTTGTAAGGCTTGTTGCGCGGAGTTTAGATCTATTGTATCACGCTTGTGGACTTGAACAAAATCACGCACTCGCTTTAACAGTCTATTGGCAATGCGCGGAGTAAAGCGGGATCGGTTGGCTAATTCTAAAGCCGCACTTCCTTCTATATTGGTGTTTAAAATTTTGCTAGAACGGTGGATTATAGATTTTATTTCGTGGGGCTGGTAGTACTCCAGGCGATAGGTGGCTCCAAAACGATCTCTTAGCGGACTGGAGATTAAGCCGATTCTGGTCGTGGCTCCAATTAACGTGAATTTTGGCAAATCCATTCTAATACTCCTGGCTCCCGGGCCTTTGCCAAGAACAATGTCTAAAATAAAGTCTTCCATAGCAGGATACAAGACTTCTTCCACCACTTTGTTAAGCCTATGAATTTCGTCAATAAACAAAACATCACCTTCGGAAAGGTTGGTTAAAAGTGAAGCTAGGTCGCCTGCCCTTTCAATCGCCGGGCCGGAGGTTACTTTAATATTTGCACCCATTTCTTTGGCTATAATCAGAGCCAGGGTGGTTTTACCTAAACCCGGTGGGCCATAAAATAGCAAATGCTCTAAATGTTCCGCTCTTTGCTTTGCCGCCTGCATTAAAACTTTGAGGTTTTCTTTAACCGAGGCCTGGCCAATGTATTCATCCAGGATTTGCGGGCGCAGGTTTTGCTCTATTAAAAGATCTTCGGGTTCAATATCTTGCCGAATAACACCGGAAGTTTCTTGTTGGTTAGATGAAGTTATCATGGTTTATAGCTCAATTTTACCATGCTTTTGTATAAATTTGAAAATTGATAAATAAAAATACCGCTTGTTTAGGCGGTATTAAATAGAGGCAAAATTTAATATTTTCATAGCATAGTATGTTGCTAATCTAGTAACGAAGAAATAAAAATTGTTAATTTACAGTCAACGGAGCAGGCGTTGGCGTGGGAGCGGGCGAGGCGGATGTAACAAATTCTTCTTCTTTATGGAAAAGGGCGGGGGGTTGGTAAACAGACTTAAAGGTGGAGGTGCTGGTTACCCCGTCTTTTAAAACCACTCTCGTCCATTCTGCCTTTAAGCTGCCGTCTTCTTTGCGGTCGTACTGTATTGGTTTTTTAACATCCACAACTCGCTGATCCTTGGTGCCGTAAAAATCAAAAACCAAGGTATCTTTGTCAGGAAAACTTGGCCAGATTAACAGGTTCGCCAAGGTATCATTTTTAAATTTTAAATCTACAACTCCCGGGTAAATTGTTGCGTCTGTGCCTTGGGGGGAATAGTATTGCACGGCATAAGCGTGGTTTTTTCTTTGCACTATAGGCAGGCCGGCGTTCATGGCCGCTCTAAAAGTGGTAGAGGAAACTTGGCATAAGCCACCTCCAAGCTCAGGCACGGTGCCGGTTCGTTTAATTACCAGTTCGGGCAAAAAACCCTCTTCTTTCTCCACCGGCCCTAAAAATTTATTGAAACTGAATTCTTCGCCCGGAGCTAAAATTATACCTTTCATTTTTTCCACCCCCACCGTAATATTGTGACGTCGGTTTTTGGGGCTGCCTTTAAAGCTGGATTTTCCTTCAGCCAAAAGCTCGTTAATTCCTAAGTTATTAAGCTCGCTCAGTTTTTTGCGCGGCGACTGTTCATAAACAGTCAGTTCGACTTTTTGGTCGCGGTTGTTTAATGCCGCGAGCGCCCAAAGGGTGCTGGCGTAGGCGTCCAGATTTTTACCATTTTTTGGCGGCGTAAACTTGACCGCGCGATTATTTATTATTTCCAGTACCGGCTCCTGGGGTTTTTGTTCAATTTTTTCCGCCAGTTTGGCAATAAAGGCGTAAATTTTGTCAGGTCGAAAATTATAACTGGCTCTTGTTGTGCTTGGCCTGCTTTGTTGGCCAAAATATAATGCCACCGGATTTGCTGCTGTAACGGATAAGGTTAACAAGTTGCTAGTTGGCAGTACTGTTTTGCCCTGCCAAGCCGAAAGGGTTGCCGTGTCCACTTCAAAAGACTCATTTTGGTGGACAAAATTAAAAACAGCCGTTTCTTCCGCCCGAGCTGCATTGGGCAAAACGGTAAAGGTAATTGCAAATAAAAAAATAGCAAGTCGGTTAATGTTCATTGGAAAATTTTAAAATACGGGTTTTTGTTGGTAAATGTTTGTTAATTTTATTTGCCCACTCAATAATGGTAATTACATTTTTTTTGCCCCAAACCTCAGTTAGGCCCAAGTCTTTAACCTCGCGAAAATTACGCGTCCTATAGAGATCCAAATGGTAAAAGTAAATTTTTTTCCCGCTGCTTAATTTAGCATAATAAATATTCATAAGGCTAAAACCGGGACTGGTGATGCGCTGTTTAACATTAAGGACCTTACCAAGGTGTTGAACAAAAGTCGTTTTTCCCGCGCCCAAAGTGCCTATAAGCCCCATAATTTCTCCACCCTTGAGGGTTTGGGCTATTTTTTCCGCTGCTGTTTTGGAATTTTTGATTTCTATCAGCATGTCCGGCTTCATGTGGTTATTTTAACCCAATTGTTATTAATACCGCAACTTTTTGCCATCGGCAGGCGTGTCCTAAATAATATTGACTTAGGCGCAAGAATCAATTATACTGTTTAATCATTTATTTATGGAAAAAACTACTTTTACAGAATTTTTAAATGCTATTAATAAGGCAAAAAATATCTTAATTGCGCTGCCGGAAGATTTAACAGTTGACCTTACAGCCAGCGCACTAAGTTTGGCTGCTTTTTTAAGGGGTTTTGAAAAGACTCCGTATATTGCGACCTCGGGCAAGCTGCCGAAGATCGCAGGTTTTTTGCCTAGAATAGAAGACATTAAAAACTCTGTCTTTACGGGTAAATCCGGCGCTTTAGTAATAAACACTAAAAATAACAAGCTAAAGGAGCTGAGTTATGACATTTTTGAAAACCAGGTAAAAATTTATTTAAAATCTGAACCCGGGGTTTTTGCTCAGGAAGATGTAAGTTTTGAAATTCAAAACGACTTTTATGACCTAATTATTATTTTGGGTTGTGAAAATTTGTCGGTTTTGGGCAAGTTATTTGAAGATGCCGGAGACTTGTTTTTTCAAACCCCAAAAGTTAATTTGGATTTTAATGCCGGCAACGAATACTTTGCGGCTGTTAATATCGTAGACATTAACGCTACATCGGTCGCGGAAATATTAACCGAACTTTTTGAAGCGACTCGTAAGGAACTGGTAACCGAAGATATTGCCACCTGCCTTTTATGCGGAATTATTAGCCAGACTAACAGTTTTCAAAGGCCACAAACTACGCCCAAGGTTTTTTTGCAGGCGGCGCGCTTAATGGATTTAGGCGGACATCAGCAGGAAATTGTCAGGCATTTATATAAAACCCGGTCATTACCTTATTTGAGACTCTGGGGGCGTTCTTTGGCCAGGCTTAAATTGATTCAGGAAAGCAAGGGTGTGTTTTCAATTTTGTTGACCACGGATTTTGAAAAGTCCGGCGCTGGTCTTGAAAATTTACCCATGCTTTTGCGGGAGCTGATAGACAACATTAGCGGTTACAAAATGCTCTGTTTGGCCGGAGAGCACAGTAATGGAAAGTTTTCTTTGCAGTTTGCTGGGCATGTTCAAGTCGATCCTTCTATAGTGGACCAGCTTTTAGGCCAACCTATAAAGATAGGGGTTCATGGCTTGATGCCTTATTGGACCAGGCAGTATGAGCTTTCAGACACCACGGTCGTAGAGTTGGAAAACAAGCTCGCGCGCTTATTTGCCAGCCATTAAAATTTTTGAAAGCAGAGGACAAGCATAAACAACAAATGCTATAATAAAGGCAGTTGTTGTTTTTATTTCACAGAGAGAAACAAAAAGCATGTCAAAACATAATTTTTTATCCAGTACGCCCCAGGATTTACAGCGTACTTTGAGTGATGTAAACCGCAAGATGGAAGAAGAGGAAACGCGTGTAAAAGCGGTGGCTTTGGGTTTGCCCTATGTTGACCTTAAGGGGTTTCCGGTGGACTTAAACGTGTTGGGTATGTTTACTTTAAAAGAGGCTGAAAGTTTTGGCGCCGTGCCTTTTTATAAAGAAAATCAAGATTTAAGAGTAGGAATGGTTGATCCTTACAATTCGGGACTGATGGCCAAGGTTGAGGAATTGTCGCAAACTAATACCGTGACTTTATATCTGGTTTCCAAAACCAGCCTGGAAATGGTTAAAAAATTTTTTGCTAAAATTTTAAGACCCACAGCAAGGCATGAAGACACTGTAATGATTTCCGGACAGGTTGATTTCCAAAAAATTCTGGAAAGTCTTAAATCTGCGGAAATACAAAAACAGAAAACCTCCTCCGAGTTAATAGATATTATTTTTGGCGCCGCCGTGCACCTTGGAGCTTCAGATATCCATTTGGAGCCGGAAGAGCATTTTTTGAAATTGCGTTTTCGTATAGATGGAGTTTTGCAAGACATGCTGCATTTAGACAGGAGCGTTTATAAGGGCCTGGTATCAAGAATAAAAATAATTTCCAAATTAAAACTAAATGTGGAGAATTCCCCGCAGGACGGCAGGGCGACTTTTTATTTTTTACAAAAACCCATAGACGTACGCGTATCGGTTTTGCCCAGTGCCTACGGGGAAGAAATTGTTATGAGGCTGCTTGGCCGGGGAGATGTTAGCTTAGAAGTCGGGACTTTGGGTTTTAGGCCGGAAGTGCTTTCCATAGTTAGCAAAATTTTAGAAAAGCCCAACGGCATGATTGTTACAACCGGCCCCACAGGCAGCGGTAAAACAACTACATTGTATTCATTTATTAGCAAACTAAATAAACCCGGGGTAAAAATTATTACATTGGAAGACCCGGTGGAGTATAAATTGGAAGGCATTGTCCAAACACCCATAGACCATAACGTGGATTTTAATTTTGCCAAAGGTTTACGAGCGATACTCAGGCAGGATCCGGACATTGTAATGGTGGGGGAAATAAGAGACCAGGAGACGGCCGAAGTAGCCATGCAGGCGGCTTTGACCGGTCATTTGGTTTTTTCTACTTTGCATACTAACGATGCTTCCGGCGCTATCCCCCGGCTTATTAACATGGGAGTAAAGCCGTTTGTGGTGGGTCCTGCTTTGTCGGCTGTACTGGCTCAAAGACTGGTTAGAAAAATTTGCCAGGCCTGTAAAGTTAATTACGCTCTTTCGCCGACTTTAATGGAAAGGGTGCGGCATGCCCTTGGTGCGTTGCCAAAAAGCCTGGATATTAAATTGCCCAAAAATTTAACTTTTTACCATAGCCCGGGTTGTTTTAGGTGCCATAATTTGGGTTATAAAGGCCGGCTGGGGATTTATGAAATTATTGAAGTGGATGAAAAAATTCAGGATTTAATAATGAAAGAGGCGGCAATGAGTGAATTTAAAAAAGTTGCCGTGCAGCAAGGCATGGTTAGCATGTTGCAGGACGGGCTTTTAAAAGCTCTGGAAGGTATTACGGATGTGGAAGAGGTTTTTCGGGTAGCTGGGGATTAAGTATAAACAAAATAAATAATTTATTACCGCTTAAAAAAGCGGTTTTTTATTGTTTGATATTGACAAAAAGCTTAAAATAAGGTATAATATAAGGTCACTATACCGAGTCAGTGGTGACATATAAATGTTTTTCTTTAGCCACTTGGCGAAAAGATGGCATTAATTGCGTACGACTCAAACAGACACATGGAACCATAAGGAGGCACCATGAACTTTTTGACGATTTTGTTTTTTGTTTTCGCGGCCACGGCCAGCGCAACCCCTATCACGGTGGAAAATTACAGCTATGGTACGTACAACAACGAGCCGTGTAGCTACGGCACCGTGACGTCCTGCAACTACTCTGGCACGTGGGCCTACGGCACCACAACAACGGACTCGGGAGCCGGCAATGGCTCATATTACGACGGGTGGTTTGCGCGGGACGTATTCTGGGTCAACTCCTGGAAAACGGTTTCCTACCAGGACAGCTACGGCGAGTACAGCGGGGTGGATATGTGGGGGGCGGATTGGGGATCGGGCAGTCAGCTGTCCACCTCAACCGTAACCACGCAAATGAACAATACGTACTCCTACGCCGATACGACGGGCTACTCGTCTATCGGTGGCAGCACGTCGGTAGACACGTACAAGACCAAGTCTTTCAGCTCGTATTACTATACCTGCGACGACCTGGGATTGTGCACCCAGACCAGCATCTGGAATAACAACGCTCAACGCAGCTACGAATCTTTCGGGTGGTGGACAGCATACATGTTCGGCCAGTATCAGAACAGCGATACCTGGCAATATGCGTTTAAGGAGAGTTTTCCTGACGCGCAGATGCACACCACGCAGTGGTCTAAGTATGGCTATGCGCAGGTTCCGTCGGTGTTTCCTTCAGAAAAGCCTTCGGATACGCCGGAACCAGCATCGTTGGGGCTGATTGGTCTCGGACTGCTCTCCGTAGGCGTTTTCCGCCGAAGGAGCTAGGCCATGCCAAAACGTACCAATGCCCGCAAGCTGCGGGCGCACTACCGGCGCTATAGGCGCCGGCTCGGTAAAGACATCGTCATTCGAAAACAGGGATCGGGGTCGGGGCGCCACAAGCGCCCCCGCCTCCCCCTGTTTTTATTTTTTGATAAATGATGACCGTCTTTTTGGAATTAGGTATAATGTGATTATGTCTGAATATCTATCTAAAAATTCACCCTCACCCCAACCCTCTCCCAGAGGGAGAGGGGGAAGTGTGCGTGAACGCTATCTTTTAATAGACGGGAATGCCTTGGTGCACAGGGCCTATCACGCTTTGCCTAATTTAACCACTAAAGACGGACGGCCAACAGGTGCAGTTTTTGGTTTTCTGACTATATTTTTAAAGGCCATGAAGGATATAAAAGCTACTCACATAGCCGCGACTTTTGATTTAGCCGGACCTACATTTAGGCACGAAAAATACAAAGAATATAAAGCAACAAGGGTTAAGGCCGACCAAGCTTTGTACGACCAAATCCCGGTAATTAAAGACGTGCTTAGGGCTATGAATGTGCCAATTTATGAAAAGGAAGGTTATGAGGCAGACGACGTGTTAGGAACTTTGTCCAAACATTTTCACGACAAAAGCCACGAGAATGCCGAGATATTTATTTTAACCGGCGATATGGATACTTTACAGCTGGTAAACGGCAAAGTCAGGGTTTACGCGCCAAGAAAAGGCTTAACCGACACTGTAATTTACGACTCTAAGGCTGTTAGGGAACGTTATGGCTTAAATCCCGACCAAATGGTGGACTATAAAGCTTTAAGAGGCGACCCGAGCGATAACATCCCGGGCGTGCGCGGCATTGGCGAAAAAACAGGCAGCGAGTTAATTTCAAAATACCATTCTATAAAAGAGTTGTATGAGCAAATCCGAAATCCAAAATCACAAGCACGAAAAAATATTAAAGAAAGAATTTTAAAGCTTTTAGAAGAACAGGAAGAACAGGCGAAAATGTCGTATGAACTTTCGCAAATTATTTGCGACGTGCCGGGCATAGACCCGGAAATTAAAGCGTATGAATTAGACCAGGAGCATTTGCAAAAGACAGTGAAGATGTTTCAGAGCTTGGAATTTAGAAATTTGCTTGGGAAGTTGCCGAAGAATGAAGCAGGAAGCCCGCCTGCCGGCGAGGCAGGCAAGTATCAAGTAGCAAGAGGTGACATTACAGATCAGAATCAAGAAATAAAAGCTATTGGCAAACAGGATTATATATTTGTAGATACGGAAGAAAAACTACAGAAATTAATTACCGAACTACAGAAAACTACAGAAATATCAATTGACACGGAAACCACGGGGCTTGATCCAATTATCGCGGAATTGGTGGGCGTGGGTTTTTGCGTAAAGCCAGGCCAGGCTTTTTATGTACCCGCGGATCTATTTTTATCATCTCCTGAATTAAAAACCTTACTTACGTCTGGAAAAGTAAAACTAATCGGCCATAACATAAAGTACGATGCACAGGTGTTAAAAGTTATCAGTTATCATTTATCAGTTATCAGCTTCGATACGATGATAGCCTCATATCTTTTAAATGCCGGAACCAGGCAGCACGGGCTAGATGCCTTGGCTTTTAACGAGCTGGGCTACCAAATGCAGCCTATTACAGATTTGATTGGCAAAGGCAAAGATCAAATTACCATGGACAAAGTTAGTCCAGAGAAAGTTTCTTGGTATTGCTGCGAAGATGTGGACATGACAATGCGGCTTAAAGAAATATTTGAACCGGAATTAAAAAAGAACGGACTTGTTAAAGTTTTTGAAACAATAGAAATGCCTTTAGTGGCAGTTTTGTCGGACATGGAATTAAACGGCATAAAATTAGACACTAAACTTTTAAACAAGCTGGCCGGGGAAGCGGAAATTTCTATAAAAGATTTGGAAGGCAAAATTTATAAATTAGCCGGCCGGGAATTTAATATCGCCTCCCCCAAGCAGCTTAAGGAAGTTTTGTTCGACGAGCTAAAATTAGAAGCAATAAATAATAAGCGTACTAAAACCGGAGTGTCCACTTCGGCCGATAATTTGGAAAAAATGCTGGGACAGCACGAAATTATCCCAAAAATTTTAGAGTACAGGGAAGTAGCGAAATTATACAGCACCTATTTAACAACGCTGCCCCAAATGGTAAATAAAAAAACCGGCCGGCTGCATACCAGTTACAACCAAACGATTGCGGCTACCGGCAGGCTTTCTTCTGTTGACCCCAATTTACAAAATATCCCGGTCAGGGGCGAAGGTTTGGGTAGCCAGGTGCGCAAGGCTTTTGTGGCAGAAAAAGGCTTTAAGCTTTTGAGTTTGGACTATTCGCAAATTGAACTTCGAATAGTCGCGCATTTGGCCCAAGACAAAAAAATGATGCAGGTGTTTAAGGACGAAGAAGATATTCACGAAAAAACCGCCATGGAAATTTTTGGAGTTGAGGCCGCCCAAGTAACTAAAGATATGCGCCGCGATGCCAAAACTATTAACTTTGGCATTTTATACGGCGTGTCCAGTTTTGGGCTTTCTGCCCGCGTGGGTGAAATGAGCAGGGCGGACGCCAAGCAGTATATAGAAAAATATTTTAAAGCTTATCCGCAAGTGGAAGAATATATTGAACAAATTAAATTGCAGGTTAACCAGGAAGGTTTTGTGAGAAATGAATTAGGCCGAATGCGCAAGTTTCCGGAAATTAAATCTTCCCAATTTTTTATTCGGGCGGCTGCGGAAAGGGCAGCGGTTAATTTCCCCATACAAAGTTTGGCGGCAGATGTAATAAAGGTGGCGATGATAAACATACATAAAGAAATCCGAAATCCGAAATCCGAAATCCGAAATTTATTACAGGTGCATGATGAATTGGTATTTGAGGTTAAGGAAGATAAGGTAGAACATTATGCCAAAATAATAAAGAAGTTAATGGAAGAAGCAATTTCTTTATCCGTTCCTATTAAGGCTGAAGCTAAAGTGGGCGATAATTGGGGAGAGATGGATCCTATTAAATAATTTTAAATCCGGATTTATGTATTATATTTATGTATTTTGAAGAATAAAGAAAAAAATTTATATAGTTTTTGAAGTTTATTAATAAACATATGCAAGAAACAAAAAAGGGCGAAATTATTATATACAAAGACCAGGTTGGGCCGGAAATTGAGGTTAAGTTGGAAAATGATACAGTTTGGCTGAACCAAGCTCAAATGGCGGCACTTTTTGGGAAAGACAGGGATACAATATCTGAACATATTCAAAATGTATACAAAGAGGCTGAATTAAGCCAAAATCAAACTACCCGGAAATTCCGGGCAGTTCGAAAGGAGGGCTTAAAAGAAGTAGAAAGAGAAGTTGGTTATTATAACCTGGATGTAATAATTTCAGTTGGTTATAGAGTAAGATCTAAACGCGGCACTCAGTTCCGAATTTGGGCTACTCAGCGCTTAAGAGACTATATTGTTAAAGGTTTTGTTGTTAATGAAAATAGGTTAAACGAGCTTAAAAAAGAGCATGATTTACAGTTAACGGAACTGCGGCAAACGGCAAGGTTATTCCAAAATTTAATAGAAGCGCAAAAAGCGACGGGTTATGAAAAAGAGCTTTTAAGCATAATTTCCGACTACGCCACCACTTGGGCGGTTTTAAATTTATATGACAAAGGCGAACTAAAAATTCAGGACGTAAGTAAAAAGCAGGCCAGGTGCCTTAAGCACGAAGAAATCCAAAAGACAATTTTGCAGTTCAAAAAAAGACTGGAAGCAAAAAAAGAAGCCGGCAGCCTGTTTGGGCAAGAGGTGGGGGAAAAATTTAAAGCCTTGCTTGGAAATATAGAACAGACTTTTGAAGGCAAGCAGCTATATCCGTCCATAGAAGAGAAGGCCGCGCATTTATTTTATTTTTGCATAAAAGACCACCCGTTTGCCGACGGGAACAAGCGCATAGGCTCTTTGCTATTTTTGATTTTTTTGGTAGAGAATAATTTTTTGATGAATAAAAAAGGCCAGAGAAAAATAAACGACACGGCCTTGGCTGCTTTGGCTTTGCTGGTGGCTGAAAGCGACAGAGGGCAAAAAGATGTGATGGTGAAGTTGGTGGTGAACCTTATTAAGTAAAAATAAGAGTGTATAAGGTATAAAGTATAATGTATAAGGCGGAAAACAAAATTCAATCTTTCCGAGATTTGTATGCCTGGCAGGAGGCTTATAAGTTAGCGATTTTGGTTTATAAAATCACAAAGAATTTTCCTAAGGAGGAAATATTTGGAATTACATCGCAAATAAGGCGAGCTGTAATTTCGATTGCCTCAAATATAGCTGAAGGGTTTAGTCGGAATTCTGTTAAAGAAAAAATCCAATTTTACTACACGGCTTTAGGTTCACTAACAGAGGTCAGGAATCAAGCGGACTTGAGCGGAGGGATTGGATACTTAACAAAAACTAATTACGAATTAATTGAAATTCAGTCAATAAAGGTAGATAAGCTAATTCATGGTTTATTGAAAAGCTGCAAAAGCTTTATACCTGATACATAATACTTTATACAAACTAAAAACCGCCTTAAGCGGTTTTTAGTTTTGCAATAGCCTTTGCTAATCTGGATTTTTTGCGGGAAGAGGTGTTTTTTTTAATTACGCCTTTTTTTACGGCTTTGTCCAAGGCGGACATGGCTTTTTTTATGGCTTCAGCGGCCTCGCTTTTTTTGCCCGCGGCTATGAGTTTTTTAACTTCCTTGACCGCGGTTTTAAGAGCGTCTTTTTTGGCTAAGTTTTGAGCGCGCCTTCTTATGGACTGGCGCATGGCTTTAATGGCGGATTTAGTATTAGGCATAGCGTTTTTTGAAAAGGACAAAACCAATAAAGTCTATTCATCGAGCTTTGCTCGATGAAGGATGATTAAGGTTTTTTCCTTTTCAAGGCTTATCTTTTTTCCTATTAAAGTTTCCTCGCGGCCGGAGTAAATCCGCTCCGCTCGGAACTATATATAATTAAATTCATCCTCTAAACCAACTTGCGACACGCAATTGATTTTTAAAGGTAAAGTGATTTTAACAAATTTAAAAAAAAATATCAATAGCAGCATTGAATACGGGCGCAAAGACTTGGGAGTCCCTGCGCCCGTATGCTTTTAGGTTAGTGGCGCTGCCAAGGCAGCGCGAATTTGTGTTGCAGGCCGAGCCGCACTTCAAAGTGCGGCCATAAGAATTCCACCTGAGGTGTGGGAAAGTGCTTGATCTCCCGAAAGAGACCAAAGCCGCCTTTCCACTCCACCTCCCTATGGTGGTAACGCTCTCCTACGCCGCATGTCCCCCAGCCTTTGTAGGAAAGGCATGGGGAAGACTCAAAAAACGCGTTGTGGTGGCTTTCATGCTCCTCGCGAAAGGAGCTCTTAAAGCCATACACCAACCGCCCTTCAATCCCGGCCTTGAGGTTGCGACTTAGGTGCCACTCTTTTTCCCACCGGCTGGTGACAGCCGGGGTGCGGAGTTCGTGCTTGCCGAACATGTATGACACGCCGGTGGACACCTTCCACCCCTTCCATACCGGCAACCGCAGGCATGGTCCAACTGCTCCGGTGGTTCCCTCGTGATCGTGGTAGTACTGCCCGTCTATGCAGACAAACTTTCCTACCGGCACGTTGGCAACGGTTGAGCGGAACGATGATGACGCAAAGAAACTTCCGAAGCCCTCGTTGTTTTTAGATGTGCTCTCGTGCTCCTCGGCCAAAGCCGTAGAGAACACAAGAAAAAAAACATACAGCAACAAATGACTAACCGATTTCATTTCCCTCTCCAATTGTAGTTGTTGAACTGCTAACGAAAAACCGCCCTTATGGCGGCTATCGTACCTGAGTATTTTATGGATTTTTTTAGGTTTGTGTCAAGGGGTATTAGGATTGACAAGGGAGCCTGTTATTTTTTTAGCAGATAAACGCAAGTTTTTTAGGGTTTGAGCATTTTTAAAATAAACTTTTTTAACTTTTGTCTGTTTTTTGGCCAGCTTACTTTATATACGGGTCTTTTTTTGAGTTCATTTAAAATCTCCTTTGAAGGTCGCCAGTCTTGTTTAAGAAAATCAAATATATTTTTATAGACATACGCTTTTTGGTGGCAGTATTTAATTTTTTTTTGTTCCCAAGAAAACTTTTGATTTTTTTTAAAAATTTTTATGGCGAGTTTTTCTATATTTTGACTGATTGTTTCAAGCGGAGCCCTTTCGCCTTTTATTTTTAACCGATAGTATTCCAAGCCGTTAATTAAATCCCCGGTAAATACGGCGTGGGAGGCTGAATCCACAGTCATTTTTACATTTTTATATACGCAGACTAATTCTATCTTTTGCCACGGAAAATTTTTGGTTTCCGGCCATAATTCAGAACAACTAAGGTTGTCAAAAGTTTTTACGGCCACCAGTCGGTTTTTACCGAATTTTTTTAATAAATAGGGCCCATAGTTTTCATACACAATACTTGGGTACATGTCGGAATATAGCGCATGGCCAAGATGATAGCAGGCGCTTATTAATCTGCCGATTTTTTTGGCAATCAAAGGATCAGCGGGCTTAAGATTGGCACAAAGTTTGGCAACTTCTTTGGGGGAATGTATTATGTTTTTTGAAAACGCGTACGGGTCGCTTAGACACAGCGTTTTTAAAAGATTTACATAAAATTTTGCTATTTGGAATCTTTGAACTTTTGATATTTTGGCATAATGACTTGACCAAATGTCAAACCACATTTTAATCCTTAACTCGCTTGCGTTAGGAAACATTTTCGCAATTTTTAGATAGCTTGTGCCTTTAAGGGCGGATATCATTTTTAAAATTCGCGGTGTCCAGGATTTTGCAAAAATAGGGTCAAAGCCAAACCAGGTGGCATTGTCGCCTAAAGTTTGCAAATCCATTGCCAAAATGGATCTAAGAAAAGAAAGGGATGCTCTGTTAATCTCTTTTTTATAATTGATTTTCATTAAAAAATTTTGATTTGCCCGGTTTTGCCGTTTACTTCTAAATAGTCGCCGTTTTTAATTTTTACACTTCCTTTTTTAGTATTTACCACGCACGGAATTCCCATTTCCCGGCTGACAATGGAGGGGTGTGAGGTAAGGCTGCCAATATCGCAGACAATAGCTGTTGCCTTGGCCATAATTGCCACCATGGTCGGGTCGGTAATGCGGGTGACCAAAACCTCTCCTTTTTTAAATTTTCGGATATCTGTTTGGCTGCGAATAATTTTTGCTCTGCCTTTGCCGATTCCCACAGAAACCCCTAAGCCGGATATGGCAAATTTTGGATTTATTTTTTTCATAATTATATTATAGCCCATTTTGACCCAAGGCTTCTTCTTCAAAAGTATTTAAGTGAAATAGTTCTTTATATTCTTCCAGGTTTGTCATGAGTTTGCCAAAAGGCAATAAGCCTTGGCTTAAGGGTTTGTTTGTCACACGCTCCAGCATTTCAGAAGTAGGCTGCCAATTCATATAAGCAGCAGTAAACATTTTGTGCAGCTGATAACATTCCTGAACCATAACCAGCTTTTTTAATTCTTCAAAACCCATTTTTTTAATGTGTTGGTAAATTTCGGTGGCTTTTTGCGAAAGTTCGTCAATGATTGGTTCTAAGGCAATGTTATTAACAAACTTGCCATTTATTGACACGGCAAAATATTTAAGTCCGCTAATAGGATTGCCTGATTTTAAAACCGTATGGCAACCCAAAAAAGCCAGTTCCCATTCCACGTCTTGGTAGAATTGGTAAATTTTTATATCTTTAATAGGCGTAAAAAATTTATTTTCCCAGATTTCGCTGGGGGATAAATCAGGAAAGTGGCGGATAATTATTTGAAAATTTTCCTTTGGCGTAACTATATTGTACGGGCCATAAGCGTCCCAGCCAAAGTCGGTGACTACGTCGTTATAAAGCCCGTGCACTAAAGAGCCGGCCGCGGTAATTAGCCTGCCTAAGTGTTTGGCTATTTCCGTATTGGCGTTTTGCCAGGGAACCAATTTAATTGCTTGGTTTAATTCTTGTCTTGAATGAATTGGGTTATGGGTAAAGCCAAACGGGTCTTCTGTGCAGCTTTCTTTGAGCATGCGGGCAAAAAAATTAGCCATGCGGGCAAAGTTGCCCGGGGTTTGCTTATTTATTCCAACGAAAGTTGGAATAAGCTTTTGTAAGACAGCTCGCATGCTGGAAGGCGGGGGTAGTAAGTTTTTTAATTCCTCATAGCTTTTGTGTTCGCATTGCAAAACATCCATAACAGACATAAAGCGTTTAACCCATAAGTCATACCACAAAGGATAAAAGTGAAAAAAGTCCAAAGGCTGGAAAGCGTCTATCGTATTGCCGGAATAAAGCTTAAAGGATGCTTTGGCAAAATCTTTAATCCAACTCATATATTTCTCCTTTTTCCCCGTCCACCAAAACGCGCATACCGTCTTTTATTATTTGCGTGGCGTTTTTAGTATTTACCACGCAAGGAATGCCCATTTCACGGCTGACAATAGCAGGGTGGGAAGTTATGCCGCCAATGTCAGTAACAATAGCAGCTGCGTTTATCATAGCCTGTACCATGGTCGGGTCGGTTAAGGCGGTTACTAAAATCGCATTTTTTGGAAAGTCCTGGTTCGGCGTGCCGGGTAAAAATATTTTGGCAACACCTTGGGCAGTGCCGGCGCTGGCCGGCAGGCCTTTGAGCAATAATTTCATATACCTATTATTAATTTTTAAATCTTTTTGTTACTCCCACGTAAGGAGGGAATCTTTAAAGATTAATAAAGGGTAGGGAGAAACAGGACACCACTGTGCGTGGTTTGTTTCTCCCTTGATAGTTGAACGCCGAACTTACACCAGCGTGAAGTCGGGATTGAATTCCGCGACTGCGCCGTCGTTGCCGTAGACGATTCCGCCGCCGTTCTTGGGGATCCAGGCGGATTTGTCGAAAGGGATGTCCTGGCGCTGGATTTTTTCGACGTGGATGTAGTGGAGCAGAGTGAGCTGTTCAAAGTTGAGGTCGAACAGTGTGGTGCCTGGCCACGCCACACTTGCCACGGACATTTCAATGCGGTTCATGAAATCGCCCGCGCTTTCGGTCCAGAGACCTTCGGTTCCTGGCTGCTCGGCGAGGTAGGCATGTACGGCTTGGTCTCCGTACTGCACCCACGCTGCCGCCACTTTCGTGGCATCGTAGTAGGGGTAGGTGACAGCCGGCGAGCGGTGGCAAGGAACTTCGATTTTGGTCTTGGCCTTAATGGCCGCGGCGGTTTGGAGGCCGCCTTCCCAATTGCGCAGATCGATGCCTGTAATAATTCGGTCGGGCACCAGGCTCATTTCTGCGAGTAATTCGCCTTGTTCATACATCATCTTGGCGCCCTCAGCGTTCAGGTCCAGAAGTTGGGGGTCAATAGTCCGCGAGTAGATGAGCGAAGCCATTGTAATCGCGTCAACTTGCAGAGCGGGCTTATTGTAAGCTGCATGTCGGCGGGCTATTACCCGAATTCCGTTGTGCCTCTTGGCAAAATCAGCGATGGTTGCGGTATTCATTTGTTAAGGTCCTCCTCTAAACTTTTTCGCATATTTAGCAACTCTTGCCAGAGTATCACCGCGTTTTATAGTCCCACGGCTCCCGGACTAGTGTTTTTGTTTTAACTGGTAATTATGTCAGAAATTTAACATATAGTCAATAATAATGACTAATTAAATATTATATTAATCAAATAATACGGCCATATCTGTTATATATTATTAATTTGTCAAAAAAGTTGACAAATATGGAAAATAGGAGTATACTAAAAACAGCTAATAAAAAGTTTTTAACCATTCAGACCCCTAAGGCTCTTGCGAGGGGGAAGAATCCCTTTTCGCTTTTTATATTAGAGGGATTCCTCGGACGCACTCGGAATGGGTATAATTTTTATGGAAATTTTGGATGTATTAAAGCAAATAGGTTTGAACGAAAAAGAGGCTAAAGTGTATTTGGCGCTTTTGGAATTGGGCACGGCTGATGTAGCGGATATAGCAAAAAAAGCCGGTATAAAAAGACCGACTGGTTATTTGGTGCTGGAAGACTTAAAAAATAAAGGAATGGTTTCCCAAGTGCCGGCTAAAGTAAATTTGTTTACCGCGGAAAGTCCGGAAAAGCTAGTAGGGGACATGTACAAAAAACAGGAGCTATATAAAAGGTTTTTGCCGAATATGCTTGCGCTTTATAATGCCAAGGCCTTTAAACCCCAGGTTTTGTTGTTTGAGGGCAGGGAAGGGGTGGCAGAAGTTTACGATAAAATTTTTTCCTCGCCAGAAATTTTATTTTTTTCCACAATTCGGGATGTATTTGCCATGTTTCCTGAAATGCCAAAAACTTTAATGAAAAGAGTTGAATCAAAACAGAGCAAAATTAGAGAGTTGTTAACGCAAACGCCGGCGGATTTGGAATATGTAACTTGGGTAAAACAGGGAGACTATTACCAAAGCAGATTTGCGCCTAAAAATTTTCCCGAATTTTTAACAGACAGCGCGATTTTCGGAAATAGCGTAGCCTTTTTTTCCTTTAAGCCCCAAGTATTTGCAGTCCAAATTGACAGCAGGGAAATTAGCCAGTCATTACGGGTGTTATTTGATATGGCTTGGATGGCGGGGGAGAGTTATGAGAAAGTGTTAAATGACAATAATAAAACCGCCTTGGTGTAATGCGGTTTTAACTCCTAACAACAGAATCCCGAATCCCCGGTAGTAAAAGCTTTCAGCTTCACTACGGGACAGGCAAGTCTGGAATGGCAGATGGGGTTGTTATTTTTTTCTAAGCTTTTTCAAAGTCTTAATTTCTTCAATTCTATCTCTTAATTTTGCCGCAAATTCAAACTCTAAGTTTTTTGCAGCTAAATCCATTTGTTCGTTAAGCTCGTGGATATAAAACTTTAGTTCATCTTTATCCATTTTACTTGGGTCGCGTTTTTCGCTTTCTTCATCGGTAATTTCTTGTTTATTGCCGGCCAAGCGCGAATCGGCTATGGTTTTTTGTATGCCTTTGGGAGTAATATTATGTTTTTTATTATAATTTTCCTGGACTTTGCGGCGGCGCGTGGTTTCGTCTATTGCTCTTTGCATTGATCTGGTTACGCGATCCGCGTACATAACAACGTGTCCTTTAAGGTGCCTGGCCGCGCGGCCCATCATTTGCATAAAAAAAGTCTCAGAACGCAAAAAACCTTCTTTGTCGGCATCCAAAATGGCAACCAAAGAAACTTCGGGCAGGTCCAAGCCCTCTCTGAGTAAATTTATACCAACTAAAACATCATAAATTCCTAAACGTAAATCGCGTAAAATTTCCAAACGCTCAAAGGTATCTACATCGCTGTGAATGTATTGGACTTTTACGCCGTCTTCTTTTAAGTATTCGGTTAATTCTTCGGCCATACGCTTAGTAAGCGTGGCAACTAAGACCCGCTGGTGGTTTTTTATTCTTTCTTTAATTCTCTCTATTAAATCATCTACTTGGTTTTTTATGGGCTTTATTTCTATAGTGGGGTCAAGTAGGCCTGTCGGGCGAATGAGTTGTTCAACAATGGAAGGTGTTCCATCGGTAGGGAACGGTTTAAAACCGTTCCCTACTTCTAATTTTTCACCAGGTATTTTTTTGGGAGTTTTTTGGTTTATGCTGGCTATAATTTCAAAAGGCGCAGGAGTTGCCGATACAAAGACCACTTGATTTATTTTTTTCTTAAACTCTTCAAATTTAAGTGGCCGGTTATCTAAAGCTGAAGGAAGCCTAAAGCCGTATTCAACCAATGTGGTTTTGCGCGAGCGGTCGCCTTCGTACATTGCCCCGATTTGCGGAATGGTTTGGTGAGATTCGTCTATAAACAGCAAAAAATCGTCCGGGAAATAGTCTATTAAGGTTGAAGGCGCGCTGCCCGGTTCTCGTGCTTCTATTTGCCTTGAGTAATTTTCTATGCCGCTGACAAAACCTGTGTTAGTCAGCATTTCCAAGTCAAAATTGGTGCGCTGCTCTATTCTTTGCGCTTCTATAAGTTTACCCAGCTTTTTAAAATACTTGACCTGTTCAGCCATCTCAAGACGGATATTTTCTACCGCCAGTTTTAATTTTTCTTCCGGCGTTACAAAATGCTTGGCCGGGAAAATGGTAAACTCGTCAATTTTCTCTATTAAATGTCCGCTTACCGCGTCCAGCCTTTCAATTTTTTCTAAAGTATCGCCAAAAAAATCAAGGCGAATTATAGTGTCTTCGGAAGAAAGGATGATTTCTAAAACATCGCCCTGTACTCTGTAAGTCCCGCGCTCTAATTCCAAGTCATTGCGGTGATATTGCAGATCAATTAATCTGCGAAGCAGTTTGTCTCGTTTGTAGCTTTCGCCTTTTTTTATTTTCATTGCCAAATCTAAATAGTCGGCCGGGTTTCCTAGGCCGTAAATACAGGAAACCGAAGCTACTATTAAAACATCTTTTCTAGATAAAAGTGATTGGGTGGCGGCATTTCTTAAGCGGTCGATTTCTTCGTTAATTTGCGTATCTTTTTCTATGTAAGTGTCGCTTCTTGGGATGTAGGCTTCGGGTTGGTAATAGTCATAATAAGAAACAAAATAGTGTACGGCATTGTTTGGAAAAAAATCCTGAAATTCCGCGGCAAGCTGCGCGGCCAGAGTTTTATTGTGTGAAATTACTAAAGTTGGCTTTTGAATTTTTTCTATGACATTGGCCATAGTAAAAGTCTTGCCGCTGCCAGTTACCCCAAGTAGGGTTTGGAAGCGGTTTTTTGACTTTAGCGATTTAACCAACCCTTCTATGGCTTTAGGTTGATCGCCAGCGGGCCGAAACTTAGATTTTAGTTTAAACTTTTCCATTGTAGATAAAGATTGATAAAAATCAAATTATGTTATTGTACCAGGTCCACCATAGCTTTAGCGACGGTGGATTATATTTTGAGACTAATTTAAATTTGTCCATACTATATGAAGTATAAGGTATTGGGTATAAAGTATAAAGCAGTTTTTAATAAAAAAAACCCGGGCAGCGCATAGGGTGGTCATGCATGGCGCTGTCCGGGGTTGCGGCAGGGTAGGGAAATGAAGGGATCCCTGCCGCATCTGAGTTTTGTGAGGCGAGAACTCTTAGATTCTCAAGACTCACCAATTTTCCCTCTTTAATAATGGAGCCGGAGCAGAGGTCTCCCCTTCCTCTTGCCCTTTTTGGGGCTATCCACAGGTGCCAGAACCTATGGATACTCCGGCATAACTTGTTAAGCCGCGGCGGTTACTTCCCGACCATCGTTTCGGCTGTACCCGCCGCGGCTTTCTGATGTTGCCCCCGCTTAGAGGCGGGGGCTTTAGGGATACCGTAAGGCGCTTTGCGAGATTGCTCTCCCCACCCCTTTTGAAGGGTAGGCCGAAGTGTGTCTTCGGAGCGAAAAACGCCTTTGGCTCTGACAGAGAATTTACTCTCTGCCGGAATTCTTAGGGGCACGGGCCAGCGGGCGCTGGCTGTTTGGCCAATAGCACATATTCAGGGTACGTGCCGGTGAGGTGGCCTAGTGTCCCCAAGCTTAAATTTTATGCCAGGGTGGGGCGAGGTGATTTTGGGGCTACGGGCCCGCACCCTGGCTCCAGTTGCGCGACAGCAACAACTGGAAATTAGTGAAATATTAGTAGATATTTTGTGTTTTGTCAATGCCCAAGGGGAATGGTAGAATGAAGCTATAGAGCTAAAAACAAAAAAATATACTGCAGAAAACTACAAAACTTCTGTAGATATCTGTAGATTCGGATAATCTCTAATTCTGTAAATTTATGATTGCGTATTTAAAAGGTATAGTCTTAGCAAAATCCATCAATTTTATAATTTTGGAAAACCAAGGTATAGGGTACAAAGTTTTTGTTATCCCCGAGGTTTTGGAGTCGCGTTTGGGCGACAGTGTTTCACTATATATTTACCACAAAGTTTCCGAAGACGGGCAAAGTTTGTTTGGCTTGCCCGACTTTAATGCTTTGCAGTTTTTTGAACTGCTCATTACGGTTAGCGGAGTCGGGCCAAAAGTGGCTTTAGCGATTTTATCTTCTGCCAGAGTAGATGACGTTAAATCAGCCATAGCTAACCAGGACGCGGGTATTTTTACCAGAATTTCGGGAGTAGGCACTAAGACCGCGGAGAAGATAATTGTGGAACTGAAAAGTAAAGTAGCAGGCAGCCAGTATCAAGCACCGAGCAGTGAAGTGTTTGACGCGCTTATTGCCTTAGGCTATAAGCAAAATGAAGTCAGGTCGGTAATTAACAAACTAGATGCATCGTCCACGACAGGAGAACAAATTAAGCAGGCATTAAAATTACTTGGAAAATGAGTTAAAAAACCATTCCGATCCGCCCGCCTGAGGCGGAGAGGAACCCCTTAGCAAGAGAAGAGGATTATTTTTGATAATAAAGGGATACTTCGCTTCGCTCTGTATGGTTATAAAGAATTTATCGGACTTAGGTCTAAGAAGCTTATGCAATTAGTAGAAGTAAAAGAATCTGAAAAAGATATTTATAACCAATTTGTAGCCGGCTCGCTGACCGGCAGTTTTTTGCAGAGTTGGGAATGGGGAGAATGGCAGAAAGCGTTGGGGCGGGAGGTATTAAGATATTGGATATTAGAGGACGTTGAGGGAAAAGCTGGAACCATGCAATTAATAAAAATACCTTTGCCGTTTGGCAAGTATTATTGGTATTGCCCGTATGGCCCAATAGTAAGTGAAAAGTTAAAAGTGCAAAGTGAAAAGAGCCCTCAAATATTACAAGAAAAGTTTAGCGACTCTGTTTTTGTACGCACAGAATCTAAAAATTTTTTACTACCCACTACCCACTACCCACTACCCACTAAATCTAAAAACATCCAGCCCGGGAAAACCCTAATCGTTGACTTAAATAAAAACGAGGAACAACTGCTTTCTGAGATGCACCCTAAAACCCGCTATAATATTCGTCTGGCGGAAAAACACGGGGTCAAAATAGAAGATGAGTTTGCCTTAACGATTGGCAAAGGTTTGTACGCGCAAGAAGCCATTGAATTAATTGCGCAAACAGCCAAAAGACATGGTTATAAAGGCCAAAATAAAGATTATTTTGAAAAGTTAATCAGTTTTTTTGCGGTACAAAATTCGCAGGCTGACTTGCGCCTGCATATTTATAAAGCTTTATATAATAAAGAGCTGCTCGCCAGCGCGGTAATGATTGATTTTGGAAAAACCCGCACTTATTTGTTTGGCGGTTCTTCCGACCAAAATAAAAATGTTATGGCCCCGTATTTGTTGCATTGGCGGGCGATGCTGGAGGCTAAAACAGCGGGTTTATTCCAATACGATTTTTGGGGCATAGAAACTTCTGCCGGGGATACTCCGGGTTTTGTGAAGTTTAAATTAGGTTTTTCCTCGTCGGCTGAATCTATTAGGCAATATGCCGGAGCGTACGATTATATAATAAGCCCTTGGCAATACAAACTTTATAGAATTTTAAGATTTGTAAATAGAGTTTTAAAAAGAGGTTAAGACCTATTTTTGTTTACTTTTCTGCTTTCTCCCACATATACAAAAACCATTTTCTATAACTTTCTGCCAGCTCTTTACTGTGTATTACAAAGAATACCACGTTGTCGGCCAGTTTTTTTATTGACATTCCGGTGTAAGTAACTACGTAGTCGCCAAAAATGTGAATGGCCGAGGGGGTGGAGTATTCCTTTGGCAAATAGCGGTATTCTAAAAGCCCTTCAAAGTATTTGGGGAAATCCTTTTCTTTCTTTATTTCGTGGTCAAACAGCTGGACGAACTTTATTTTTTTTCGCCTGGTTTCCGCAAAAAAAGCCTTGCGCGCTGTTTGAAGGCGCGGGTCGTACCAGCCGCCCTTGGCGCCAATAAAATAACTATCCTCGCCAACCCTTAAAACATCCCTAAAAATATTTTTTTGTCCTTCCAAACCTCGGTAAATATAAGCTTCTTCCGGGGCAAATCTTTGTTTAAATTTCTTTTTTAATTCCGGCAGCATTGCCTGCAGGTTTTTTTCTTTTTCTGCCAGCAGTTCGGTTAGCTTTCCCGGGTCAACGGCGTTGTATAAATTTTCTTTGTTAGAAAAAATTTCAAAACACAAACCTTTGTCTATTAGGCGCTGGATTGCGTCGTAAGCGTTGCGCCGGTGGATTTTAGCCGATACCGCGATTTTGCTTATGCCGGCTTCCCCTATTTCTATAAGGCATTCATAGATTTTAGCCTCGTTGGGGGAAAGGCCTAAACTTTCGTAAATTTCTAAATTCATTTTAGTGGTGATTAAAGTTACCTTATGGTGGTATTGGCCACTCAATATAAATATTATAGGCTTTTTATGCCCGCCTTTGCAAGAGCTGGGCTGGCAGAAGGAGGAGATTGACCATGGCGCATCAGTGGTATGCGATTTTTATGAAGGATGAATATGGGGTCTTCTGCAATGTTCGGCATAGCCCCAACGACTGTAGTCCGGGTTGCGAGGTGATTGAAGTAAAGAAAGTCCCGCAGGAACTTGGTTATAGTCAAATTGAACAACGGGAACGCGAATTGAAAAGGATTCATTCGCTTTCTAATGGGCCACCGCGTGGCAAAAGGAGAAATAAGAAGAGGTTATGAAACTCAGATCGGCAATCAGCCTGGTTGTGTTATTCTTGGTCTTGGGTGTTTTTCCAGTTTTTGCCCAGGACTGGCAGAATCGAAATGTTGTTCACATCAGCGTTCCGGTGGAGGGGCGCTGGTATATCCCTTTTTGGTCACTCACAAACTTCCGAGAAAAGACGGGGAGGAATACTAACCTGCTTTCGGGCGTTGGATACCGGGAAAATAATTGGTGGCTGGAAGGGATGCTGCAGCACCAGTGGAATCAAACCAAAGGGCAGTGGATGTTGGATATGCGGTACGACCGCCAATACAAAAACTGGCATACCTATTCCGAGATCGCGGTGTTTTTGAATAGAAAAGCCCTTTATGAGTTCGTGGTGGCGGAGAGGCGCACCTTCAGAGGTTTTTGGTTAGGTGTTGAGACTGAGAATTTACACCAGCCAGGGCCGGATGCAGCGCAATTAGGTTTTCGTGGCAGCCGCCGCCTTGGCAGGTTCTTGGGTTTTGACGTTTCGTTCGCCCCGGCCCTACGGTTTAGTTTGATTCGGGGCCACACAGAACCAAGGGTATACCTAATTTTTAACCGCTGGCTCGGCAAGTAGGGACGGGCTCGCGTAAGCATAAGCAGGCGACAGGGAAAATTTTTCCCTGTCGCTGATTTTTTATTTTAGCTATAATATTGGCATGCAATTTTTTAAGAATTTGATTCCGTCTATAATATTAAAATTCATTCGTCCATACTACCACGGCCTTATGGCTTTGGTGGCGAGTATTTATTATGGCAACCCATCATCTAAATTAATTGTAATTGGAGTGACTGGGACAGCGGGGAAATCGACGACGGTGCAGATGCTGGCGTGGATTTTGAATCATACAAATATACACCCTCACCCCAAACCTCTCCCAGAGGGAGAGGGGGGAAAACGGAAGACAGGATTTATAACCACTGTAAGTTTTTGTGACGGGAAAAAAGAATTTATAAACAAGCACGGCCTTAGTATGCCGGGCGGGTGGCTTTTGCAAAAACAGCTTAAAACAATGCTGGAGCATGGGTGCAAATACGCGATAGTGGAATGCACTTCCGAAGGGCTCGCCCAGAATCGGCACTTGGGAATTAAATTTGACGCAGCAGTGTTAACTAATTTATCGCCCGCGCATATAGAAGCGCATGGCGGTTTTGAGAATTATAGAAAAGCAAAAGGAAAGTTGTTTGAAAGTTTAAGCGCTAAGGGTTTAGGACTAAGTATTGTGAATGGGGACGATGACAATGCGGAATGGTTTTTACAATTTGAAGCGAAGAAAAAAAATAAGGGTGGGTTTATGCAGCATAATAACAACAATAACAATAACCGTAACGCACATAAAATATCTAAAGGTTTTGAATTAGAGGGTATTAACTTTGAAGTTAAATTACCGGGAACATTTAACCTGTATAATGCCTTGCTTGCCGTGGTAACAGCTCACGAGCTTGGTGTTGATTATCAGCAAGCCGCGAATGCCTTATCTTCTTTTATCAAAATTCGCGGACGGATGGAGGAGGTAAAAAATAACAGAGGGTTTAGAATTTTTGTAGATTATGGCTGCGAGCCGGTGTCTATTAAGGCCGCATTGCTTGCCGCCAATAGCATGCCGCACCAAAGATTGATTCATGTGTTTGGATCCACTGGCGGACACAGGGATGTTGTAAAACGTTTTTTGTTTGGGCAGATTTCCGCCCGGCTGGCTGACGTAATTATTATTACCAATGACGATGTCTATGACAGCGACCCGGAACGAATTGCGGATGATATAGTCGAAGGTATTCGGCAGGTGGAAAGTGAAAAACTTAAAGTTAAAAGCGTGTTAAGGCATCTTGACCGCAGGTTTGCGATTGCCGAAGCCTTGAAAATGGCCGAGAAAAATGACACGGTCTTAATTACAGGCAAAGGCAGCGAGCAGTTTTTAGTTTTGCCCGGAAACCTTCGGGTGGAGTGGGACGAAGTAAGGGTGGTAAACGAAGAAATAAAAAAACTGGGCAATTAAAATTTATGAATTTAGAAATTGACACAACCGAATATGGAAAAGTCAGGCTTGTTTTGCAAAAGAAAGGTAAAAAAAATGCCAAATCTTTTGCAGTAAAACCTCACCAAAGTTCCAATATTTTGGGCAATTTAGACGTTTTTTTAAAAAATTGTAAAATTAAAGATCCGAAAACCGAAATAAAAAAAATCATAATTTATAAGGGACAGGGGAGTTTTACCGGACTGAGGGTGGCTGCAGCCATAGCCCAGGCCTTGGGCTTGGCCTGGCACGCATCGGTTAAAGCGGTTTTTAAAAAATAAAACTTTTTCGGGTTTTATGAAAAGGTTTTTGTTTACTCTTTTAGTTTAAAAAATTTTATTGTTAGCAGCAGAATTAATACTAACCAAATTAATAATACAAAAATATCTTTACTGATTGCCTGGAAACTGAACGGGTACAGGTAAGCCTGTCTTAAGCCGTCCGACAAATAGGTAATGGGTAAAAGTTGGGCTGTGTATTGCAAAAATTTTGGTAGAGAATCCACAGGATAAAAAATGTTGCCTAAAAATGTAAGTGGAAGGCCAATGGCTGAGGTAATGGGCGCTGCTGATTCGTAAGAGTTGGCGAAATTAGAAATTAGAAGGCCTAAAAGTAAAAATATTCCGCTGCCCAGCAGGCTGATTATTGCAATGGAAATATAGTTATGCATGAATTGGGCTTTAAAAACAAAGATGCCCAATAAACTAAGAACTAAGACTTCTCCAAGTACCACTACCATGCGACTGGTAACAATGCCTAAAATAAAATACCAGTTATTTAGAGGAGTGGACATGAATCTTTTTGTAACCCCCCGGGCTTTTAAATCCACCATCCAATAGGCTAACCCATAAATGCCGGTTTGCATAATTGTCATGGCAATAATGCCGGGCAAAACATAGCTGGAATAATTTTCACCTTGCCCGGCGATTTTTGCAATTGGTAAAACAGACAGGGCAGCATAAATGCCGCCAGGCATAAAAATAGTCCAAAAAAAAGCCTGCTTGTTGCGATAAAAAATTTTTAAGTTAGCTAAAAAAAGCTGGTAAAAACTATTCATTTTCGTATTCCTTTCCGGTTAAATCTAAATAAACGTCTTCCAAACTGGCGGTCTTTACGGTAAAGCCGGAAAAGTTGATTTGATGATTCTTTAAAATTTCAACGATTTTATTAATATGCTCCAGAGATTTAATTTCCAAAATTATTTTTGGGTATTTACTGTATACTTTTTCCACTTCGGACAAGGATTGAAAAATTTGCGAATTTATTTCCCTGCTGACAAAAAACGAGACCTGGGTGGTTGAGGCTGTTTTTTCAACTAATTTTTTTGGTTCGTCAATTTCTAAAATTTTACCCTCGTCCATTATAGCCACCCTGTTGCACAAAAACTCCGCCTCTTCCATATAATGCGTGGTTAGTACTATGGTCAGGCCTTCCTGGTTAAGTTTTTTTATCAATTGCCAGAGTTTTCTTCTGGCACTTGGATCCAGGCCGGTGGTGGGTTCGTCTAAAAAGATGATTTCAGGCTTATTTACAAGTGAAGTTGCAATTGTAAAACGTTGTTTTTGCCCGCCGGATAAATTTTTGTAAGTCTCATTAGCCCTTTTTTCCAAACTTACCTCAGTTAATAGTTTTAAGGCATCTATTTTAGTATTGTAAAGAGAAGCAAAAAGTTCCAATAGCTCTTTTAGGCTTAAATAAGGCAGATATTCACTGCTTTGTAATTGTACGCCAATTTTTTGTTTAATTTTTGCCTGGTTTGTTTTGTTATCCATACCTAAAACCAAAACTTCACCAGAAGTTTGGGGTTTTAGGCATTCAATTATTTCCAAAGTTGTTGTTTTACCTGCCCCATTAGGCCCTAAAATGCCAAAAATTTCAGCACTATTCACGAAAAAAGATATATTATTTACAGCGGCAAGGCTTATTTTTCCCTTATTTAAAGGGTAAACTTTAGTCAAATTATGAATTTCTATCTTTTTCTCCATAGTTAATTTTAAGTATAGCATTTCTTTGATGGTTTTTGGTTTAAAATGTCTCCATGCTTGACAAAGATAAAAAAAAATTTTATTATCTATAGGCAAATATAATACTCGAATTGGGGACGAAGTATTTGTAATAAAGCTTAGTTGACTCGCTTTAGGCGTAAAACTAGGTTATTAACAAAGCCCGGGTTTTCCCGATGCAATACTTTATTTTTTACTAAGCCAAAAAACAGGCCTTTTTAAATTTATTTTAAATGGCCGATTTTTTATTATTAAAAATAAAGCCGGTTTAAAAATTAAGCTTTCCAACTTTGGGAAAGAGAAAGAGCGTCATGTCAAAAAAATCCACCATCACAGAAATGGTCAAAGAAGCCCCAATAAAAGCCCGTAAGTTTTTTAGCAAACGGCATGAGGTTTCCCTGCTGCCTAATTTAATAGAAGTGCAGCTTAATTCTTATAAATGGTTTTTGGAAAAAGGCCTGAAAGAACTTTTGGGCGAAATTAATCCTATAAAGGACTTCACTGGTAAAAATCTGGAATTATTTTTTGGAGATTATTTTTTTGACAAAAGTAAGTACGACGAATTCACTTCCCGCGAGCGTAATACCACCTTTGAAGCCCCTCTTTATGTAAGTGCAAAATTGGTAAATAAGGTTACGGGTAAAACTAAGACCCAGGACGTTTACTTCGGGGATTTTCCTTTAATGACCCCGAGGGGCACTTTTATTATCAATGGCGTGGAGCGCGTGGTGGTTAACCAATTAATTAAATCGCCTGGTGCATTTTTTTCCGTGGAAAATATTAGAGGAAAACAGTATTACGGCGCTAAAATTATTCCCAATCGGGGTGCTTGGCTGGAGTTAGATACCGACGCGGCAGGTGTTATTGGCGTAAAAATAGACCGCAAAAGAAGAATTCCAATTACAGCCTTGTTGAGGGTTTTTGGCTTGTCCTCCAACGAGGAAATTTTAGAAACTTTCGCAGACGTGGATACTGACCCGGATACCAAATATATCAAAAGTACTTTAGAAAAAGACGCTAGTCAAAATGCTGATGAGGGTTTTAAAGAAGTTTATAAAAGAATCCGCCCGGGCGATTTAGCCACCGTAGACAATGCCCGCTCTTTAATTAGCGGTATGTTTTTTATGGCTGATCGCTATGATCTTTCAGCCGTCGGCCGCTTTAAGTTTAATCAACGTTTAAATATTACCAAGAATGAAAGTGGTTTGTTGACCAAAGAAGATTTAGTGGCGGTCATTAAGGAAGTTATTAGGCTTAATAACACACAGCAGCAAGCAGATGATATTGACCATTTAGCTAACCGCCGCGTAAGGGCAGTAGGCGAATTGATTCAGACCAGATTTAGAGTGGGTCTGGCCCGTATGGCAAGAATTGCCAAAGACCGAATGTCTTTAGCTGATCTGGAGTCTGTTACTCCGGCTCAACTAATTCATGTTCGGCCGATTGTGGCAACCATGCAAGAATTTTTTTCCTCCTCCCAGCTTTCTCAGTTTATGGATCAGACCAATCCTTTGGCAGAGTTGGAGCATAAAAGAAGGCTTTCTGCCATGGGTCCAGGCGGCTTGTCTCGTGAACGCGCCGGTTTTGAAGTTCGCGATGTACACCGCAGTCACTATGGCCGCTTGTGTCCCATTACCACCCCAGAAGGTCCCAACATTGGTCTTGTGGCTCATTTGGCAACCTATGCCAGAGTAAATGATTTTGGATTTATAGAAACTCCCTATCGTTTGGTAAAGAAAGCGGTTAAGAATGACGGAAAATCAGCAGTTGGAGAAATTTCACTTTTTGACATTAAAGATGTAAACGGAAATTTACTAGTCTCTGCCGGACAGGAAATTTCAGATAAGCAGGCCAAAGAAATTGCTAAAAATGGCCAGCTTTTGGAAATTAGAATCAAGCCAAGAGCTACTGAGAAAATTATTTATTTGGATGCTTACGAAGAAGAAAAATTGGTAATCGGGCAGTCCAATATTGAAATTGATGAAAACGGATATTTTAAAGAACAACGATCCAGCGTGAGAGTGCGCAGCGTACCCAGTATTGCCTCTACGGATGAAATCGATTGTTTGGACGTTTCCCCTAAGCAGATTATTTCCGTTACCACATCTTTAATTCCATTTTTAGAGCATGATGACGCTAACCGCGCTTTAATGGGCAGCAACATGCAGCGTCAGGCCGTATCGTGCATAAGACCTGACGCTCCAATAGTCGGCACTGGCATGGAGGGTAAAGCGGCGCGCGATAGCGGGCAGGTAATTTTAGCCGAAGAGGACGGGGAAGTTGTTTCTTCCACGGGTGAAAAAATTGTCGTGGTCGGCGAGAAGGGCAAAAAGAAGGAGTATCATTTATTGAAATTTTTAAGGACCAATTCCGCCACATCCATTAACCAAGTTTCCAGAGTTTTTAAAGGACAGCAGGTTAAAAAAGGCGATCTTTTGGCTGACGGGGCTTCCACCCATAACGGAGAACTGGCTTTGGGTCAGAATGTTTTGGTTGCTTTTATGTCCTGGGAAGGCGGAAACTATGAAGATGCCATTTTGGTTTCCGAAAGAGTTGTCCAGCGCGACTTGTATTCTTCCATCCATATTGATGATTTTAAAATTGACGTTCGGGATACCAAGCTAGGACCTGAGCAAATTACAAGAGACATACCTAATGTGGGTGAGGAAAAGCTCAAGGACTTGGATGAAAACGGCGTTATTCGCATTGGCGCTCAAGTGAAAGCAGGGGATATTTTGGTCGGCAAAATTACACCTAAAGGCGAAACAGACCTTACAGCTGAAGAAAAACTTTTAAGAGTTATTTTTGGAGAAAAATCTCGAGATGTAAAGGATACTTCTTTGACTTTGCCTCATGGGGAATATGGCAAGGTGGTTAATATTCGTGAATTTTCCCGTGATGCTGGAGATAAGTTGCCGTCAGGGGTCATACGAAGCATACAGGTTTCTGTTGCTGTTTTGCGTAAAATTCAAGTCGGAGACAAAATGGCCGGCCGTCACGGTAATAAAGGTGTTATTTCTAAAATTATTCCCGTGGAAGATTTGCCGTTTATGGAAGACGGCACATCGGTGGATATAATCTTAAATCCTTTGGGCGTTGTGTCCCGTATGAATTTAGGTCAAATTTTAGAAACTCACTTGGGCATGGCGGCCAGGCGTTTGGGGTATAACGTGGCGACTCCGGTGTTAGACGGGATTAAAGAACATCAAATTAAATCAGAATTGGAAAAAAGCGGTATATCGTCAGGAGGAAAAGTTACTTTATATGATGGGAAAACCGGAGAGCCGTTTGATGAAAAAATTACTGTTGGCGTGGCATATATGTTAAAACTGCACCATTTGGTGGACGACAAGATGCACGCTCGCAGTACCGGACCTTACTCATTAATTACCCAACAGCCACTGGGAGGAAAGGCGCAGTTCGGAGGCCAGCGTTTTGGGGAAATGGAGGTTTGGGCGCTGGAAGGTTATGGAGCGGCCCATACCTTGCAGGAAATGCTTACTATTAAATCGGATGATGTTGTAGGCAGATCCAAAACCTATGAAGCAATAGTTAAGGGCGAGCCAATAAAAAAACCTAACGTTCCCGAATCTTTTAGGGTTTTGGTTAAAGAGTTACAGTCATTATGTTTGGATGTTGAGCTGTTGGGTGAGGGTGGTGTGGTTAGCTCGGCCAGCGAAGAACCCGAAGTAGTCGTACCGGGCGAAAGCGCGCAAACAACAAATGTTCCAGAAACCTTACTGTTTGAAGATGAACCGAAGAAAGAGAAAAGGAAGAAAAAAGATAAGAAAACCGACTAGTTGGAAGTTTGGACTTGTAAGTTATTTGAAATAAGTTAAAAAGAATTCACTCTTTAAATTTAAATTACATTTTATGTTAACCCAAACAGAAGATTTCAAAGGTGTGCGTTTGCGCTTAGCCAGCCCTGATACCATACTTAACTGGTCGCACGGTGAAGTTACCAAACCGGAAACCATTAACTACAGAACCCAACGTCCGGAAAAAGACGGTTTGTTTGATGAGAAAATTTTTGGTCCGATTAAGGACTGGGAATGCTATTGCGGCAAATATAAACGAATTCGCTATAAAGGCATTGTTTGCGACAAATGCGGTGTGGAAGTTACCAAGTCCAGCGTTCGCAGGGAACGCATGGGACATATAAAACTTTCTGTACCGGTAGCTCATATATGGTTTTTGCGGGGTGTTCCTTCGCGACTTGGTTTGGTTTTAAATTTAGGCGTTCAGGAGCTTGAAAAAGTTGTTTATTTTGCAGCTTATATTATTACCAATGTAGACGAAGAAGCCAGAGCATCAACTTTAGAACAAATTGAAAGAGAATTTAAGGTTAAAAAGAAAGAAATTGAAGATAAGTATGAGAGTTTGATAGGCAAAGTGCGAAGTCAATCTGGGCAAAAAGCCGGTAAGGACCCGGATATTTTTCAGGCGGAATTGGACACCGAGATTACCAGGTTAAAAGATGCATGGAGCCAGGAGCTGGACAGCCTGGAATCTATTCGCGATCAGGCCAAAAGCGAGCTAAAGAGCATAAAAAAAATGCAGGTGATAAGTGAGCTGGCTTATAGGGATTTATCTTTAAAATACGGTCCGGTTTTTTCAGCTGGTATCGGCGCTGAAGCTTTAAAAGGTCTTTTAGAAGAGGTCAATTTAGAAGCCTTGGCCATGGAAATGCAGTCCGAATTGCCCGAGTTGGAAGGACAGGCAGAAAGAAAAGTTTTAAAACGTTTAAAACTTGTAAAATCTTTGATTAATTCAGGATTGAGGCCCGAGTGGATGTTAATCAGTGCTTTGCCTGTTATTCCTCCGGACTTAAGGCCAATGGTACAGTTGGACGGGGGCAGATTTGCAGCCTCAGACTTAAACGATTTGTATCGTCGGGTAATTAACCGCAATAACAGGCTAAAAAAACTACTTGAAATAAAAGCCCCGGAAGTAATAACTCGCAATGAAAAGAGAATGCTGCAGGAAGCGGTGGATGCTTTAATTGATAACAGTATTCGTCATGGCAAGGAAGTTACCGCCTCCACTGGTCAAAAAAGAAAACTGCGCTCTTTAGCTGATATGTTAAAAGGCAAGCAGGGAAGATTTAGGCAGAATTTGCTTGGTAAGCGCGTTGATTATTCTGGACGTAGCGTTATTGTGGTTGGTCCGCATTTAAAGTTACATCAGTGCGGTTTGCCAAAAATAATGGCGTTGGAATTATTTAAGCCTTTTGTAATTAGCAAGCTAATTGCAAGAGAATATGCGCACAATGTACGTTCCGCTAACCGCTTGATTGAACAGGGTCGGAACGAGGTTTGGGATATTTTAGAGGAAGTAACCAAAGATCATTATGTGCTTTTAAATCGCGCTCCAACTTTGCATCGTTTGGGTTTTCAGGCCTTTCAGCCAGTTTTAATAGAAGGTAAGGCTATTCAATTGCATCCAATGGTTTGCGCTGCTTTCAACGCGGATTTTGATGGCGACCAGATGGCCGTCCATGTTCCGTTGACAGAGGCAGCTCAAAAAGAAGCCAGGGAGATTATGGTTTCCGCTCATAATTTATTAAAACCGGCTTCTGGTGATCCGGTTATGACTCCGGACAAGGACGTTGTCGTGGGTTGTTATTATATAACGCGTATTCGCGAGGGGGTTAAGGGCGAAAATAAGGCATTTTCTTCTCCCCAGGAAGCTATACTTGCTTATAACAACGGCTTTGTGCATATTCAAGCTAAATTAAAAGTCAGACTAGAAACTGGAGAATTGGTTGAGACCAGCGTGGGCAGATTAATTTTCAACAAGATTATTCCTTCCAGCTTGGGTTTTAGAAATGAAAATTTTGACAAGAAAAAACTTCAGGCTTTGGTAAGGGAGGCGCATCGATCTTTGGGTAATGACCAAACCGCAGAATTAATAGATGAAATTAAAAGAACCGGATTTTATTATATGAAAAAGTCTGGGTTGTCTTGGGGTATGGATGATCTATTGGTACCCCAAAATAAGTACGAGTTGCTTAAACAAGCCGATGATGATGTTGAGTCAACATACCAACAATACCAGGAAGGATTATTGACAGAAGATGAGAGGAAAAATCGGGTTGTTGAAATTTGGGCGGATATTTCGGAAAAAATTGCCAAAAGCGTTACGCATACAGTTACAGAGTATGGCAGTGTTAATTACTTTGTATCCAGCGGAGCAAGGGGGTCTTTTTCTCAAATTACGCAAATGTCCGGAATGAAAGGTTTGGTTGTTAACCCAGCCGGTGATGTTATTGAGCTCCCAGTTAAAGGCAGTTTTAAAGAGGGCCTGCAGGTATTGGAGTATTTTATTTCCACTCACGGCAGCCGTAAAGGTATGTCAGACACTGCCCTTAGAACAGCCGATGCCGGTTATTTGACCAGGCGCTTGGTAGACGTTGCGCAGGACATAGTAGTGAATGCGGAGGATTGTGGTACGGAAGAGCATGATTTAATCACACTGGAAGAGAGTCAGCGGATGAACAAGCCTTTTGACAGAAGGTTGTTTGGAAGAGTTGCGGCCGAGGATGTAAAATTAAACAATGGTGATTTAATTGTCGGTAAAAATCAAGGTATTGATGATTTTATGGCTAAAGCCATTGTTGATGCGGGTATTGTTGAGATTAAATGCCGCAGTGTGCTTAAATGTAAGTTAACCAGGGGGATTTGCAGGTTATGTTATGGCTATGATTTGGGCTTTAATGACATGGTAAAGCCTGGGGCAGCGGTGGGAATTGTTGCGGCTCAGGCGATTGGTGAACCAGGTACTCAGCTAACCATGCGTACTTTTCATACCGGTGGTAGTGCTTCGGTAAAAGATATTACTCAGGGATTGCCCAGGGTGGAAGAGTTGTTTGAGGCTAGGGAACCAAAGGGTCAGGCCACGGTTAGCGAAACAGATGGGCAAGTACATATTACCAAGCCTAACAACAAGGAATACCTTGTCATAATTCAAGGTGAAGATGTAACTAAAGATGTATATGATTTGGGTAATTCTCAAAGTGCTATTAAAGACGGCAGTAAAATTAATGTTGGTGAAACCTTGTATATAGATGATGCAGGCAAGACAGTTAAGGCCCAAAATGCCGGTATTGTAAGAATTTCGGAAGGAAAGCTTAATGTCGTGCATGAAAGCGATAATATAAAAGAGTATTTAATTCCAGCGTCTTTTTCTTTACTGGTTAAAGATGGAGATTTGGTTGTTAAGGGCCAGCAATTAACCGAAGGTAATTTAAACCCGAATCAAATCATGGATCTTAGGGGCACAGAAGCAGCTCAGAAATATATAGTTAAGGAAGTGCAGGATATTTATGTATCCCAAGGTCAAAATATACACGATAAGCATATTGAAGTTATTGTTAGGCAGATGTTTTCTAAAATGAGAATTATATCCTCGGGCGACAGCCAGTTAGTTACTGGTGAAGTTGTGGACAAATCAAAACTTAATTTTTTAAATGAACAGTTGCGATTGGCAGGTAAAAATACGGCCTCCGCAGAACAGTTATTAATGGGGATTACAAAGGTATCTTTAAATACCGAGAGTTTTTTGGCCGCTGCTTCCTTTCAGGAAACTACCCGCGTATTAATAGAGGCCGCAGTAACCGGTAAAACTGACTACCTAAGAGGTTTAAAGGAAAATGTCATCATTGGCAAGTTAATACCTGCCGGTACAGGATTTTCCGAGGAAATCGCTAGAAGTAATCTTCAATCGCAAGAGGCTGCAATTTCTTTAGACGCTTCAGGACTTAATGAGTAATATCGGTAGATTAAAATGCCTTAACCAATTAATTGGTTAAGGCATTTTAACATTGTATGGGATTGTGTTATATTAGGTTTGAATACAACATTATTATGAACATAATTCAAATATCAAATCGTGCAAAAAACGTTATTGCTTCGCCGATAAGAAAATTTTTGCCGCTTATGGAGGAAACGCAAAAAAAAGGCATTCATATACATAAGCTAAATGTAGGGGATCCTGATTTAAAACCCCCAAAAGTATTTTTTGATGTAATAAAAAAATATTCAGATCAAAGCCTTGGTTATGCGCCTAGTCCGGGTATTATGCGGCACACTCAGGCCTGGCAAAAATATTATAAGCAGTGGAAGGTTGAATTAGAATTAAATCAAATTATTCCGACAGTTGGCTGTGCGGAAGCTATAATGCTTGCCCTTCAAGCTGTAGCCGACCCAGGTGATGAAGTAATAGTTTTTGAACCATTGTACGTTTCTTATAAATCATTTTCGGTAATTTCGGGTATTAAATTAGTTCCAATTCTCCTGCCAATAGAAAAAAACTTTACCCTACCCGATGCGAGCTTGATTGAAAAGAAGATTTCAAAAAAAACCAAAGCCATTGTTGTAATTAACCCTGATAACCCAACCGGAAAACTTTGGAGTGATTGGGAACTTAATCAAATTATAAAAATTGCTCAAAAGCATAATTTGTTTATTATTTCAGACGAGACTTATAGGGAAATTCGTTTTGATGGCAAGAAGCCGGTTTGTCTTTTGGCAAAAATGGGAGCCAAACAAAATGTAATAGTATGCGACAGTGTTTCAAAAAGATTTAGCATGCCCGGAGCTCGCATTGGTTGCGTAGCTAGTTTCAATAAAGAAGTTATGAGCAGTATTCTAAAATTTGCTCAAGCCAGACTTTCAGCTGGAACTCTTGAACAACTTGGGACTGTCCCGCTTCTTAATAACAGCGCTCCTTACGTAAATAAAATTACTCAGGAATACAAAAAAAGACAAAAAGTTGTTGCTGAAGGTTTAAGCAAAATGCCTGTGGTTTTTAAGTCCGCTATGGGGGCGTTTTATCAGGCAGTGGGTCTGCCGGTGAAAGACGCGGAAGAATTTGTTAAGTTTATGATTAGTGAGTTTAGCTACAAAGGAAAAACAGTTATGGTAACTCCAATGCAGGATTTTTATATAACGCCGGGCAGAGGAAAGGAACAGATTCGAATAGCCTATGTCCTTAACACAAAAGATTTAGCTGAAGCGATGGAAGTATTAAGAAGGGGATTAGAAGCCTTTTTAAAAAAATAATTGTGGATAATAAAAATATTAAAAATTCCGACGAAAAAGTCGGGGTTTTTATTTTATATCCAAAAAGTAATTTTGCAAGTTTCATTAGTTTCATAATTCAAAAATCCTATTAATTACTTTTTATTCAATGCGCGCGTTATTAATGATTACGCTGTTTTAAAAGTTAAACTGACTTATTTGTTTCATCTTTCGAGTTAGTAATTTGCTTTATTTTAAGGCAAATTAGTAACTTTTTCCTTGGCAAATAAGTTAAATTTCTCGTAAAATAAATATAGAGTTATGTTAACTCTTGGTAAGTTAGGGAAGAAACTAAAACAAAAAATAAAAACACAAAAACAATACAAAAAATGCCTGCAGCTTTTTGTATTTTTTATGGCCAAAATATAGCCTTAAGCAAAACAAATGCCTAAAAGCAAATATCCAAGTTTACTTACACTAAAAGACGTTAGCAAAATATTACACGTTCACAGAAATACCCTGCGGAACTGGGAGCGCAATGGGCTTATTTCATGCGTCCGAATTGGCCGTAGGGGCGACAGGCGTTTTACAAAGGAATCAGTCAGCAAATTATTGCATAACTAAATTGAATGAAATTTGAATCAATAAAAAAATTTATCGCAAGTATATCAGTCGTCAGTTTGTTGGCTGGTTTGTTTGCGATTGATTTAATTCCGGTTCAAATCCCTACTGCTATTGCCGCGACCGGCGCGCCGAACATAATCAGCTACCAAGGCAGGCTAACGGATTCTTCCGGCGATTTGCTTGGCGGCAGCGGAACGAATTATTATTTTAAATTTTCAATTTGGAATAATTCTACCGTTGGTAGTGGCAGCAAGCTTTGGCCTTCGGGTAGTCCGGGTACAGCCACCTCAACGGTAACTGACGGCGTATTTAATGTTAACATCGGTGACACGGCTAATGGTTTTCCAGATGCTTTAAATTACAATTTTAATGACAACGACACGGTTTACTTACAAGTTGAAGTTTCTTCTAACGGGAGCAGTTTTGAAACGCTCTCTCCCAGACAGCAAATTACTTCTTCTGGCTTTGCAATTAACGCAAACACTTTGGGCGGTTTTAGTCCTTCGCAGTCAGCGAGCGGCAGCCAGATTCCGGTTTTAAGTTCCGGCAATTTGTTGCTAGGCGGAACCAACCCACAACTTAACGCAACCAGTACCAATACTTTAACTTTGCAGGGCGGCGGAGGAACCGGCGACATACAGTTCTTTTCTTCTTCCAATAAAATTACTTCCGCTGGCAATATGACTATCCAGGGAAGTTTTACGGTAGGTAGTTTTAGCGCGGATCCGGGCGGTCTTGCCAACGGCAGCATTTTTTATAACTCCACCTCCCACAAATTTAAGATTGTAGAAAACGGAACAACAAAAATTTTGTGTAATACCACGGACGCGGGTTGCGGCGCTGGCGGCGGCAGTGTAGCGTGGTCTAACCTAATTGACCCGACCGGCAATTTGGCTTTAAGCATGGGTTCTTATACCACCAATTTTACCTGGGGCACTTCCACAGGTTCTTCCAACCTGTTTAATTTGTCTGATACAGCCAGCAACACAGGCACGGGAAGTTTAATTTCTCTTACCACTGCTTCCGGCTCAGCTGCCAGCCCATTAAGAGTTACGGCTTCCGGCGTGGCTGCTATGTATGTTGCTTCTTCCGGAAATGTTGGTTTTGGAACTACTACGCCTGCTTCCAAAGTAACGGTAGTAGGGGCTTCAGGCAGCAGCAATGCTTTCACAGTAGCTTCTTCCACGGGCGCCTCTTTGGTTACAATAGGGCCAAATGGTTCAACCACAATAATTTCATTAGCTTCCGGTTTGGTTAAGTCAACCAGTGGGGGGAGTTTGTATAATGGAATGGCCGATATTTCCTCAGAAACCAATCTTTCCGTAACAGCCGCCGGTCTTACCCTAAACGGCGACGAAGTTCAGCTAACCTCCGGCTACAATATTCCTTTAACCGCTTCCACTACCAACTGGAATAATTTTTATGACAGCCCGTCTTACCGAATTACCGCCGGCAGTAATTTGTCCTGGAATGGGAATACTTTAAACGCGAATTTTTCAACCACCACGATTAACGGTGTATCTTCCACCGGCTACACTTTTGCCACCGGGAGCGCAACCGGTATTGGTTTGAATATTTCCACTTCGACTAACACCGTTACTTTTACCCCCACAGTTTCCTCGGGTTACAGTATTCCATTAACTGCTTCTACTTCCCAGTGGTCAAATTTTTATAATTCACCAATCTCCTTCTTTAATGCGGGCAGCAATATTGCTTTCTCCGGAACTTCCACTATAGCGGTTTCTTCCTCGCCTGCTTTTTCCGGTACGTTGTCTGTAACAGGCACTTCCTCTTTAGCCACGACCACAATTACGCGTTTAAGCGTAAGCGGTTCCAGCACTATTTCTTCTTTGGGTTCCGGCTTAGTCAGAAGTACCAGCGGGGGAGATTTGTATACGGACAGCACAAGTTACCTTTCTTCGGCCATCACTTCCTTAAATGGCCAGACAGGTTCAAGCCAGACTTTTTCTACGTCCACTTCCGGCGGTCTTGATTTATACATTACTTCCGCGACTAACAACCATAGTTTTGCACTGCAGCCTTCCAGCGGCTACAGTGTTCCTTTGTCCGCTTCTACCACCCAGTGGAGTGGCTTGTACAATAATATTTTATCCCGCTTGGCAATTGCAACCAGCATCTCCGGCAATATTTTTAATATTTCCACTTCCACCAATTCCTTAACTCTAAATTTGCCGCTCGCGTCAATAACAAATACCGGCCAGCTTTCTTCCGCTGACTGGTTAACCTTTAACAACAAACTTTCAGGCAGCTTAACAACCGGCTATTTACCCAAAGCAACCGGAGTTTCCAGTACAGCTAATTCTTTAATTTATGATACTGCTACCAATATTGGTATTAACACCACCACACCTTTAGCCACTTTAAATGTGGTAGGCTCCGGCAGTAACAACCCTCTCGTTATTAGCAGCTCAACCGGTTCTACTTTGTTCTCCATAAACACCTTTGGTTCTACAACCATTGCCAACCTTTCTTCCGGTTTAGTTAGATCAACCGCAAGCGGCAATCTCTTTAACGGACTTGCCGATATTTCCTCTGACACCAACCTTGCTGTTTCTGCAACCGGCCTTACTTTAAACGGCGATGATATTCAATTAGCCGCAGGCTACAACATCCCATTAACCGCTTCTACTACCAACTGGAATAATTTTTATAATACTCCTTCTACAAGAATAACTGCGGGTAATAACTTGTCTTGGTCCGGCAACCAAATAGATGTAGATGATGTCTTCCCAACCTACACTTATGCTTCCAGTACCTTCCCTTCGTTTACTTATGCTTCTTCTGTATTTGCGACTATTGCTAATTACCCAAGTTATAGTTACGGATCTTCCACTTATGTTAATTATGCGTATGGTTCTTCTACTTATGCTACCATCGCCAACTATCCAACCTATGCTTACGGCAGCTCCACTTATGTTAACTTTACCTATGCCTCTTCTGTCTTTCCGTCTTTTAGTTACGCTTCCTCTGCTTATGCCACCACTTGGAACTTAAGAGCAGGTTCTAATATAACCATTACCACTTCCACCCCAGGGCAGATTACGATTGCTTCTACCGGCGGCAGCGGCAATACAACTTTCACCATTGGCAATGGCCTTATTTATAACGCCACTTCTACAGACCTTGTAGGCATAGGAACTATTACTCCCACTACAACTTTATTTGTACAAGGCAAGGGCGGTACGAATCCTTTTGTCATAGCTTCTTCTACAGGAGTGCAACTTCTTACTGTAGCGCAAAATGGCTCCACCACCATTTCTTCTCTTGGCTCTGGTTTGGTTAGGTCATCTAACGGGTCGCTATTTAATGGAGCGGCCGATATTTCCTCAGACACCAACCTGGCTGTCTCCGCAACCGGTCTTACCTTAAACGGCGATGATGTTCAATTAGCCGCAGGCTACAACATCCCTCTAACTGCTTCTACAACAAATTGGAATAATATATATGACAATGTCTTGTCTCGCCTGGCTATTGCAACTGGCACAGCAGGTAATATCTTTAATATTTCTAGTTCCACTAACTCCGTAACTATTAATCTGCCCATAGCTTCTGCTTCCAACACCGGACAGCTTTCTTCCACTGACTGGTCTACTTTTAATAGTAAAGAAAGCGCTTTAACTTTTGTAAACCCTCTTCAAAGAAGTGTTAATTCTATTTCCATACTTTTAGGCAGCGGTAGTCAGGACGGCTACATTGCTTCTACCAGTTGGCTCACATTTAACAATAAACTTTCAGGTAATTTGTCCGCCAACCAGGTAGTTTATGGTACAGCAGCTTCCAGCACAGCTGGCTCAAATAATTTTGTTTGGTTAAATACCCCGCAATCTTTAGGGATTAACACCACCACTCCTTATGGTTCTTTGGTAGTGCAAGCTTCTTCTTCTGATCAGACTTTGCCCGTATTAATAGTCGCTTCTACCACAGGGCAATCTTATTTCTCTGTTGCCCCCAACGGCTCCACCACCATCTCTTCTCTAGGTAGTGGCTTAGTTAGAAGTACAAGCGGCGGGTCTCTCTACACTGACAACTCTACTTACTTAACTTCTGCCTTAACTTCCATTTCCGCCTTAACCGGCCCGGCTGTTCATGTTGCTACAACTTCTGACACCAACATCACCATTAGCATTAATACTACTACTGCTAACACTTTAACGTTTGTTCCGGGCTTTACCGGCACTTTAGCTGCGGCAAGACTTAATTCCAATGTAGTCCAGGGAGTAACCAATGATACTAATGTTACGGGTTCTATTTCCGCCCAGAATTTAACCTTAGGCTGGACCGGGCAGCTTGCTGTTTCAAGGGGTGGGACAGGCACATCTACCTTAGGCAATTTAACGGTTAATTCTTCCAACCTTTCCATTACCGGCGGACAACAGGTTTTAATCGGCACTTCCACGGAAATTACTTTAACAAGCACCCCTTCTTTTACTACCCTTACCACCACCGGCAATGCCAGTATTGGCGGCAGCTTAAGTGTTACCGGCACCACCACCCTTTCTGCTGCTACCACTACCATTAATGGCGTTACTTACTATTGGCCTAATACGCAGGCTGTGGGAACTAAAATACTTCAGAATGACGGCAGCGGTAATTTAACCTGGGTGGCGGACCAAACCGGTGGTGGGGGAAGTGTGAGTGGTGGTCTTAGAGGTTATGTAACCACCTGGGCTTCTTCTACCGGGATTACTTTTGGTACTCTCATAGACAATGGTACGGTAGCCGGACAGAACGCGACTTCCTCTACTATTAGCTTTAATCTTCAATCCAGCCCAGGAACAATAGATCCGTTTAATGTAGCTTCTTCTAACCAAACTTCCATTTTAAGAGTTACAGCTTTAGGCAGAGTAGGCATAGGAACTACAACCCCAGAAGCTAAGTTAGTAGTAGTGGGGGATGCGGGAGCTAACAACCCTCTCATTATTAGCAGTTCTACCGGTACTTCTCTCTTAACCGTAGCTGCTAACGGTTCTACTACATTGTCCAGTCTTGGTACCGGCATAGTTAGGTCTTCTAACGGCAGTCTCTTTAACGGCTCTATAGATATTTCCTCTGACACCAACCTGGCTGTCTCCGCTACCGGTCTTACTTTAAGCGGAGACGATATACAGCTTGCGGCTGGTTACAACATTCCTCTTTCTGCTTCTACCACAGAATGGTCTAACTTCTACAATACTCCTTCTACCAGAATCACCGCCGGCAATAACTTGTCTTGGTCTGGCAATACTTTAGATGTAGATGATGTCTTCCCAACCTACACCTATGCTTCTTCTACTTTCCCTTCGTTTACTTACGCTTCTTCGGTCTTTGCTACCATAGCTAACTATCCAACATACACTTATGGCAGTTCTACCTATGTTAACTTTACCTATGCCACCAATACTTTTGCTACTCTGTTAAATACTCCATCGTATACCTATGGTTCATCTACCTACGTTAATTATGCTTATGGTTCTTCTACTTACGCAACCATAGCAAGCTATCCTACTTATACTTATGCTTCTTCTGCTTATGCCACCACTTGGAATTTAAAAGCAGGCAGCAACATAACTATTACCACTTCTACACCGGGTAGTATTACTATTGCTTCAACAGATACCGGACTTACCACCATAGGCTCAGGTAACACAGGTTATGTTGCCAGATGGAATGGAGCTAATACTCTTGCCCAAGGCCTGCTCATAGACAACGGCACAGTGGCTGGTATTAATGCTACCTCAAGCACTGTAACCTTTAACCTCCAAGGCACTGCCGGTGGTAATGATATTTTCAATATCGCATCATCAAGCGGTACAAGTATTCTTAAAGTCTTAGCCAATAGTAGAATAGGAGTTAACTCTTCTACCCCTACTGCTTTAATGGTAGTTCAAGGTAGTAACTTAAATGGTAATACTACTACACCAATATTTGTTGTTTCCACTTCCACCGGCACCAGTCTGTTTACTGTAGCTGCTAATGGTTCCACTACCATCTCCTCCCTAGGACAAGGCTTGGTAAGATCAACAAGCGGGGGATCATTATATGTAGATAACTCCACTTATTTAACTTCTGCTATTACTTCTTTAAACGGTCAGACCGGAGCAACTCAAACTTTCTCTACTTCAACCACAGCTACCGGACTTACTTTAAACATTACTTCTAATACCAATGACCATAACTGGGCATTGGCTTTACAGTCCGGCTACAACATCCCTCTAACTGCCTCTACCACAGAATGGTCTAACTTCTACGCTACTCCTTCAACTAGAATAACTGCCGGCAATAATTTGTCATGGTCTGGCAATACTATAGATGTAGATGATGTTTTCCCAACCTATGCTTACGCTTCCTCTTCTTTCCCTTCCTTTACCTATGCTTCCTCAGTCTTTGCTACCATAGCTAACTATCCTACTTACGCTTACGCATCATCTAGTTTCCCATCCTTTAGTTATGGATCTTCCACTTATGCTACTCAGGCTAGTTTAGTTAGCTATCCTACCTTTACCTATGCTTCTACTACATATGTTAATTTCTCTTATGCCAGCAATACTTTTGCAACTCTTTTAAACACCCCGTCTTACGCTTATGGTTCTACAACCTATGTTAATTTTGCTTACGGCTCTTCGACTTACGCTACCATAGCTAACTATCCTACTTACGCTTACGCATCATCTGTATTTGCTACTATCTCTAATTACCCAACTTATGCTTACACATCCTCCACTTTTGTTAATTTCTCTTACGCTTCTTCCGTATTTCCAACCTACACTTACGCCTCCTCAGCTTACGCAACCACCTGGAACTTAAGGCCAGGCTCTAACGTAACCATTACCACTTCCACTCCGGGACAAATTACTATTGCTGCTACTGACCAATACCAAGGAACAGTTACTTCTGTAGATATGACTGTGCCTACCGGCCTGACTGTTAGCGGCAATCCTATTACCACTTCCGGAACTTTAGCTTTAGCCTTAGACACTGGTTATGTTATTCCTCTCCAAAGCACTTTAGATACTTACTCCACTTACGCTTATGGTTCTTCCACCTATGTGTCTTTCCCTTACGCTTCTTCTACTTTCCCGTCCTTTAGTTACGCTAGTTCCACTTACGCAATTTTAAACGCCAACAATATCTTTACCGGAGCTAATACTTTCCAGGGCACAACTACTCTTTCTGCCGCTACCACTACCATTAACGGCGTTACTTACTACTGGCCTAACACCCAGGCTGTAGGAACTAAAATACTTCAGAATGACGGCAGCGGCAATTTAACTTGGGTGTCTGACCAAACTGGAGGCTCTGGAACCCTCTCCGGCGGCACTAAAGGCTATGTCATGGTCTGGTCTTCTTCTACCGGAGCTACGATTGGTACTTTAATAGACAATGGTACAGTGGCAGGGCAAAACTCCACTTCTTCTTCCGTTTCATTTAACTTACAGTCCAGCCCGGGAGTTATAGATCCGTTTAATGTCGCTTCTTCCAACCAAACTTCCATCTTAAGAGTAACTGCTTTAGGCAGAGTAGGCATAGGCACAACTACCCCGCAGAACCTGTTGACTGTTCAGGGAACAAGCGGTTCTACCGACAATCTTTTAGTGGTTGCTTCTTCCACTGGTTCTTCTCTCTTTACTGTAAGTCCAAACGGCAGCACAACTTTATCCAGTCTTGGCACAGGCATAGTCAGGTCATCAAATGGCTCTCTCTACAATGGCTCTATAGATATTTCCTCCGACACCAACCTTTCTGTTTCCGCTACCGGCCTTACCTTAAACGGCGACGATATTCAATTAGCCGCAGGCTACAACATCCCTCTTTCTGCTTCCACCACAGAATGGTCTAACTTTTACACTACTCCTTCTACCAGAATCACCGCAGGCAATAACTTGACCTGGAGTGGTAATCAAATAGATGTAGACGACGTTTTTCCAACCTACACCTACGCTTCCTCCACCTTCCCTTCGTTTACCTACGCTTCTTCTGTCTTTGCTACCATAGCTAACTATCCAACCTACACTTATGCTTCATCTACCTTTGTTAACTTTACTTATGCTTCTTCTGTTTTCCCGTCTTTTACATACGCTTCCTCAGCTTACGCCACAACCTGGAACTTAAGAGCAGGTTCTAATGTAACTATTACCACTTCCACTCCAGGACAAATTACTATTGCTGCTACTGACACAGGTCTTACTACCATTGGCTCAGGTAACACCGGCTTCTCTGCTATTTGGAACGGAGCTAATACCTTAAGCCAAGGCCTTATCCGCGACAACGGTACTGTGGCTGGTATTAATGCTACTTCATCTACTATTACTTTTAACTTACAAGGTAACGCAGGTTCTTCTGACATATTTAATGTTTCTTCCTCAACAGGTATTTCTGCCTTAAGAGTAACTCAAAGCCAAAGAGTGGGGATAGGCACAACAACTCCGTTAGCCACTTTGCACGTACAAGGCACTTCCACTTACGGTAGTATTAATCCGTTTGTTGTGTCGTCAAGTACAGGCACAGCTTTGTTAACCATAGCCCCTAACGGCTCCACCACCATTTCTTCCTTAGGTAGTGGTTTGGTTAGAAGCACTAGCGGCGGGTCTTTGTATTCCGACAATTCCACTTATTTAACTTCAGCCTTAACTTCTATTTCTGCTCTAACCGGTCCTGCTGTTCACGTAGCTACAACTTCTGATACCAACATTACCATTAGCATTAACACAACTACCGCTAATACTTTAACGTTTGTTCCGGGCTTTACCGGCACCCTAGCCGCGGCAAGACTTAATTCTAATGTAGTCCAAGGAGTAACCAATGATACTAATGTTACGGGTTCTATTTCCGCCCAGAATTTAACTTTAGGCTGGACCGGCCAGCTAGCGCTTTCCAGAGGCGGTCTTGGGTTTGACGGTTCTACTATAGCCAAGGGCGGAATTTTCTCGGGAACGGGATCCGGCACTGTCGGCATTCAAGCCGTTGGCAGCGACGGCCTTTGCTTGACTGCTTCTTCTACCGCTACTTCAGGACTAGCCTGGTCTTCCTGCGCCTCGGGTTCGTTAACCGGCAGCGGCACTAACGGATATTTGTCGCGCTGGACTTCTGCTTCCACTCTTTCAAATGGAACTATTTTAGACAACGGTACTGTAGCGGGCATTAATGCTACTTCTTCTACCATTAGCTTTAACCTTCAAGGTAGCGGCACTTTAGATCCATTTAACGTAAGTTCTTCTTCTGGCATAAGTATTTTAAATGTTAAATCTAACCTAAGAGTAGGCATAGCTTCCAGTACTCCTAACGCTATGTTTGTTGTACAGGGGACTAACAGTGCTGCTAACACCACTACCCCGATATTTGTAGTTGCTTCTTCAACCGGCTCTCAGTTACTTACCGTGCTTGCTAATGGGAATGTGGGGGTTGGGACAAACGCTCCGCAAACCACTTTGCATGTTAAAAATTCCGAAACAGGATCTTCGGCCGCGCAGCTTACTTTGGAAGGCGCAAGCGGGATCGGCGAGCCGTTTGCCGGCATAAGGTTTAAAATGGCCCCGCAAACTACCGGCTATGGCGCGGCCATACAGGCTGAAGACACGGCTGCGTGGAAAAATTCTTTGTTGTTTAAAGTTACAGACGGTTCCAGCGGCGCATCTACCCCCACTGAGGCTATGAGAATAGACTATACCGGCAGAGTTGGGATTGGAGGTGCCGGAGTTGATGCTAACTCGAGGTTTACCGTAGGCGGCGGCAATTTGCCCTCACTTAGCTTTAACGGTATGTCAGTTACTAATACTAATAACAGCGCTTCAGGTAGTTTTTATCAAACTGTTTGGGGATCGGGTTCAGCAGTTAATATTTTTGGAATGACGGCTGCAAATGCGGTTACTTTGGAAACCAACAGCTCGCAGTGGGGCGCAATAGGCAACCGTCAAAACGCGCCTTTGTATTTTGGCACTAATGATTTGGTAAGAATGTCTATACTTGCGAATGGTTTGGTAGGAATTGGCACCACTTCACCTATAGCCACCCTTTCTGTAATGGGTACTTCCACTTTGCCTACAACTAACATATTTACCGTCGCTTCTTCTTCCGGCGCCCAGTATTTAACCGTCGCCCCCAACGGTTCCACCACCATTTCTTCTCTAGGCAGTGGCTTGGTTAGAAGCACAGGCGGAGGATCATTATATGTAGATAATACTTCCTATCTCTCTTCAGCTATTACTTCTCTAAACGGCCAGACAGGTTCAGTTCAAACTTTCTCTACTACCACCACAGCAACCGGCCTTACTTTAAACATTACTTCTAATACCAATGACCATAACTGGGCATTGGCTTTACAGTCCGGCTACAACATCCCACTTACGGCTTCTACCACCGAATGGTCTAACTTCTACGCCACTCCTTCTACCAGAATAACCGCAGGTACTGGTCTTTCCTGGAGCGGCAATATTTTAAATGCTTTAAACGCCTTTAGTGGCAGCGGTACTAATGGCTATGTTACCAGATGGGCTTCTTCCACTGGTCTTACCACTGGCATACTCTTAGACAACGGTACCGTTGCTGGGGTTAATGCGACTTCTTCTACCATAAGTTTTAATCTTCAAGGCTCAGGTACCTTAGACCCATTCAACGTAAGTTCTTCTTCTGGTACAAGCATCCTAAACGTTAAATCAAATCTTAGAGTAGGCATAGCTTCTACTACTCCTACCGCTATGTTTGTAGTACAGGGGACTAACAGTGCGGCTAATACCACAACCCCGATATTTGTAGTAGCCAGTTCTACAGGGCAACAGCTGATGACCGTGCTTGCAAACGGCAATGTGGGGATTGGGACTGCAAATCCAAGTTATTTATTTGATATTAGCGGTTCGAACGCTGCAACTTCCGGCACCAACAATTTTAACAATTTTATTTATACGGTTAATCCTACTGCCACAACAACAGCTACAAATACAGGTATAAAGCTCCAGGTTACTTCTCCTGCTACCACCGCAAATATTGGCTACGGTACTATGCAAGGCCTTGATATAGATGTTTGGCTAGATCCTTCTTTAGGAACAACTCCTTCTGCTAATTCTTTGATGGGCGGCGATATTACAGTTTCCAATTTGGGAGGCACAGTTTCTTCTGTAACTGGCCTAAGTTTAACCGCTATGAATTCCGGCAGTCCTACATCTACCGTATCTTCTCTAACAGGGTTGGATATTTTAATGGAGTCAGATGGACCGGCATTTGTCACAAATTCTTACGGGGTATATTTAAACCAGACTTTAAATGGGGTCAGCACCATGACCAATAGGTATGGCATTTATTTGCAAGCAGACAACGGCGGTACTATAACTAACGACTACGCTATTTATCAGGAGGCTTCAAATCAAAGAAATTATTTTGCAGGCAATTTTGGAATAGGAAGTACCACCCCAATTGGTAAGTTAGCCGTGGTCGGCACCGCTGGTTCTACTAACAATATTTTAACCGTTGCTTCTTCTAATAACTCCTCTTTACTCTCTATAGCTCCCAACGGCTCAACCACCATTTCTTCTTTAGGCAGTGGTTTGGTTAGAAGCACAAGCGGCGGGTCTCTCTACACTGACAACTCTACTTACTTAACCTCTGCCTTAACATCTATTTCCGCCTTAACCGGTCCTGCTGTTCATGTAGCCACAACTTCTGATACCAATATTACCATTAGCATTAACACTACTACTGCTAATACTTTAACCTTTGTTCCGGGTTGGACAGGTACATTAGCTGTAAGCAGGGGAGGTACAGGTACTTCTACCATAGGAAGCGCTGGAAGCATTGCTTACTCTGACGGTTCTACTTTCCGCTTTAATCAAGCAGGCACTGCCGGTAACTTCTTAATGTCTAATGGTACAGGCCAGCCCGCTTGGACTTCCACTTCTACTTTGTTTGGCGGTACTCCTATAGTTTCTACCGGTACTAACGGTTATGTTACTAGGTGGACAGGAGCTTCTACTTTAGGTACGGGCATACTCTTAGACAATGGAACTGTAGCCGGTATTAATGCTACTTCTTCCAGTTACACCTTTAACCTGCAAGGTGCGGCTGGAGTTAATCCATTACAAATTAGTTCATCTACTGGAGCTACCTTATTTACAATAAGCAATAAAGGAAATTTATACAGTGAGTCCAGAGTTGGAGTTAGCGCATCCACTTTTAGTGGGGCCCAGTTCGCTAACTATGACGATCATACTTCTGGTACAACAACAAACGTCTATGCCTTGCTACTTAACGCTTATGGGGATTTAAGCGCTACAACAGTTAACCAGTCAGCTTTGTCTATAACATTAAGTCACGACGGTGTTGGTTTAACTCAAAATCAGATGGGAATTTATGTTCAGGCTTCCGGTGTGTCTGCGGGTTTGGTTACCAATAAGTATGGAATTAGAGTAGAAAATCAGGGAGGAGCTACCAATAACTATGCTTTGTATCTTAACCAGTCTTCAGCCGCAACTAACTACTCCTTATTTAGTCCCGGTACTGCGAAATCTTACTTTGCAGGAGTAATTGGCGTTGGCTCCACCACTCCTTCTGCTACTTTAGTTGTTCAAGGTACTTCCACTTCACCCACGTTGCCTTTGGTAACTATTGCCTCCTCTTCGGGCACTTCCTTCCTAACCGTAGCGGCAAGCGGGCTTACCACTATAAACCAGTTAACCGTAACCGGTACTACAACCTTAAGCGTAGCCACTACCACCATTAACGGTGTTACTTACTACTGGCCAAATGCATTGCCTGCAGGAAATAGAATACTACAAAGCGATTCTTCCGGTAACCTCTCTTGGGTAGCAGACCAAACCGGCGGGGGAGGAAGTGTTAGTGGCGGCCTTACTGGTTATGTTACCACTTGGGCTTCCTCTACCGGACTTACTTATGGAAAACTTATAGACAACGGCACAGTAGCTGGCATTAACGCCACATCATCCACGGTATCCTTCAATATACAAGGTTCTGGTACCTTAGATCCTTTCAATATAAGTTCTTCTTCAGGTAGTTCTTATTTGAGAGTAACCCAAGCTGGAAATGTAGGCGTGGGCACGAGTACGCCTTTGGCTAAAGTACATATATATGACACTGTTGGTACAGAAAATATTCTATTTAGATCCGGTCCAACCTCCGGCTTTGCTAGCGGTGGTTTCAGTTCAGTTGCGCCCAACGTATTTAGCGTTGTTAATCAACCTTTTGACGAACCGGCTTTATTAGTTTATTCGGAAAGTCAAAGTGGAGGTTTGGGGGCTTACGCATTAAAGGCTGAATCCTTATTGGCAGCGGGAGGACAAACAGGCGCTAATTTAGATGGTATAGTTATAAGTGCAACGAATGTGAGAGCCACAACTGGGCTTGATACTTTAACAGCTTTAAGAGCAACACTTGGTCATGAAAATGGTAGCGCAAATTTTATAGATGGGTTTAATTTCAGAATAAATAGTCAGTCTGAGGTTGGTAGTTTAACTGGCGGTAGAATTACTATAAATAATATTAGTACGACTTCTAACCAGCAAGTTGGACTTCATGTCCGCACCGAAACAGACGTAGGAGGGGTTGTTCCGGCTAATTACGGTATTTTGGTAAATGGCTTTAATGATGGCGATGTAACCGACAGTTATGGGTTATATATCGACAGCTTTAGTTTTGGTTCAAATCAAAATTATCAAATTTTTTCTAACACAACTAACCCATTTGTAGTTACTGGTACTAGTAGAGTGGGTGTTGGAACATCTACTCCAAACGCAACTCTGCATGTCCAGGGCATTGCCGGGTCTACTAATATATTTGTAATTTCTTCCTCCACCGGTACTTCTCTCTTTACCATAGCCCCTAACGGCTCCACCACCATTTCTTCCTTAGGCAGCGGCTTGGTTAGAAGCACAAGCGGCGGGTCTCTCTACACTGACAACTCTACTTACTTAACCTCTGCCTTAACATCTATTTCCGCCTTAACCGGTCCTGCTGTTCATGTAGCCACAACTTCTGATACCAATATTACCATTAGCATTAACACTACTACTGCTAATACTTTAACCTTTGTTCCGGGTTGGACAGGTACATTAGCTGTAAGCAGGGGAGGTACAGGTACTTCTACCATAGGAAGCGCTGGAAGCATTGCTTACTCTGACGGTTCTACTTTCCGCTTTAATCAAGCAGGCACTGCCGGTAACTTCTTAATGTCTAATGGCTCAGGACAACCCACCTGGACTTCCACTTCTACTTTGTTTGGCGGTACCCCAATAGTTTCCACCGGTACTAACGGTTATGTTACTAGGTGGACAGGAGCTTCTGCGTTGGGTACAGGTGTTTTATTAGACAATGGAAGTGTTACTGGTGTTAACGCCACATCTTCCACGGTATCCTTCAACCTCCAAGGCTCCGGCACTTTAGACCCTTTTAACGTAAGTTCTTCTTCCGGTACAAGTATTCTTAACGTTAAATCTAACCTAAGAGTAGGCATAGCTTCTTCTACTCCTAACGCTATGTTTGTTGTGCAGGGGACTAACAGTGCTGCTAATACCACAACCCCGATATTTGTTGTGGCTTCTTCAACCGGCTCTCAGCTACTTTCTGTGCTGGCTAATGGGAATGTGGGTGTGGGGACGAGTAATCCTGGATTTAATATGCATTTGGTGGCCAATAATCCCGTTTTTCGCATTCAAAATGGTTCCGCTATATCTGATTTTTCCGACCTGCTTATAGAGTTAAGCAGCGCCGGCACTTCGTTAGTGGTTAATGGCGGCAACTTTGACATTCAGACCAATACCGCTGCCGGCGCAACTGTAGGCGGCACCCAGCGTTTTCTTATTACCAATGCCGGTAATGTGGGTATTGGAACTTCCAGTCCAACAGCTAGGTTAACCGTAACTTCTTCCGGTACAACTAGTCCATTCATAATATCTTCTTCTTCCGGCACAACATTGCTTTCTGTTGATAATCAAGGCAACTTTAACTTAGCAACTCTCACTACTTCAAGTCTGGTAATGAGCGATGCGAATAAAAACCTACAATCTGTAACCCTAGGTTCCGGATTATCCATTAGCGGCTCTACGCTTAACACCACCCAAGCAGGGGGAATATGGACACTAGGCTCTGGCCTTATTTACAATGCTACTTCTACAGACTTAGTAGGCATAGGTACTATTACTCCTACTACTACTTTATTTGTACAAGGTAAAGCAGGAACTAATCCTTTTGCTATAGCTTCTTCTACGGGGACGCAATTAGTTTCTGTTGACCAGAGGGGCTTTATGGCAATAGGTACCACAACTCCTTCCGCTAAATTACATGTATTGGGCGATGCTAATACTTCCGGAGAGTCTTGGAATAACTTACAAGTTTGGATAACAGGTAGTACAAACGTAAGCAGAAGGCTTGGTCTTGGTTACGATACTACCAATAACCATGGTGAAATTCAGTCAGGTGAAAGCGGCAGCGGTTGGACGCCTTTGTCTTTAAACCCCTTTGGCAGTTATGTGGGTATTGGAACAACTACTCCTGCAGGCCCTTTGGAAGTTGTTGACTTAACCCAAAATGGACCGGTAGGGTTAAGGGTCAGTAATCGCGGTACCGCAAGAATTCAAATAAACAACACTTCTCCCAGTGGTGGTGGTTTGTGGCAAATAGTAAATGGAGTACAAAGTAATCAAGATTTGGCTTTTATGGCCGGGGCTTTGGGCGGAGTTGGCAACTTTGGTACAACCGTTCTATATATGAATACCAGCGGTAGGGTAGGTGTTAATACTTCCACGCCTCTGGCAGCTTTATTTGTCCAGGGTACTTCTACTACAGCCAATGCCTTAGTTGTAGCTTCTTCAACCGGTACTTCCATGTTAACCATAGGTCCTAATGGTTCCACAACCCTTTCTTCCTTAGCAAGCGCTGGCTGTGTGGCAGCGACTGCTTCAGGACAGTTATATATAACCAGCTGCGGTGCCGGTAGTTTAACTGGCTCTGGAACCGCAGGTTATAACGCTATATGGACATCTGTCTCAGCTTTGGGTAACGGCATAATTATAGACAACGGCACTGTTGCGGGCGTTAATGCTACATCTTCTACCGTTACCTTTAACTTACAGGGCACCGCCGGCACCAATGATATTTTAAACATAGCTTCTTCCACTGGTAATTCAATTGTAATTGTAAAGGCTAATCAGAGAGTCGGTATTAATACCTCAACTCCTTCTGCTACTTTATCAATTCAAAACGCAACAAGTTCCATAAACGCGCTGCAAATAACTAATTCAGCGGGAACCAGCCAGCTTATGATTGTGTCTGATACTGGTGCTGTTACAGTGGGTGGAGGCAATGGTTCCATAACAGCCTCCGCAATGTTCTCTCCTATTTTTGGCCCTTCTACGTATGGTGGAACTTTTTCCTTAGGTCTTAATATGGGCGGGCCTACAATGAATGTTTATACCCCAATTTGGGTGTTGCAAAATAACTTTAATTACAGGTTGGGGATTTACAATCACGCCTTTACCGGAAGCGGTTCGGTTTTGACAGGTACTACCAGTCCTATTGCGACTTTAGGGCTGGTGAGCAATTCCAGCACTTTGCCGACTTTGCTTGTTCAGGGTACTTCTACCCAAACTACTTCTTTATTTATAGTAGCTTCTTCCACCGGCGCACAGTACTTAACCGTAGCTTCCAATGGTTCTACCACTTTGTCCTCCTTAGCCAGCGCTGGATGTGTAGGTACAACCGCCAGCGGAGATTTGTATGTTACTTCTTGCGGTGGCGGCAGTTTAACCGGCAGTGGCACTAACGGCCAGGTAGCATACTACACCGGAGCTTCTACTTTAACTTCAGCCGCAGCCTTGCTTAACAACGGCACAGTAGTAGGTATTAACGCAACTTCCGCCACCATCTCTTTAAATGTCCAAGGCACTGGTACTCTTGATCCGTTTGATGTATCTTCCTCAACCGGCATTTCTGTCCTTAGAGTTACCAATGCTCAAAGAGTGGGAATTGGAACAACAACTCCTTTGGCTACCTTGCATGTACAGGGTACTTCAACCTACTCAAGTGTTAATCCTTTTATAGTTTCTTCTTCCACGGGATCCACTCTCTTTGCCGTCAGACCCAATGGTTACGTAGGCATTGGTACTGCAAGCCCGGCCAAAGAAACCCACTTTTTGTATACATCATCAAACCCAACACTTAGACTGGAAACCACTTCCAATGTAAATGGTAACTATGTGGGCTTGGAATTAAAGGTTAATGAAAACGACTCGTTTATTGGACTTTTAGCCATGGCTCCTTCAAACAGTAATTCTGTTTACGGAGGCGCCAATTCCCTAAATTTAATTAATCGTTATACCGCAAACCTTACTTTTGGCACTGCCGACACCGTACGTATGCTTATTGATGGCTCTGGTTTTGTGGGCATAGGCTCTACTACCCCTACTGCTAAGTTAACCGTAGTCGGCACAAGTGGTTCTGCTTCAAATGTCTTTACTGTGGCTTCTTCTAATAACTCCTCTTTGCTTTCCGTTGCTCCTAATGGTTCCACCACACTTTCAAGTCTTGCTTCCGCAGGTTGTGTGGCGGCTACGGCTTCTGGTCAATTGTACATAACTTCTTGCGGCGCAGGCTCTTTAACCGGCTCTGGCACTGTTGGTTATAACGCAATATGGACATCTTCCTCAGCTTTAGGCAACGGCATAATTATAGACAATGGCACAGTAGCCGGCATTAACGCCACTTCCAGCAGTTATACTTTCAACCTACAGGGTAGCGCTGGAGTTAATCCTTTAAATGTTGCATCAAGCACCGGTACTTCTTTATTTAACGTGGCTCATAATGGGAATGTAGCAATTGGATTTGCCGCTTCAGCGGTCAATCTTTCGGTAAACGGCGCGGTAACCATTGGAGACAGTGAAGCTTATGAGGGCAAGCTAAGTATTATTCAGGACTCTTCGGTCGCGACAGCGCTGACTAATACCGCCGGTATTGATATTGCTTCCGGGGCGGGCTCTGTCATTAATTTGAAAATCGGCACCGATAACGACAACAGCCTCGCGTATTTGCAAACAGTGTTGGGCGGCGAGGCTAATTCTACGCAAGCATTATTATTACAGCCTCATGCCGGTAAAGTTGGCATAGGATCAACTTCCCCTAATGCCACTTTAGTTGTACAGGGCACTACAACTTCCCCAACACTGCAAGTCTTTGCTGTGGCTTCTTCTTCCGGCAGCCAGTATTTAAGTGTGCTGGCAAATGGGAACGTAGGCATTGGAACAAGCACCTATAGCAGCAAACTAACTATCCAAGACAGCGGAACTTCTGTTGGCAGCTCAGACCCGGCTATGACTATATATGTCCATAATTCAAACGGTTCCCCGGCTTTAGCCTTAAAAAAGCCTAGTGGCGCGGCTGGTGCCCAGGAGTATAGGCTAGGATTGGTAGGCAATGGCAATAACCAGTTTGTAGTATACGATGCGACTAATAACCGCTATCCTTTTGCCGCCACGCCAAACAGCTTAATCGGCATAAATTCCACCACCCCCACTGCCATGTTAACCGTGCAGGGCAATACCGTATCTGCCAACCAAACTCTAGATTTGTTTAGAATTGCCACTTCCAGCGGAAGTATTTATTTAAATGTTACATCGCAGGGGAATGTGGGGATTGGGACAACAACGCCAGGAAATACTTTGACCGTTGTCGGGGCAATAGATACTTCTTCTTCCTATAAAATTAACAATACAATCCGCTTGCTCTCATCAGCTAACTATACCGAGCTGCAAGACGGATCTTCTAATACCCGCATACATTTAGGCAATTCCAATGACCCAAGCAATTACTACTCTAACGGCTCGCACATATTTAGAAATAGCGGCGGTTCTTTAGAGTATGCGCGTATAACGTCTGCCGGCTTATTTGGCATAGGCACATCTTCTCCGATTGCGACCTTGGCTGTTATGGGTACTTCTACTTTGCCAACAACTAATATATTTACCGTTGCTTCTTCTTCAGGCGCGCAGTATTTAAATGTGGCCTCCAACGGTTCTACCACATTGTCTTCTTTGGCCTCAGCCGGATGCGTTGCTTCGACTGCTTCCGGACAGTTGTATATTACTAGTTGCGGAACTGGCAGTTTAAGTGGTTCAGGCAGTGTAGGCTATAACGCCATATGGACCTCTTCTTCAGCTTTGGGCAACGGCATAATTATAGATAACGGCACTGTAGTCGGTATTAATGCCACTTCATCTTCTTACACCTTTAACTTGCAGGGCAGCGCCGGAGTCAATCCTTTAAATATTGCTTCTTCTACGGGAACTTCAATGGTAGTGGTAGATAGATTAGGAAGGGTTGGAATTGGAACTAATACGCCTATTGCGACACTTAACTTAGTCGGCAGCACAACCGGAAACGGCGCAAATGCCATAGCCGGGATATTAGCAAGTACGACTTTAAGCAACGGCACTGCCGGAGCATTCCAGTTCGGACATAGGTTTATAAGCACAATTACCGGCGCGGCTAGCGGAACTTTGGACGGCATGTTAATTCGTACTATAGACAATACTTCTAACGCCAATACTGTTAGGGCTTTGGAAGTGCAGGCTTATAGCGGGAGTAATACCTCAGGTATAAATACCGGTATCCAAGTATATGGAAAAACTTTTGGTGTTTACGCATATACAGACGGACTAGCCGGCAGTGTTTCTCAGCCTGCCGCATTGTTTGGAGAGCTTGGTCATCCAACTTCCGGAAACGCTTTAAGACTTTATTCCGCGACTGCCACGGGGGCTACTTTAATGAGCATATATCACGAAACTTCTAATGCAACCGGCACTGCTTTGTCTATGGATTTAGGAAACGGCAGCGGCAGTTTTAACGGTAATTTTATTGCATTACGTAAAGCAGGAACAAATAAAGTTTTAATCGACTCTTTTGGTCAGGCTTCTTTTGGTACAACTTCAATAGGCAGCATGTTTGATATAGCTTCTTCCACTTCGGCTTCAGACATAAATTTGTTCAGGGTAGTATCCAACGTTGGCGCAACCGGTAACGTGAAATTTAGAATAGACTCGGATGGAGATGTTTACAGCGACGGTACAAATAATTTAGGCAGCGGAGCTGACTTGGCTGAAAATTATACCGCACTAGATTTGAGTCTTGAAGCCGGAGATATTGTTGCTCTTTCCACAACAACAGTTAATAGTATTTCTTCGGAAAGTCAGGATAATCAAGTCATTGAACAGCTTGCTGGTATTGTTAAAGCTTCTAGCAGTACCCAAAATGCGCTCGGTATAATTGCCAGCAAGCCGGGAATACTTATGTCCAGCAATCAGCTTAATTCCAAGCCGGTTGCCTTGGCCGGCCGCGTTCCTGTTAAGGTTAGTTTAGAAAATGGGCCTATAGACATTGGTGATTACTTAGTTTTGTCAAAAATGGTGCCGGGTGCTGCGGCAAAAGGGCTTTACTCGGGAAACGTTATTGGTAAAGCATTAGAACCATATCATTCAACTTCTACGCCCGAAAAAGTGTTAGCATTTATAGAATTTGGATGGAGGAATATAAATAATAAATTTGTTTTAGAAAATAATGGCGGACAATTAACCGGCCAAGTTGGCACCAGTACCCAAGCCGCGAATTCATTTATTATAGACCAAACCGGCATTGGCGATATTTTGCAATTACAGCAAGCCGGTCAAAACCGAGTAGTATTCGGCCAGCAGGGTGATATGTCCATATTAGCCAGCACGACTGTTGCCACCACAACTTTACTTTCCGTTACCAACGGCACCACATCTGTATTTAGCATTAACGCTAGGGGAGATGTACAAACCAAAGGCATAATAATAGTTAAAGACGATAGCTTTGCCGGCAGCATAGCCACAAACGAACTTGGTGAAGCAAATATTACATTTAGCTATGACTTAGGTACAGGAAAGCCGGATGTGCAGTTAACAGTGGAAGGGGAGATTCCGGCTTTGGCTCAAGTTATTTCTTGGACAAAAGACGAACAACAGCGCTATACCGGATTTAAAATAAAAACCTTTGGTCTAAGCGGTAGTCCTGCTTCTGTTATTGTTCACTACTTAGTAGTAGGAAAAGAAGATGGTTATGTAACTAACGGGCAGCCTGTGTTAACGGTTCAAAGTGATCCATCTTCCGGTGGAGGAGCGGGTGGCAATGAAACACCAAATGATCCGCCAACTGAGGAGGGAGTTGGTTCGGGATCCACCGAAGGGGGTTCTGAAGAAAGTTCTGGAGAGGTTGCAGGAGAGAGTACTAATTCGGATTTAGAAGGACAGGATCAAACCACTGATTCAGAATCAAACAGTACACAACAAACATCTACTGAAACTCCACCTGTAGTAGAACCTCCAACTGAAGTTGCTCCAGATCCTGTGACTGAACCGTTAACTATTAATGAAGAGAATTAAAGGAAGTTAAAAGTTAAAAGAGAGAAATTAAAAATTAAAAAAATGCCCAAAAACTTTTCCAACAAAATAATCATCACTCTAGTTTTCTCCCTCCTCCTGCCAAACTTTGCGGGAGCTTTGACCATGAAGGAAATTCTTCAGGGGTATGACGACCCTAAGCCTCAGGTTTTGGGTATAGGAAATTTTACGGTCAGTCCGTCAAATGTATCGGTTGCCGCCGGCCAAACGGTAAAATTTTCCGCGAGTGTTCCTGTTGCCTGGTCTATGGCTCCAGGCAGTCAGGGGAGTATTAGTCAGGACGGTACCTACACAGCCCCTTCTAACATAAAAGCGAAACAGCATGTTCATGGCTGTCAGGTTCTGCCCAATAACCATATTTTTAATACAAAAGTGGACACTCTGCCGGTTCACCCAAGTTCTTCTGCCTGGCTTTCTCAAACATATGCTAAGAATGGAAGCGTAAATTATTTAAGGAATTATAATTTTAACATTATTGACTCAAATACACCTCAGCAAAATATGATTTTTGCGTACACCCCTGCTAACAACGGTCCTTTTCGTATTTTAGGTTGGCCGGAAGCAAAAATACAGGGCGGGTGGTTTAGCGGACCTTTTGGCCTTGATAGGCATTTGTTTTCAGTAGACAAAGATACTTGTGATGCTGAGGAAATTTATAATTATTACGCAGCTGGGGCAAATACTGCCAACAACTGCCCAACCTGTACTTCACAGAGTGGTACTAAATATTCCTTAAATTCATATAATTTACCGCCTACGGGCGCAACAGATGCCGCTGGTATGCAAATTTTACCTTTAACTTTGCGAGCTCAAGAATTTATAAGAGCGGTGGAAACTGGTGGTAGCATTAATCATGCGTTGCGTTTTACTTTGATAAACAGTAACTTGGCGAGAGCTTTTATTTGGCCGGCAACTACTAATGCTTACGCCGGAAGCGGCTTAATCCCATACGGAGCCAGGTTTAGGCTGCAGTCTTCTTTTCCGGAAACGGGTCTGAGTGCCGGGGCAAAAGTTTTGGTCAGGCAATTAAAAGAGTATGGAATAATTATGTCGGATGGGGGACTGCAGTGGCAAATTCCCATAGACGATGGTTATTTGCCCGATCCTTTGGCTAATGCGCTCAAAGAAATTGCATCAAAAGTTAAGCCTGAAAATATGGAAGCGGTCGATATTTCCGGACTTATGGTTTCTAGTAGTTCCGGTAAAACTAACAGTGGCTCAGAGACAGTTATTGCAACTGACACCAATGGTAATACCGTGAGTGTTGACATTGTGCTGAAAGGAACCGCATTAGGATTAAAAGAAAATAAATATATTGTCCAAGCCGGAAGCTCTGGGTTCACTATTCCAAATTTTTTAAGCAATGCTTCTAATTCCGGAGTTAGTTGGACGCTTACTCCAAATGTAGGTTCTATAAATTCTTCTGGTTTTTATGTTCCTCCGGCAACATTGAGCACGCCTCAAATTGTTGTAGCGAAAGTCGCAAGTCTTGAAGACCAAGCAATTTACGCACAAGCAACGCTTTCAGTTATCCCTCCGGGGACTATGCGTTTTAGCCGCGATACCGGTTTTGGTCCCGACTCACGGGGTAATACCTGGATGCCTTTAAAGTTGCTTGAACAGGCCGGATGGTTTTATTATGCTACTGTTAATACTGCCAATGACGCTGGTTTGTATACCTTGCCTTATAATTATTTTGATGATCAGTATTATGAATTTTATTTGCCGAATGGTGATTATAAGATAACCGGCAAGTTTACCGAACCTTCTTCCGATGCCAACAGGGTAAAAATGCATTTGGAAGCCCAGGGCAACATTATATATAGAGATGTCGATTTGTTTGCCTCTGTCGGGGTAAACAACCCCATAGATTTTGTGCTTCCTGCTAAAGTGCAAAACGGCAAGCTCCAGTTTGTTATAAGAAAAGTGAGCGGTTATGTAACAAAAATTTCAGCGCTTCAAATTGAGCCGGATACTGGAGCGGCAAGCGTTCAAGTTTTTCCTCAAAATTCTGCCTCGTTAAATATTGGAGAAAGCAGACAGTTCTATGCCGTAACCTCAAAAACTTCCAGCAACCAAATTAATTGGTCGGTTAGTCCCGTAGGAAGCATTGACAGTAGCGGCCTTTATAAAGCGCCATTAAATGCTTTGGCCAATGATACCAATGTTATTGTCACGGCGCAGAGCATTAGCAACCCTGAATTAAAATCCACTTCCAGTTTTATTTTAAAAGCCGGTATTCCGGAGATAAGAGTAAACGCCGGGGGAACGGGTTTTACCGATGCCTCTGGTAATAAATGGTCAGGGGATTATGGATATACCGGTACAAGCGTTTCTTATAGCGGTACTAGCCAAATTGCAGGCACAACCGCAGATTTGCAAAAACTTTATCAAACTCGGCGCTATAATTACCACTGGCAGCCTAAGTTTGAATATTCTTTTACAGTAGCTAACGGCAGTTATTCAGTAAAACTGCATTGGGCTGAATACCAGTCAACTGATCAAAAATTAAAAATGGATGTCAAAATTAACGGCAATACTGTATTAACGGATTTTGATCCCACTGCCGCCGCCGGGGGAGTGCAAAAAGCTTATACCAGGACGTTTAATACAGACGTTACCAATAATCAAATTTTAATTGAGTTCATTCCAAAACCCAGCACGTATATCGGAGCTTCCATTAATGGTATTGAAATTATTTCAGGTAGTAGTGGAGCCCCCACCCCCACCCCTTCCATAACCCCCACCCCAACTCCTATTCCCACAGTAGATACTACAGCTCCTGTCATATCATCTGTTACTTCCTCTAACATCACTTCTACATCAGCTAAAATAACCTGGACTACCAATGAAGCTTCAGACAGCCAGATAGAATATGGCCTTTCTTCCGCTTATGGAGCAGTATCTCCTGTAGATACTGTCTTAACTCTTAACCATACAGTTAATTTCTCTAACCTTACTCCTAATACTACTTATTATTACAGAGTAAAGAGCAGGGACAGCGCTGGTAACCTTAGTATTTCCTCCGGACAAAGATTTACTACAGCATCAGCTTTTGTAACTCCTGCACCAACTCCTACTCCGCCAGCTGGCGGACCCACTCCCACTCCTACAGTAACCCCAACTCCAACTCAAACAACAGGGGACTGGTATCCGCCGGTAGGCGGACAGGCCTTTGGTTACAAAAAGACTATTACCATTAACAAAGCCCAGGTTCAAGGCAGTTTGGTTAATTTCCCTGTGCTTATCTCTTTAACAGACCCGGAACTTAAATCAACCTCTAACTCTGGTAAAGTTGCTTCTGCCTTAGGTTATGACTTAGTCTTTACCGCCTCAAGCAACCAAAAACTCTCCCATGAAATAGAGAAGTATGATCCAAGCTCTGGACAACTAATTGCCTGGGTTAAAGTTCCTACTATCTCTTCTGCTGCTGATGTTAGTCTTAACCTTTACTTTGGCAATTCTTCAACCCAAGATCAGCAGGACAAGCAGAATGTTTGGGATAGTAACTACAAGGGAGTGTGGCATTTGGGGGATGGCGATAGCACTAGTGATAGCTTTTATCAAGATTCAACTTCAAACTCTGTTGATTTTACCATGGTTGATGAAGATGGAGACACTAATCAAGTCGCTGGGAAAATGGGTAACGGCATGCTGTTTAACGGAGATGCTGATTATATGTACGGCCCCGCAAACGGGCTTAAATTAACAGGAACAGGATTTACCATGTCTGCTTGGGTGAGAATGGCCAATACCAATGATGATAATCCAATCTTTTGGTGGGATGATAGCTCTGGTGGTAGTTATATCCTGTATGCCAAAGACGGTGGTTCAAATGATCGTCCTTTTGCCGCGATCAGGACAGCCAGTGGCCAAGTGAGCGCTTCTACCAACTATTCATCGGGCAGTATATTTACTACAGACAATTGGGTTTATATGGTTGGCACTTATGACGGTTCTGATGTTAGTGTTTATTATGATACCAATAAAGCAGATTCCAGCCCTCAAACTGGTAATATGTCTTATGCTGGTTATGGTACACAAAGACTTAACCTTTTTAAATCTAGTGGCGCTAAGTACAGAGCCGGCGGTTTAGACGAACTCCGCATCTCAAACACCGCCCGTTCCTCCGACTGGATCAAAACCGAATACAACAACCAGTCTAACCCTGCCTCATTCATCTCTGTATCATCAGCTTCTGCCTATGTGGCTCCTGCTGCCCCAACCCCCACCCCAGTAGTAACTCCTACCCCAGAAGCAACTCCTACCCCTTCTGTTACCTCTACCACTCCCACAGTACCTGTAGTCACCTTCCAAAACACCCCGGCTCCCAATACCCCTCTGCCTAGCCAGACTAATACCTCTACCTCCACTTCTGTAAGCCTTAATCCCATTAAGCCCTTCTCCAGACAAACATTGGGTACCCTAAAGCTAATTAACCAGGATGGTACCTTCTATTTAGTCCAAAACGGCTACAAACACGGGATAACCAATCCTGGTATGTTATTTAGCTATGGTTTTACCTTTTCCCAGGGTAAACCAGCCACCCAAAATGATAAAGCTTTGCCAGAAGGAGAGATATTAATGCCTAATGACGGCAGTTTGGTTAAATCCAAAGAAGATCCCACAGTTTACTTAGTCAGCAGGGGGCTTAGGCATGGTTTTTCTTCTCAGGAAGTCTTTTTAAGCCTGGGCTACAAGTTTTCCTCTGTCTTACTGGTTACTGACCCAGAACTTCAGAAACTACCCAAAGGCATAGTCTTTACTGATCCCACTAAAGCCCACTTTGACGGTACAGACGTTAACATAGACGGTACTGTCTACTTAATTAAGAATCAAACCCTATACGGCTACCCTTCCTTAAAAGTCTACAACTCCTGGCATATCCCAGGCGACATTACCAAGATAGTCAAAGCTAACTCTGCAGACAGACAACTCCCCAAAGGCTCTATTGTAGAACTTAGGGTGGTGGAGTAGAGAAAATCTAGACAAAATTAAAAAGTTGTGCTATAATATATGTATATTTCTCAAAAAGTTAGAAATAAAAATAAAAATACAACTAAATAAATAGAATTATGGGTTTACAGCAAAATGAAGCTAAGATTTTAGCTTATAAAAAAAGAAATTTTTGGCTTGCCTTACTGTCAGGCGGATTGTTTTTTGTTTTGCTGCTTGTATTTATATTTTCTAGCTCTGAAAAGTCGCATAAAAGAGAAAATTCGCTTGAGTCAAAATTAAAACGTTATGAATTATTAGACCCTACTAGAAATTTGCTCGAACAAAAAGACGCCATAACTAACATTCAGAGCTTAAGGGAAAATTTAAACAGCATCGCATATAGAGAAGCAAGCAGTAGTAAAATATCTATATATTTTGAATTTTTAAATACCGGCGCGAACATAGACGTGAACAAAGAAGAAAAAATCTGGCCGGTATCTTTGGCTAAATTGCCTTTGGCCATGCTCGCCATGAAGAAAATGGAAAATGGCGAGTGGAAGGAAACCGATTTGCTGGAAGCTTTAGACGAAAATTTAAACAGCGGTAGCGGCGCTCTATACAAAGAAGGTTCGGAAATAAAATTTGAAGTTTGGAAATTAATTGTGGAAATGCTTATTAATTCCGACAATACCGCCTATAGAATTATTAAAAGAAATACTACATTGCAAGAAAGGGAGGAAATGGCAGTTGAAATTGGGCTAGGACAGTTATTCGAAGACCAGGGAAAGGTCAGCGCTAAAGAGTACTCTCGCCTGTTTAGGGCTTTATATACCGCTTCTTATTTAAACCAAGAAAATTCACAAAAGCTTTTAAAGGTTTTGAGCCAGAACAATTTTATAGAGTTTCTAAATTTAGGTATTCCAAAAGATATTTTATTTTCGCATAAGCAGGGCGAAAATACCAAGTTAAATGTATATGCTGATTCCGGTATTGTATATTTTTCAAACCGTCCTTATATTTTGTCGGTAATGATTGAACCAATATTGCAAAAAGACGCAGCCGGCAAAGAGTACGCTAAAAATATAATGCAGGAAATTTCCAAAAAAACTTTTGACTTTGTAAAAAATAAATAAATATGAATTTTAAAAACAAAATAATTTATTTTATACCCGTACTTGCTATTTTTATATGGTTTTATTTTCCCGCTAAAACACAGGCTGCCCGTTACCAATATACGCCAACCGGGGGAAATTTAGTTTTAGGAACTGAGCTTAACGCAAACACGGCAACTTCCACGGACGCGCAAGGAACAAACCTTGGTTCTTGGCGGGGTACTTTGGCCGACGACAACTTGCATTGGACTGCCTCATCTACTTCTACCGGCATTAATATGCAGCTTCATGTAGACGGCGTTGAGCTTAATAATTCAAATAAAATGCTTATTCAGACAGAGGTGGATTTGGACGCGACTGTGCCAAGTTTAAAATTTCAAATTTGCGACTGGGTAAACGCAACTGACGTAAATGCCGTTGCGGACGCTCAGTGTACCGGCGGAGGCTGGAGAAGTTTAAATACAAAAAATAATGCCGGAACTGACATAAATTATACGGACACGGCTTCTGACCAATTACAGTGGCATATATACAACGGTTATTGGGCAACCACTACTCCCGCGGGAGGAGCCGCTATTAACACCCCGCTTAGTAATTTTGTAAAAGGCGATTCTACTAAAAGGGTATTAATTCGTTATTTTTCTACTACCAATACTACATCCAGGGTAGATATAGATTTTTTGCGCGTAACCACAATAATTGACAGTGTTTATTGGCCGGCTGGTTTTGTAAATTTAGCCAGCAGCACTCCGACTGGGTATTACGTAAACGCCCAAGGGGTGGGGAACAGTGCTACGGCTCAATTAACTATGACAACCTCAGTCGGCAGCGACGGCATATATATATCTGCTACGGGCACGGTTTCCCAAAAACCTTCTTTTTATTTGGAGTTTAAGGACGTAAGAACTTACACGGGTATGAATGCTTTTATGGTAAGAGGGGAGTTTGGCTGCAGTACCACGGGCATTAATGTGGCTCCTTATATATATAATTTTAATTCCTCTTCTTGGGAAGCCTTAACAACAGCCACTATTGCCTGTAGCGCTACAGATACTGTGGGAGCCTGGGCTAAAGGCAATATAAATATAAATCACTATCTTTCCACCGGCAGCAGCGGGGGAACCATGAGAGTAAAGTTAGAAGGAAGCGGCAATAGCGCGACAATAGGCGTTAGGTGGGACTATGTTTTTGTAATGGTCGGCAGCGTTAACGCCGACACTTCGCAGTGCGAGATTACAATGGGCACTGGTACTGCTACAAACTGTCAATATACGCGGGATATGGATACTTCTACCTCAACTCCGGCTGTATTTGCGAATCCGGCGGAAGATGAAAGCGCCGCGGCCGGAACCGGGGTATCTAACTCGGTTTATTATACAGATGTAGACCACGATGCCACGGTGGAAGAGTCAACTTCCTCTAATATAGATTTGCCGGCAACGCTCTCCAGTAATATGCAGGTGGCAGGCATACATTATGCCGCCCGTTTTGCCGCGGGCACCAACGGTGCTACGGCTTTAACCGTACAGCCAACCATAAAAGACTACAGGGGCCTTACGGCTGCGGTCGGCGGCTGGGTTTTGGTCGGGACTACTTCGGCTAACGCGACTCAGGTTTTAACCGACTCTCTAACTACCATGACTACGGCATTGTACGGTTACCAAAATAATCCGAACACATTTGTTAACACTGTTACCAATAAAATGAATATGAGGCTCAGGCCGACCGCGGACGGCACCGCGGCCACCAACACAACCACTAACTGGGATTTTGCCATGATGTCTTTGCAGTGGATAGAAAGCAACCAGCCTACCAAAACTTTTCAGTTTTTGCCGACCGGCGGAAATTTGGCTTTGGGAACGGAGTTTAATGCTAATACAGCTACAACCACCACTGCTGAAGGCACTAACCTTGGTTCTTGGCGGGGCACTTTAACAGACGACAATACCCATTGGGCGGCTTCTTCCACTTCTTCGGGAATTGATATGCAGCTTTATGTAGATAATGTTGAATTGAATAACGCAAATATGGTCTTAATTCAAACCGAAGTGGATAATGACACCAGTATGACAATGAAGTTTCAAATTTGTGACTGGGTTTCTTCCACAGACGTAAATAATGTCGCAGACTCAAATTGTACGGGTGGGGGATGGAGAACTTTAAACAGCAAAACAGTGACCAATACTGACGTGAATTTTACGGCAACAGCCGGCACGGCTTTGCAGTGGCATATTTATAACGGTTATTGGGCAACGAGCACTGGGGCGAGTTTAGCCAGTATAGATACGCCACTTTCAAATTTTGTAAAAGGTGATTCAACTAAGAGGGTTTTAATTAGGTATTTTTCGACTGCCAATACAACCCAGCCGGTTGCCGTAGATTTTTTAAGGGTAATGGCATTAACCGATAGTATATATCACCCCGGCGGTTTTACTAATTTAGGCAGCGGCGTAGCCAGTGGAACTTACGTTAGCACAATTGTAGTCGGCAATACCGCGTCCGCCCAGCAAAGCGTAACTACGGCAGACGCTCAGTATTTTGAAGTGCCCGGCACAGCCGGGTCAGTTGCCGACTTTTATTGGTCGTTTAAAAACGTAAAAACTTATACCGGCATGAATACTATATATGTAAAAGCTGATTATGCTTGTCATACCACCGGCATAAACCATAGGCCGAAAATTTATAATTTTGCCTCTTCTACCTGGGAAGATTTAACAACTGCTAATATTGCTTGCGCCACAGCTGACGCCACGGCTTCTTGGGCGAAAAATAACGTAAATATTAACGACTATCTTTCCACCGGCGCTTCGGGTGGGGAAATAAGGGTTGGCTGGAGAGGGCTTAGTAACGGCACCCAGAGGCTTCGTTTTGACTACGTTTATATAATTGTCGGCACAACCAATACAGACTCAAGCGACTGCCAAGTGACTTTAGGTACCGGTACGGCAACAGATTGCGCAAATGCCAGGAATATAGACCAAACTGGCACAAATAGCTATTTTGTAAATTTCGCGGAAGATGAAAGCGCTACTGCCGGAACGGGCGAGGCTAATTCCATATATGCTTTTGATACCACCCATAGCACTACAGTAGAAGAAGGCGTTTCTTCCAATATAAATTTTGCGGTAACTATGCCGAGTAATGCTATGCCTGCCTCGGTGCATTTTGCTTTAAGATATGACGGTGGCATAAACAGTACTAACCCTGATATGCTGGTAACCCCCGCTTTAAAAGATTATGCCGGCTATAACGCAACACAGGTCGGCGGCTGGGTGACTATAGGCTCCGTTTCCACTACTGGAGCTACCACTACCTCCGATTCTATAACCGCCCTTTCAATAACCGCGTACGGAGTTTTAAACAACCCGGAAGACAGCATAGACACCTATAACAACAAAATGAATATAAGGCTTAGAACCAGTACTTCCGGGGCTTCCTCGGTAAATAATCGTTCTTTATGGGATTTTGCTTTAGTCAGTTTGGCTTGGGTAGATTTGACTACTCCGCCTGCGTCTACCATAACAGTTTCCGGAGTGGTTTATGGCATTAATGAAACTACTCCGCTTGTAAGCGCAACCCCTATTAAGCTTGCGGTGGGCGGCAGTACCGGATATTCCGCTACCAGTACGGCAGTCACCGGCGCGTTTAGTTTTTCTAGCGTAACCCAGCCTTCAAACGGCAATATTTTAACTTTGTGGCTTAATACCGACGGCGGAGATCAGGCAAGTTTGGTATTTGATTACGGAGCTGGTTGTAGCGGTGGAAATTGCAGCGGACTTTCTTTATATAAAAATAGGGTAGTAATAGACAGCAAAAACGGCTCAACTTTAACCAATACTTCTTTGGCAGGGTGCGATAATTTAAACGGCAGCGCTTGTACAGATACAGATATAGGGTTTATAGCGACTACCAGCCAGTTAACTTTAACGTGGCCAATAAATACTTTAAGGCTTGCAACTACAACGTCAAGTTTTTCTCCGGGAGGTAATATAACGGCCGGCACATTTGACCAGTCGGCTGGCAGTTTTAATGGCGGCAGCGGCATGCTTACTTTTGACGGCAGTTTTTCTCTTTCAGGCGGTGTTGCGACATCCACCTCAGGCAGCTTAAGGGTTGCTAACGACATAACTCGCAGCGGCAGCGGCAAGTTTAACCATAACAACGGCGAAGTAGTTTTGCTTTCCCCCTGGCTTACAACCACTATTTCCGGAATGGGGACTTCTACTACAGGCGCGTTTTATGATTTAAGAATAGACATACCTGACAAAACAGTAAAGGTAACTGCAGGTGAAAATTTGTTAATCGCTAATCATCTTGTGTTAACCGGCCAGCCTGGTTCTATAAATAAGATGATGTCTACTGTTCCGGCGGACAAGTGGTATATTAAGCTTTTAAATACCAGTTTTGTTAATTTTGCAGGTATTGCGGACGCAGGTTGTGCCCTTGGTTCAAATAATCCTTTTACCACTCCTGAAACAAGAGATTTTGGCAACAATGGTTTTTGTTGGCAATTTATAAAGTTTGGAGGCGGGGGCGGGGGTAATGCCGGTGCCCCACCGCCTCCACCCCCCGATGATCCATTGGGCGGAGGCGGAGGGGGAAACCAGCAGGGAGGCGGAGGTTTTGGCGGCGGCGGCGGGGGAGGCGGCGGTAATCCGCCCCCATGCCCGCCAGACGACTTACAGTGTCAGGGCGGCGGCGGGGGCGGTGGTCAAACCGGCGGTAGTGAAGGCGGTGGCGGGGGTGGTGCTGCTCCATAGAATAATATATTTAAGACCTGTAAGTCCTATATGACTTACAGGTCTTTTTTTGATATATTTAAAGAGTGAAAATCTTTAAAGAAACCAAAATTTTAATTTGCTTTTTATCTGCCTTGCTGTTTTTGCAAACGCCGATTTATGTTTTGGCCGACGATGCCACATCAAGCAACTTTACGGTTCAGGATCCAGTTATTACTTCCGGGTTTCAAAGTTCCAGCTCTTCAAGTTTTTCCTTAGGCCAGTCTTTGTCGCAAATAGCTATTGGTAAGTCTACCTCTACCAGTTTTCAGCTTTTGTCTGGCTTTCAGTATTTTTTTAAGGCCGATGCCAATACTCTAACTGCGACCGCGGGTAACGGTCAGGTATCTTTAAGCTGGACAGTGCCGCAAACTCATTTGGGCGGCGTAATAAACGGTTATGAATTAGGCGTGGGCACAGCCTCTGGTAGTTTAACTTATTCTAATGTAGGAAATGTTACTTCCTACACACAAAGCTCCTTAACCAACGGCACGACTTATTATTTTAAAGTAAGAGCTAAAACCCCAGGCGGCGTTACCCTAGTGTATTCTAACGAGGCTTCGGCCACGCCTTCTGGTTCGGTTACCCCTACCGGGGGTTCGGGCGGAGGCGGAGGCGGAGGAGGGGGAGGCGGAGTATATAATGGCGTTGTTAGTTTTTCCGGTTTTACTTCGCCAAACAGCCGGGTGGTAGTTTTAAAAAATTCCGCAATAGAAGGAGAGGCTGTTTCAGACGCGGCCGGGGCTTTTAGCCTAAGTTTGCAAAACCAGCCAAGCGGCATTGTTAACTATTCTTTATACGCGGTTGACCCAGGCGGGGTTAGAAGCGCTTTTTTAAATACGCAAATTAACGTGACTGCCTCAGGTAATGCTGCCAGCCAAAATTTGCTCCTGCCGCCCACTTTAAGCGCGGACAAAGCAGAGGTAAAAAAAGGCGATGACATAAATTTTTTTGGCTATACATTGCCTTCCGCTTCAGTAGGGCTTGAGGCTTTGGGTAAAAGCGCGGACGAGTTTACCGTTAACTCTAATTCGGAAGGGTATTATAAATTTACGGTAAACACGAAAAGTGCCGCTTTGGGTAAATATACGGCTAAGAGCAAGGCGCTACTTCAAAGCGCGGCAACTCCGTTTAGCGCAGCTGTTTCTTTTTTAGTCGGCACGCTAAATGTGGAAAAAGAGAAGCCCGGGCAATGTCCCCAGCGGGCGGATTTTAACAATGACTGTAAAGTCAATTTGATTGATTTTAGTATTCAGGCGTATTGGTATTTAAAGCCCGAGCCTGACCCGAAAGTGGACTTAAATGGCGACGGCGTAGTGGATTTGGTGGATTTTAGTATTTTGGCTTACTATTGGACCGGGTAGTGAAAATTTTGCTACCTGCGGTATGCCCGCCCTTTAGGGCGGGCAAGCAAATTTAACATAAAACTGCATAAATGAAAAAATTTTTAATAATTTTTGGAATATCTTTTATTTTTTTAAATTCTGCTAAAGCCGCGGAAATTGAATTAGGCTTGCCCGCAGAGGCTGTTGTCGGCCAGGTTTTAACTTTAAATGTAAATATTGACCAGCTTAAAGAGCCGGCAAACGGGGTTTCCGGCGCTTTAATATACGACCCGAAAACAATCAAAATAAACAAAATTTTAGACGGAGGCTCGGTGGTGAGTTTATGGTTAAAGCCAATAGAAATTGTTTTGGAAGGAAGAATTGAGTTTGCGGGTATTACCCCGGGCGGGTTAATTTCGGGCAAGTTATTTTCATTGGAATTAATTTCAGGTACGGAGGGCTTGCAAAGCGTAAAGCTTCAAGACTTAAAGTTAGTTTTAAACGACGGCAGTGGCAGCAGTTATATGGCTTTAGACCAGGAAGCAAAAATAAATTTTATTAATACTTCTACCCAAAATACAACTTTGGCCTTAAAAGCAAAAGATACAACGCCGCCTTTGCCTTTTACTGTGGAAATTGTCCAGGACAACACTTTATTTAACAACCAATGGTTTGCGGTGTTTAATGCCTACGATCAAGACAGTGGAATTGCTTATTATGAAATAGCGGAAAGTTTGGTAAATACAAGAGATAACCTTTTTTGGGTAAAAACTCAAAATCCTTACTTGCTTAAAGATCAGCATAGGAGAAGCTTTGTTTTTGTAAAAGCCGTTGATAGAGAGGGTAATGAAACTGTTATGGCAGTGCAGCCGCTCATAAAAAGCTTTAATTGGAATAATACGTATTTTTATGTTATAATATTTATTATTACAGTGTTGATTTTGTTGATACGAACAAAATTCAAGAAACAAAATGTTTATAAAATATAAAATGAAAAGATATGCCTGTTTTAATTGTGTTCTGGGATTTTTTTCACTTTTTATTTTATTTTTTTTATTTAAAATATCGTTTGTAAAAGCAGCAACCTTGTCGGCCGGGCCTTCGGCCGGTACTTTTACAGTCGGAAGCACTTTTGACGTTTCGATTTTGGTAAATACCGAAGGAAAAATAATCAATGCCGTAGAGGCTTCTTTAAGTTTCCCGCCCGACAAACTGCAGTTAGTTTCCCCCTCGGCGGGTAAGTCAGTAATAGGGGTATGGACAGTTCAGCCAAGCGTAAATAATCAGTCCGGCAGAGTAGATTTTCAGGGCGGAATTCCGGGTGGAATTAACGTTTCTTCCGGTTTGGTTACAACCCTGACTTTTAGAGTTAAGTCGGTTGGTACGGCGGTTATTAAGTTTTTAGACAACTCCAAAATTTTGCTTCATGATGGCAAGGGTACGAATGATTTAAACGAAACAACCAACGGTGTTTACAGCCTTGTTTTACCTCCGCCTGCCGGACCCATAGTTTCTAGCGAGACTCATTCGGATCAAAGTTTATGGTACAAAAACCCAAACGCGGTTTTAACTTGGGCGGGTGATGAAAAAGTGGAGGGTTATAGTTTTGAAATAAGTCAGGATCCAACAAGTATCCCTGATGATATAATAGACAGCGAAAAAACCTTGGTAACTTACCGAAATTTGGGGGATGGGATAAAGTACTTTCACATCAAGGCTTTAAGAAACGGAGCTTTTGGTGGCACAACTCATTTTGCGTTAAAAATTGACACAACGCCACCTGCGGACTTTAAAACTAATATTATTCCAAGTAGCCGCACTGTTAGAAGGCAGCCTATAATTCAGTTTGAAACTACTGACCTGGATTCCGGCATGGATCATTACGAACTTAAATTAATTGCGTTATCTTCCCGAAGCCCGCAAAATACCGCAAATCAGCCATTGTTTATTGAAGCTTCGAGTCCTTATATTCCGGAAGCCTTGGATATTGGAAATTATGATGTGATAATTCGCGCATATGACCAGGCGGGAAATTTTAGGGAAAAGGCTCAAAGATTAAACATTGTTACTGCGGCTTTTGAGTTTGTGTCAGGCGACGGAATTCAGGTATCCAGCAGGGTGGTTATACCTTGGAAATGGTTTTTGCCCCCAGTATTTTTATTTTTGCTAGTACTGGCTTATATTGCCTACAGAGTGTCTAAATGGAGAAAAGGGCTTTTGGCTGTGTCGCAAGAAAAGAAATTGCCGAGTGCGGTACAGGAACAGCTGGTTGAACTTGCACACTACCGACAGAAATACGGTAAGACTTTGGTTGCTTTGCTTTTTTTGTCTGGTTTTGCATTTAATTTTTTTGCATCTCGCGAATTGGCACATGCTTCCAGTCAAACTCAGCCGCCCCCGCTTATAACTACTATTTCAGAAAATGTTTCAAACCAGGATATATTTTATGTGGGTGGGCGCACCGATACCACCAACGTTGACGTGGTCATACATTTGCAAAATTTACTGACCGGGGAGACTTTAAATAATAAAGTTGTTTCCGACAAGCGCGGAGAATGGTTTTACAGGCACGATACCTTTTTGCCAACTGGCTCTTATATAGTTTGGGTTCAGACGCAAATAGGCGAAGAGTTAAGCCCTCCAAGTCCTCAAAAAAATATTTTGGTCAAGCAGACGGCACTGCAGTTTGGGGCTTCCAGGCTAAGTTTTGAACTTGTGTATTTAATCGGCTTATTGATTTTACTTATTTTAGTTTTGGTTTTAATTATTTATATTATCAGGCATGCCAGGCATGGCAGAAGGCATCATAAACAATTAGTGGAAGAAATCAGGCGCGCTGAAGAGTCTGTTAGAAGAGGTTTTGCGGTTATTAAGCGCGATTTAGAAGCTGAGTTAAGCGTAATTCACAAGACAAAATTAAAAAACCCTCTTTCAGTTGAAGAGCGGGAAAAAGAAAAGCAGCTGCTGAATGATATAAGGGATATAGAGGAAAAAATCGGCAAGGAAATCTGGGAATTAGAACATCTTGA
>CAZDIP010000002.1:8163-103206 GCA_964505635.1 uncultured Candidatus Saccharibacteria bacterium | reverse complement strand
AATAAGGAATATAAAATTATCCGGCATATGCCGGATAATTTTATATTCCTTATTCTTCGTCTGAAAACGGAATGGTTGTCATAATTACCCATCTGCGGTCTGGAAGTAAATTTATCGGGCGCATGTCAACAGCTAAAAATTTTTCATTTAATGTTAAGCCGCTTCCTTGTTTAATAACGAAACTTTGCATTATTCCGCCGGCGGATTTTTTGGCAGCCTCTGCGAATTCAGCGTTTAAACCAAATCTTTGCAATATTTCTTCCGCCCAAATGTTTTTTCCTAAAGACCAGGAGTCCTCGTTGTATAAGATATCCCCGTTATCGTCAAATAAAGTTATATAGCCGTGTTTAAAAAAGGGAAGATTTTTAAAGAATTTTTCATTAATTGATCCAAAATAAATACCCGCGCCAACCGTCCCTAAAAAATTTTTTTCATTTATAACAGCAACATGTAAAGCGCTTCCCAGACCCATTTGTCCGGGAGGGATAAAATATCTGCTTAGCACAGGCAGATGATTTGTATCTTCTTTTATTATTTTAAAGAAATCACCAAAATTTTCCGCTTTTTGCCCCAAGAGTTGGTTATTAATTGAACATTGAAATACGCCGTTTTTATTTATCACGCCAAGGTTTCCAATTTTATCTTCGATGTGCCGGTAGGTTTGCAGAACTTTTTTTTGACAGGACTTTTGGTCTGAAGACGCGTTTAAAATTTCCGGAGATTGGGCCATTACCTCCAGTTCGTCTTTTATGCTCTTAACTTGCTCTTGAACTAATTTTGCTGTTTGAGATGAAGCCAGCTTGGCTTGAATTAGGTAACTTTGTTTAAGTCTGTTTTCGGTTTTTTGATGGCTATAAAACCAGAATAATACAATTGTTAACAATAAGGCATAAATTATAAAATTTTTGTTTTTATATTTCATAAAAATATCTTTAATTTTTATTAGTAGGCCATTTTTCAACCATAAGCATTTGGCTTTGAATTAAGCCCCGCTCTTTGAGCAGCTGCCAAATATGTTCGGTAACAAAGGGCATGAAGGGGTGCAATAACTTTAGGGAAGTAGTAAGAGTAGTAAGTAGTAAGTAGTAAGTAGTAAGCTTTAATTTCTCATCGGCCAGCTGTTTTTTTGATTCTTCTAAATATACATCGGCGAATTCATGCCAAACAAAGTGGTATATTTCCTGCGCGGCCTCATGAAGGCGAAAGCTTTCTAAATTTTCAGTGGAAGATTTTATTAAAGCATCAAGTTTTTCTATAACATTTTTATCGGCACTTGTAATTGCTTCGGGTTTGATATTTGATATTTGATACTTGATACTTGTCGTTTCATTCGTCAGAATGAAACGAGCTATATTCCAAAGTTTGTTGGCAAAGTGCTTCATGCCTTTTATTTTGTCTTCGGCCATAGCCATGTCGGTACCTGGAGCGGTATTGAAAATAAGGGCAAAACGTAAAGCATCGGTACCGTATTTGGAAGTCATTTCCAGCGGGTCAATTACGTTACCTTTGCTCTTAGACATTTTTTGTTTATTGGCGTCGCGAATTATGCCATGTAAGTAAACATTTTTAAAAGGAATTTGTCCGGTTAGGGCGGTGGTCATTAGAATCATTCTTGCTACCCAAAAGAACAAAATATCGTAACCGGTTTCAAGCACATCTGTCGGATGAAAAGTCTCTAGGTCTTTGGTTTTTTCCGGCCAGCCTAAAGTAGAGAAAGTCCAAAGTCCGGTTGAAAACCAGGTGTCTAAAGTATCTTCATCTTGGGCCCAACCTTGTTCGTTGGGGTCTTGTATTTCCACGCGAATTTCTTCGCCTTTATACCAAACCGGTATTCTGTGGCCGTACCAAATTTGCCTACTAATGCACCAGTCCCTTAGGTTATCTATCCAGTGAAAATAGGTTTTAGTAAAATGTTCCGGCGTTATTTTAATTTGGCCTGACTCCACGGCGGAACGCATAAGTTCTTTTAAAGAAACATTTTTTTTATTAGGCGCGTCAAATTTTTTATTAACGTCAATAAACCATTGAAGTTTGGGTAAAGGCTCAATAATGCCGCCGGTCCTTTCGGCAGTCCCTACGTTTTGTTTTATTTCCTCTGTTTTTTCCAATAAATTATTTTTTTCCAGCCATTCCGCCACTGCCATACGAGCTTCCTCGGTTTTTTTGCCGGCAATTGTTTCTAGCCCAGCGGTCATTTTTCCAAATTCATTAATAACTTGCTTTAAGGGCAAGTTATGCCTTTGAGCAATTTCATAGTCCATCATACTATGAGCTGGGGTAACACCCAAGGCGCCGGTGCCAAATTCTTTGTCCACGCTTTCGTCCACGATAATTTTTATATGGAGTTTTTCGCCCGCGAATTCTAAGTCATACTCTTTGTCCACAAATTGAGCGTAACGTTCGTCCTCTGGGTGGACAGCTACAGCGGTATCGCCCAACTTGGTTTCCGGTCTGGTGGTAGATATAGAAATAGGAAAGTCTTTTGAGTACTTAAAGGTATAAAGTTTGGCAGTTCTTTCCTGGTAGACAATTTCGTCGTCGGAAATAGTGGTTTGGCCTTTAACGTCCCAATTAATAACTCTATAGCCTCTATAAATTAGCCCTAGGTCATGCATGGTTTTAAAAGCGGTGCGTACGCTAAGGTTTCGTTTTTCGTCCAAGGTAAAAGCTTCTCTAGACCAGTCTAAAGAAGCTCCCATGCTTTTGAGCTGAGCAATGATTGTGTCGTGGCTGTTTTGGGCGAATTTTACTACCCGTTTTAAGAATTCCTCCCTGCCTAAATCCCGTTTTTTCTTACCCTCTTCTTTTTCTAGCAATTTTTCTACTTTTGACTGGGTGGCAATGGCCGCATGATCGGTACCTGGGAGCCACAAGGTTTTGTACCCCATCATTCTTTTGTGGCGAATTAAAATGTCTTCAATGGTGGCTGTTAAAGCATGCCCGACATGCAAAGTACCGGTTACATTTGGAGGGGGTAATATTATAGTGTAAGGTTCCCCTTTAAGATTATCAGGATTAAAAAATCCTGAATCTTCCCACATTTTGTAAATTTTATCTTCCACTTTAGAGTGGTCGTAGGCTTTTTCTAATTCCATAAAATTAAATCTATTGTATTAACGTTTTAATATAGTCAGAAAGTTTTTTAAAAGACTTATTTATTTTGTAATTATTTTTTAAAATCAAGTCATATTTTTTAAAAGGCTTTTTAACTTTTTCCATAGCGTTGTGTAAGGCTATTGGATTATTTAGCATGTGTCCTTTGCGATGTTTGGTTAGCCGCTTTATTGTATTTTTATATTTTGCTGTTACAAGAATGACGGCACTTTTTTTAAATATTTTTGTAGACTCCTTTATTAAAGCGAATCTGCCTTGTTGGGTGTAAAGAGTTTCATCTACTATTACATTAATATGTTTTTTTGAAATAACCTTTAACTTTTTCAGCATCTCTCTATACAGATTGGCGCGAATCGAGGGTGGAACAGGTTGTCCTTGGTTTAATCTTTCTTGAAAATTTTTTATTTTTGAGTAAACTTTTGGTTTGAGCGTGTCGGCATCAAAATAAAAAAAATTAAATTTTTTTGCCGCCATTTTGGCCAATGTAGTTTTTCCCGAACCAATATTGCCTGAAATAAATATAATCATAAAAATAAAAACACTCAAAATAGAGTGTTCACAATCCGCCTAAGGCGGAGGTACCATCGTGAAATTTACTTAATTTTACCGCTTTAACGGGCGGTCTCCGGCCAATTCTACTTATCGATTACCGACGTTCTTTTGACGCTGCCCTGGTGACAGCCAGGGCATTAGCTTGTATATAGTATATAGTAGCAAGTAAAAAGTATCAAGCCGAGGAAACGTCTTACGACGTTTCCTCGTGGTAGTTAATGCCCAGGATGATGTATGAAGTTTCGCCAGGTTTTTTAGTCGGCTTAGATGCCCAACTGTCAAAAGCTGAAACATCAACCCCATTCCAGGCTTCGTGTTTTGTTCGCGCGGCGAGAAATGCTTGGTACGCCACACTAAATTCCTCATAGCTATTGTATGAAAAAGTCATCTTTCCTCCAATATCGATTTTGCGAGCCAAGGATAACTCCTAAATTTTATCCATGGCCAACAAAAAAACCCGCCGGCGAGGCGGGCTTTGTAATTTTAAGCACTACAAAAGCCGTCTCGCTGGGCGAGTAGAGCAGGAAGAGGAAGAAAAGCTAGTTAAGAATTGTAAGCGGCTTTTGATCATAAAGTTATTTTATCTTACTTTGTATATTTGTAAAGTGGATATTTATAGGCTCAAGTTTGGGTCTGCTTCAACCTTATTATATTTCACCGGCTTAAAACCATTATGGAGCTTAAAGGCTGCGGCTAGGCCTATCATTTCCGCGTTGTCGGTGCAGAGATTAAAAGGGGGAACAGAGAATTTAAGATTTAAGATTTTAGATTTTAGATTTAAAGATTCACGCAAGGCTTTATTTGCAGCTACGCCGCCGGAAAGGGAAATAGATTTGGCGCCAAATTCTTTTACCGCGCGCATGGTTTTGGTTACTAGGACATCTACGGCTGCGGCTTGAAAACTAGCACATAAATCTGCCTTGTTTACGTTCGGATTGTCGCGTAAGTGGTAAAGTACAGCGGTTTTAAGGCCGGAGAAAGAAAAGTTATAGTCTTTAGTGTTTAGCATTGGCCGAGGGAAATTTATTGCGTTCGGGTCTCCTAAGGCAGCAAGTTTTGAAACCTCGGGTCCGCCAGGATAAGGCAACTTAAGCATTTTAGCCACTTTGTCAAAAGCTTCGCCAGCGGCATCGTCCAAGGTTTGCCCTAAGACCCTATATTTTTTTGTATTTTCCATTAATACAATCATGGTGTGCCCACCACTCACCACTAGTGAAACCAGTGGAAAAATCGAATTTCGAATTTCGAATTTCGAATTTATTCCCCCTACAGGGGAATAAAGGTGTCCAGCCATATGGTTAACAGGAATCATTGGTTTGCCGGTCGCGAAGGAAAGTGCTTTGGCGAATTCCACCCCAACCATTAAAGACGGTAAAAGTCCCGGGCCTTGGGTAACCGCGATGTAGTCGATAGTCTTCAGTGAGCAGTGGGCAGAAGTTAATGCTTTTTCTACCACCGGGCGAATATATTTAACATGGGCCCTGGCAGCGGCTTCCGGCACTACCCCGCCAAAAGATTTATGAATGGAAATTTGAGACTTGACGACTGAAGACAGAGTTTTAATTTTTAAGTTTTCTTTTTCTTTATCAAATTCAAGAACGCTGGCGGCTGTCTCGTCGCAGGAAGTTTCTATTGCCAAAATTGTTTTTAACAACCCTTGTCTCATTATATGTTTAAAAACCGCAAATTTACCTAATTTTATTAGCTAATTGTAACAGTAGCATTTTTCAGGCTTAAGTTTCAAGCTTCCTGCTTTTTATGTAAGCATATATACTTAAAGTAACCGAAACAATAGGCCGAAAATTTCGTTATAATGTCAGAATCAACAACAATTGAAGATTTAGTCAAACAGGCAAAAGCCGGCGACCGGCATGCGTTCGCTGGGCTTTATGACCAGTTTGCCGATAGAATTTTTCGCTTCATTCTAATTAAGGTCAGGCATGAGCAAGAAGCCGAAGATCTTTTGCAAACTGTTTTTATTAAAGCATGGAACGGCCTTGGCGGCTTCGACCTAAGAAAAGCGAATTTTTCGGCCTGGCTCTATAAAATTGCTACCAATGCTGTTTATGATTACTTTCGCAAGTCGGCGAGACAGCCGCAAAATTTGGAATTAAACGAGGATTTAAATATTACTATTGCAGAGGATACGGGAAGCCAAATGGATCAGATTCAGGCAATAGGTGAATTAAGAAAAAAACTCAAATTGTTGCCGTCCCAATACAGGGAAGTTTTAGAGCTAAGGTTTGTACAGGATTTTACTTTAAAAGAAACAGCTGAGATTTTGCAAAAAAGCAGTTTGTCAGTCAGGCTGCTTCAGCATAGAGCGCTTAAAAAATTAAAGGGGTTGGTTTAAAGTTATGTTTTCAACAAAGAAGTATGAGATTGAGATAAAACAACTGGCCGTTTTAAAAAATGAACGGGTTTTAAGCGCGGAACGGAAAGCCAGAATTAAATCTTTGGTACTAAGTGGCATTTCTTCCATACCAAAAGCAGCTTCGGTGAGTTTTTGGCATACTAAAATTTTTTATTTCGCCTCCGGCGCATTGGCTCTATTTTTCATGGTCAATGGAACCGTATTGGCCTCTTTGCGCACTTTTCCGGGTGACAGGTTGTATCCCATTAAAATTTTTAAAGAGCAGGTGGAAATAAGGCTTGCCCCGACCCAGTCGTTAAAAGCCGATTTGGAATTAAGGCACGCCAAAGCAAGAATGGCGGAGTTTACCAAGCTTAATAATCAAAATAACTCCCTTTTACCGCTACCTGTTCCTACTATAACCCCGTCTCAAGTTTTGGGCCCGTCCAGCACCTTAATTGCCACTGGTTCCGTGTTTACTGAGACTCAGATAAAAACAGAGCAAAGAAAAGTACAGACTCAAAATTTAAAAGTAAAAGTAGAAGCGCAAATTAACAGGGCTTTGGAGGCGTTGACCAGGGAGAGGGAGCTGTTTGAAAAAAAAGGCAAGTTGAAACAAGCAGAAGATGCTAATAAAAAAATACAGGAATTAACCCAAGACGCTTTTAATCAAGATTTAAATATATCGGTTCAAAAACAGGAGTCGGGTAAAGAAGGCGAGGTTAGGGGACAGAGTAAAATAAGGCTGGATCTTAAACTCAAAGAACGCGGCCAAGAAGAAAGCCTAAAAGGTAAAGATAAACAAAATTAAAAGTATCACAATAAAAACAATTTAGTTATTTATTAATAAAAATATATTGACAAACTATGAATAATTTAATTTTGCGAAGTTTTTTTAACGCTTTAGGAACCACGGCTTATGTAGCTGGCGTCGCGACTATTATGCAAAACGCAGAAAAAATATTTGGCGAAATGGACAAGGCAACAGGCCCAATTGCATTTTTAATGCTGTTTGTGCTTTCCGCGGCCGTCACCGGCGGGTTGGTTTTAGGCAAGCCAGTTTTAATGTATTTAAATAACCAAAAAAGTGAGGCGGTTAAACTTTTTTTGTTTACCTTAGGCTGGCTGGCTTTAGGTGTAATAATTTTAATTGCTGTTAGCATTCAAAAATAATGGGCAATTTCCATTCTACCATAAAAAATACTCCTTTTTAGGAGTATTTTTTATGGTAGACTTTCCGACCATGTCCTTACCAAGCTTTGCGCGAGGGATAAAGGGTTTTGGTAAAGAGATTTAGTTAAGTTTAATTTCTAATCAGGTATTAGTTAGTTAAGGTTGTCGCTCCTTTTTTTAAAAATCCAATCTTCTATAGGAAGCTCTGACAAAACCATAGCAATAAAAATCAATAAACCGCCCAATGCTTGAATCGGTACAAAATTCTCACGACCCAACGTCCAAGCAAAAATAGCTGCAAATACGGATTCCATAGTAAAAATTAAAGATACTCTTAGAGGTGGTACATATTTTTGTGCCAAATTTTGTATCATGTATCCAAGTACTCCGGCAATAATTGATAAATATAGCATTGCCCAAATGGCCTTAGTGCTTCCTATGCTTAATGGCAGTTTAAAAATATAAACAACAATAAAACATAAAATTCCAACTGTAAATAACTGTTGAAAGTTTAGGATATAAGGATCTGTCTGATTTTTGATAAGCTTATTGGTATAAAGAATATGAATGGCAATTGTAATCGCCGTTACTAAAGTTAACAGATCTCCTCTGTTCATTTGGCCTACACCGCCAGTCAGAATCCATAAACCCGCTACAGATAGAGCTAGGGCTATTAGATTTTTTACATTTGGTATTTTTTTTAGAAATAAAAGGGAAAACAACGGAACAAATACGACAAATAATCCTGTAATGAAACCTGAATTGGAAGCAGAAATATAAACTAGGCCTGTGCTTTGAGCAACATAGGCAAGACAAAGAATGAACCCAAGAGTAAAACCTTCTTTGAAATTTTTAAATAACGGTTTCTGCTGTATAAAATATAGAAACACTGCCATTAAAACTGCACCAAGTAAAAAACGATAAGCTAATAAAGTCACAGGACTAATATAATCCTGGGCATATTTGATAATAAAAAAAGTCGCCCCCCAAAGCACCTGGAGCAAAAGTAAAGAGAGGTCAGGCCAGTAGTTTTTGTTATTCATGGCGTTATTATAGCGCAACCTGCTTTTATTTAACAAAAAAGTTTTCCGTTGCCTTTGGCCTCGGTTTTGAAAACTTTAAAACCGCCCGATCCACGGGCGGTTTGTAATCTTGGATTTAATTGGTAGCGCTACGGGGAATCGAACCCCGATTTAGTGGATGAAAACCACTTGTCCTAACCATTAGACGATAGCGCCATATTTATAGATTTTTCTATTTGCTTAACTAAAAGCTCTTTTGTTTGACCGTGATGTTTTAATTTATATTCTCTGCTTCTTGCATCGGCCTTATTGGCATAACTTTCATAGTAAACTAGTTTTAAGGGTCTATGGCTTTTAGTTGAAAATACTTCTCCTTTCTCGTGTTGTTTAAATCTATTTTTTAAATCATCTGTACAGCCAATATAGATCCACTTATTATTCCTACTGCATAATACGTAAACGTAATGCATATGTTTATTAGTAGACATTATCACCCTTCGGGTGACCACTCGTAGGGTGGGACGATAGCGCCATATTTATAGATTTATAATTTACGAATTTTATACCAAATACTGAATGACTTTAACATAAATCGGGGAAAAAATCAACAGCTTCGTTTTATATGTTAAAATATAGACAAGATTATAATTAAAGCAAAAATATGGAAATTAAAGACAAAAAATATACTTATGGAGCTGTGGGGTTGATTGTGATTTTAGTTCTGGGGCTAGCTGTCTGGCAAAACAAAAAACAGGATTCTCGGACTTTGGAGAATATTTCAAAAAACCAGGAACAACAGGCCAATACAACCCCAGAACCTACTAAGGCGCCGCAAGAAAGCACGAGCACTCAAAGTACAACTAAGAGCGGTTCTGCTTCTGCCTTAACCCTGGAACAAGCTATAAAAAAATATCCCAACCGTCTGATTTTTAACAATTGCCGGGGTTCCACCGGCAGGCAATCTTCCGGCAGTTTGGTAGTTAAATTAAATACGCAATGGTTATTGCAAAATAGCGATGAAAAGTCACATAAGTACGCGGTGGGAGCGCAGTCTTTTAGTCTTAAGCCTTATGGTTTTGTAGTGGTAACCGCCAAACAAATAGGGGACTTTCCAGTTTACTGTGACAATTTTCCGGGAGCAGAGTTGACGGTTCAAAAATAGCGAATAGACAAATTAAAAGCGCGTTATGCATTTATGGTATAACGCGCTTTTAATATTATTATTGGTTAAAAACCAAGACTCATGTGGCGACCCATTTTAAACCCTAAGCCCTGTTTATTCTGCACTTTCTGTTCCATGAGCTGCAGCCGTTTGTCAGCTTGAGCCTGGGTAATTATGCCTTTATCAACCAATGCTTTTAAGTGTTCGCCCATTTTTACTTTAGCCGCGGCCTGCAACTTGGTTTTTAATTGTTCATCGGTAATATTATTCTCATTTGCCAGTTGCTTTAAACTTTTGCCTTCAGACCAGGCATTTTTTACGGCATCGATGCTAAGTCCGAGCAGGCTAGCCTGCTCCTGGAACATGGCCTGGTGTTTGTCGGCTATTTCTTGGGGGGTTAAGTTGCCTCCCATTTTAAACCATCCATGGGCAGAAGCCTGGCTTATTCCCAAAAGTCCAAAAGCCATGACCGGTAAAATCGCGTAAGCAATATATTTTTTATTCATATTTTATTAAGTTAATGTTTATTGGCAGTCGACTGAATTTGCGACCTTTGGCCCCAAAGCCGTCGCCTTAGGGCTTGCTGATTGTTACTACCGGCCAGGCGGAAAAATATTTCATCTCGTTTTTCTTAAAATTTTCCCGCGGGGCAATGCCGGTAATTCTTTAATTCCCAAAGCCTGTATAAAGTTTTCTTGAGGCTCGCCTAAAACAACTATTATGTCATTGAGCATCAAATCTTTGCCAAAGGGAAAAATAGTTTTTGGCGTGACTGAAACTTTAATTAAGTCGCCTCGCGTATCTTGAGTTAGATAGCCGTACTCGGTAAATTCAACAATTTGTCCGACAAAGGCCGGGCCATGCGGTTTTTGGCAGCAGTTTTTGTAAAAAGCGCCGGCAAAGGGTACCTGGTTTTTATAGGCTTTTTCCATTAACATAGAATGCAAAGCCATTGAATGTGCCGCATAACTTCCTAAAATTACAAAAATAATTACCACGGTCGCGGTATAAATAAGCGGTTTTTTATGAGTAAATTCATATCTATTTACAAAAATTTCCAAAATAACAATAAAGCCAAAAGACAGCAGGATTAACAACCAGGGTAAGGAGAAAAAAAGTTGCTTAAACCCAGGAGCTCCAAAGCCCGGAGCATAGCCTGCCCCGGTTTGTTTAAGTATAAAAATTACCAAACTTAAAGAATAAAGTAGCGCCAAAAAGACAATGGCCGTGCCTATAGCCATTAACAAGCCTTTTAGCACAAAATAGCTTTTAGGCTTCATTTTTACTTGGCCGGTTTCAATGGCCGTTAACACCTGGTCTTTTAGGCTTTTATTGGTTGGTTCCATACATTTTGTAGTAAATATTTTTTAATGCGAGTTTGCCGCGGTTTAGTCTTACACCCACCGTAGAAATTGGGATTTGTAAAATCTCAGAAATTTTCTCGTAAGGCATATCCTCAAAAAAGTATAAAATAAGAGGTTCGCGGTATTTCGGGTTTAATTCTGACAGCGCTTTTTCCATCATAACCTTGGCTTCGGAGTTTTGCAGTTCCCGGACAGGGTTGTCCTTGGCTACAGGGTGCGGAAATATGGTATCCGGGTCAAAAAAGGGGACCGGTTCTTTTCCCCGCTTTTTTATAAAATTTATAAATTCGTTGTGGGCAATTCTATAAATCCAGGGTGAAAAATTTCGGCTGGGGTCAAATCCTTTTAAATTAGCGTAGGCCTTTAAAAAAATTTCCTGCAAAACGTCCCCGGCGTCATCAAACAACAGGAATCTTCTCGCGTATCTTTTTAATTTTTCCTCATACCGTTCCACTAAAAGCCCAAACGCCTGAGCGTTGCCGTTTTGAACCTGTTTGGCGATTTCTTCGTCCGTAAGTTCGGTCATAACTAAAATATATACAAAAATCCTTTCAGTTTATTTCAATTATATTTTAATTGGTTTGGAGGCTTTTGACTACCGGGCTTTTTTGCTAAAATAGGTTTATGGATAGTATTTTAAATACAAAACAAGGGAAAAAACATGCGCCAGCCGTTTTAAAGTTCCAAAAAAAGCTTTTCTATGGCCCGGTTGTGCATTCTTACTTGGTTTTACCCAAAAGAAAAAAAATTGCCAGCCTTGATTTTAGGCGCCAGTTGACGGTGATTGCCGCGGTTTTAATTATGTTGGCTAGTTTTTTTGCGGGCGCCTGGTTGGTGCTTAACACGCCGAAAACCCAGGCAGAGATTCAGGAACAGAAAATTACGGAAAAATTGCAGGAGCAAAGCCAGCCTTTAAAAGTAGTTGAGGCTTATGGGCTCGGGCATTTAATTTTAAAACAAACTGAAGACGACCTTTTTTCCATGCCGCTTGAAAGTCTGGAGGCGTTGTTTGAGAAAAAGCGGGCTGAAATGACCGAAGCTCTTTTTCAAAGCCGCGCTGAAAAAATTAAAAATTATTTACAGGAAAAAAAATCGCCGTGGTCAGGCTCGGCTTTAACCATTGCCCGACAAAGCCATTGGCGGATTATTTTAGCCATAGCCTTCGCGGAAAGCAGTTGGGGTAAAAATTGCGTGGATAATAATTGCAGTAATATTGGCGTGGAGCCAGGGCATAAATTATGGCGGAAATATCCTAGCTATGACGAGTGGATCGTTGATTTTAATAAGCTTTTAGAACGGAGATATAAGGACTGGACGCTTAAGGAAATGTGCGGGGTTTATGTCCAGCCTTGTAATCAAAACTGGCTTTTGGCCACCAGCCAGGTTTTAACGGAACTGAAAGACAGCAACATTCAGTAGAGTATATATTACAATAATAGTAAAATATTAATTTATATTTATGCGTAGACTCAAAATTTTAAAAAGTTTAGCCCTGGTATTTATTGGTATTGCCATGACTTTTTCTTTTCAGGTTGTCGGGCAGAATGTTAAGTTAAATCCAATTAAACCAATAAGCAACAAGGCTTTAACTGACGAGCAACAGGGTATTTTAGCTGTGCGTAACGTTAAGCCTAGCGTGGTTAGTATTTCGGGCAGCCGGGTGGTAAAGTCTTTAACCACTTCTGCCACGGGTTTAAATACCGTGAATGGGACGGGGTTTATTTTGGAAGCTGACGGTTTAATTGTGACCAACAGCCATGTTTTGGAAGATCCGAATATTAAATTTTATGTAGAGCTTTTAGACGGCAGCCAGTACGAAGCAAAAGTGGTTGGGCAGGATAAATTAAACGACGTGGCTTTGCTTAAAATTGAAGCTAGAAATTTGCCGGTTGTTAAACTTGGCGACAGCAGCCAGTTGGAAACCGGACAAACGGTTTTTGCCATAGGAAATTCTTTGGGTATATACCAAAATACGGTTACTAAAGGCGTGGTTTCGGGTCTCTCTCGCGCGGTCGGCTTGGGGGACGAAGACAATCCGCAGCCCCGCTTGCAAAATTTAGTTCAAACTGATGCGGCTATTAACCCGGGCAATAGCGGCGGCCCGCTTATCAATATGGCGGGGGAAGTGGTTGGCATGAACACTTTAATAGATACCGGGGCGCGGGGGGTAGGGTTTGCCGTGCCGGTTAATACAATCAAGCAGTCAGTCGCGGAACTTAAAATTGGAGGAGTCTTAAGCAGGCCGTATGTGGGGTTGGGTTTTTTGACTATAAATAAAGCGGTGCAGGCTGTCAGGCAACTTAAAGTAAATTATGGGGCGTTGGTAACTTTTGTGGTTAAGGGTTCGCCCGCACAGTCTGCCGGATTACTCGCCGGTGATATTGTTTTGAAAGTAAACTTAGAAAAATTAACTGAAAAAAATGAATTTGACTCAGTTATTACCAGATATCGACCGGGGGATCAGGTGTTTTTGACGATTTTTAGGGACAACCAGGAGTTAAGCGTTCCGGTTATCTTGACTAAGTATGAGTAAAGTTTGAAAAGAGCCCGTAAAGTTGAAAAACTTTGCGGGCGCTTAAACTTTTGGGAACCAAAAGGGTCAATGCAGTTCTCCCTCTGTTCCCGACGTGGTTGCCAGCGCTAAGGCTAACACAAACAGCGCTGAAACCACGGTGACCACTGACAGGTGCTCAATCATTTTAACCAGTTCGGAAACTTGCGCGGTTAAAATAAGAGCGGTCAGGGTCAGATGCAGGCGTTTGGCCGGAGCTTTTTTTACCAGCTTACTTCTTAGCCGGTTGGTGCTCTTTTGCGCGCTTGCCAGCGCTACGGCCGCAACCCCTAGCATCAGGAACAAAGGAATACCCATAAGGTTCCTTTCCCCCTCCTTTTTAATGCTTTCCTCAAACCGAGGCAATAAAGCTGCGGGAGGACCGCCCAGTATAGGTTTTTTTGGCAAATTTGTCAAGATAGGGCTTATAAAGTAGAATAGTTAATATGGTTTTTAATTTTTGAATACTATGGAAATGGAAAAAAATATTTATAATCTTGTTATTATTGGCAGCGGACCGGCCGGGTTAACCGCGGCTTTATATGCGTCCCGGGCGGAATTAAAACCCTTGCTTATTGCCGGTCTTGAGCCGGGTGGCCAGCTGATGCAAACCACTGAAGTGGAAAATTTTCCCGGTTTTCCTCACGGTATAATGGGGCCCGAGTTAATGGACAACATGCAAAAGCAGGTAGAACGTTTTGGAACCGAAGTGGTTTTAGAAAATTCAACAGCAGTGGATTTTTCCCAAAAGCCGTTTAGAATAAAGACCGCTAAAAAGGAATATTTAGCCAAGACCGTTATTATTGCAACCGGAGCGACAGCCAATTGGCTGAATTTGGAGAGCGAACAAAGACTTCGGGGCAAGGGGGTTTCCGCCTGCGCAACCTGTGATGGTTTTTTCTTTAAAAACCAGGAAATTGTGGTGGCCGGCGGCGGGGATAGCGCCATGGAGGAGGCGAATTTTTTGACTAAATTCGCAAGCAAAGTAACTATCGTTCATAGGCGCAATGAATTCAAAGCTTCTAAAATCATGCTTAAAAGAGCTCAGGAAAATCCAAAAATCAAGTTTGTGACCGACGCGACAATTGCGGAAATCGTGGGTGAAACAAAAGTAGAAGGCGTCAAAATCAAACATAACCAGTCGGGTCAGGAAGAAGTAATTTCGGCTGGCGGGTTTTTTGTGGCCATTGGGCACACTCCCAATACAAAAATTTTTAGGGAAGCGGGTATTGAATTGGATCAGAAAGGTTACATTAAAGTAAAAAATAATACTCAGACGAACATTGAAGGGGTGTTTGTTGCAGGCGATGTTAATGACCCGCGCTATAGGCAGGCTATTACCGCGGCCGGCATGGGCTGCATGGCTGCGCTTGATGTGGAAAAATATTTGACCGAGCATGAATAACGGATTTTCCTGGCTACGAATATTAAAGGTAATTGCCGCCGTTATGGTTGCCGGGCTGGCTTTTTTTGCCGGATACACTTTGGCTGGCCAAAGGGCTTTTAAAATTTGGTATGCCAGCGCGTTCTTTGGCAGCCGGGAACATTTTTTGTCCTGCTACGACCTGCCTTTTTATGTGCAGGCAGAAAAAATTTTTTTTGAACATAAAGGCGCAACTGAAAAAATAGAGGGTTTGGGCGGTTTTTCTGTAAATTTAGAAAAAGTCATTTGCCCGGGCTGGACAGACGCAAAATACACCAACAAGGCTGAGGTGGTGGTGGAGTATTTCAGCAACAAAGCACGGAAAGATATTGAATCGTTTTTAGGCAAAGATTTTTTTGGTTTGCCATACAGGATCGTAAAGCGTTAATATGAAAAAAATCAGCGGCACGGTTATTAAAGGTCAGGGCTTGGGCAGGATTTTGGGTTTTCCTACGGCTAATTTGGATAGGCGGCATTGGACCAGGCTCAGGAAAAAACCAAAAATGGGTATTTGGGCGGGTAATGTATTTATAAATCCGAAACAATATCCAAAATCCAAGACCCAACCCCCAAAAAAATATAAAGCGGCAATTGTAATAGGGCCAATAGACAAAACCGGCTTGCCCAAAATAGAAGCGCACTTGCTTGGATTTAGGGGTAATTTGTATGGCAAGTATTTAATTACGTACTTAATTACTTACCTAAGGCCGTTTAAAAAATATAAAAGCGAGGCATTATTAAAAAAACAAATTAACTTAGACATTAAAAAGGTAAAAAATGCCCAATTTTGACCAACAGGCTGCAAAAACGCAGCTAGACAACTTAATAAGGGACGTCCAGCGCCTTCGGGACGGCATAACCAGAGATATTATTGAATATAATTATGGGCGCTACCCGGACAACGAAGAAGAGGAAAGTTACCAGCGGGCAGATATGCGCAAACATTTAAGGACAGCCATGCAAAGAACTGAAGACTTAATTTCTGAGCTTGAGTAATATGAAAAAAAAATTTGGATCTTTGGTAATTTTTTTAGCTTCTCTGCTTTGGGCGGCAGACGCGCCTTTTAGAAAACCTCTGCTAATAGCCGGTTTAGGCACGGGCTTTATTGCGTTTTTGGAACATTTGTTAAACAGCCTGGCGGCTTTGCCCGGGCTTATAAAAGCGCGGGCGGATTTTAAAAAATTAAGTTTACAGAAATGGCTGGGCTTAATTTACGTCGGCGCGTTTGCCTCTGCTTTAGCCGCAATTTTGTTTGTTAAGGGCGCTACGGTAATGAATTACAATTTTACCGTTGCCGCGCTACTTCAAAAGTTTCAGCCGCTTTTTGCGATTTTTTTAGCCGCGTTTTTTTTAAAAGAAAAAATTTATGCAAAGTTTTGGTTACTTGCCATCGCGGCGCTTTTCGGTGCTTATTTGGTGTCTTTTGGTATTACCGTGCCTTCCGCGCTTTTCGCTTCAGCCACCAATATAAGCTTACTGGGTCCTTTACTGGCTATTTTGGCTGCTTTGCTGTGGGCCGGGGGTACGGTGGTCGGCCGCGCTTTGCTTTCTGACTTGGATTTTAAATTTGTGACCGGCATGCGCTTTGTTTTTGGTTTGGTGTTTTTGTTTTTTTACGTCCTGCTTTATGAAAAAATGCAGTTTTTTGCAATGACGCCTTTTTATTGGCAAAACACTTTAATTATTGCCTTAATGACCGGATTTTTTGCCCTGTTGATTTATTATTATGGGCTAAGGCAGACTAAGGCTTCTATAGCCACTTTAATGGAGTTAGGCTATCCGCTGGCTTTGACTTTGATTAACTGGAAATTTTTAGGGATTACCTTGACCGCATGGCAAATTTTTGGCGCGTTGTTGCTGCTTGCTTCGGTTACCAGCCTGTCGGTTTTAAGCACCCGGGAAAATAAGGTTAACCAGGAAAAATAAACTATCTTTAGCATGAATAATCCTTTTAAAAACGCCCAGCGACAATTACAAACTGCGGCAAAAATTGCGGAGCTTGATGTGAAAAAAATCCAACAGCTAATGCAGCCGGATAGATACATAGAAGTTAGTATTCCGGTTGTTATGGACAATGGAGAACAAAAAGTTTTTATCGGCTTCCGCAGCCAGCACAGTAATGCCCGCGGGCCTTACAAAGGCGGCATACGCTATCACCATGACGTCAGCTTAGACGAAGTGCGCGCTTTAAGCTTTTGGATGTCGTTTAAAAACGCGGTGGTGAATGTTCCTTTTGGCGGAGGCAAAGGCGGAATTATTGTTGATCCTAAACAACTGTCTGAAGCCGAATTGGAAAAGCTTTCCCGCGGCTGGGTAAAAAAAATGTACCCGGTTTTAGGGCCTAATTTTGATGTGCCGGCGCCGGATGTTAATACCAACGGTCAAATTATGAACTGGATGGTAGATGAATATAAAAACATTACTGGCAATGAAAAGTCAGAAGCTGTCTTTACCGGCAAGCCGGTGGATAAAGGCGGCAGTGAGGGCAGGGAAGAGGCCACGGGATTTGGCGGGTTTTATGTTTTAGAAGAAGTGGCTAATAGGCTGGATATTAAACCAGGCAGCAGTATCGCAATACAAGGGTTTGGCAATGTCGCGACTTTTTTTGCAAAAATGGCTGCTGAAAAAGGCTATAAGATTGCGGCTTTGTCCGACTCTAAAGGCGGCATATATGACGAAAGCGGCCTGGACGTTGAAAAAGTTTTGGCGCATAAAAAAGCAACCGGTGTTTTAAAAGGTTTTTTGGGCAGCAAAGATGTTAGCAATGAATCTTTGCTTGAATTGCCGGTGGATATATTGGTTCCGGCGGCTTTGGAAAGTGTATTAACTGAAAAGAATGCGGAAAATATTAGAGCTAGACTGATTTTAGAAATGGCCAACGGTCCAACCACGCCTGAGGCAGATGAAATTTTTGTAAAAAATAACACAACAGTTGTTCCGGATATTTTGGCGAACAGCGGCGGCGTATGCGTTTCTTATTACGAATGGTATCAAAATATGAATAACGAGAAATGGGGGAAAAAAGAAGTTTTGGAAAAACTGGAAAAACAAATTAAACAAGCCTTCGCGGATGTGTTGGGTAAAAAGGAAAAATACAACACTACTTTTAGAAACGCGGCTTACATATTGGCAGCAGAGAGGATTATAAAAAAAATGAAATAGTTTTGTTTAAAATCAAAAACCGTCCTCAGCTTTTCGCGGAGAGCGGTTTTTAGTTGGTCAGCGAGGCCGCGTTGCGGCCGAGGGAAAAGTTGAACACCAGACGCACGCGCAGCATCCATTCGCCTTTCAGCGAACGAAAAGCACCTGCTTCCAGCATTAACTTGTTGTCAGGCCAGGCATTAGCCGCCAGGGCGTAGTAGCCGTTCACTTTAGCCCCAAAGGGCTTGTTAATGAACGTCTCCTGGCTGACGGCAAACCTTGGTGTTATAAAAACGAACAGCTGTTCGTTTTCTTTTAGACCAAGTTTTGCCTGCTGGTTTTTGCCCCTGTCCTGGTAGAATTCCAGAACCGGGGCTGCCAGCTTCATGACTGGCAACCGGCCGGATTTTTTTACCCAGTAGGCCTGTAGGCCTTGCCCGAGAAATAAAGACTTGTTGGCGCCCGGCGAAACGCTGCCTGCCAGGTATAAATCCCAGGTTGTAGTTTTCACAACTCTGGGGCCTGCTGCGTAGCGGGCAGAAAACTCATTTCCGTTCCGCACGTGGATTGCATCCACAAACCATGCGCCAGGCAGCATGGTAAAACGGACGAACTCTTGTTTCTGGTTTTCCGCTTTTGGGGTGTCCCGAAAGCGGACATCCAGCTGCGCCGGGGTCTGGCCGGCGCCGGGGGGGACTGCTGACACAAGCGCCAGCAGCCAAAAATACCGCTTGCTGACTTTCATATCAGCCTCCTTTTAAGATTGAGGTATAATACGACTCAAAAACCTTTTGGTCAAGAGGCTTTTTTTATTTTTTAATGTCTTATATACTTAATTCGTAATACCATTTTTTATGTACGATGTAATTATAATCGGCGCCACAGCAGCGGGGATGGGGGCAGCGGTGGCCGCGGCGCAGAAAAAATTAAATACTTTAGTAATCGCTAAAGAACTACCCCAAACGCCATCGATCCAAAAATCTACCTTTGGATTTGTTGACCTGCACAAATTAGCAGAACAATTTCAGCAAATAATAAAACAGCGTCTCGTGGAGTTTGAAAAAGCCGAGGTGATTAATTTAGAAAAAAATATTGTCAGTTTTAGCGCGGAAACAAAGAGCGGAAAGTTTTATTATGGGAAAACCATTTTAATCGCGACTAACGGTGAAGATTTAGATTTTGACAAACTGATTCAGAAAAAATCTAACGGAAAAATTAAAGTAGATTTTGAACAGAAAACTTCGGTGCCGGGAATTTGGGCTGTTGGACAGTCAACATGGGAGCAGAGTTTTAGCACTGAAGTTTTAATTGGTGAAGGATTTAAGGCAGTGGAATGTATTGGCAGGTATAAAGAATAAGTCTAACTAATTTAGTGCATTAAAATAAAATCAAATATAAAAAAACAGTCTGGAGCACTTTCGTCTCCAGACTGACCTAAAAAGTTTAGGATTTGTTTTACTTACTAGCTAAAGCGCTCGGGTGGAATGAAGTGATCAAGCTGCCATTGGGTCATACCCAACCAAAGCCCCACCTGACCAAGCGCATATTGCAGGTTTTTCAGGGCAGTCTCGGTGAGACCGGCCACTTCAAGCTCGATTTGGGTTACCATAGCTAGATCCCTTGCAGTTGTAACAAGGAATTTTTCTTTGACGGCGGCCAGAGTCTCTTCTCGGAGCTCGAGTTCTTCAATCGGCGCAAGTAGAACATTGCGAGAAAAACCAGACGTGTCGACCCGGAACCACCAGCAGGTGTCGTACCTGTAGCTGAAATGGATTCCGTGCATGACGAGCATTGCAGAGAGCCTGTAATAAACAAGCAGCATCAGATCTATAGCGTTTGTGCCTTTTGCAACAGGCACCGCTGCGTGAAACCGTGTTGGCCAAGCGCCTTTCTGTCTATAACGGAAGGTTTGTGGGTAGTCCCAAGCAAACCCGATGAAAGGCTTGTTCCCACCGTTTGCGTAATGCGCTGTCAGGCGGAGAGGGTTCTCGCAATCAACCTTTTTTTCGTCTACCAGCACTGTTACGAGTTTGAGCACGGCCTCATCTATCTTGACGCTCTCGCGAGTTTCCAGACAACGGATCGTAAACTCCATCTTGTCACTCCTTGGTGTACTCCCGCGAAGGGAGGGATACTCTGCCGTAGCAGAGGCATGCAAGTTATTGCAATTTATTAATTTTAGTATCTTTGAAATTTTCTGTAAAGAAAGGAAATAAGCCATGTTGACAAAAGCTTTTAGTTAGACCATAATATAATGCTAAACAATTAAATATTTAAACTTATGAAATTAATAAAAATTGGCTTACTTTTGGCTGTTTTGGCGACAGCGGTAACCACAGCGGCTCCTTTTGCTGCCGCGCAGTATTATTACGGAAGGACTCCCAGCCTTTCCGTTAGCCAGGAAGGTTATGACGGCACTTTTAGGGTGAATGTCAGCAATGCCGATTCTTATGCCAGGGTTGTTTTGTATGCCAGGTCGACTAATTCCAGCATTTGGTCAACGGTAGTAGACCCAATCGGCCAGACAGACCAAAACGGCTATTTGAATATAAGCACATATTTGGGTACGGGCTTAAGCGAATTTTATGCTCAGGTAAATAATGTTTCTTCCAATACCGCTTACCTGTACGGCAGCGGCGGTTGTAATTCCGGCTATGGTTGCGTGGGTGGTATTACGTTTAGTCCGCAAAACCCCAGTTTAAATGTAGGCCAAAATTTGTCGGTTACCATAAATCAGCCTTACTTTTATTACGGCACATATTATATTTCCAGTAACTCCAATTCCAGCGTGGTTTCCGCCAGCATAAGCGGCAGCAGCATTAATCTTTATGGTTTAAGCTCAGGCTCCAGCACTTTAAGCGTTTGTCAAAATAATTCCGGAACCTGCGGTAATTTGTATGTCACGGTTAGCGGAGGCAGTAATTATGGTAATGTGTGGTTCAGTCCGCAAAATCCAAGCCTTTATGTCGGGCAAAGTTTGGCTGTATCTATAAACAGCAGCGCCACAGTAAGTTCTTACACCAGCAATTATTATTATATTTCCAGCAACAGCAACTCAAACGCGGTGTCCGCCAGCATAAGCGGGAGCGTACTTAATCTTTATGCCAACCAAAACGGCAATGCTACTATTAGCGTTTGCCATTCTTCTTTAGGTTTTTGCGGCAGTTTGTATGTGACAGTCAGCGGTAGCGGCAATTATGGCAATGTGTCTTTAAGTCAAACCACTCTTTCATTGGGTTACGGGCAAAACTCCACTTTAAGCATTTACAGCAGCAACGCTTCCTTGGGTGGTTATTATATTTCCAGCAACTCTAATTCCAACGCCGTGGCAGCCAGCATAAGCGGGAGTAGTTTGTATCTAACCGCCCAAAATTATGGTAACAGCACTATTTCCGTCTGTCAGAACAATAACAGCGGCTGCGCCAGCGTTTATGTCACAGTCAGCGGTTCTGGTAGCGGCAGCGTGTGGTTTAGTCCAAGCAGCATTACCTTATATTCAGGTCAAACCATGACTTTAAGCATTTATTCTTCCAACGCTTACAACGGCAATTATTATGTTTCTTCCAACAGCAACACCTTTGCGGTGAGTACTTCGGTCTCCGGCAATCAAATGACCTTAACTGCCAAGAGTTCAGGTACGGCTAACATAACGGTCTGCCAGTCCGGCAACAGCTCGGTCTGTGGAAACTTAACTGCCGTAGTTTACGGCAACTCTTATGGGGGCAATTTAAGTTTTAGCCAGAATAATGTAAGCCTTCAACAGGGTCAAAATGTAAGCATTAATATATATGGCAGCGGCAATTATTATGTTTCTTCGGGCAGCAACCAAAATGCTTTTTCCGCCAGCATTAGCGGCAATAGCGTTAATATTTACGGATTGTCTTCGGGCAGCGGAAATTTGACTATTTGCCAGAATTATCAAAATTTGTGTGGGACTATTTACGTTAGCGTCGGATCAGGCACTAATTATAACGGCAGCCTTACTTTTTCCACGGCTTCTTTGCCGGCTATGACAATAGGCCAATATTACAACCACCAGCTTTCTGTTTACGGCGGTAATCCTCCGTACAGTTTTCAGCTTGTGTCAGGGCAGCTGCCTTTGGGCATTAATTTAAGTCCGCAAGGCCAGCTTTACGGCACTCCTCAGTCCGCGAATACTTCAACTTTTTCCGTCAGGGCTTATGACAATTTCGGCCGCTCTGCTATTTCCAGTTTTGTCATTTACGGAAGCGGCGTGCTGGGCCAGACAACCTATAAAAACGGCAAATTAATTAAGGAAGGCGCCACTATTTACATAGTTTATAAAAATACCAAATCCGGCTTTAAGAACATGAGCGTGTTTTGGGGGCTTGGCTATAAATCCTCCAACGTAGCAAGCGTTTATGATACCGGTTTGGTAGACAGTGGCTATGTGGTTAATTCAACTAAAATTGCTCATCCTTGGGGCAGTTGGTTAAAAAGCGGCAACACCATTTATTTTGCTCATGAACTGGGTTTAATACCCATTTCTTCCTGGGAAGTGTTTGTTAACAACGGCGGAGAGAGCGGGAATATTGTTCCGGCTAATATTTATGATTTCCAAAGACCTATTCTGTCCGTTATGGAATACAACGATCCTCGTTTAAGGTAAGTTTAAGCATATTAAAAGCCCTCCCGCCTTAAGGCGGGAGGGCTTTTAAATTGTCCAGAAAGATTATTGAGCGGCGCGTTCTACGTATTCTCCGGTGCGGGTGTCTACCCGTAAGACATCGCCTTCTTTTATAAACATGGGAGCGTCTACCACAAGCCCGGTTTCCAAAGTAACCGGTTTGGTTACGTTGCCTCCGCTATTGCCTTTGGTATCCGGCGGAGCTTCGGTTACTTTAAGCTCAACTTTTATTGGCAGTTCTATGGATACAGGCTGGCCGTTGAATTTTAAAATACTGACTTCCATGCCTTCCTTCAAAAATTTTTCCTGCTCCTTGGTAACTTCTTTGGCAATATCTACGGTTTCAAAGTTTTCCTGATTCATAAAATGGGTTCCGCTCTCGTCGGCATACAAAAATCCGGCTTTTTCTCGAACAACGTCTGCTTCTTTAATGCTTTCGCCAAACTTAAAAGAATATTCATAGACTTTGCCGGTTATTACATTGCGCAATTTGGTTTGCATCACCGGTTTTCTTTGCGCGGTGCGCATGCGGTTAGACCAGATTACCTGCACAGGCTGGTTTTCCCAGAGAATAATAGTACCAATTTTTAAATCGTTTAAATCCATAGTAGTATTTAACTAATAACTAATAATAAATAACTGATAACTGTCATGAGTTATAAATTATCAGTTATTGGTTTATTTTGCCTTTCAGTCTTAGGCTATGCCGCGACGAAAGGCAAAAGCGCCATATGGCGTGCGCGCTTTAATGCCGTGGCTACCACGCGCTGGTGTTTGGGGCAGGTGCCGGTGCGCCCGCGGTTCATAATTTTGGCATGCGGTGACATAAAGCGGCGCAGCATTTGTGTGTCTTTGTAATCTACCGTGGTTAGTTTATTGGAGCAAAAATAGCATTGTTTTTTTTGCGCCGGTTGGGTATCTCGGTTATTAGGTCTCATAATGTGGTTGATAGGTGTTTGTAAAATTAATTTATTTAACTCAGTTAATTAAAATGGAATATCTTCCACGTTAATGTCCTCGCCCTGTACAATAGTAGGCAGTTCTTCGGCTTGCCGGGCGGGGGATTCAACCGCGGTTTCGTTTTTAGGCGCTTGGTTGTTTGAAGGCTTTTGGTAAGGGCTGTTATAGCCGCTGTTTTGGCCTCCGGCCTGGCCGCTGTCTAGCATGATCATATTGTCGGCAATAATTTCCGTGCGGCTCTTTTTTTGGCCGTCCTGTCCGTCCCAGGAGCGGGTTTGCAAGCGACCTTCTATATAAACCCGGCGGCCTTTTTTCATGTACTGGTGGGCAATATCGGCCAGTTTTCTCCATAGTACTACGTTGTGGTATTCCACCTGTTCAACTTTTTGTCCGGTTTGCTGGTTGGTATAAACATAGTTGGTGGCTATGCCCAAAGTGCAGACATTGGCGCCCGAAGGGGTGGTTCTTAATTCCGGGTCGCGGGTTAGGCGGCCTATTATCATGACTTTATTTAAGTCCATAAGTTTAAAATTTAATGTTAAATTTTAAACAGTGATTAGTGGTCAGTGGTCAGTGCCTAGTCACTGTACACTGTTCACTAGGCACTATTTTGTTAAATCTTCGGACAAAGCGGCTTCAATTTTTTCATCTAAAGCCTTTTCGTCCAGTTCCACTAATTTAGGCGCGGCTTTTTCTTTCTTTTCTATTTTTACGGGCTTTTCTTCCTTTTCCAAAACAGCGGTTTTTGCGGGCGCGTCTTCTTCTGGCTGGCGCCTGGGGTTTTTGGCAGCCAAAGCTTCGTCTTTGGCCTTTTTTGCCAAGTGTTCGTCTAAATTGACCAGTAAATAACGGATGATGCTCTGATCCTGGGCTCGGATGCGGGCGTCTAACTGGTTAACTTTTTGCCCATCCATGGTAAAAGCCACCACAACATAATGGCCGTTGCGGGTTTTTTTTATGGGGTAGGCTAACTTTTTTTTGCCTAACTGTTCTTCTACTACGTCCGTACCGCCAAAGTCTTCTACGAATTTTAAGACTTGGGCAGTAATGGCTGGTACGTCTGTGTCGGCTACTTGCGAGCCTAACAGGTACATAAGCTCATATCGCGGCATAGAAAGATTCCTTTCTATCCCTATTCACAAAAGGAGTAGGGAATATGATATTGATTAATTTGTTACTAAATTATAGCAAAAATGAAGGCTAATTGTCTATTGACTTTTTTATAAAAATATGCTATAATATCTGTCTAACCATAGACAGTTTTATTGAAATAAAGTAAAATCTTTCTTAGTAGTTTTGGCCCCGTTTGGTGACGGGGTTAGATTTTTGGTGGAGTAAAACGAGAAGGAGAGATTATGCCAACTAATCTTGGCTTGCTTTCGCTCGCTGTTGTTTTTTGCGGGCTTCTTGCGGGCTGGCTGTTTTTTCAAAACGGTCTTCGGAAGAACGATCCTGGCAAAGATTTAATAAGGGGCGCGGTCGGTGTTGTGTTGTGTTTTGGTCCCTTTGTATGGAGCCTGGTGCTTTACGGCACCGACATGGAACACTCGTTGATTCTGCTTTGCGTTACTGGGGGCTGCTCGTTTGTTGTCTCTCAGTGTCTACAGACTCAAAGCAAGTATGTGGGTGGCGACGCCGGTGGGTTGCTTCCTGTTTCGGTTTTGAGCATCGCGCTGTCTTCTACGCTTTTATTGGCCTGCGCTGGGCTGATTTGGTACAGTGAGTACCATCAGCAAACTCAGGTGGAGGCGAAGAAGGCCGCACCGCCAACGTCTCCCAGGAAGTGAGTTAGCCAATAGCAGAGATCCCCCAAAGTTCAGAATGAACTTTGGGGGATCGCGTGTTTTTTGGTCAGTTATACATTAAACCCCGTACAATAAATCTACGGGGTAAACAAAAAGTGCACCACGTCCCCATCTTGTACCGCATACTCCTTGCCTTCAGTCCTGAGCCAGCCTTTTGCCCTGGCTCCGCCGTAGCCATTTGCTTCCAAAAGCTTATTCCATTGTATAACTTCCGCGCGTATAAAACCTTTTTCAAAATCAGTGTGTATTTTTCCTGCTGCCTGGGGAGCTTTGCTTCCCTTTGTGCATGTCCAGGCTTTGCTTTCTTTTGGCCCGGCGGTTATAAAGGTTATAAGGCCTAAAGTTTTGTATGCGGTTTTTATAATTTTGTCTAAGCCTGACTCCGGCAGGCCGAGCTCTTTTAAATATTCCTCGCGATCAGTATCACTAAGTTCAGCCAGTTCGCTTTCTATTTGCGCATCTATTAAAATTGCGTCGAGCAAATAGGACTTATATGACGCGTCGGTCTTGTATGACTTATTTGCCATATCGTATTCGCTGTTGGCCACAAATAAAAACGGTTTGGTGGTTAAAAGCTGAATGTCTTTGCTGTGTTCTTTTTCTTCATCGGTTAATATAACCGTATTAGCCATTTCGCCTTTTTCCAAAGCAGCTTTGTATTTTTCTAAAACCTGTTTTTTTATAACCGCGTCCCTTTCGCCGGCTTTGGCTTGGCGGGAAATAGATGAAAGGCGGTTATCAACGTTCTGCAAATCTGCAAGCTGAAGTTCTATGCCAATGGTTTCCATATCCCTTTTTGGGTCTACGTTGCCGTTTACATGAATAATGTCCTTGTTTTCAAAAAACCGCACTACTTCCATTATAGCGTCCACTTCGCGTATATGGGAAAGGAATTTATTACCCAAACCCTCGCCAGTTGAGGCGCCTTTAACCAAGCCTGCTATGTCTACGAATTCAATTGTGGTAGGCACGACTTTTTCCGACTTTTCTAACTCAGCTAATTTAGCTAGTCTTTCGTCAGGCACAGCAACCACGCCCACGTTTGGGTCTATGGTTGCAAACGGGTAATTGGCTGCTTCTACTTTGCTTTTGGTAATGGCGTTAAAGAGGGTACTTTTGCCTACATTAGGCAGACCGACAATGCCGATTTTGAAGGACATGTTCTAGTGTTTAATGATCAGTGAATAGTATAAAACACAAAATCAGTTTAGCCAAGTATTATTTTGGCATTTATTTGACTAAAAATATAACGGGTGTATTCTTAAATTAAAGAAAGCTACGGGGCTAAACACCCCCTGCGCAAACTTTGGGCTAAGGCCATCCTCTCACCGGCAGAAACGGTATCCTTAAAGCACTGAGCGCCTAGAGGAGTATAGAGGTGGAACAGCTGGCCTGAAGTGGGCATCTTTAAAACCTGTTAGGAGGGTTAAGAAGATGTTCGAAAACAATTTGTCGTACAAAACAGGCAGCCGGTGGAGTTTTCCAATGGCTGTGGTAGTGGTAATGGCTGTTTTGGCGTTGTTGGTTTTGGCCAGCAGCGTTAAGGGCGCGGTTAAGCCCGCAAGACAGAAGGAAAGGATTTTTCTCCCTGTTGAGCTGACGCAGTTGCCGGCGCAAAAACCGGAGACTGTAAAGCAAGACGGGGCGAGGAGTCCAAACAGCTCAAACCAGGAGCAGGTTGTTGCAGTTAGGCCGACTAAGGTGTTTACGGCTCCGTCAAGAATTCCCGCTCAAGTGGCGGAAATTAATGACCGGGAGCTTGGAGCACCGGAATTGGTTTACGGGCACGCAACCAGTCCTGGCAGCGGCAGCGTTCCTTTTTGTCCCGAGGCGGTATGCGGGAATGTTGCAGGTATTCCGTCCCCGCCAAAAGAGCAGGTTGTAGCACAGCCAAAACCTAAGCCTTTCGAAGAACCCGTAAGGGTTAAAAGGGGAGGCGAGGTAATGGCCGCGCAGCTTGTTTTTCAGCCAAAACCATTGTACCCGGCATTGGCCAAAGCAAGCAGGGTTTCGGGATTAGTGCGGCTTACGGCTATAATTCGCCGTGACGGCACCATTTCGGAGCTTAAGCTTGTGTCAGGCCACGCGCTGCTTGTGCCCGCTGCCATAGACGCAGTAAGGCAGTGGGTTTACCGCCCCACGCTCCTTAACGGGGAAGCGGTGGAGGTGGTTACGCAAATAGACGTGAATTTTACTCTGACTAACTAGGGTGAAGCTCGGGAGTAAATAAGCGTCTGTAAGGATGCAAGAGGGGCGGTTCCAACGCTTTGGAACCGCCCGATATCCGCGCCAAAGGCGGTTTTTATTTTGGTAAAAAGAAAAGGCGCGACCGACAAGGTAGCGGTGCGCCCGGGGATTGCCCCGTATTGCTTGTGATCACCCCCTTTCGTGGGTTAGAGTGCTATTTGCCTCGCCTTGTAGAATATATTATTTAGGCGAGACTTTCACTGCCTCAGTTACCCACGAAAGGGGGTTTTCGCGTGTCTCATGTGAGCCTCCTTGCTGGCGCCCTGCGGCGCCGTAGCCAAAAAAGTAGGTTGCGCATCTTAGCAGTGCGGTAGATCATAACATTTTTAATATATTCCTGTTTATTTTTCCGCGCAAGACAATTTATCCACTGTTGACGGTTTGGGAGAATAGGAATAAAATAGTAGACGTTTGAGCGCTCTTTGGGCGCTGATCTAGTGTAGAATCAGTTGGAGGATTGTATGAGAATGTATTCTCTTGGAGATGAGGATGGAGATGTGTTTCCCTCTAGACTGCGAAAGAAGTTGACTAGGGGACACGAACCAGAACCCGTTCATATTTCTCAATGTGAAAACGGACTGCTGCATCGCGCGGTGGAATCTTATGGGCATTTTCGTCCGCAGGGTGAGGGTGTGGGGCCTCATAAGAAGATTCGGGTGCAGGTTGGGAAACTGACAGTGTTTGGGACTTACGCGGAGTGGTCAAAAGCCGCAAGTCGCAATAACGCGTAATCTTCATTGAATTATCTTTGCAGGGCAGGCTTTGTTCGGGGCGCGTGAGCGTGCCTTAGGACAAAGCCTGCCTGTTGTATTTTATGTTAAAATAAGTTTATGAATATAGATCAAAGTATTTTTAAGGCCTATGACATTCGGGGGGTATATCCTACGCAAATCAATGCGGATATTGTATATAAGATAGCCAGGGCTTACGCGGCTTTTTTAAAGCCAAAAAAGGTTGTGGTGGGTTGTGACATGAGGCTTTCCGGGGCTGAGTTTAAGGCAGCAGCCATAGACAGTCTGACTAAGACCGGTGTTGATGTTATAGACATTGGCCTGGTGTCCACTGACCAGCTGTATTTTGCGGCTGCGACTTTGCCGGTTGACGGGGGCATCCAAATTACCGCCAGCCACAACCCCAAGGAATATGGCGGGTTAAAAATGGTCAGGGAAAAAGGCAGGCCAATTTCCGGAGACAGCGGCATTTACCAAATTCGGGATATGGTCATTTCCGGCCAGCTTTTAGAAGATTTGCCAAACAGGGGAAGTGTTGAAAAGGCGGACATTACCGAAGCGTATTACAATCATGTCTTAAAAAGCTTTAATATTAGCCGCATTAAACCTTTTAAGATTGTGGCTAACGCCAATTTCGGCATGATTAATCCGGCCATAGAAAAATTAAAAACTATTTTGCCGGTGGAATTTGTGGAAGTTTTAAACGGCCATTTGGACGGCAATTTTCCCAAAGGTCCTTCCGATCCTTTGCTTCCTTCCAACCGGGCAGAAACTATAGAGGCTATAAAAGAACACAAGCCTGACTTGGGCGTGGCCTGGGACGGGGATGCTGACCGGTTTTTTTGTTTTGACCAAAAAGGGGAGTTTGTTACCCCGGCATACATAAATGCTTTATTGGCCGAGTACTATTTAAAAAAATACCCCGGCGGGAAAATACTTCACGACACACGGGTAGTGAGGGTTATAGATTATCTGGTGGAAAAAAATAAAGGTGTTTCGGTTATGAACAAGGCCGGGCATTCGTTTATAAAAGAGCGGATGATAAAAGAAGATGTGGTATTTGGCTGCGAAACTTCGGGGCATTATTTTTTTAAGGAAAATTTTTATTTGGACAACGGACTGATTCCTTTTTTGGCTGTTTTGGATATTTTGTCGCAGGCGGACAGGGCTTTTTCGGAAGTGTTGGCTCCGCTTAGAGAGAAATTTTTTATTTCAGAGGAAATAAATTTTAAAGTTAGAGATTTAAAACAAACTTTAGCGGGCATTAAAAGTTTTTATGCCGATGCTAAAATAGATGAGATTGACGGCGTGGATTTTAATTACCCGGAGTGGAGATTTAATTTGCGCGCCTCCAACACTGAACCGTTAATTAGGCTGAACGTTGAGGCGAGCAGTAAGGATTTGCTTGAAAATAAAACCAAGGAAGTCACGGAACAGATAGAAAAATTTAAGTAAACAAAATGAAAACGGCGGTCGCTTGGGGGCGATCGTCGTTTTGCGTCGGTTGGGCGGGGGTGGCGCTTAAGGCGCCGAGCTCGTTGCGGAGCTCTTCTACTTGATCTGGGTCGTGGCGGCGAAACCAGACCGTGATGGTGACGGAAGAGCCGTTTTCGGCGCAGCCGGACACGTTGTGTCCGTTAAACTGCAGCCACGAGAGGTGGCCGAGCGCGGCCTGCGCTTCTTCTGGCTTTTGAAATTCATACACGAACTCAAGTTCTTGCATGTGAATTCCTTTCAAATAGAATGACTGGTTTTTGTAGCTGACTATGTTTCCAGTCAGGCCATTCAAAATTCGGTAGGTGACCGTTTTGCTTGAATTCTACTTTTTTTATTATGGTCACTGAGGGAGGTATTGTGGAAGGGTCAAATGTACCACCATAAACCAACAAGATAAGAATGTTATGGTGTCTGTGAGGCCGAGTGTGACAGATATTTAATCCACACCAGACATCTGGTGTTTGTTGTTCCAGAAGTACTGCTTCGCAGGGCTTCTGGAAATGAATTTCCAAAAACTGCGTTGCCCAACTTGGCATAGCAGCCTCCTTTCTTTTGTAAACAAAAACCCCCGCAAAGGCGGGGGCTAGTGTTTATAAAAGACCAATTTTTTGTTTGACTTCTACTAAGGTTTGGCCGGCAACTTCGCGCGCTTTTTGTGCGCCGTCTCCCAAAACCTGGGCTAGGTGGTCCGGCTTGGCCAGCAGATCTTTTTTCTTTTCCCGAAATTCCGCAAAATAGCCGGAAATGCTTTCTGCCAGTGTTTCTTTTAGTTCCGAGTATTTTAATTTGCCGGTATTTTGGGCTTCGGTGAAATATCTTATAGAATCTTCTTTTCCGAAATGAGAAAGCAAAAGCATCAAATTTTCTTCGCCCGGGCTTTTTTTACCTGGCTCAGAAGCCGTAACTGCTTTTTTTAATTTGCGGGCAATTTCTTTTGGTTCGTCGTCAAGCAACAAAGCTTCGTCTCCGGTTTTGCTCATTTTTTTGGTTGGGTCGGTTAAGGACATTATCCTTAACGGTTTTCTAAGGTAGGTTTTCGGTTCCGGAAAAGTTTGGCCGAATTTGTTGTTGAATTTTCTGGCTATTATCCTGGATAGCTCTACGTGCTGGATTTGATCCTCGCCAACGGGAATAGAGGTGGGTTTGTAAATTAAAATGTCAGCTGCCATTAAGCTTGGGTAAATCAAAAGCCCTGCGTTTATATTTTGGTTATGTTGTTTGGCCTTGTCTTTATATTGCGTCATTCTTTCCAGTTCGCCCAGAGGAATTAGGCAATTAAATATCCAAGTTAGCCACGCGTGCTCCATTACCTGATTTTGGGCAAAAAATACAGTTTTGCTTGGGTCTATGCCGGCAGCCAAATAACTGGCCGCCAGGTCTAAGGTGTTGCTTTTTAATTCTTTTGGCTCAAAGGGGGTGGTTATAGCATGTAAATCGGCAATAAAATAAAAACGCTCCAAGTTTTGAGCTTCTTGGGTTGTTAATAGGTCCTTTATTAAGCCTAAATAGTTTCCGACATGCAGCTTGCCTGTTGCCCTGCAGCCTGCTACATAAGTTTCTTTTTTCATAAATTTATTATAACAAAAACATTTTTACTTACAAAACGCGCGGGCGCGTGTTTTTATAGTTTGGGTATGGAAATTAACATTTAAAGACCCCGCCCTTACTAAGGGCGGGGTCAGTTTTGATTATATTTCAATTATGACCGGCAAAATCATTGGGCGTCTTTCGGTTTTTTGGTAGAGGTATTCGCCGATTTCGTCGCGGATAATATTTCTTAAGTAAGCGTAGTTGGGCTCAAGTTTTTCTTTACCCTTGTTTTCTGTAAGCTTTCTTACCTCATGCTTAACTTCTCTAATTAGGTCGTCGTTGCCTTTCATGTAAATAAAGCCCCGGGAAATAATATCCGGTTGGTTTATTAGTTTGCCGCTGCGGCGGTCTAATGTCAGAATTATTACAAACATGCCGTCTTGCGCCATTACCTGGCGGTCGCGAATTACCACTTCGCCTACATCACCCACTCCCAGGCCGTCTATAAAGACATAGCCCGAGGAAATTTTTTCGTCTGTGGTGGGCTTGGCTACGCGGTCGCTGCCAACTTCCAAAATTTGTCCGTTGTCCAAAGTAAAAATATTTTCCTGGGGGATGCCCATGGTTTTTGCCAGTTCGGCGTGAGCGACTATCATGTGGTGTTCGCCGTGAATAGGCATAAAATATTTAGGCTTGGTTAAGGCTATCATTAACTTTAATTCTTCCTGGTGGGCATGGCCGGAGGTATGAATATCCAATGTTTTGTTGTATATTACATGGCTGCCTAAGCGGGTAAGGTTGGAAAGCATGGCCGAAATGGCCCGCTCGTTGCCCGGGATGGGGGAGGCGGAGACAATGGTGGTATCGCCTTTTTTAATTTTAACGGTTTTATGGTCGCCGCGGGCAATGCGGGCTAAGCCGGCGGCTTCTTCGCCTTGGGCGCCGGTAGTTAAAATTACAATCTGGTTGTCGGGGAATTTTTTGGCCTGTTCGGACTTAACAATAATTTTGGGTTGGATTTTTAAATAACCCAAAGACAAGGCAATTTCTATATTATTTACCAAGCTGCGTCCGGTAACTATGACTTTGCGGTTGTATTTTGCCGCGGCATCAAAAACTTGCTGAATGCGAGCAATGTTGGTGGAGAAGTTGGCGAAAATTACCCTTCCTTTTATGTCAGAAAAAGTCCTGTCTATGGTTAGGCCTATTTCTCTCTCCGAAGCGCAGTAGCCCGGCTTGACCGCGTTGGTGGAGTCGGACATTAAAAGCAATACGCCTTCCGCTCCAAAGCGCGCGATTTTATCAAATTCCGTGGGTTTGCCGTCTGCCGGGGTGTGGTCAAATTTCCAGTCTGTAGCGTAGATGATTTGTCCTACCGGCGTGACAATGCTAAGACCCATACTGTCGGGAATGGAGTGGTTAAGCCTGAAAAATCTGACCTTAAAATTACCCAATGCCAATACGTCGTCTTTGGTTAAAACATTTAACTTGCTTCGGCCTAATAACCCGAATTCTTCAAGGCGTTTTTTTATAAAGCCGGCGGTTAAAGCCATGGTATAAACCGGAGGGTCGCCTAATTTAGGCAAAATGTAGGGAACCGCGCCTATGTGGTCTAAGTGGCCGTGGGTAATTATAACCCCGCGGATGCGGCGTTTGTTGTCTTCCAGCCATTTGGTGTCCGGGATTATATAGTCAATGCCCGGCATGGTGTCGTCGGGGAAAGCTAAACCCATGTCTATGACAATAATGTCATCGCCATATTCCAGGGCTGTCATATTTTCACCAACTTCTTCCACTCCTCCCATAGGAATAATCCTTAAGTTTTGCCTGGAGGCGGTATAGCGGCTGGTGGGTTTTCCGGAAAAATTATTTTCCTGGTTTTGCCTGCCTAAATTACCGGAAATCAAACTGGTTGCTTTGTTAATAAGCATATCCAAACGATCGGGTTTGGATTCCACCGGGCGCTGTGGTTGCGCAGCGCCTGGGTTTCTGTGCGGCTGATGGGAAGTTGGTTTGTGCTGTCCGTAGCGCCGCGGCATATTTTTTTTAATCATACTGAGTTGTTGCTCGTGAGTCATTGAGTCGTTTGCATAAAACTCAAACACACTTGCTTACGTATAAATTTTCCTGGCCCTTTGCGTAGAGGCCAAATTAAATAAAGATCTAAAAGATCGTTTTAACCCAGTGCCTACTCGGCCGACCGGATTTAAAACTTGCTCGCAATTAGCAAATCACAGATAAAATCATTAAAGAGATGTTATTTGAAATTTGATAATTTTAGTTTCGCTAGACTTAAAATAACAATATAATTATACGCCTTTTTTACTTTTTTGTCAAGAGATTAAAATTATAAGAAAATCGCTTTAGGGCGTTTAAGCTAGAGGTATAACTGATGCCGCGGGAGAGATTTGAACTCTCATGACCTTGCGGTCGTACGCACCTGCCTGTCCGCCGATGTTTTAACTAAGGCGGAAAGCGTACGCGCCCCGCACCATTTTATTGGCAAATTAACTTTGGTGGGCGAGGAGGGACTTGAACCCTCACGAGCTTTCGCTCATACGTACCTGAAACGTACGCGTATGCCAATTCCGCCACTCGCCCTAAACAAGGAATGATATTTTTGAAAATGGTGCGGGGTGAATCTGTCAATTTCGCCACCGCGGCATAAAGGTAGTATAAAGTATTTTGTATAAGCCATAAAGGTGTTTTGATGTCATCGTTACTTGCTTTTATCCCTAAACCTATTTCCAAACTCGTCGGGTATTTATATACCAATTGCCAACATCGTAAAACCTATAGTTCTGTTCATACAGATGGCTTAAGCTGACATTTTTTATCTGGCCGTCTAAAGCGTATAAAAATACCATTTGATTTAGGTAGATTACCGGAACTGTTCCTGAAATTAGGCTATCTAATTCACGGTATTTAGCTTGTCTTATTTGGGTTTGGGTGGTGGAACGGGCTTGGGTTATAAGTTTGTCCGCATCCGGTGAATTAAAGCCGGTCAGGTTTAATCCCGGGTCTTTGACTTGACTGGAATGCCAAAAGACAAAAGGGTCAGGGTCAGGTCCGAATTTTTGAGGAAAAATTAAGACATCAAAATTTCTTGGTCTAATAACGCCGTCAGTTAACGTTTTGGTTGGAAGGATATTAAGGCTAACTTTTATGCCCAGTTGCCGCCATCCGTCAGCCAGCATTTCAGCGGCTTTGGCATTGGCCGGAGAGTCGTTAGTGGCAATAGTAATTTCCAATTGGCTATTGCGCTTGCTGCGTATGTTGGTTTGGGGGTCAATTTTCCAGCCGGCTTTATCAAGCATTTGCGCGGCCAGTTCAGGTTCAAAGTCACCGGCTTTATTTTCCGGGTTTAAAGGCGAGCTTGGTAAAAGCCCGTCGCCTTTAAAAATTTTATCTATAATTTTTTGACGGTCAACTGCTTTTTCCAAGGCTTTGCGTACCGCTTCTTCGCTGATAACGGGTTTGGTAAGGTTAAAGAAAGCAACCTGGTATTGAGGAAGCGGTAAGGAATAAATTTTTAAGTTAGCCTGGTTTTTGTCTAAATATAACTCGCTTCCCAAAGGCATAAAGCCGTATGCCGTAACTTCCCGGCTATGGAGGGCATTTAAAACATCTTCCTCGGTATCGTAAAAGTCAAAGGTTATTTCCTCAATTTTTGGCTTTCCGCCGTAGAAATTGCTGTAAGATTTTAGTTTAATGCTTTGAACTTTGCCGCTGGCTAATTTTTTTATCTCCCTAATGGCATACTGCCCGCTGCCAACAGCTTCTAAATTACCCTGAAACAACAGGAAGTTTTGAGGCTCTATTTTTTCCCAAACATTTTTGGGCAAAATTCCTTGAGTAAGATTGTATATAAAGGGCCCGGAAATATCTTTAGTTGTGAATTTTATGCTGTAATCGCTCAGCTTCTCAATGTTCGTAGACTGCCAAAGATTTTTTAACGGACTTTTGTATTCAGGATTTTTGAGGGTTTGGAAGGTAAAAATTATGTCATCGGCCGTTACCGGTTGGTCATTGTGCCATTTGGCGTTACGTTTTAGGTTAATTGTGTAGTTTTTTTGGTCTTCAGAAATTTGAGGCATACCCTCGGCTAAGTCGGGAATTAATTGCCCCTGCCCGTCATATTTATATAGGCCGGAAAAAATCAGCTTGCTTAAACTTAGGTCTGTTTCGGTGTGGGCTAATAAAGGGTTTAAGTACACGGGTTGTCCTATTAGCGCTTCTTTGTAACTGCCGCCTATCCCTGCCCCCGGTTCGGTGTGCTCTAAATAAAAGTTTAAGGCAGACCATGTTAGGCTGGCAGCGGCCAGTAATCCCAAGCCAAGTACCGTTCTTTTTTCATTTTTGCCCATTAATGAAAAAACTTTCCGTATGCGGGAAAGGTTGAGGCGCTTTATTTCTTTTACGCCGGCAAAAATTTGCCTCGCGTAAGTCGTTGAATTTTCTAAAATACCATTCATGTCAGCCAGGCTGGCCAGGCGTTTTTTTAAATAAACAGGAAAGAGATGTTAATTGCCACAAACAGAACGCCTAAGGCAATGGTTGCGTAAAATAGCCATTTTTCAAAACCACGCCGGGTGGATACAATATTGCCCGCCCCTCCAAAAATATTTGAAAGTCCGGAAGATTTGTTTTGGAGCGCAATAACAGTAATCAATAACACCATGACCAGGATATTGGCAAATTGTATGATTTGACGCATGTTTTGATTAGATTGGTTGGTTTTTTAAAGTCCCGATTATTGTACAAAGATTGCCTAATTTAGTCAAGGGATCAAAGAGGGGCAGGGAAATTATTTAAAGGAGCTGTTTTATTTTTTCCGCCATTTTTTGGCCTGTAATTTTTGCCAACTGTTCCAAACTTGTCTTTTTTATATCGGCCACCGTGCCAACTTTTTGCTTTAGAAGTTTTTTAGTCTTTGGCCCCAAACCGGGAATTTCATCTAAGGCGGATTTTACGGCCTGTTTGCTTCTAAGCTGCCTGTGAAATGTTATGCCAAAACGGTGAGCTTCGTCGCGCAGGCGCTGGAGTAGTTGCAGGGCAGGCTGGTCGTGGCTCAAAACTATTGGCACTGGGTTGTTTGGCACAAAAATTTCTTCTATTCGCTTAGCAAGCCCGATGACTGGAATTGTGAGTTGTAAGTTGTAAGCTGTAAGTATTTCAATCGCTGCAGAGAGCTGGCCTTTGCCGCCGTCAATAACAAGCAAATCCGGCATGGGCCAATAATTGACGGCTGACATTTGGCCTTTATCATTTAACGAACGTGCCATTCGGCGCGAAAGCATTTCGCGCATCATGGCAAAGTCGTCAGGCGTGTTTTTTCCCCGAATTTTGAATTTTCTGTATTGGCCTTTTAAAGGCTTGCCATCAACAAAAACCACCATGCTGCCAACCGCGTTAGTTCCTTGAATATTGGAAATGTCGTAGCATTCTATGCGTTTTGGCGTAGCCGGCAAATTCAGTATGTCTTTTAACTGCTGTAGCGCGGCGTTTATTTTGTCCAAATCGCCCGCGTTTTTTATTTCTTCCTGCCTTAAATATTCGTAAGCATTGTCTCGCGCAATTTTTATCAAATTCAGCGGCTGCTTTTGGGTGGCCTGAATAATTTGGACTTTTTTTTCAAAGCGTTCTTTTAATACTTGTCCAATTAAATTTGAATTATCTACTTTGTTTGGCAAGTAGATTTTTTGAGGAGGGTCGCTGGTTTGTAAATAGTAGTCCTCTAAAAATTTTTCTAAAATTTTCGGGTCATTCGGATTCATTCGCAGGTTCGGATCGGTGTATATAAAGTTTTCTTTATCTGTTAATTTTCCTTCCCTGACTTTTAAGAGCGTAACGCAAATATTATTATTCGTTTGTTTGGAGCCAATTACGTCCCAGGCCACTTTTTTAGGAATAATCACGCTTTGTTTGTTTTCCACTATTTCCAAAGCCTTAAGCTGGTTTCTGAATCTCGCGGCTTTTTCAAAAAGTTTTTTTTGGCTGGCTGCCCGCATTTCATTTTGCAGCTGTTTTTTTACAGTTTTGACATCGCCTTTTAAAAATAATTTGATTTTTTCCAAGTGCTGTTTATATTCTTCCAAAGAAATTTGGGCAATGCAAACGCCTGGACAGCGGTGCAGGTGATAGTAAAAACATGGTTTTTGGGAAATTTTGTTGTTGGTGCAGTAGGGAAAAATGTAGCGCACGGTTTTTAAAAGTTCACGTACTTTGTAGGCGGCAGCGTAGGGGCCGAAATAGTGGTTAGTGAACAGTGAGGGGTGGGCAGCGGAAGATGAGGATTTTTCATCACGGAATTGTCTTTGTTCAAATTTATTATCACCCAGCCTGCGGGTTATGAGTATTTGAGGAATTTCTGTGGAATAATCAAACGCAATAAAAGTGTAAGATTTATCGTCTCTTAATTGAATATTATATTTAGGCTTGTCTTTTTGAATTAAGGTGCGCTCTAGGTAGAGGCTTTCCAATTCATTTTTTACCACTGTATAGTCAATGTTTTTGGCTTCGGCAATTAAAAAAGGAATTTGCGGGCGTTCGTCATGGTTTTGAAAATACTGTTTTACCCGCGCGCGCAAATTTTTGGCTTTGCCAATGTACAAAACGTCGTTGTCCTTGTTTAAAAAGCGGTAAACGCCGGGAGAGGAAGGAAAGCTGTTGATTTTGGATTTAAGATTTAAAGCCTCAGTTTTTAAATTCATAACATAATTATATAAGAGCCGGTAAAGAGAGTCTATTTTATTGCCTGTGCCAATAGCCTTGTAGCTTCTTGACTTTTATGGTAGAATGGTCACTAGTTTGTTTATAAATTCAAAATTGAAATAGAGAAATGAAAAATTTAGGTGTTGTTATTTTGCAAAAACTTCATAAATTTTCCATTTTGATTTTTTAAGTGTTAATTATGAAAGATGTTATTTCCATCCGCGGAGCGCGGATGCATAATTTAAAAAATATTGACGTAGATTTGCCAAGAAACAAGCTGGTGGTTTTAACCGGTTTGTCGGGCAGCGGCAAATCTTCATTGGCTTTTGACACCATTTACGCCGAAGGCCAGCGCCGTTATGTGGAAAGCCTGTCTGCCTACGCAAGGCAGTTTATAGGCCTTATGGACAAGCCGGACGTGGACAAAATAGAAGGCCTTTCGCCGGCTATTTCCATTGACCAGAAATCCGCCAGCCACAATCCTCGCAGCACGGTGGGAACGGTCACTGAAATTTACGACTACATGAGGCTTTTGTGGGCGCGCATTGGCGTGCCTCATTGCCCGGTTTGCGGCAAAAAAATCCAGGGCCAAACCATTTCCGCCATGGTGGATCAACTTTTAAATTTGCCTCTAAACACCAAACTCATGCTTTTGGCGCCTTTTATAAAAGACCAGAAAGGCGAACACAGGCATATTTTTGAGCAGGTAAAAAAGGCGGGCTTTGCCCGGGTCAGGGTGGATGGCACGGTTATGGATTTAAACGAGGCTCAGAATTTGCGTCTGGACAAGCAAAAGAAGCATTCTATAGAGGTGGTGGTGGACAGGCTTTTGGTGAGCAAGGAAGACCGGGGCAGGATTAGCGAGAGTCTGGAAAAAGCTTTGGATTTGGGCGACGGGGTGGTGTATGCCGTTAGAATGGAAGAGAAAAATAATTTTTCGGACGTGGTGCTTTCCCAGCATTTTGCCTGTCCGGACGGCCACATCCAGTTATCCGAGCTTGATCCGAGGGATTTTTCCTTTAACAGTCCCCATGGCGCCTGCACAGACTGCAAGGGTCTGGGCACCAAGCTGACAGTGGAGCCGGATTTGGTAATCCCTAACCAAAAATTGACTTTGGCGGAAGGCGCGGTCAGGCCCTGGAGCAAAACTACTTCCCGTTTGTCGTGGTATGCCAGGATTTTGGAAGCCGTGGCGAAAGAGTATGGGTTTTCGGTTAATACGCCGGTGAAAGATTTGCCAAAAAAATTTTTGGAGGTGGTTTTGCGCGGTACCGGGGAAAAAAAGATCCGCGTATCCGGCGAGTTTCGCAGCGGAGACGGAGAGTTTGAAATGAACACCGTGTTTGAAGGCGTAATCCCAAATTTAGAGCGGCGTTACCGCGAGACCGATTCCGAATATATGCGCGGAGAAATAGAAAATTATATGCGCGTCCGCCAGTGCCAAACCTGCCAGGGCAAAAGGCTAAAGCCGGAAGTTTTGGCCGTGACCGTGGGAGACAAGGGTATTGTGGAAGTTTCCGGCCAGAGCATAGAAGCGGCGTTTAAATTTTTTGAAGAGCTTGTAAAAAAACTTTCGCAAAAGGATTTAAGCATTGCCAAACAGGTTTTAAAGGAAATCAACGCGCGTTTGTCGTTTTTGCTAAACGTAGGCTTGTCCTATTTGTCTTTGGACAGAACCGCGGACACTTTGTCAGGCGGGGAAGCGCAGCGCATACGCCTTGCGACTCAAATTGGCAGCGGTTTAACCGGCGTGCTCTATATTTTAGACGAGCCCTCCATTGGGCTGCACCAGCGCGATAACGGCAAATTGCTAAAAACTTTAAAAGATTTAAGGGATTTGGGTAATACCGTAATTGTGGTGGAGCATGATGAGGAAACTATTCGGGAAGCGGACTGGGTGGTAGACATAGGCCCGGGTGCGGGCAAGCATGGCGGTGAACTGGTGGCTGAGGGCAGCCCCAAAGACATAGAAAAAAGCCAAAAAAGTTTGACCGGTCAGTATTTGTCCGGCAAGGAATTTATAGAAACTCCCAAGCGCCGCCGCCCCGGCAACGGTAAAAAATTGCAGATTTTCGGCGCCGAAGAATTTAACCTAAAAAATTTAAATGTGGAAATCCCTTTGGGCAAGCTGGTGTGCGTAACCGGCGTTTCCGGCTCGGGCAAGTCTACTTTGTTTAACGACATTTTGGCTCGGGCGCTGTATAAATATTTTTATAACAGCAAGGAAGAACCGGGCAGGCACAAAAAACTTTTGGGCATAGACCATTTAGACAAGGTTATTAACATAGACCAAAGTCCCATAGGCCGCACGCCGCGTTCCAACCCGGCTACCTACACGGGTTTATTTACACCTATCCGCGAGCTGTATGCGGAAACCAAAGAAGCTAAAATGCGCGGCTATCAGGCGGGGCGCTTTAGCTTTAATGTCAAAGGCGGCAGGTGTGAAAAGTGCGCTGGCGACGGGGTAATAAAAGTAGAGATGAATTTTCTGCCCGACGTTTACATAACCTGCGAAGACTGCAACGGCAAGCGTTATAACCGCGAGGCTTTGGAAATCCATTATAAAGGCAAAACCATTTCCGATGTTTTGGAAATGACCGTGGACGAAGCCAAGGCTTTTTTTGCCAGCCTGCCTTTGCTTTATAGAAAATTGGAAACTTTGTCGCAGGTGGGGCTGGGCTATATGCGCCTTGGGCAAAATGCCACGACTTTGTCCGGCGGGGAAGCGCAGAGGATTAAATTGGCCACCGAACTTTCGCGCGCCAGCACGGGTCGGACTTTGTATTTGCTGGACGAGCCGACTACCGGGCTGCACTTTGCGGACGTTAAACGCCTGGTGCATGTTTTAAACAAATTGGTGGACAAAGGCAACAGCGTGGTCGTAATTGAACATAATTTGGATATGATTAAAACCGCGGACTGGCTAATAGACTTAGGCCCCGAAGGCGGGGACAAGGGCGGGGAGCTGGTGGCAATAGGCACGCCCGAAGACGTGGCCAAAGTTAAAGCCAGTTACACCGGGCAGTATTTAAAAAAGATTTTATAAGCGTTAAAGCCAAAACACCGTTTAGCATTGTCTGAAAGACGGTGTTTTAGTTTTCCGATTTGCTGCACATATTACATAGGCTTGAAGCTTGACACTATATTACTATCTAGTAATATAGTGGTATGACAAAAATTTCCAGGAGAAAATTGGATCCCAAAGAATTTGGCCTGTATATAAACAATTTATGGGCGGTTTTTACTGTATTAAACAGTAAAGAAGATATTAGGTTGTTGTTTAAGGATTTATTTACTCATACGGAATATAAAATGTTCGCTAAACGTTTGGAAATTTCCCACAGGCTTTTAAGCGGCCAGAGTTACGAACAAATTCAACAAGAAGTAAAAGTTACACCCAGCACAGTCGCTAAAATTAATAATATTCTAATGGAAAAAGGCGACGGTCTACGTAAGGCTTATGAAAGCCTAGAACGTTTAGCCGGAGCTAAGTTAAAAAAGCAAAGAGAAATTATAAAGAGTTTTGAAAATCCAGTTTTAAACAAAACGAAGCGTAAGACAGTAGCCGGCGTTTTGTTAAAGGCGGGGATAGCAGCTTTGGACAAAAAGCTTTTAAAAAAATATTCGGAAAATTCGGCAAAGAAGATGTTGGATCAATAGCACTATATTACTATCTAGTAATATAGTGGGGGAAAGGGTGGCTTTGTTCTTTGTGTGTTGTTTGTTGTAAAAAGGCCGGGCGCTTGTTGGGCGTCCGGCCTTTTGTGTTGGTTGAGCGAAATCTCCGTTGATGCAGCTTAGGAGCGGCGGCGCACCAGAGCGAGGCCGATGAGCGCGGTACCGATGAGTCCCATAGTGGCTGGCTCGGGAACCTCTCCGTCGGTGTAGATGGTTGCGCTCGCACTTGCGAGCTCGCCGCCAGTCGCACCCATCAGCGTGTAGGTGCCCGTGAAGGAGTAGCCTGCCATATTAGCTGCCATGCTATCGATTGCAGCTTGGCGTTCCGCGGTTGTGGCGCAGGGGGAGAGATCCCCCGGTCCACACGGCCAGAGCGCGTTGCCGCTTCCCCTTCCGGCAAGTGCATCGACCATCTGCGTATTGGGACCGGCGGTAATGAAGGTGTCGTCACCGGTTCCGAGGGTGTTGTCACCACCCTTCAGAATACCGACGTAGCCAGTTCCGTAGTTGTACGAACCAACCGCAAAGCTGAACCCGAGCAGATTGCCGGGGTCGGTGCTGAATGCGTTGAAGGCGAGCTGGCTGATGGAGAATTGTGTTCCGTTGCCGTTGATGTAGAGTGGGAACGCGCCTCTGTTACCGAGTTCACTTGCAAATGCCGGTCCGAAGGTAGTTCCTGGGTCGGCGGTTCCGAGCCAGGATGGGAAGGACGTCACAGTCAACCAGGAGGCCGGAACGGGTCCTCCCAGGGTTTGGAAGTACGTGGGGGTGCCGGGTGTCCCATTGCTCGTAAGGCCGCCAATCATAGCGTTGACCGCGTTGGTTTCCCAGGCCGGATAGCTTGGGCTTCCAAACGCATTGGGTGCCAGGGTGGTTTCCACCATGATTGTAGGCGCAGCACTGAGCGTGACCGCCAGCGCGAGTACAGAAATAAAAAAGGCAAAAGCCTTCATTTGAGTGTCTCCTGTTTTTTCTGGTTTCTGGTATGCCCTGCTCGCTGCGGGGCAGAACGACAAAAACGAGTTCCTAGATTTCGCTAGTTTCCTCCTTTTTGAACGTTATATTGTAACTTATGTGAGCCGCTTAGTCAAGGCAAGGATTGATTTTTTGTTTATAATTATGTATAATTTACATGCTTTAAGGCTGTTTTCTAACAAGAGGCAGCTTTTGTTTGCCTTCTGGGCAGGGTATGCAGAACTCGAGTCTGCCCGGAGGCAAGCGGCAAATCGTGTTAGTTTGAAGGAGGCCTAATGCGAAAGCATAAGGGCAAGCGGCTGGCGATGGCCGTAATCATCGTCTTCCTGTTGCTGGCGTCTTTGCCGGCACAGGCGGCAACGATCAACTTCACCCAAACGGTCGGTGGGCAGGCGCAGGACGTGACAATCAACTACACGTTCAGCGCGAACACGTTGACGTTGTCGTTGACGAACAACTTGGCTGATCCGCCCAGCGTCATGGGCGGCGTTTCGCAACTGAACTTCACGGTCTTGGGCGGCCTGGTGGGCACGCTCTCGTCTGTCACTGGTACCATGATAGACGTAGCCAGCGATGGCACCTTCGTCGTTGTCTTGGGAAATCCGGACTGGTACCAGTCCGGGCCTGGGTTTCTCACGACCGCGCTTGGGTCTTCGGGACCGGACGATGTGCTCATTGGTCAACCCGGCCCGGGCGGCGTGTACACCGGGAATGCATCCATTTTGGGGAACGGGCCTCATAACCCGTTCGCTCAGGGCTCAGTTCAGTTGGTTTACAATATCCCAGGCGCAACGGTGGACACGACTTTGACGTACGTGGCGCTGGGGTTTGGAACTCAGCCGGTGGTGGCCACCGTGCCACCCCCAAACGACGAAGGTGTGCCGGAGCCCGGCACTTTCGCCGTTATCGGCGCTTCACTTTTCGCTCTTGGAGCCCACTGGCGGCTCCGTCGCCCTACCCGTAATAGCTAGCGTCTTCTAACAAGAAGGCAGACTAGCGCACTCTGCGGCTCCTTAGGTCCTGACAAAGGATTCTAGGGAGCTGCTTTTATTTTTTTTGGATTTTTTAAAGGCTCAGTCCATGTGAGCCTTTAAAAAGGCATAAATAAGCCATAAAAATTTATACAAACTACTTGCTTTTTTTAAAAAAATATATTATAGTATGTATACGCAAACAAAAACAGCCGCCTTCGGGCGACTGTTTTGATTTGAGGGCAGACATGGATATCCATGCCCTTAGGTCAAAGTTTCGTCGGGCAGGCTGATGGCTTGCTCGTGAAAAAAATATAAGAGGAAAAAAGATTGCGTAAGAAAGTGTGTTCGTTTCTCGCGGGCCTTCTCATGGCCGTCGCGACACTTGCTCTTCCGGCGCAAGGAGCGATGATCTCGTCGTCTTCCTGCACAGCTACCAACGTGCCTCCGAATGGTTCAACGACTTGCACCGGGCTGGGTTCAGCGGTCGGGTTTACGAATTTGACCATTGAGCTCAACTACGCGTTGGATGTGACATATGACCCCTTCAATCCGCCCGGGTCAGCGACCTTCGCTCTGGATTCGCCATTGCTGCCGTGGGATTTGAGCGGTCTCGTGGTCAACGATGTGAACCGGCCGCTCAACGGATCAACAGGTCAAATCGCCATCTCGGTGGTTGACTATGTGGCCAATTTCCAAAGCAACTTCAATGTTGCGGTTTCGGCTGTTTTTGCTGGTACTGCAACCAACGCCAACGCGAACATGCAGTTTCGTTTGTATGGCGATAGGGTACCAGATCAAGATGTTCCTGAACCCTACACCGCCGCGCTCGCCTTCATCGGCCTCTCGCTGATCGCGATCGGGCGACTTCGCAGCAATCGCAACAACCAAGCCTAAAGCGCCCCTAACCGGGCGAACACGGCGGCGGCTCACATCCTTTCGGGGGTGTGGGCCGCTTTTCTTTGTACATAAAAATTTAAGAGCAACATTTTTATTTATTACGCGTTATATAATGCATGCAAGCATTAAACGATTTATTAAATAGGATTAATTGTAACAGTAATGAAGAAAATAACTAGTATTTACGGTTTTTAGAGCTAATTCTCGGGTTTTGGCAGCCTGCTGTTTTTAGGCAGGGAAGCAGCAGGCTGTTTTTCCCCAATTAAACCTCTTTATACTCAACAGATTATCCACATAGCGCCTTAAAATTAAGGGAAAAAATTGACTTGCGTTTGAATAAATGGCTGACTATACTGGTAGTGGATAATAAAAACAAAATTTTATAGTCATTTCCGGGCCATTTTGAAAAAAATGACTTTTTTATTTACCAAAACAAAACTTATGAAACCAATTCAGGGACATTGTTTAAAACACAACCTGAGCCCTATGTAGGACCCAAGCTTTTAGCTTGGTTTTTTAATTTGCGCTTTTTTCCATAAACCATAAATTTTAAATCTTTATGGGAAAGGGCATGCATTAAAAAGGTCGAGGCCGCCAAGCGGCAGTAATGCATAATTTTAATGTTCCCAGGCCCCCATCTTGGGAGCAAGGGGATGTGCTTCCAAGAGGGGGGCGCAATAGTTCCAATTTTTGGGCACCGAACATTAAAGTAAAAGAAAAAATAATTAATCCCATAAACATTTAGCATTTGTAAAATGTTTATGCGGAGGGAATAACTATGAAAAAAATACTAAATAGAATTACACTTTCGCTAGGTACCTTGGGCGTAATAGTCGCCGGCGCCGCGGCCTTCAGCGCTTTTGAAGCGCACGTTATAAACGTAACGGCCAGGATAGAAAATGCTTTGAATGTGCCGATTGATTTTATAGAATTCGGCACGGTTTTTCCGCAGGAAAAACTGGAAAAGCCTTTAGCTGTGACTTTGTCAGGTTCGTTTTTGGCTGATGACCAAAATCGAGTTGACACGGTAAGTTATTTTATCCGCCAAAAGCCAAAATGTGCTTTGACCAGCCCGGATGGACAGACTTTTTATGGACATGAATACACTGCGACAGGTCATATAAAGTTTGGTGATAATCCAGCCACAGAAACAGTTGAACAGGCAGATAATGTCTATGTTGATTGCGGTACAAGACCTGTAACCCCAACTGAAAATGCTGAACTTTCTCAGGCGGTTTGGGGTGTTTTACCAAATCTTTGCCCGTATTTGTCCAAGCATTCTGAAATTGTTTCCAGAGAACCTTTAACTTACGAAGATGGAGCATTGGCGTCTTTCCATAAACCTTGGGTATTGGATGCACAAAATCAGACAATTGATTGGACAGATGTCGGCGGAACTGTGTCTAAACCAAATGACACAACTGACAACTGGGTAATAGACCTGGCTGTGCCGTGCTTTGGCGGCTACTGCGCTCAGGATTGGGAAAACTTTGTAAAAGGTGTTAATCCGGAAGCTAATCCGTCTGAATATACTCAGCCAATAGAGAACGAACACAAAATTTTTGGCTGTGATTTGTGGGTAGAAGTAAATGGTGTAACTAGCACCCCCACAGCAGAATAAGATTAATTTTTCTTATACCTCGCTCTTCCTTTTTAAGGGAAAGGAGGGGCGAGGGAAAGAGGGATTAATTTTATGCAAGGTGACATTTATATTAGGAGGCTGAATGTAAAGTAAAAAATCCGGCTTAACCGGGCAAAGGTCGACACTATATTACTATCTAGTAATATAGTGGGAAAGAAAGGAAAATTAAGAAAAGTAAATTATTTAAAAGATTGAACATGAAAAAAATACTCAACAAATTAATATTGGGCGTCGGGACTTTGGGTGTTATACTCGCCGGCGCCGCGGCCTTCAGCGCTTTTGAAGCGCACGTTATAAACGTAACGGCCAGGATAGAAAACGCGCTTAACGTGCCGGTCAAGTTTTTGGATTTTGGCACCGTGTTTCCGCAGGAGCATTTGGAAAAAACCATTGACGTGAATTTGTCCGCGTCTTTCCTCGCGGAAAACCGCGTAGACGACGTGGAATACTTTATCCGCCAAAAACCCAAGTGCGCCATAACCACCAACAACGGCGGTTCGTTTGACAACTCAGTAGGTCCGGACGGCGCGCATATGTACACGCGCACCGCGCATGTAAAATTCGGCGATGACCCTTCCACTAACGAAGTGGTTGAAAGCTATTACTGGGATTGCGGGGAAGCGCCCAGAGTTTTAGCTGTAGACGACACTCAGACAGTTAATATAAACGAAGCAGAAAGCTGGGGTTTGCTGCCTAACTTGTGCCCCTACATTTCCAAAGACGGGGAAAAACTGGATATAGACGGACCTCTTTCCGTAGACCAAGTAACCAAGTCTTTCCACACGCCTTTTGTGGTGGGAACCAGCACGGTTTCCTGGCTGGACACTAAGGGGCGTTTGTCCAAACAAGACCAGGATACGCAGGACAAGTGGGTGATAGATTTGGCCGTACCATGCTTTGGCGGCTATTGCGCCCAGGACTGGCTGGACTTTGTCCGCAGGGAAACCGGCAATTTAGACACCACCTTGGAACAGGCTAATGCTTTTACCCAGCCTATAGAAAATGAACACAAAGTGTTTGGCTGTGATTTGTGGGTGGAAGTGGCCGGCATTTCTTTGCCCGGCGGCGGTCTTTGCAGCGACCAGCTGGATTTAGCTTTGGTTATAGACCGTAGCGGCAGCATAAGCGACACCGAACTTAATACCATGAAGACAGCGGCTCACGCCTTTGTCACGGCTTTGGGTTTAAGCGACACTGGCCCTCACGGCGCACAGGTCAGTTTTTCCACTGACGCGACTTTGGACGTGCAGTTAACCGGCTCTTCTACGCCGCTTCATACAGCCATAGACGCTCTTTTAGCCGGCGGCTTGACCAATTTGCAACAGGCTTTGGATACAGCCTCGGCTGAATTAGCGAGCGCGCGCGACCGTAACGACGCGACCTCGCCTGACTTTATAGTCTTAATTACCGACGGCCAGCCCACAGCGGGCGGCGACGCAGCTGCGGCAGCCGCCGCGGCCAAAGCAGCCGGCATTAAGATTTATGTGGTCGGGGTAGGCGTAACCGCGGGCACTGAAGACTTCTTAAAAAACACCGTTGCCTCAGCGCCCTCTTACTACTACAGCGCGTCAGACTTTACTTTGCTGCAAAGCGTACTGGCCAGCTTGGCAGTTTGCGAGAATAATTAGCTTTCATAGCTTCCTTTGGCCCTGTTTTGGGGCCAGGGATGAGGGATGAAAGCACGCTAACCCTGTCAAATAATTTCAAATTTTATTTAACAATATAAATTTATGGATCCATTTGAAAACATGCCCAGCCATATGAAGCCTAAGGCTGTTATGGAAAGGGAGCAACAGCGGGGATTTTTGTCGGAATTAAAATCTGAGATAACCAGACCCAGGCCAAAAAAACGCGTGGCCGCTTGGATAATTCTGGTTTTGGCGTTTATTTTTCTGGCCGTGCAGTATGTTAACGCGGAAAAATACGATGCTTTGGTGCAGGTGGTTGATTCGGATAAAATAGGGGTTAACCCTACCGGCGAGCGTTTGGATTTTGGGGACTTGCCCAAAGACAAAACCGCGGTTAGGACGGTCAGTTTGGTCAACCAAAGCCCGTACAAAGTTTCCAGTTACATTATGGTATGGAAATTCGGCGAGATTGGCGATTTAATGAAAGTTGATAAAAATTATTTTACGCTAAAATCCGGGCAGGGAGAAAAGCTGGAGTTTACTGTCCGCACTCCCAATTCTGCCGAATACCGCTACTATCGGGGTAAAGTTATAGTTTTCCAAATTCCCAAGCCATGGTAGAAATTAAAAATTTTTAATCCCGTTCATAAGCAAATGTTACAAAAGATCGCGATAGGAGTTTTAAAAATTATTATTTATTTGGCATTTGTCGGTTTGGCTGTTTATTACACCCCGAAAATTTTGTCGCATTATTTAAAAACTCCATACCCTTTGGCCACCATTACTTCCGGTTCCATGTGGCCGCAGCTGAAAGTCAACGACTTAATTTTAATGAAAGGCATAAGCGGAGAAGAAGCGAAAGTGGGGCAAATAATTATTTATAAAAACGCTCAGGGCTTTACTATTCACAGGCTTATAAGGAGACAGGGCAGCATGCTGATTACCAAAGGAGACGCCAACAATTCCGAAGACGCGCCTGTAAACCCGAAAGACGTGGTTGGACGGATGGTTTACATAAAAGACAAACCTTTCAGAATTCCGTTTTTCGGAGTTATTGCCAGAAGCCTCGGGCCCAAACTGCAAAATATAGAAAAATAATTTTATTACATGCCCGCAAAAGACAAACAATTAAAAGTTGTTAAAACAAGGACTTTGAAAAAAAGTCTGGTTTTGGCGCGGGCAAAGACCGCAAAGCGAAAATCAGCGGCTTTAAAAACTTTTGTTGGTAAGCCTGTGGTAAAAAAGATTGTAAGGACAAAAAATAACAAAAGCATTGTAAGTCCCTTTGTAATTAGCAGAGTAAAACCAAAAGCAGTGAGGGTGCCGGTGCGGGTGGTAAATGAGGCTGTTTTAAAAGCGGAAATTTTCGAACGCCACGGACTAAAGCCGCAGGCCAATACGGTAAAACCACCATTGTTCAAAAAGTTTTTATCTAAAACCGTTTATAATACCGCCGTGGTATTAATTCCGGTTTTGGTTTTATTGCCTTTGTTCCAGGCTTTTGAGGCGCACATTATTAATACCACTGCCGCGTTAGCGCAAATAGATCCGCCGGTTTTAACCCCGCCCGGGGATATTGGCTGGAACAATACTGACGGCGGTAATTACGCAAGTTCCATTAACGTGGAATTTAGCGACAGCGATTCAGACGCCACGCATATTTTTTATACAGTTGGTTTAGGCACTGATCCGGACGTATTTTCCGACCCTTACTGCGGCGGCCCTAACGGCGGCCTTAAAAATTCCATTCCGCCTTTGCCCGTAAGCCAAACCAGCGTGGTTAAGGCTGTGGCTTGTGACGGCGACAGCGTGGGCAGCCATTTTAGCCTGATTAACATAAAAATTTACCAGTTTGCCCAGGCGGATTTGTGCGAGCCAATAAATATTGATTTCCCGGAAAACACAGCATTAATGGCTGCGGGACCAAACGACAGCTTTGGCGATATTTATGTTTCCGCTAATGTTACGGTGAACGGGCAAGTAAAAGGCAATCATAATTTAGAAGCCAACGGAGGAGGCGCAAACCGAAACATAAACGGGGACGTGACGGTTTCCGGCAGCATAGAAAGCAGCAACTTTACTATTTCGGGGAGTGCGAACACAGGGTCAGCCGCCCAGGACTTGCCGGTAATTAACAATGCTTTTTGGCAGGACAAAGCCAACGACGGCGGTACGGTTTTAGGAAGTTTGGTTATACCAGGCAGCAGCGGAATTATAGACTTGGGACCTTCGGAAATTATGGGAAACCTGGAAATTGGCAACAATAATATAGTAAATGTGCACGGTACTTTGTATGTGCATGGTAATCTAAAAATAGACAGCAACGTGGTTATAAATCAGGATCCTGCTTTTGCCGACAGCTTTGGCGTAATTATTGTGGAGGGGGTAATTGACATCCGCGCCAACGTGGCATTTAACGGCGCGGGCACTAAAGGGACTTTTTTGCTCATTTCCACTTCTTTGCCCAAATCGGGCGACGACGCAGCCATTGAAACAGAAAGCAATAATTCTGACCTTGGGGACGTGGTACTTTTCGCTCAAAGCGGGGATGTGCATATTAATTCCAACCGTACGCTTTTGGCAATTTATGCAAAAGAAGGCACTTCGTTAACCGGCCCCGCAATTGACTTAGACAGCAACGTGACCGTAAATTTCAGGCCATTACCTTCAGTTATTTCTTGCGGCCCGGTATTTTCCCCTTTAAACCAGTTGTTGATAAATGAATTTTTACCTAATCCTTCAGGCTCAGATCAAGGTAGTGTTGGCGGCAGTTTAGATGGTGAATTTGTAGAAATTTATAATGGATCTTCCACTCCGCTCAGTTTGGAAGGTTATGTTTTGTACGATGATTTTCTACCTCCGGGAAGTGCACAAAATAAAACCTGGACCAGCAACTCGGATTTTGCGAGCAGCAGCTTAACCTCTAATTTGGGAATCAGCTCAAGCAGCGTGGTTTTTTCAAGCGGGGTTGGCAGCGGTACTTTAGAAACGGTTTTGGACGCGGGCGAGGGCAATCGGGCTGACTGGCAGAATTTAACCTGGACGGAAAGCAATTCCCTAAGCGGTAACGTCTGCATTCAGGCCGCAACCTCCAACGACGGGGTGAATTTTTCCGCTTTTAGCGCTTGCGACGATATAAGCGGCATGGATTTAAATGCTGCCGGCTTGCCGGATAGCAGGTATTTAAAATGGCAGGCTATTTTTACTCGTGCTGACGCTTTGCATAACGCGCGTTTGGACAGCTTAAGCGCTACTTATAACCTGTACAATTACCATGAGTTGTTTATTAAACCCGAAAACACCAATACCGGCACGACAACTGTGGCACCTGGCGGTTTTTTGGTTGTTTATCGGGAGGGCGACACTGATTTTGATTTAGACAACGACGGTACCGATACCGTTAAGCTTTACAACGGACATTTTTGGCAAGGAGCTTCTTTGGTGGACCAAAGAACTTACGACTACGGCGCATCCGTGCCTGATAACAAATCTTTTACCCGCATGCCTGACGGAACAAATAATTGGATAGACCCCGATCCCAGCCCCGGGGAAAGCAACGACGAATTTATAGATTCAAATACCGCGCCCAGCGTCAGCATTGTGTTTGACTCTGAGCCTTCGGAAGAAGAGGTTATGGCAAGCGCTGTGCCTGACATAAGTTTAGAGCCGGCTTTAAACCAAGAGCCAGCTACAGAGCCGGCTGAGCCAGAAATTATTGACACAAAGGCGGCAGATGAAGAAACCGTTGCTTCTGATTTAACACAAGACGCTCAAAAACCAGCCTTAACCGAGGAGGAGCCAAACACACCTAAAGCGCCCAAACCGGATGAGCCGGTTAAAATAGAAGAGTCTCCAGAAAAACCCCTGGACGAGGTTTCCGCGGCAAAAGAGCCGGAACAAAACCCCGACAACCAGTTGGTTTCGGAAGCGCCAATTTCCAACTAGATTATGAGACAGTTAAATATGAAAACTAAATATTTGGTTAAGCTGTCGGCAGCAATTGCCAGTGTTGTTTTGATAGCAGTTTTAAGCCTGCTGCAGAGCAATATTTTGAAAGTTAACGCGGCTTTGCAGGTGCTTTTGGTTTCAGACACCGCGATTCCTTTTGGCAACGTTTACCCGGGTGAGAATTTAAGCAGAACATATACTGTCCAGCTGGATACTTCTTCTAAGCAAGCGACTTATAACACCGTCTTAGAGGCAGTCGGAGGTAAAGAGAATTTATGTCCGTTTTTGGAAATAAAAAACATTGATTTGCCCAATGAGCCTGACACACTGGCCACTTCAAGTTTAAGTTCTATTTTAGATAATGCGGATAACTGGCGGGTAAAGTTAAATGTGCCTGGAATTTCCGGGCAGCTGGCCCAGGCTCATGACGGCGGCATAGTGGTTAAGGGCGGGGATTATGAGTGCAAAATTACAGTTACGACCAATACGGTGGAAGTTTTTGGCGAGGGTTTTATACAGGGCATTAAGTTTAACGATTTAAACGGCGACGGCGTAAAAAATAACTCGGAAATAGGCCTTGGCGGCTGGCAAATCTACATTGACCAGAACAGCAATGCTATTTATGATTTTGGAGAAAAAATTACCACCACTGCCACCACCACTGGATTTTACGAGTTTGAATTTTTGCCGGCTGGAAATTACACAGTACGGGAAGTTTTGCAGAACAATTGGCAGCAGACTTTACCAGGAGCCGGAGCAGGCTATAAATATGAAGTTTTTGTTGACAATTTTACAGCCGAAGATATAAATTTTGGCAATCGTTTTGTGGAAGGGTCAGGCGGGTGTACGGACGGGGAGTGTTCGTCTGGCGGCGGTGGGAGCGGTGGTGTAGCTGATCTAAGTTTGTTGAAAACGGTCAGCGCTCCTACTAGCACAGCCAGCTCAACTTTAATTTATACTTTTAGCGTGTCTAACAGTGGTCCTAATACAGCAGAAAACGTAATAATGACAGATGTATTACCCCCAGAACTTTTGTTTATTTCTTCCACTTCCACACAAGGTGGTTTTGTTCCCAATGTCTGGACAGTCGGCAATTTGGCAAGTGGGAGCAGCGCAAGTTTAACCATTTTGGCCGAAGTTAAAAGTAGTGTCTCAGTTGGAACCAGTATTGTAAATACGGCTACAGTTCAGTCAGCCGAGGCTGATCCGAATTTGTCCAATAATACATCTGGCGTTCAAATTCAGGTTGTTTGTCCCCAAGGACAGATTTGCACGAGCAGCTTAGATGAGGGCGGCGGCGGATCCGGCGGCGGAGGGTCTGGGGGGAGCGGCGGCAGTACTTTTGTGCCGCTAAGCGGACAGGTGGCAGGAGATTTTACCAACCAACCGGGCGCGGCAAATTTCGGTTTGCCGGAAAACAAGCCTATGGTGTTAGGCCAGGCTACGCAATTGCCCAGAACCGGCGTGAGCGCAGGTGCCCTGCTAGTAGTTTTTTTAGTTGTTATTTTAATGGTAAATTTACCATATAAATTTAACAGCAAACTTTAGAAACTGCCTGTGCTGTAATTGAAAGGGATTTAATGAAGGTAGTTTTAAAAAAACTTGTTATAATCTTTGGCTTTTTAATTTTGCTGGTTCTGTTACTCAACTGGCAATTTGTATTTTTGAATTTAAAACATAGTTTGCGACCGCATAGTCTCAAGCCGGAAATTTTACTTTCAGAAAAAGATAAAATTTTATCCAACAGTCTTTTAATACCAACCTTGGGCATAGAGGCACCCGTGGTATATGTAGATGCGGTAAATGAAAATTTGTTTCAATCGGCCTTAAGGTATGGCGTGGTACACTATCCGAACACCGCCAAGTTTGGTGAAACCGGAAATTCCTATATTTTCGGCCACTCCTCGGATTTAAAAGTTTCGCCCGGCGAATACAAGACGGTTTTTGCGCTTTTGCCCAGAGTAGAATTGGGCGCAAAAATTATTGTAAGCAGCGAATCGGGGCAAATTTTTACTTATGAAGTTAAGGAAAAATTTATTGCTTCCTCGCAAGATACTTACTTACTTAGTCAGGATACGGAAGATAAGAAAATTTTAACTTTGCAGACTTCCTGGCCTTTGGGAACTGCATTGAAACGTTATATTGTAAGGGCAGAGCTTTTGGAATAATTTGATTTGACCGACCATGATTTTAGAGCCATACTATTTATAGTTAGCTTACTTAGCAAGAAACAAAAAACATATGAATATTAAAAAGGATATTTCCAAAATGCGCGGGCTTTTGGTTTTCTTTGCGTTTGCGGCGATTTATTTTACGACCCAGACAACGGAGGCTGTAAAGATAAAAATTATATCTGAGCCTCAAAAAGTAAAACCTGAAACTATGTCGGAGGTGTTTACCGTAGAATTGCAGACTGACGAAGGTCTGAAATTCAATGCAGTTACCACCACCCGGGTCAGTTTGCTTTCGTCTTCTGTAAGCGGACAGTTTTATTCTTCTCCGGCTACAGCTCCCTGCGGGAGTTTGTTGGAAAATCCGGTATTGACCATGGCTTTGGGAACAGCCAGAAAAAGTTTTTGCTATTCCGACTTAAATGAAGGAGTTTTTACCATTAATGCATCGGTTCCGGCTCAGCCTGAATTTTTAACAACAAGTATGAATATTAAAATTTTTAGATTTTTACCCAATCCAACCGGATCAGATGAAGGTAATGAATGGGTGGAAATAAAAAGCAGCGAAGAAAAACCGGTGCTGCTAAACGGCTGGATTATTGACGACAAAAATACCGGCACAGGGCCGGGCAGCAGCGCCTATATTTTGTCAGGCAGTATTTTGCCGGGAGAGACTAAAAAAATTATTTTACCCGCCGAGGCATTTGCTTTGAACAATACTGGCGGTGATGAAGTTAATTTATATTTTTCAGACAGCAGCCTTGCAGACCAGGCGGCGTATTTGGCCGAAGCTTATGATGACGGGATTTTTGAGCTGGTTAACGGAGTTTGGCAGCCTCCGATAAGAAATTTTTCCAATTCCGGCGGGGGTGGCGGGTCTTCCTTTAGCGGTTCTGCACCCGAAACTTTACAAAGCAGTAATTTTTTGCAAATTAACGAAATTTTTCCCAATCCTTTGGGCGAAGACCAGGGCAGGGAATGGGCGGAAGTTTATAATCCCGGTTACGCGACGGTAACTTTAAGCGGGTATTATTTTGCCGATGGCATTAAAGATGATTTTACTGAATCCGCATGGGCGGTGCCGGAAGGCTTTTTGATCCCGCCAATGGGAGTTTTGGCAATAGACTTCCCTAAAGAGTCTCTAATTTTAAATAACAGCGGACAGGAAAGGCTGAAACTTTTTTCTCCGCAGAAAAAAATGCTGGATTCTGTAATTTATGAAGATGCCGAAGAAAATTTGTCCTGGATAAAAAATAAAGATAATAAGTGGAGTTGGGGCATTCCGACTCGCAATTTGCCGAACGATCAAGTTTCTGAAATAAGCAAAATAGTAATTAGTGAAATTTTGCCGAGACCTGAAGGCGAACAGGAAGAATTTGTGGAATTTTATAATCTGACTGATCAAAATATAGATTTGGAAGGTATGACCCTAACTTTGGGCGGGAGGAAAAAAGTTTTTCATCAAGGCACAATTTTGCCGGGCAAAGCTTACTTTGTCGTTTATGAAGATGACTTGCCTGCTCGTTTAAGCAATGCCGGACAAACTTTGAAGTTATTTGATGCTTTTGGCCGATTGGTTTTTGAGGTGAGCTATCCGGTGGCCAAAGCCGGCATGTCGTATGCTAGTCTGGACGGTGAAAAATATGCTTGGACAACCCAGCTGACCCCACAAGAGCCAAATGCGTTGGTTTTGTCTGCCACTACCGATGAAGAGGAAAAGGCTTTGTTAGAAGAAAATATAACAAACACTGACAAGAGCCAGTCAATTTTGAGTCGCAGTCAAGCTGGTCAGTTGATTAATCAGGTAAAAGATTTACAGGCAAAAATTTTGGAGATGCAATCTGTTTTGGCGGATTTACAGACTCAAATTTTAGCTTTAAGCCAAACAGATAAACAAAATTCGGATTTGTCGGAGAGTTATTCAAATTTAAATGCAGGACAAATACAAAAATCCCGGGATTTTAGAATGATTATTTATCCTGGGGTTTTAATTTTATTGTTCGGCGTAATTTACATGTCTTTGAAAAGAGTGAAAAATTAATCAGAAAACTATTTTCTGTAGTTAAAATATATTAAGCTAATAATTTTTGTAAGGTTTATGGTAATAAGTCCTGCCAAAAGCCACCAGTCTAAAGCGTGGGTTATAAACATTTGATAAATCAGTCCCAAAGAAAATACCACAGTACCTGAAATTAAAGCATAGCGGTTGGCCAAATTTCTATGCATAATATCGCGTTCGTCTTGGTTGTTAGTTTCGCCGACTAAGGAAATAGCGATTGAATATATGACTAAAACTACGCTGACCGAAAGCATTTGCGGCATAGTCATTTTATCCATAGGTTCAGACAGCATAAACCCGGCCGTAAGCGCAATAAGTATTAAAAGCAAAAGGTAGTAGATGATAGATTTCATATAATCATTTTAACATTTAATCATAATAACATACTAACATTTTAACAAGCATTGACTATCTTATTTTAAAAATTTCTTCAATCGGCATTTTAAAAAAACCGGCAATTTTTAAGGCTAGTCCCAAGCTTGGTTCGTAATTGCCTTTTTCCATAGCGTTAATGGTTTGCCTGGAAACAAAAACCGCCTTGGCCAGTTCTTCCTGGGTAAGGCTTTTTTCTTCCCTGAATTTGCGAATGTTGTTTAAAATCATTTTTAGATCCGAGGCCAAGTAATTTATTTGCTGGCCGAGGAGACAATTATAGGGAAAAGGATAAGTATTGAAAAGGAAAAACCGCTAGGTTTGTCCTTTTCAAAGAACTATCCGAATGTAAAAGTAAACGCCTCAAAACCGGCTTCGGGAATTTCTATATCTATAGTATGCTCCGAATAATCGTTGGAATCAAATAAGGTATAAAGCTCGGACATCTGAACTTTCACAGCTGCCTTAATTTTTCCATCAACAGTAATTTTTAAGTCTTGCGGCTTGTCTGACGAGGCTACCATATGCAGTTTGCCGGCTTTAAATTTTAAGCGAATAATTCCCGATCCTTTTGTTAGTACGGTTTTTTCGTTTTCAAATTTCCATTCTCCGTTTAAAGCGAATTCATTTAATTTTAAATGATCGGGAAAATTATAAATATTTGGGTGAGACGAGGCTGTTTGTTTTGAACTCAAATTTTCCAAGCGGCTTAAGCCAAAATACATTTCAGGGCTTCCCACTTTTCCGAAGGTCGGATTTTTGGTATTTGCGGGGGAATTTAGGCCGAGCAAATAGCGGATATTGTTTTCGGTAATACCGTAATTGCCTTCGCCAAAATGCGTATAAACTACGTTGCCTTCTTTATCTATTAAATAATGCGCGGGCCAATAGCGGTTTGAGTAGGCATTCCAGGTTTGAAAGTCATTGTCCTGCGCTACCGGGTAATTTATGTTAAATCTTTTTATTGCCGTTTGCACGTTCTCGGTTACTTTTTCAAAAGCGAATTCAGGAGTGTGCACGCCTACAATTACCAGGCCCTGGTCTTTATAAGTGTCGTACCATTTGGTTACGTAAGGCAAGGTGCGAATGCAGTTTATGCATGAGTATGTCCAAAAATCTACTAAAACAACTTTGCCTTTTAAGTCTTCAAGGGTTAACGGGTCACTATTAAGCCATTTGGTGATGCCTTTAAATTCAGGCGCCGGGCCATAATTTTTTAACTCCGTGGGCATAAGTTTATTTATATTGTTTGAACTGGAATCAATGGTAAGCGGGACTGGCTCTGTATAGCGGTTAGCTCGGTCTAAATAAAAACCGGCGGCTAAAAAAATCACTAAAGCAATTAATATGTATGGTAAATATTTCATTCTATATTTACATGGGTCCAAAAATCCGTGTAAACCATTCCGAACGTAGTGAGGAATCGCTTAAACATACGGGCTTAAGCTTTAAGGGATTTCTCGTTTCACTCGAAATGGGAAGTTTTGGGACTCATGTATATTTATTTTTAAAGTTTAATTAGGTTAGCTAAATTCCAGGCAGGAAAAAATTCCAATAATTTCGCCTGCAAAATTAAGTCGTACTGAAAGTACATGGCTATGGCCAGGGCAATAATAAGACTTCCAAAAATTCTTTGCAAAGCTTCCGAGTAATTGGCCAGCCATCTGACTTTTTGGGTAATATATTGGCCGCCGTAGGCAATTAAAACCATTGGAATTCCCGCTCCAAGCGCGTAAGCGACTATTAATATAGTCGCGCGGACCTGGTCGGCTTGAGTGGCTATTAAAGTTAATATGCTTCCTAAAACCGGCCCGGCGCAAGGCGTCCAAATTATGCCTAAGAGCGCTCCTAAAACAAATCCCCCCAAGTTTCCGCTGCCTGCTTGCCCTGCGGCCGAGCTTGCGCTGGTAACGGCGCCGGATAAATAAACAGCCAGTTTTTTAAAAGGCGTTTGCCATAAAAGCAGTAAGCCGAATAGGCCGAGCATAAAAACTGCGGCATTTCTTAAGGCGTCGGGCGCTATCATAAAACTTTGCACTAGGGCTGATAAAAACAAGCCTGCCAATGAAAAAGTAAATATGAATCCAAAGGCTATAAATAATGGCCTGGTCTTGCTGTTTTGGCCTACGCTGGCGCCCAAAAGAATTGGGAGGAGGGGGAGTATGCATGGCGCGCCCACAGTGAGCATGCCGGCAAGTACAGCAAATAAAAGTTGTAGCATAAAAATTTTAGTTTTCGACCAAAGTGGAGAAGAAAATTTTTTATTGGTTCTCGACTTCGCTCGAACAATATTTATTTTAAATTCGCTTTTAGCGAATCAATGTCCCCGCCGTTCCATTTGCTAAGCATATTGCCTTGTGCATCCACTTGCACAAAAGTATGCTGGTAAGTTACGCCGTATTTGGCTTTAAGATCTTTTTCCGTATCATAGTTGGTTTTAAGCACGGTTACGCCGGAAGGGATTTCTGAGGCGCGGGACAAAAACGCTTCGTTGGCGGCTTTGCAAAAGGGGCACCAGCTAGCCCAAAAGAACAATACAGCTTTGCCGTTTGCGCTGGCTTCGGCAAGTTTTGAGGAGGAGTAGTCTGTGTAAAGTCCTGGTTTTGCTTCCATTTCGCCGGAGGCGGATCCCGCTTTAGGGGACATTTTATCATCTTCTTTCATCATCGCACTTTCATCTTTTGTCATTGAGTCTTTGTTTTCCATCATGCTTTCGTCTTTTTTGTCCATCATTCCTTCTTCTTTCACCATAGCATCATCTTTTTTTTGCATAGCGCTGTCATCTTGCATCATGACGTCATTTTTAGTTTGAGTCTTGTTGCCTGAATTTTGATTGGCATAAAGCGCTATCCCGCCGCCAAGTATTATAACCGCGGCAAGAATTATCCAAATAGTTTTGTTCATAGTGTTTGTTTCCTTTGTTGTCCTGCTTAGGACTAATAAGTCTTAATAGGACAATAATATGACAGATATTTTTTAATGTCAAGTATACTTTACATTTAATTTTTTTAGTTAGATGGGGTTATCACTTGACAGCTTTGAGTGATAATAGTATTATCACTTCATGCAAGACAGTGATAATAAATTATCCCAAAGGCAGGCAAAAATACTGGCTGCTATTGTTAAAGAGCACTGCGAAAACAGCGAACCGGTAGGCAGTAAGGAGCTTGCTGAAAAGTACCATTTTGGCATTTCCGCGCCGACCATTCGGAACGAAATGCAGGAATTGGAAAAAATGGGGTATATTCAGCAGCCGCATACTTCTGCCGGCCGTATCCCGACCGACAAAGGTTTTCGGTATTTTGTAAACCAGTTAATGGATAAAGTTAAACTGACTTTGCAGGAACAGGATAGGCTTAAGAGGGAGTTGGCTAAATTGCAGGTAGTTCATATGGAAATGGGCAGGCGTTTGGCTAAGTTGGTTTCTGAACATTCAGGAGCCGGAGGTTTCGCGCTTTTCCCGGACGAAGTTTCTTCCGTGGGAATTTCCAATATTTTAAACAGTCCGAATTTGCCGGCCGAAGACGCAAAGGAGATTGCCCAGTTTTTTGACCATTTGGACGAACACGCGGAAAAAATGATGCAGGAATATACAGGTAAGGGCCCGGAAGCCAAAATAGGAAAAGAAATTACATTGTCTAAAAATAGCGATTACTCTATGGTAGTTTCAGGTTTGCAATTGCCAAGCGGCAAAAAAGGCGTAATTGGCGTGGTGGGGCCTAAGAGTATGAAGTACGAGAAGAATATGAGTCTGCTTGAATATATATCTAAGTTAATTGGGGGAGGCGCTGCGATTTTTATATTTTTTATGATTAAATAAAGTTTAAATCCGAAATACGAAGCATGAAATTCGAAACAAAATCGAATTTCCAAATTCAAATGTTTAAAATTTATAATTTAATTATTGTTTCGGATTTCGATATTAGAATTTCGAATTTATGAATGAGGATAATCAACAAGATTCCCAAAACCTAGACCAGCTGCAAACCGATTTAGACGATATTACCGAAAAATGGAAACGTACGTTAGCTGACTTTGAAAATTATAAGCGCAGGAAGGAAGCGGAAAACAAGGAATTGGTGGAATTCGCGCGCGAAGTAACCGTAGCCAAGCTTTTGCCCACGCTGGACGCGTTAGCGCAAGCTTTAAAGCATTTGCCAAAGGGTGAAGGGCTAAGGGCTAAGGGCGAAGATGAGTTTTGGAAACAGTATGATAACTGGTTTACCGGGATGAACGGCATTCTTTCCCAGCTAGACAAAACTTTGGGCGAATTGGGCGTAAAGAAAATAGAAGCGGTTGGAAAAAAGTTTGACCCCAATTTCCACGAAGCGGTAAGAGAGGTGGAAGGGGAAGATGATGGGATGGTGGTGGAAGAACTTCAAAGCGGATTTGAATTGAACGGAAAAGTAATTCGTCCGAGCCAGGTAATAATAAATAAGCGACAATAATTTTTGATTTATGAGGTTGAATAATAATTATAACCCAGCAGAAATTTTTTTAAAGGAGACATGGGTTAAGTTTAGGAAAAGTAATAGCTGTTTTCGTTTAACGTGTTTAGGCGGATACGGAGAAAGCAATATACCAAGTGAAAATTAAAGACTGGTTTGAAGTAGGAAAAATAATGGAGTGGGAAGATAAAGCCAGCGCCATAAAAGTTTTAACGGCGGATGACTGCACCATAGTAAGTAAGATTTTGAACAAGAATAAAATAATTTTACACCTAAAGCGTAAAAGTGACGGAAGCGAAGGCAATGTTTTTGTTAAGTTAAAAGAGGAATTTTCTAAAGAATTCGCAACTTCCAAAAAACTCTTAGCAAGTAAAAATATTTTAGGCTTCACCTTGAATCAGTTTAAGGAAATGGAGATAGAGAGTTTGTAGTAATAAAAACATGATTCAAAAATTCATTGCTATAGTTTCAGGAATAGTATATTTAACCGGATTTATTTGGACTTTTTCGGTAAATGATAGCTACTTTAAGAGTCATTTAGATTCTTTTTTCACTTTTGTGATGCTGGCATTATCTGTTGCGGTAAGTTTGTTATTTAATAATAGCTATAGCACAAATAAAATATGGTTTAAGTTAATTTCTAATATCCTAGTATTTATTGTTGTTATCCCGTTGATATTTATAGCAGTTTTATTAGCAACAAATTAAGCAGTAATTTGTTAAAAATTACTTTCAGAGTATTAATTAAGGAGAAAATATTATGGCAAAAATTATAGGTATAGATTTGGGTACAAGTAATTCTGCCGCTTCGGTTATGGAAGGCGGTACGCCCGTTATTATTCCGGCAGCGGAAGGGGCGTCACTCGGGGGAAAAGCATTCCCATCGTATGTGGCTTTTACCAAAGAAGGACAATTATTAGTTGGTGAGCCGGCCAGAAGGCAAGCGGTGACTAACCCCGAAGGCACCATTTTTGAAGCCAAAAGAAAAATGGGCACAACGTTTAAGTACAGCATAAACGGCAAGGAATACACCCCGGAGCAGATTAGTGCTTTTATATTGCAGAAAATTAAAAAAGACGCGGAAACTTTTTTGGGCCAGCCAGTACAAAAGGCGGTTATTACGGTACCGGCTTATTTTGATGACAGCCAAAGGCAGGCCACTAAAAACGCCGGCGAAATTGCGGGACTTGAAGTAGTGCGCGTAATTAACGAACCAACAGCCGCGGCTTTTGCTTATGGCCTGGACAAAACCGGCGCCAAAGACCAAAAAATCCTTGTATTCGATTTGGGTGGTGGAACTTTGGACGTGACAATAATGGACTTTGGCGAGCACGAAGGCCAGGCAACTTTTGAAGTTATGTCCACTTCGGGCGACACGCAATTAGGCGGAAAAGATATGGACGCGGCAATTATAAACTTTATAACTTCCGACTTTAAAGCGGCAAATGGCGTAGATATTACAGGCGACAAAATGGCTATGAACCGTGTCAGAGAAGCCGCGGAAAAGGCCAAAATTGAACTTTCCACCACTTTGGAAACCGATATTAACCTGCCGTTTATAACCGCAGATGCCAGCGGGCCCAAGCACTTACAGATTAAAATCACCCGCGCTAAGTTAGAAGAACTGGTTAAGCCGCTTATAGAAAAAATGAGAAAGCCGGTAGAGCAGGCTATTAGTGACGCCAAACTTACCCCGCAAAATATAGACAAAATTATTTTAATTGGCGGGCCGACCAGAATGCCTTCGGTTAAAAAGTTTGTAGAAGACTATATTGGTAAAGCCGTAGAAGGCGGTATTGACCCAATGGAAGCCGTGGCTAAAGGCGCGGCTGTGCAGGCCGGAGTTTTGGGTGGCGACGTGCAAGGCAAGGAAATTTTGCTTTTAGACGTTACGCCTTTAACCTTAGGGCTTGAAACTTTGGGCGGTATACGCACTCCGCTTATAGACCGTAACACCACTATCCCTACTTCTAAGTCACAAACCTTTTCCACCGCGGCTGACAACCAGACCAGTGTAGAAGTCCACGTGCTTCAGGGTGAACGCGAATTTGCCAAAGACAACAAATCTTTAGGCCATTTTATATTAGACGGCATTCCGCCGGCTCCAAGAGGTATTCCTCAAGTTGAAGTTACCTTTGATATAGACGCTAATGGTATACTTACTGTAAAGGCCAAAGACAAGGCGACCAACAAGGAAAACAAAATTACCATTCAGGGTTCTTCCAATCTTTCCAAGGAAGATGTGGAAAGAATGAAAAAGGAAGCAGAAAGCCACGCCGCGGAAGACAGGAAACGCAAAGAAACCGTGGATATGCGAAACCAAGCCGATACGCTTATTAGCGTATCTGAAAAAACTTTGAAAGACGCCGGCGACAAAGCTAAAGTCGAAGATAAAACCCAGGTTGAAGAAAAAATTAAAGCTTTAAAGGAAGTTAAAGACAAAGACGACGTGGAAGCAATAAAGAAAGCTATGGATGCTTTAAGCGAAGCCGTGCAGAAGGTAGGGGCGGCTATGTATTCCTCCTCCGCTGAAGCTACGGCGGACTCCGCTAAAGCTTCGGAAAGTTCATCTGCGCCTGAGCAAAATGCTTCGCCAGGCGGGCAAAATCCAAATTCTGACAAAGGCCCGGTGGACGCGGAGTACAAGGAAGTTAACTCAAATAAATAGTTGCATTAAAAATAAATAAAAAGCAACAAATTCATGACTTTTAAAACACTGCTAGTTGTTATTGTTATTGCCTTGGTTACTTCTGTGGTTTATGTCAAAGTTTCCGTAATGGGATCTTTGAACAGTAATTTTAACCAAACTACTAGATTTACTTTGGGTAAATACCCCACTTTAAGAGGCTTGTTTAGTTTACATAAACCGGGAGATGCCAGAGCAGAATATTTTTTTGGGGGCAGTCCGGTGGTTGTTGAGTTTGTTCAGTCTGACTCATATGGTGTAAGCGATGAAGTCGTAAATAATTTTTCTGACAAAGTCAGGGAATATTTGGGTAAACAGGTTAGTGTGTTTAACATAGACAAAATTAACAACGATACATTTACGGAACAAGGTCTTGGCAGTATTGTGGAAGACAAACGCAGGCATTATTTAACCGGTCAACCGAATTTATTTATTATGGTTGTCAACGATTACAAGCCTAGAGCGGAAACTGAAATAAGCAGGTCCTTTAAGGAGTTTGGAATTGTTATTTCTACTAAGGCAATTAGGGATCTTACCGGAAGTAATTACAATGCCTTTAACGATTACGCGCGTTCAGCTTTATTGCATGAACTTGGTTTGCAGTTGGGCTTGCCTTTAAACCAAAATGAAAATTGCATCATGAGTCAGAGCAGGGGTATTTCCGGAAAAATTTTTAATTTTTACGGCCAGGCGAGCCCGCAGGATTTTTGCACGGAAGAGCAGCAACAGTTAAAAAATATAAAATTAAGGCTACAGGCCAATTAATATGGAAAAAACTCAGAACGAAAATCAATCCATACAGGTAAAAATTACGGACGAAACTTTAAAAGGAGCTTATGCCACGCATGTGCAAATAGGTCATACCGCTGAGGAGTTTGTAATGGATTTTATGAATGTTTTGCCCCCGGCCGGAATTGTTAATGCCAGAGTCATGGTTTCGCCCAGCCATATGAAGCGTTTAAGCAAGGCAATTTTAGAAAGCATACAAAAATACGAACAACAATATGGAACTATTAGTTTAGCGGTAGTGCCCGACCAAAAAATTGGTTTTAGAACCGAATAAGCCTCTAGTTTTTTCTATGAAAGATTATTATCAAATATTAGGCGTAAGTAAAGCAGCGACAGCTGATGAAATAAAAAAAGCTTTTCGGAAAAAGGCTCACGAGTTTCATCCGGATAAAGGCGCTGGCAATGAGGCTAAATTCAAGGAAGTTAACGAGGCGTACCAGGTTTTAAGCGATGAGCAAAAACGCAAAGCTTACGATACTTATGGAAGCAATTGGGAGGCTGCGTCCAACCATGGCGCAGGCGGTTTTAAGTATGGCGCAGGCGGGAGTCCTTTTGAAGGGTTTGATTTTGGAGGTTTTGGCAACAACGGAGTTGAGTTTGATTTAGGCGATATGTTCAGTGACTTTTTTGGCGGCCGCCAGGAGCGTGCTTCCAGGCGAAATAAGGGTATAGACTTGGAAATGGGTTTGGAGATTGCATTTGAAGAGGCAGTTTTTGGCGTGGAAAAAACTATTAATTTGGAAAAACAGGACAAGTGTCAGGTTTGCAATGGTAGCGGCGCTTCGGAGGGTACTAAAATTGCTACTTGTCCAAAATGCCATGGCCAGGGTCAGATTCGGGTTACCAGACAAACTATTTTTGGTGCCGTGGCTTCTTCTACAGCCTGTGATCGTTGTGAAGGAATTGGCCAAGTGCCGGAAATTCCTTGTAAAAGCTGCAGTGGCAGGGGCATAAAAAGGCAAAATAAAACCATTTCAGTTAAAATTCCTGCCGGAATAGACAATGGTCAGAGGGTTAGGATTCCCGGAGAGGGGGAAGCCGGTTATCGGGGTAGTAGCCCCGGGGATTTGTATTTAAATATAAGAGTAAAAACTTCTAAAGATTTTTTAAGAGACGGCTTTAATTTGCTTAAAGATTTGCCGGTTGGTTTTACTCAGGCAGCTTTGGGCGCAAAGGTTATTGTTAAAACTTTGGACGGAGATATTGAGGTTAAAATTCCGGCCGGAACTCAAGGCGGCACAATACTTAAAATTAAAAATAAGGGTGTGCCTCACATTAATTCTAAAAGCCGGGGCGACTTGCTTTTAACCGTCAGGGTAGTTGTTCCCCAAAAACTTACTAAAAAAGAAAAAGTTTTGCTCAAAGAGTTGGCTCAAGAAAGGGGTGAAACCTTGGCGATTGACGAAAGTTTATGGGACTCCATAAAAGACAGTTTTTAATTTTAAATGTCGGAAGGGTTGCCTTATTTTTATATGACAAATTTACCCATGATTTTATCCCGGGTTTTATGCTATAATGATAAAAATAAATTTTTTATAAAACCAAATTGAACAACCTTTTAGAGCTATTTAAAACTTTCAATTGGCATAACCCAACTTGGGATTTATTTATACTCGCAGCCTGGATTTTGGCTTCGGTATTTTATTCTTTTGCCGCAGGGAGAGGGCGCGTTGTAAATATTTTAATTAGTATTTACATTGCCAAACTGCTGGTTTTAGAGGCTCCATTTTTAACCAACGCTATTTCCAGCAAGCTTTCGGGGTCCCTGCTTGCCTTGCAGCAACTATCTGCTTTTGTGGGAATTTTTATGATTTTGTTTTTGCTTTTGGGCCGTTATGTATTTAAAACCTCGGCTGACACCAGGCATTTTGTTTCAGTAGTATTTGGTTTATTATTTTCTTTTTTACAAATCGGCCTACTAATTAATATTATTTTAACCCTGCTTCCAATTGAATTGAGAAGTAATTTTTCCCCCTTAATCCAGACTTTATTTATTAACCAACCTGCCGGTTTTGTTTGGCTGGTCGCCCCCGTGGTATATTTAATTATACTGGGCAAGTTTGTGGGGGATAGCAACGAAATTTAATTTATGCATAAACACACTTTGTTGTTGGTTGACGATGATCAGCTAATTTTAAATACCCTGAAAAAAAGATTTTCCACCTGGGATATGGAGGTTTATTCCGCCCATGCCCCTGAGGAAGCCAAAGAAATAATGTCTAAAGTAACCCCAGATTTGGTACTTTTGGATTTACTGTTAACCAGGGACGACGGCAGCAGCGGGATTATGGATTACATGAAGAGTCAGGAAAGACTGGCCAATGTTCCGGTGGTGGTGCTGACCAATTTAGATAAGCCAGAATTAAAACAAATGCTTCTGTCCCAGGGTGTAAAAGAATATGTTATAAAAGGCCAGATGTCCTTGGACGATTTGTATCAAAAAGTAGTTGGGTATCTTGAACCAAAGAGTTAGACAACGAGTATCAGGTGCAGACAGTAAAATAAAATTCCCCGATTTATCGGGGAATTTTATTTTGACCAGCGGGCAAAAATCCCGGTGGATATAAGCCGTTCTGAATTTTTTGTCTCTCTAGAACCTTGATTTCCCGTTGGCTGACTCAGGCACAATTCGCCGAATTCAATCGCACCATTTTTATGCTTAATCGCACCTGCTAACAAATTGTTTAGGGATAGGGCAGAGGAATTGGTGGCGTAGCCGTTTATGATTAAAAATTTTGGGCTTTCGCTTAACAAGTCAACAGAGTCTTTCAGCAAACCGGGCAAGTCCTGGTTAAATTTCCAAGTTTTGCCCGAAGGTGAATGTCCGAAAGCCGGTGGATCCATAATAATGCCGTCATACTTTGCCCCCCGTTTTAACTCTCGTTTTACAAATTTTACCGCGTCGTCTAAAATCCACCTAACTGAATCTTCTGGTAAATTATTTAGTTTGTGATTTTCATGCGCCCAGGTTATGCTTGGTTTAGAAGCGTCCACGTGCGTTACCTGGCAGCCGGCTTTTGCTAAGACCATTGTCGCTCCACCGGTATAAGCAAATAGATTTAATACCTTAAATTTATTCGCGAGTTTAAAGTTATCGGATGGAAAGTTTAAAGTTTCCAAACTTTTAACTTTATAACTTGATGAACTTGATAACTTGCTTTTCATCCAATCCCACTGCACGGCCTGTTCGGCAAAAAGTCCGGTGTGTTTAAAAGGAGAGAGTTTAAGTAGAAATTTGGTTTTCCCAAAGTTTATTGTCCACATATTGGGGATTTTGTTTTTTGTTTGCCATTTTCCTTTTTCTTCACCTTTGCCTAAAACAAAAATTGCATCGGCTTTTTCCCAATTTTCTTTGGGCAACGATTTTTGCCAGATAATTTGCGGATCAGGGCGAGCCAAAACCGCCTGGCCCCAACGCTCCAGGCGGTAACCATTGCCAGTGTCTAAAAGCTCAAAATCCCAAGGGTGTTTATAATACTCAAGAAGCATTGACTATTTTGCTACAATTTCGCCAAGTCTAAAACTTTCTAAACTGCCTTCATAAGTGGCTTTAACCTCTTTACCTAAAAGCTGGGAGAAGTCGCGGCTGGTTTTAATATAAATATTATGATCTTTGGTAACGAGCATTAAGTTACCCTTGCTCGTGTTGTCGGAATTTTTTAAAGTGCCTTCCCAAACGTTTTCCGAATCTTTTATGGTCATTTGATTGGAAGATGATTCGTCGCCTTGTTCTTCAATCAAAACAGATGGTTTTTCTTCCTGATTTTGGTTTTCTGTTCCTACCTGGGCCGGTTGCCTTAGTAATTGCCAGCCGGCAATTAATGCAATGACAATTACCCCAATTACAATGTACCGTTGATTTTTTTCCATATTTTATATGTTAATTATACTATTAGTTTAAGCATTTTTTGGGTTTTGTCAAAAAAACCTAATATATAATTACTTGATTTTTTTGGGTCTTTGTTGTAAAATATCAAAGAAACTTAAGCTGTTTTTATAGATATTTTTGGGTCTGTAGCTCAGTTGGTAGAGCAGCGGCCTTTTAAGCCGTTTGTCGTGGGTTCGATCCCCACCGGACCCACCAAAGAGAGTATTGGTCTTTGTAAGGCCGATACTCTCTTTGGTTAGTGGGGATCGAAGCCGACAGACAAAACGTGACTTAACGTCACGTTTTGGATGCGGCCGGTTTTCGGAGGAGAACTTGCGGGCACCAATCTTTAGGTTGGTCGCAAGTTCGGGGGAGAAAGGATCCCCACCGGACCCACCAAGAGAAAAAGCAGTCAGCTGGTCTGGTTGCTTTTTCTCTTTGGTATTGTTCAATTACCAAATGTTCGGGATTAATATTAATCCACATTTTGTATTTGGTTAAATTCGTGGTATAATATTTTTAAAGTTCGTACCAATGAAATTAAAAAATAAAATTAAGACAACCAAACAACCCGGGTTTACTATTATTGAGCTATTAGTGGTAATTGCCATAATTGCCCTGCTTTCTTCTTTGGCCTTAATTGCTTTGGTTAATGCCAGGCAAAAGTCGCGTGATGTAAAAAGATTGTCAGACATGACTCAAATGAATACAGCTTTGGAATTGTATTTTACTGCCAACCGAGGATACCCTGCGGGGGTGGGGGGTGTGCCGCAAAATATGGTCCCTAATTATATTGCTTCCAACCCTTTAGCCCCAAATCCTCCGGATGGTTCATGCGAAATTTTTACCCATCCGGCTCCGGTTCCTGGGGGCGTTCAAGCTAACCAGTATTACTATATGGCCAGCGGCACTTTAGATACCGTAACCGGACTTTACCCCGATTACGCTTATTATTTTTGTTTGGGCAACCAAACCGGGGATTTTCCGGGCGGACAAAGGATAGTTACGCCAAAGGGCATTAGATAATAAAAAGTCTCCACACAGGAGGCTTTTTTCTTATATAATGTCCTTATGCCTGATTTAGAAACAATTAAGCCGTTAGTTTATCAACTGCGGCCGGTTTTAAGGGAAATTACTGAACAGTACGGCTCACTTAAGCTTGCGGATTATGTCACTAAGGTTTGGGCTTTTTCAAAGCAGGCTCAAGATTTGGAGTTTATAAATTGCATAAAACATGCCGCAGATTCAATTTACACAAACAACATTGCGGAGGCAATCGGCAGGCAACTTTTAGACAAACCGCTTGTTTCAACCATAGATCATCTGGGAATTTGGGGGCATCCGATTTTCGTGAACGCTGACCTGATTTGTTCTTTGCATTTTAAACCAAAGGAAATGGTTGTTTGCCTGGCAACGGAAAGCGTTTCTTTAAACAATACTTCCTCATGGTCAGGGTCTGTTTTAAAACACACTGACGCTGGTTTACGTAGGTATTCCTTTTTTTCCGACAAAAAGAAAAATTTACCTGTTTTTAGCACTCCTGCTATAACCAAAGCTGAAATGGAAAAGTTTGAAAAAAAATTTAACGGCTCAAAACAGCTGTTGGAAATTTTTAATATTGACCCAGCCGCTTTAAATTTTTCCACCCAAGCTTGCCAAATGTCCTATAATTTGTGGCAGGCGGTTTTTCCTTCCGCCCCGCAATTAGTGTATTTACCTTTGGAAAGTATTGTTAACCAGTATATTTTACAAATCAAGGATCCCCATATAATTTATAGATTAATTTTTAGCTTGCAAGGGCAAAAGCTTTGGAAAAAATATTTTGGCCAGGAACATACGTTTATGTTTTGGTCCATAGATGCAAAAGGCAGGCGAGGGGAGTTAAAAAATTTACCGGAAGAAAAAGCTTTAAAAAATTTAGTTAAGTTAAGAAAAGTTTACCCCTCCAGCCCGTTATGTTTCGCCGTTTTACTGCTTTGCGGTTTGACCTGTGTGGGCGGTTTTACCCAAACTACGTGGCTGACTTATTTTAAAACAAAGTTTCTTAAATTATTAAAAGAGCTGGGGGCAGAGCAGTATAAAATTGACAACGCCGCATTAATTCCAACGAAAAATTTTGCGGAAAGTACTTTGGTCTTGGTAGATGCGCAAGGCAAGGATGTTCAACCTACGGCTTTGGATTTGCTGGATTTGAAAAAAGATTTATACGGTGATTTTACCCAAAAAGCAAAAAAATTAACTTTAGCCGAAAGCCTGGACTTGGCCCTGCCGCAAATTTATGAAGTAGTAAAAAAATCCAAGGCATTATAAAGGAATTTTGTTTTCAAAAGGACGTTTTTAAGCTATAATAAACTACAGAAAAGTATGCAAATAGTATATAAAAAGTACCAAAAAATGTGATTTTGTAGTTTTCTGTAGCGTATTATTAAAATTTTTTGTTGTATGTCTTTAATGGAAGTCAAAAATCTAAATAAAGATTATGTTAACGAAGACGTGGTGACTCCGGTTTTGCATGAAGTCAGTTTTAAAATTGAGAAAGGCGAGTTTGTTGCAATAATGGGGCCTTCGGGTTCGGGTAAAAGTACCTTAATGCATATTTTGGGTTTTTTGGATCGGTTAACTTCTGGTAAATACTTATTTGAAGATCAGGATGCCACGGAATTTGACGACGATTATTTGGCCAAAATTCGCAATGAAAGAATAGGTTTTGTGTTTCAGGCATTTAACTTATTGCCTCGCACCACGGTTTTAGACAACGTAAAATTGCCTTTAATTTATAGTCAAAAAACCAATCACGATGAGCTGGCCAAGCGGGCATTAACCGCTGTTGGGCTTTCCCATCGCCTGGATTTTTTTACCAACCAGATTTCCGGCGGGGAAAAACAAAGGGTGGCTATAGCAAGGGCTTTGGTTAACGACCCGGCAGTAATTTTTGCCGACGAGCCCACCGGCAACCTGGACAGCAAGAGCGGCAATACGGTTATGGAAATTTTGCAGAAACTCAATGAACAAGGCCGTACAATTATTTTGGTTACCCATGAAATGGATACCGCCAATCATGCTAAAAGAATAATTCGCCTTAAGGATGGAAAAATTATTGAGGATGAAAAAATTAAAAACCGCACCATAGCGGGCGACGGAAGAGAGTTGGTTAAATAGAACAGAGTAACTAGTAGTAAGCAGTTCGTAGCAAGTAGCGAGTAAAAAGAAAGCAGCTGCCCCGTTTGTCAGACAGGGCAGCCACGGAGAGATGGTCAGCCGGATTTCTTTCGCCTCGCAATAAGCAGGCCGCAGCAAATTGCTAGAAAAAATGCTCCTAGACGAATCCAGGGGTCGGCGGGCGGTTGCTTTCCGAGACTGTCCCAAATTTTTTGGATCTGGGTCGATACCATAGGCGCGATGGCGATTGCAAGCATCGCCACGCAGAAAATAAATAATGCATACTCCACCACATCTTGCCCACATTCGTCGCGGGTTACCCCCTTCAAGATTTTGGGCACTAGACACCTCCTGTTATATATTATAACATATTTTAGAAAAATAATCAAGTGAATTTTCTAAGTACCATTAGACTAGTTTTTAGAACTCTGCTTGCCCGCAAAGGGAGGTCGGTTTTAACTATTCTTGGCATAGTTATTGGCGTGGCCGGAGTAATTATTATTATTGCTCTTGGCGCGGGCGCACAAAGTTTGGTTTTGGGGCAAATTACCAAATTAGGAAGCAATTTACTCTCAGTCCAGCCTGGTAAAAGCAATGAAAAAGGACCGCCTTCGCAGATTTTTGGCATTGTGGTTACCACTTTAACCAACGAAGACGCGCAGGCTTTAAGGGACAGCGGCCGCTTGCCGGACGCCTTGGCAGTAAATGCCAATGTCAGGGGGACAGCAACCATTACCTGGCAAAACCAGACTTTGGATACTAATTTTTTGGGCACCGACCATTACTATAACGATGTGGTAGATTTTTCCATGTCTTTTGGCAGGTTTTTTGAACAGCAGGAAGAAGCCGGCAATGCCAATGTAGTGGTTTTGGGTTCCTACGTGGCCGAGACGTTGTTTGGCCAAAGCGGCATAGACCCCATTGGCCAGGTTATAAAAGTCAGAAGCAGTTCGCAAAAAGAGGCGGGGGGCGTGCCCTTAAGGGTTATTGGGGTAGTGGGCGAAAGGGGTAGCGCGTTTTTTCAAAATCAAGATGACCAAATTTTTGTGCCTTTGGAAATCGGCCAAAAACAACTACTGGGCATTAGATATTTGCAGGCAGTAAATGTCCGGGTTAATACTTCGGAAAATTTGGATGCCACGCGCGACCAGATAAAACAATTACTAAACGAAAGGCATAAAATTAAGACCGACGAACAGGCTGACTTTACAGTGCGCAATTTGGCCGATGCCGTAGAGCTTTTATCTACCATCACCAACGCTTTAAGATTGTTTTTGACTGCCATGGCCGCCATTGCCTTAATTGTAGGGGGAATTGGCATTTTAAACATTATGATGGTTACAGTCGCTGAAAGAACCAGGGAAATAGGGCTTAGAAAGGCCGTGGGAGCGGATAATTCGGCAATAAGAAACCAGTTTTTGTTGGAAGCCGGCACTTTGACTTTTTTAGGCGGGGTAATGGGCATTATTTTTGGAGTAATTGTTTCTTATTTGGTTTCCGTGGTTATGAAAGCCGTGGGGTATGACTGGGCGTTTGTAATTTCTATTCAGTCGGTTTTGCTGGCCGTGGGAGTTTCCATATTAACCGGCGTAATTTTTGGCCTTTACCCGGCTTTTAAAGCCAGCAAATTAAATCCTATAGAGGCACTCAGATACGAATAGTATCAAGTGAAAAATTATCAAGTTATCAAGAAAAAAATAAAATAATATGAATGCTCAAAAATTTGAAGATTTAATTTTTGGCAAAGAGCTTAGGATTTAACCATCGTTGTTTATAAGGATTTTAAAAATAATAGAGATTATGCATTTAAAGACCAAATCCAAAGAGCGTGTTTGAGTATTTCAAAAATACTTTCGGGTTTAATTAAAACGTTGTAGCCCCTTGATAACTTTGATAACTTTTTACTTTATAACTTGATAACTCAAATGTTTTCTGCTTTTAAACAATCTATTAAAGCTTTAAAAAGTAACCTGGTAAGAACCGGACTTACGACTCTTGGAATTGTTATAGGCATTGCCACGGTTATTTTGGTTTTAAGCGCGGGGGAAGGTTTTAGAAGTTTAATTAACAGCCAGCTGGAAGCTTATGGTACCAATACTTTATATATCCAGACTCGGGTGCCGCCGACAACCAAGAACAAAGGCGCGGGCGCGGCCAGCGCAGACTCCAGCCGTGCGGCCTCGCCGGTGGCTATTACGACTTTAAAAACCCGCGACATAGAGGATGTAAAAAAGTTAAACAATGTTGTTAACGGCTATGGTATGGTTGTGGGGCAAAAAGTCGTTTCTTACCGCGGGGTGGAAAAGAGCGTGCTTTTTTACGGCGCTTCGGCAGCTCGGTTTGAAATAGACAAAGGTAAGTTAGCTAGGGGCAGGTTTTTCAGCGTGGCCGAAGACACGGGCGCCGACCAGGTCGCCATTTTAGGCAGCAAACTGGCCGAAGACTTATTTGGCCAGCAAGATCCTTTAAACCAGCTGGTCAGGGTCGGTGATCTAAATTTTTTGGTCATTGGCGTGTATGAGCCCAGGGGCGGTTTGGGCGGAGATGAAGACGGTACTTTGTATATGCCCCTTAGAACGGCGCAAAAAAAAGTTTTGGGCATTGACCATCTGCTGCTCTCCATTGTACAGGTTAATGACACAAAACTGGCGGAAGGCACCGCGGAAGACATACGAAGCGTACTTAGGCACAACCACAATACTGACAAAAATAATCCCGACAAGGACGATTTTGTGGTGCAAACTCAGGCCGACGCCTTAAATACTTTCAATACCATTTTTAACGGCATAACTTTTTTGCTGATTGCCATTGCGGCAATTTCTTTGGTGGTAGGAGGCGTGGGGATAATGAATATTATGTATGTAGTGGTAACCGAAAGAACGGCAGAAATTGGCTTAAAAAAAGCCTTAGGCGCCAAGTCTTCCGACATTTTAGGCGAGTTTTTAATTGAGGCGGTTTTGGTAACCTTAATCGGCGGCATATTGGGCATATTATTTGGTTCGCTTTTGGGATTTTTGGTTTCAGTTATTGCCAAGTCGGCCAATTTGGCTTGGACTTTTGCGGTGCCGTTTTATTCTATTTTAATTGGTGTGGGGGTTTCGGCGGCTATTGGCATTAGTTTTGGCGTTTTGCCTGCCCGTCAAGCCGCAGCACTTGATCCAATTACCGCATTGCAACACGAATAGATTATGAAGCGAATATGACTGTTGAGCATTAGGCGGGGCAGGCTGCCCAAAGCAGGAGCCAAAATGGATTCGGCAGAATCCATACGGCGTGAATAGAATACTTAAAATTTAAGTGGTATACTGAAAAATATAAAAACTTTATAAAATAAAAATGCTAAAACATTTGGTGATAGTGGGAGGTGGGTATGGTGGATTGTTGTGTGCCAAAAAAATTCGCGCAAAACTTTCTGATATAAACCAGCTCAAAATTACCCTGGTAGATGAAAAAGACTACCAGCTTTTTACGTTTAATTTGTATGAAGTGGCAAGCGCAGAGGAAGAATTTACCACTTTAAAACAGTTGCGCAAAGCCATTACTTTACCCTTGGCCGATGCTTTAAAGCATGAAAAAATCGAATTTATTACAGGAAAGGTTAAAGAAATAAATCTTACCGCAAAAACCATGTATGCCGCCGGCAAGCTTTTGGAATTCGATTATATTGTGATGGCTCCGGGTTCGGAAAGTGATTTTTATAACATAGAAGGCGCGTCGGAATTTGCCCTGCCTTTAAAATCTTTGAAAGATGCTTTAATTGTCCGCAGCCGGATAGAAAGTATTTATGTGGCGCATACTTTGGACATGACCAAAAAGCCTTTGCGTTTTGTAGTAGCAGGAGGCGGCTACAGCGGCTGTGAGCTTAGCGCGGAATTGTCCAAACTTGTAAAAATTTTAAATTGGAAATATAACTATCCGGTCGGCAAAGTTGAAATTTTGGTAATTGAGGCAATGAGTGAGTTAATCCCGGGTTTTAGCAGGCAAATGAGCCGGGATGCCTACGAGAGGTTGAAAGAATTAGGCATTACGATTAAGTTTACGGCACAGATTAATAAAGTAACCCAGCAGTTTGTCCAGCTAGATTCCGGTGAAAGGCTTACGTATGACGTTTTAATTTGGACGGTGGGGGTTAAGGCCAGGCAGTTGCCGGTGCAGGAGAATTTACAAAAAGACAAAAAAGGCAGGCTGATAACAAATGTTTTTTTACAAATTCCAGGTCATGACCATGTGTATGTTTTGGGAGATGCCGCTTTGGCCGTTGACGCAAGCGGGTTTACCGCGTTTCAGTCTGCGCAGGACGCCATAAGCCAGGCAGAGTATTTGTCTAAAGCTTTTTCAGCTAGGTTTTTTAACCAAAAGGTTTGCCAGTATAAAGTTTTACGGCACGGGTTTATTGTGGCGTTAGGAGGCAGGTGGGCAATTATGGACTACAATGGTATATATTTAAAAGGTTTTACGGCTTACTTTATTCGGGAATTGGCTCATATTCGCTATGTGGCCAAGCTTTTAGGATATTTTAATGCCATAAAATTTATTTGGTTTCAAAATAAAATTTTTAGCAGAAACGATTAATTATGGTAAGCCAACATAGAAAACCCTTCCCCCAGTTTATTGACCCAAATCCCCGGAAACATTTTTATTGGGCTGTATTTTTACTTTTGGTTTTGACCGCGCTATCTTCTTTGTTAATTGTGTTGGAAAAGTTTAAAGTTGATGAAGAAATAGACGCTTTAGCGCCCATGGTGAGCAAGGCCTCAAGTGATTAATTGTTTTTATTTGTAATCTCCCACGGTTAGTCGTTTAAGATTGTAAACCACAGCGCCAGTTTTAAGTTTTTTTCCTAAGTCATGGGCAAAACTACGGATATAAGTTCCTGAAGACACCAAGACTTTAAAATTTGCTAGATAATATTTTTTGCTATTCAGACCCGGTTTGGGTTTGGAAGCGGATTTTTGACGACTTAATATTTTTTTCCATTCCTGTAATATTTTTTCTTGTCTAAAGTCCCCGCGTACTTTTTTTATATTTGTTTGTATATGGCTCAGAAGTCTTTTGGCCGGCAAACTTTGCAGGCCTTTAAATTTTATTTTTTTAAAATGCATTGCCCGCTTGGGTAGGTCTTTTTGTGTTAGTTTTCCGGCTCTCGCCCATTCAAACAGGGGTTTGCCTTTATAAAGTACGGACGCGTATGGTGGCACAGGCAGATTAATTTTACCTTGATAATTTAAGAGATGTTTTTTTATTTTTGAATTTAAATTTTCATCTAGGGGAGCGGGGAGGGCGCTCGGCAAGCCCAGTAAATCATAACTGTCGGTCTGAAAGCCGAATAAAATTTTTACATCATAGGTTTTATCCGAATTCAAGTATTTTTCTTTTTGCTTTTGGCTCGCATTTGCCAGAATTAATAAGACCCCTTCAGCCATGGGATCCAACCGGCCGGCGTATGTTAGTTTTTTGGACGCCGGTATTTTTTTTATTTTCCTAAATTTTTCCAAAGCCTCAAGCGGTGTTTCGCCGATTTTTTTATAAAGCTTGTAAACTTTCATAATAGTTAAAATCTTAATTCAACAGTAAACCCCGTTATCCTAATATGGATTAACGGGGTTTACCAAAAAGTAACTTTTCCCATACTTTGCGTTTTCTATTTTGCCGTCTTTCTTTATAAAATTTGTAGAAAGCGGGCGATGTCAGGTTTAAGCACCTGTAGGCTTTTTCGCTAAAGCTGTTTTAGGAAAAGCTACTTAAGGCTCATTACCTGTTTTAGCATCAATTTTCTTTCCTTTCTATTATAATTTTAACCCCATGGAATAAAACTGGCAACAGGAAAACAGGTGGATAACTTAAAAAAGCGTTTATTTGGGATATAAAATAAAAAAATCGGCTCAAAGAGCCGATTTTGCTAATAATCCCTTAGTTTGTCTATATTTATATGTTCGCGGATTTTTTCTAGAGCCTTGCTTTCGATTTGCCTAATGCGTTCCCGGGTGACTCCAAATTCTTCTCCCACTTCTTCCAAAGTGTGGGTTACACCGTCTTCCAGGCCAAAACGCATTTTTAGGATTTTTTGTTCCCTGGGGTCTAAGTCCTGCAATATGCCGCCAACATATTCTTTTAAAATTTGGCGGCCGGCGACTTCGTTGGGCTTGGTGGTGTCTTCGTCCACAATAAAATCACCCAACGAGGAATCTTCGCCGTCATCTTCTCCAACGGGGGAGTCTATGCTTACGGTTTCCTGCGAAATCTTTTTTAAATGATAAACTTTTTCCACCTCAATGCCCATTTCGGCGGCTATTTCTTCCGGCAAAGGTTCGCGTCCTAAGTCCTGAACCAAAGAGCGTTCGGCCTGGGCGTACTTGTTTAAAGTTTCAACCATGTGCACGGGAATGCGGATGGTTCTGGATTGGTCGGCTAAAGCGCGGGTAATAGCCTGGCGGATCCACCAGGTGGCATAGGTGGAGAATTTATAGCCTTTCGTCCAGTCAAATTTTTCTACGGCCCGGAATAGCCCTAAGTTACCTTCCTGGATTAGGTCTAAAAGTCCTAAATTTCGTCCCATGTATTTTTTGGCAATAGATACCACCAGGCGCAAATTGGCTTCAGTCAGTTTTTTTCTAGCTGCCACGTCGCCTTTTTCCACCCGTTTGGCTAGGTCAATTTCTTCTTCGCCTGTTAACAGCGGCACTTTGCCGATTTCGCGCAAGTACATTTGTATGCTGTCGTCGTAAATATCGCCTAAGTCAAAGGCATCTACGGTTTCTTCTTGCTTTCTTTTTTTGCCTTTGCCTTTGCCCTGGGATTTTTCTTCGTGCTCGGGTTTTTTACCAAGTTCCCAGACGCTTGCTACTTCCTGATCTACAATTTCAATGCCGCGTTTTTCCAATAAATCCATGACCTGCTCTAAGCCTGAAACATTGTCTTCAAAATTCGGCAGGGCGTGCAAAAGTTCGGCTTCGGTGGCAAAACCCCGTTCCGCGGCTTTTTCCATAAGCTCTTTTAGTAATTTTTCAGCCACGGCCGGATCAATAGCCGGTGCTTGGGCAGGAGAATTTTTTAATTCCGGTTTTTTTATTTTTTTATTTTTGGCCGTTTTACGCACTTTAAAAGCCGTCCGATTTTTTTTGTGGAAATGGGTCCGGTTTTTTTTAATAATTTTCTTTTTATGCAGTTTCTTTTTTTTGGCCATAGAAACTTAAATAAGTTTTTCGTACTTAATTCTTAAAGAGGAAAGTTGCGCAAATTGGGAATTTAAATTTTGTAATTGCATTTTATTTCCATGGCTTTCTTCCAGGCTAATTTGGTGGCTTAAATCTTTTTGTTTCTTTTTTATTGAAGAAAGTCGCAATAGGAAAAAGGCCTTTGTCAAGTCTTTTTCGAAGGCCTCAAAAGAGGCGGCTTCATTGCTGATTGATTCTACCATAAAAGCGGCTTCTTTGGCTAGTGTGGAGCTTAGGTCTTCGGAGTTTAGGGTTTTGCCTTCCAAAAGCAAGTTTGCAAGTCTTTGAATTTCCGGATTTGCAAAATCTTCCTTAACCCCTTCGGATATTACAAGCTGGAGGAATTTTTGTTTCAACAGCATACCGCCTAAAACTTTTTTTTCCAGCTCTAAAGAGGGGTTTTCGGTGCGTTTGGGCAGGGAAGTCTCCAAATTTTGCGTTTTATGAAAAAATTGTTTCGGTACGGGGATTTTATTAAAAGCCTGTTTTAGTACGTTTACCACTGTGCCAAAACGGCCGGCGAGAATTTGTAAATAGTGGTCTTGCTCTAAGGGATCGCTGAGCCGTTTTACCAATGGCAGGATATCTTTAGCTATTTGTTTTTTTTGTTCAATAGAGCTGCCGGAAAAATATTTTAGGCTTCGGTCTATTAAAAAATCCATAAACAGCTTGGCTGACCTAACTTGGCTTTCCCAAATTAGCGGGTTTTTTTGTATAAGCTCGTCCGGATCTTTGGCGTCTTTAAGTTCTATAATTTTTATGTTAAAATCCTGGCCTAAGTAGTTTTCCACTGCGCGCCTGGTTGCTAAAAGTCCGGCCTGGTCAGTATCAAAGCAAAATTTTAAATTTTTTGTCAGCCTGCCTAAAGTATTTAATTGGTCCTGGGTTAAAGCCGTACCGCTGGAAGCCACCAAATTTTCAAAGCCGGCCTGGTGACCGGATATTACATCCATTTGCCCTTCCACCACCACGGCTTCATCAACTTTGCGTATGCTGTTTTTGGCAAAGTGCAGGCCGAATAAGACTTTACTTTTGTCGTAGATTGGGGTTTGTGGGGAGTTTATATATTTCCCGGTTTTGCCGTCATCCAGCTTGGGTAGAATACGGGCGGAAAAACCGACTGTTTCGCCAAAGGTGTTTATTATGGGAAAAGTTATTCGGCCTCTGAACCTGTCGTAAATTTGTTCTTTTTCATTTTTTACTAAAACCCCGGCTTTAACCGCCGCTTCTATATTGACTTGTTTAAGTTTTAAGGCTTCTTCTAAAGCGTGAAAGTCCAAGGGCGCGAAGCCGATTTGCCACTTGTCTAAAGTGGCTTTGGTAAGTCCTCGGTTTTGCAAATATTCCAGGGCCTCTTTGCCTCTTTGGTCTGAAGTTAAAAGTTCGTGGTAAAAGCGGGCGGCAAAATTATTTATTCTTATAAGCAGTTCTTTTTCGTTTTCCTGATTTTGGTCTTTGGGCCTGTATTCCGGCAGTTTAACGCCTGCTTTGCCAGCCAGGATTTTTAAGGCGTCTTTAAATTCCAGGTTTTCATATTTCATGACAAAGCCAAAAACGTCCCCGCCTTCGCCGCAGCCAAAGCAGTGCCAAATTTGCTTTTGGGGGGAAATTTGCAGGGAAGGAGTTTTTTCGTGGTGGAAAGGGCAGATCGCCTTAAAGCTTGTGCCGGCTTTTTTGATGGGTATGTAGCCGGCAATAACATCTGCCACGTTAAGCCTGTCTTTTATTTCCGACAAAGTATTGTCTGACATAGAAATCTGAAGGTTTAGCTAAATTTATCCGATTTAGGCTGTCCCGTATCCGAGCCGGCCTTTGGGTCGTAGCGACTGGTACCGAGCTCCTTAATTTCTTGTAGGATTTGATTCGCCATAAGCTTATTTTATCCTTAATGTTAAGCTCCCGCAACCTCGACAAAAAGCTATATGAATGATAAAATAACTAAGATTTTAGACCAGTAAGGAAGCGTCGCATAGTGGTCTAGTGCACACGCTTGGAAAGCGTGCAACCTGTCAAAGGGTTCGAGGGTTCGAATCCCTCCGCTTCCGCCATGAAAAAGTCATCCGACTAAGTATGGATGGCTTTTTTATATTAATTTATTTAAATTTAAATTATCTGCCCAGACTTTCTTCCACTTTCTTAATATTCATAGTAGCCTTTAAGACCGTATCCGGATTTAAGGAAATGGAATCTATGCCTTCTTTGACCAAGAATTCGGCAAAGTCCGGGAAGTCGGAAGGGCCTTGGCCGCAAATGCCGACCTTTAAGCCCCTTTCGTGGGCTTCTTTTATTAAAGTGGAAATTAATTTTTTTACGGCAGGACTGCGTTCATTGCCTACGTGGGCTATTAACTTACTGTCCCTATCTAAGCCTAAAGTTAACTGGGTTAGGTCATTGCTGCCTATGGAAAATCCGTCAAAAATTTCTGAAAATTCGTCAACCAGCAAAATGTTGGAAGGGATTTCCGCCATGACCCAAATTTCCATGCCTTCTACCAGATCTCCATTTTTCTTTTTCTTTCGTTCCTCCGGCGAAATTCGGCTGGTTAAGCCGTTTTTATGCATTTCGGCTATAACTTTTTTACCTTCTTCAGGCGTGCGGCAGAAGGGGATCATGACATTTAAATTCCACAACCCCATTTCTTCCCTGACTCTTTTTACAGCTTTGCATTCCAGGGCAAAGGCATCCTGGAAACTAGGGTCGTAGTACCGGCTGGCGCCGCGCCAGCCTATCATGGGATTTTCTTCCTTGGGCTCATAGAGCTGCCCGCCTATTAAGCTCGCGTATTCATTGGTTTTAAAGTCGGAAAATCTTAAAAGTACGTCGTAGGGGTAAAAGGCAGCGGCAAGTTGGGCAATACCGTAAGCAAACTTGTCTAAGTAGTATTGCACTTTGTCTTGGTAGCCGATTGTCTGTTCATCAATTTGTTTTTTTACTTTTTCGTCGGTTAAACTCTTGTAGTTAATCAAAGCTTTGGGGTGGATTTTTATAAAGTCGGTGATTACGAATTCCACACGCGCCAAACCGACTCCTTTGTGGGGAGTGAAGCAGTGGTTAAAGGCCAGTTCCGGGTCTGCGGCTATCATTTTTATATCCACTTTGGGAGCTTGGAATTTGGTCAGGTCGGTTTTGTGAATGGTAAATTTTAACAAGCCCTCATAGACTTTGCCGACCTCGCCTTCGGAGCAGGAAACGGTTATGGGCGCGCCGGTTTTTAGGACTTGGGTGGCGTTTCCGCAGCCTACTACGGCGGGAATGCCCAGTTCTCGGGAGACTATGGCGGCATGGGAAGTGCGGCCGCCGGAATTGGTAACAATGGCGCTGGCAATTTTCATAATTGGTTCCCAATCCGGGTCGGTAATTTCCGTTACCAGGACTTCGCCTTTTTTAAACTCGCTTAATTGCGTAGCGTCTTTTATATAATGGGCATTACCCTGGCCAATTTTAGCGCCCACTGCCGCGCCTTGGGTTAAAATTTTACCTTTTTCTTCCAAAATAAATTCCTGTAGAACGTGGGTATCTTTCCTGGCTTGTACGGTTTCCGGCCTGGCCTGCACAATATAAAGTTGTTTGCTTTCGCCGTCATAAGCCCATTCTATGTCCATGGGCCGGCCATAGTGTTCTTCTATTATGGCCCCCCATTTGGCCAGCTTTAGAATTTCTTCGTCCGAAAGCACAAATTGGTGGCGGTCGCTTTCCGCCACCGGTACTTCTTTGGTAGGATGAATGCCTTCGCTGGCGTATACTAATTTTTTTTCTTTGCTGCCGAGTTTTTTGGCAATAATGGCATTGAAGGACTTTTTTAAAGTGGGTTTAAAGACTTTATATTCGTCCGGAGTAACCACGCCTTTAACCACAAATTCGCCCAAACCCCAGGCCGCGTTAATTAAGATTGTATCCTTAAAACCGCTTTCCGTATCTATGGTAAACATAACCCCGCTGGAGCCTTGGTCGCTGCGAACCATTTTTTGTACGGCCACGGACAAGGCTACGTTAAAGTGGTCAAATTTTTGGTCCACGCGGTAGGAAATGGCGCGGTTGGTAAAGAGCGAGGCAAAGGCTTCCTTAATGGCCTCTAAAAGCTTATGGTCGCCGCGAATGTTTAAGTAGCTTTCCTGCTGGCCGGCAAAAGAGGCGTCGGCTAGGTCTTCGGCCGTGGCCGAAGACCTTACTGCCACGTCCAAAGATTCCACCTGCAGTTTGAGTTTTTCCGCTAAGGCGCGGTACGCAGCTTTAATGTCTGCTTGCATTTTTTCCGGGAAAGTGGCTTCTAAAATCATCTGTCTGACTTTGCGGCCTTTTTCTTCCAACTGTTTAATGTCCGCGGTGTTAAGTCCGGTAAGTTCGGCTTTGATTTTTTCGTCCAGCTTGTTTTCGGAAATAAAAAAGCGGTAGGCCGCGGCGGTAACGGCAAAACCGAAAGGCACGTTAATTTTTTCGCCTTTAAAGGTTTTACTTTCGGTTTGGGTGAGATTTTGGTACATTTCGCCCAAATTGGCGTTTTTCCCGCCCACCAGGGGAATGTCGGTTTTGCCGACCTCATTAAACCATAAAATAAAAGCTTGATTTTTTTCCGGCATAATTTTTTATTATTGTTTGTGAGTTTATTATAAACCTAAAATAAAAAAATGTATATAAAAATTTGGGCCGTCCAGAAAAGAACGGCCCATTTGGAATGCTCAATGGCTGACAGCTTACTTCGGGGATTGGAATCGCGGCGTGTAGCCAGGCCATAGTTGGCCAAGCTCTCTGTCTAAACGCTTCTTTATTTCCATTCCCGGTTGGGAGGCACCGAACCTCTTGGTGCGTTCAAGGTCGTCGATGGCCGACTTAACCAGCTCTGCCAGTAGTGTCAGCCGTTGTTGCAAATCTGTTACCAGTTTGGTTGACCTTTGCCATTCTGGGAAGGTATGCAGTAAGCTGCCTTTGTGGTCGCGGATGAAGAACAGCGCAGACTGGAGGTCTGTGGTGACTGTATTGCCTTCAGTGTCACTTAGCAAGACCTGCACATTGTCAAGCCGCCCTTCGTACAGGCAGCACGCCCAGATGTGCTTGATCCTTATCTCCCACGACTTGCAGGTAACCCATTTGTGTGGCCCGGTCTCCAGCAGATGGTCGTTGGTTTTGTATACCAGAAGCTTTGCGTCCTTTGGGCGCCAGCCCCCGAGCGGAATCTTTAAGGCTTTTTGTCCCGTTGGCCAAGTGAACTTTTTTACGTCCTCTGTGTCTGCTTGCAGTTGGTTGTTGTTGATGTAGACAAAGAGATTGACGCCGAATACATTCCGTACGGTGTAGTCTTTGAGAAACGCTATGGACTTGTGGATTGTCTTCGTGACCATGGCGAGCATGAGCAGAATCATGCTGACAAACGAAAACACCAGCAACGTCAGCAGTAGTGTAACCGTGGCGCTTTGGTCAGCGTTTCGGAGCTGGAGTAGCAGGTACACAAAAGCGCCGAGCCAGCCCAGTAAGAGTATTACGCACGGAAGAGCCTTTAACCAACCCCAGTGGATTGGCAGGAACTTCCAGGTCTTGAAGGTTTTTTCGGACATACAGGTCTCCTAACCAAAGTTCCCGTTTATGCGGGAAGAGGCGTGGCGTAAGCAGGCCCGGAACTTCTAACAAGCTGCTATTATTGAGCAATTTAATCCTCCTGCCAAACGCCCAGAGGCGGTTTGCCCGAAATCTTCGGGGCGCGAGAACTTCTCTCAAATGAGGAAGGTAATTTATAGTAAAAGTTAGATATATAAATGTCAAAAAATACCCGTTTTATGGGTATTTTTATTGCGATGATTTACAAAAAAATTTTTAAAGCGTTTTTACTTCAACCAGGTTTAGATTTTCTTTTTGGCCCAAAGGTTCGCCGGTTACTAATATAACTTTGTCGCCTTTTTTAGCCAATTTTTCTTTTTTTACCAGCTCCAGCATGGTTTGGGTTAGTTCCTCAAAGGTGGACAGCTCCGGAATAAGCATGCCGGTTATTCCCCAAATCATGTTCATTTGCCGCAGAGTTTTATTTTTTGGAGTTAACATAAGCAGGTGCTGCAGGTAAGGGCGGGAGTGGGCGATTTGTCTGGCTGTAAAGCCGCTTTCGGTGGCGCCGATAATTACTTTGGCGTCTGTGTGCATGGACATATCAAAGACAGCTTCGGCCACGGCTTCCACTTTGCCTACCACTTTGTCGGATAGGTGTTTGTGCGGCGGCACAAACGGGCTTTTTTCCGTGGTCTCTATAATTTTAGCCATTTGTTGCACGGCTTTGACCGGAAATTTGCCAAATGCTGATTCGCCTGAAAGCATTACGCAATCAGCCTGGTCTATAACCGCGTTGGCCACGTCAGAAACTTCGGCTCTCGTGGGGCGGGGATTGCGTATCATGCTGTCCAACATTTGGGTGGCCACTATTACCGGTTTTGCGGCTTTCAAGCATTTTTGAATTATAGTTTTTTGTATTATGGGCACTTGGCTTTCCGGCATTTCCACGCCCAGGTCGCCTCTGGCTACCATTATGGCGTCGCTTTCCTTTAAAACACCGTCAAAATTTTTTACGGCTTCCGGTTTTTCAATTTTGGCAATAATTTTTGGCTCAATTAAATTTTTCGGAGTGTGTTTTTGAATTAACTTGCGTAAACGCATGACATCTTGCTTGTTTCTGACAAAAGACAAGGCAATGTAGTCCACATCCATTTTAAGACCAAATTTTAAATCCTCTATGTCTTTTTCCGTCAAAATGGGGATTTTTAATTTGGTGCGGGGCAAGTTGACTCCTTTGTGACTCTGGATTTTTCCGGGACTTAAGGCAATGCAAATAATTTTTCCTGGTTTTATGCTTTCTACCTGCAGTTCTATGAGCCCGTCTTCTATTAAGATTTTTTGTTTGGGCCGGATAGATTTCATAACGTCCAAATCCAGTTTAAAATCCTGGCCGATTATGACTTTTTGCCCGACTTTTACTTCCAAAGGTTTGACCATGTTCAGCACGCGGATTTTTGGCCCGTGCAGGTCTTGGATTATGGTAATAGTTGCCCCCAATTTTTTTGCCACGGCGCGGATGTTTTTTATAAGCAAAGCGTGATTTTCGTGGTCGCCGTGGGAAAAGTTTAACCTGGCCACGTTCATGCCGGCCTTAACCATTTCAGTAATGGTTTTTATGCTTTGGGAAGCCGGTCCCAAAGTGCAAATAATTTTGGTTTTTTTATTGGTTTTAGCGGAAAATGTTCTTTTTTTCTCTTTCATATTAAAATAATCCTAATTGTTTGGGTTTTAATAATAATTTATCCCTCTCTCCCTGGTCAAAAATGTTAATTTTGCCAAACTGTCCGTCAAAACCGCCTTCCACGCGCACCTCTCCTTTTCTGACCTTCATGACTGCCTGGGCGACTGCCGGATTGGAAATGGTTTTTATTGTTTCTTCGTTTAAGTCCAGTAAAATTTCAAATTCGGAAAATTTTGAAGTCATGGCTTCGTATAAAGAGGAAACTTTTTTACTGGCCGTGCCTACAAAAAATGTTTCGGCGATTATTTCTTCCAAGGGAATTATGTTTTTAAACGGCACGGCATGTTGGGGCGCAAAACCATAGTCCCTATCAGCCAGTTCATCCACCCGGTTCAAAACACCTACTAAGAGTTTTTTTCCGCAAATCGGACATATGCCGCCCAGTTTTTTGGTTTGGGCAGGGGGGCAGGAGAACTTACAGTCCCTGTGCCCGTCTAAATGGTATTTGCCTTCTTCGGGAAAAAATTCTAAAGTGTATAAAAATTTTTTTGGATCTTTACTGTAAAGCCCGTCTATAATTGTTTGGTAGGATAAGTCTTTTTCCGCTATTTCAAAAACATTGGCTTCCCGTCCGAGTTTGCGCAAAGAATGGGCGTCAGAATTGGAAGTTAAGGAATATTTATCCAAAGAGGAAACTTGCCAGTTCATTTTGGGGTCGGAAGAAAGCCCGGTTTCAAGGCATTTAATATATTTAGCCTCTTTGCCAAAAGCTTCTTCTACTGAATTAAAGCCGGACAAAGAGCCAAATAGTCCAAAGTGAGGCGTCCAGACATGCGCCGGCACGACCTCGGCATTTTCCGAAGCGTCTTTGACTATTTTGACCAGGTCACTGCAATGTATGCCCATTATGGGGCGGCCGTCGGCTTTTAAGTTGGCGCCGGCTTTTTGTAAGCCTTCTATAATTTTGTCTGCTGCTTCAAAATCCGGCGAAAAAATCATATTGTGCACGCGCCTGACTTTGTCGCCTTGTTTGTAAATACTGGAAACTTCCCCGCTAATCATAAACAGGGTGTCAGCAGCATTTTTTGGCGGCTGTTGTGGTATTTTTTTTTGCGCCAGCGCATACAGGCCGGGTTTTTTTTCCACCAAGTCTGCTTTTAATTCCATAAGCCATTTTGGATGGGTAAAATCGCCGGTGCCTATGACGCTTATGCCTTTTTTTTGCGCCCACCAGGCAATATTTTGGGGTGTTAAATCCTGGCTGCAAGCTCTGGAATATTTGGAGTGAATCTGCAAATCTGCTATGATTTTCATATCAATTATTATATCATTCATTCAGCATAATGGATAATCCCGAGTTTTTAAAGGCAGCGATCTTAGCGGCCAAAAAAGTCGCGCCTACCTTTAAAAAATATTTTGGCCAGGCCGGAAAGGTAGAAAAGAAAAACAACAATCCCAGAGACCTGGTGACTGAAATAGACAGAAAAATAGAAACGCAAATCCGCCAAATCATTTTAAAAAAGTTTCCAAGACATAAAATTATCGGCGAAGAATTTAACCAGGATAAAGTTGGTAAAAACGATTTAGTCTGGGTTTTAGACCCCATAGACGGCACTACCAACTTTATTCGAGGCATTCCGATTGCCTGTATTTCCATAGCCTTATGGAATTACAAAGAGCCTTTGGTTGCCGTCGTTTATAATCCGGTCCTGGGTAAAATGTTTACCGCGCAAAAGGGCCGCGGAGCGTATGTAAACGGCAAAAAAATACAAGTTTCCCAGGAAAAAGAAATTCTTATGGCATTTGGGGGCCTTGGGTGGGGGAGGGATATACAAAAAGCCGCGGCTGAATTTCCTAAAATGGTTACAAGGCTTAATAAAATTAGAACCTTAGGTTCAACCGCTTGGGAAATTTGCCTAATTGCCAGCGGTGGGTTTGATTTCTTAGTTCAATATAAAACTAAAGTTTGGGATTTTGCGGCTTCAGCTTTGGTGCTTAAAGAAGCTGGCGGAAAAGCCACGGAAATTTCCGGCAGGCCTTTAAGTCTAAAAAGCGATTCTATATTAGCCAGCAATAAAAAACTGCATTCCGCATTGCTTAGGGAAATTATTTAGCCAAGCATTCTCAAAAAAATAGATTTTAGTTTTTCCGGGTGAAAAGCGCGGCGTGGTTTGGATAGGCTTGTTTGAATTTTTCCAGCAATTTTTCCAATTCCGGGTAGGGGATGGGTTGGTATTTTTGGTAAATTGAAATTTGAATATTTTTTTGCAAAGTAAAATTGGCATTAAGCTTGTAAAAAGCTTTGCCTATGCCTTGCGCGCTGGTTATTTCTTCGCTCAGCTGGCCTATAAGTTTTTGTCCGGCGGGGTTAATGTGATACTGCGGCGGGTTTGCGGTAACTATATAATCGGCATTTAAAAAATGCCATGGGAAGCCGTCTCGCTTATCTATGTCATAAGTTTGCAAAACGTTTTTGCAAACAGAAAAGCGACGGTTTGATTTAAGCTCGCAGGCATTTTTTAAAATGTCGGAGTTAAAATCCATGGAGCTGGATAAGACGTAAATTTGCCCTGTCGGTAAATTTTGCAAAAAGTTTAAAAGATTTTGAATTTCAGGCAAATCGGTTCGGTTTAAAGGTAGGTGCCTGGCTTTGCCGAATAAAAAATTTGGTTTAGCTTGAAAGTTTAAAAAAGCCGTGGCAAAGTTTGTGCTTAGAAAAGCAAGTCCAAAAAAACTCAGAATTGCCTTCTGCTTGGAATTGGAAAGTTTACTGAACAAAAACATTGCGAAAGCGGCAAGGAAGAATAAAATAGCAGGCAAAAATAAATAGTGGTGGTGGCGGTCAAAAAATTGTACTCGGGCAAACAGGGCCATGGAAACAAGCGATTGGAATAGCAGTATAAGGGCAGGTTTTTTTAGCCTTGGATTTTTAAGACAGTAATACAGCCCTAAGGCAGCGGTTAATAAGAGCGCCGGGCCATAGTTGGAAAACGCCTGGTAAAGGCTAAGTAGAAAGGGGCTATTTAAGCGGTAACCGGAGTAAATTTCGTAGTAATTGGTTTTAAACAGCTGCAGAAAAATCGGTTTGGCAACTGACAAAAAAACGATTAAAAATAAAAAGCCAAGGAAAAAATTTTTTTTGATGATCGCAAGAATTTTTTTAGGGTTTTTTTCTTTGCCGAGTAAAATTTCCGTTAAAAAAATCGCAGGAAAAAAACCAGCCACAAAATAGCCGTACCATCTGCGGGTAAGCACCAGTAGCACCAAAATAGTAGCGATAATTAAAAAATTTGCAGTTGTTTGCTCTAAAAAAGACCGTTTAAAATAAAAAAAATACAAAAAACTAATTAACAACAAGCCCAACGCGTCGTAATAACCGGTTAATACTGGTATCCAGAAATTCGGTAGAAACAGGGTAATTGTAACAAAGACAAGAAAAGCGATTTTTTTGGCTTGAAAATTTTTGCTAAACAGCCAGGCCATAAAGTAAACGGCAGGAAGGGTAAATAAATTTAAAATTAACAGAACATAAGCTACCCGGCTGGTGCCGAACAAAAGTCCAAAAGGGGAAAGCAGGCTTGGCGCTATTAAGCTGTACTCGGAGTGGCGGATGGAGTAAATAAGCGTGTCCAGCGCGTTAAGAGGGTTGTGTTTTAAAAGTGCGGTAAATTCTTCAAATCTTGAATGGTAAAAGCTCCAATCCCAAAAATATATGTAATTTTCTTGGCGCAAAAATTGCCAGCAAAAAAAATTGGCCAACAGCCAAATAATAACCAACATTAAAATAATCCAGGCGTTTTTTTTAACTTCAAGTTTTGCCAGCATAAATAAAACGCGGGCCAAGCTTTTAAATAAGGATTGTCTTTAGAAACCTTGGGTCAGGCTTAGGGCTTTGCCTAAATAGTAAGGCCAAATTACCAAAGCCAGCAAGCCTTTAAAAAAGGTTAGCTGTAAAAACCCGATGGTAAACAGCCAGCCCATAAACCAAAGACTGCCTAAAAAACTGTGCTGTTCAATTTTAATTTTTTCCATAATTTTATATTACCACTAGCCATGGTTTTGTCCAGTTGCGCGGCTGCCTAGGTAACTATTCGCGCGAATAGTTACCGGGTGTGTTTATTGGTACTGGATATAGACTGGTATGGGGGAGAGGTTTAAGATTTCTTTTGGCGTTAAGAGTTTTTTGCCTCGCGCGGTGTCATTTTTGTAAAATAATTTAAAGCCAGTAAACTGAACCGGCTGGGAAGCAATAAAACTTTTATAAGTATTAATTTTATTGCCCCCTGCTCCAAATCCGTCCATGTTTATGACAATTTGCACTTCGGGTAAGGGAAGGATATTTTTTGTGTTTGTTAGCATGGGGTTGGTAAACCGGTGTATGACTAAAATTTTTGGAGGAAGTTTATTTTTTTTGACTAAACCGGCTAAATACTCTGCGGCGAAATTTATGTCTTTCGCGTCTAAGCTTCCTATTTCTGAACCGGGATGGGCTTTGCCTCGCATGGCGAATTCCGGGTCAATGCCCAAATGCACATTGGGAAGCTTTAAATAATCCTCCAAAAGCGGCACCTCGGTTTCTACATTGCTTAAGCCTACCTGAATGTCCAAAAAGACAATCCCATCTATCTCTTTGGCCATCTCTAAAACTTTGTCTATTTCTTTGTCCGGCATACGGCTCCGGTATTTCCCGTCTTTGCCGGAGCCGGCCTGGGCCACCACGGCTATATAGTGGAGAGCGGGTATTACCGGGGTACTTGGATCTGCTTTTTGCCAGACTTCAGCTTCTATTGCGAGTTTTTTTAAAACAACTTCTTTTGGATATTCACCCAAAATCCCCATGCCTTTGGAATAAAGGTTGCCGTAATATGCAACTATTCGGTTAAAGGGCAAAAGCGCTCCAAAGTTGGGATAGGCGGTTTTAACCGGCCACAAATTGGCCAAAGTTGAAGTGGGGCTGATTGATGAAACTTTAATGTTAGCTATTTCTAAAAGTTTTTTTTCATAAGCTCCAGTATCTAAATTAGCAGCCGGCTTTGCTTGTTTATTTTCACTTTGTAGATCCGTTGACTTTACTTTCGATTCATTGGCAACATGTTCTCCTTGTTGAATTTTAATAAAATAAAAAACCCCCACTACTAAAACTAGTAAGGCTAAAATTATGGAAATAGCTTTATTTATTAGTTGGTTAGAATTTTTCCAAGTCCAGTTTTCCATAAGGTAAGTATAACAAATATAAAAAAATTTGTTTTATTTTAATTCGCAAATAATGAATGAAGGATGGCTTTGAGTAATAAAATTATTGCATTATATGTTTATAACATACGCCGATTACTGGCGATAAAAATCTTTGATAAAGTTTCACCCGGGAGTTTGATTTTAGCAGTCCAGCTGTTCGATTGAATTTTATTGACATTTTTGTGTAGCGGTTTTAAGTATGCAGGTATTGGCTCAGGCAATAAAAAAATATCCTCCTAAATTTTTATTAAGCCGGAAACCTTAACACGCTTTGTTTTTTATTCAATTACTCTAATTTTTACTATTTCCCCGACTTTTAAAGCCACGTCAGCGGCATTTGGCATGACAACGTGCGAAAAATCATTCGGTAAGTTCCAGGAGTTGTAGACTGCCAACGAAGGATAGCCATGCAGCTGATTGTCGTTACCGATGTAGTAGATAGTGCCGCCAATATTCACATTAAGACCGGGTAAATGAGCGGTTTTTTCGTCAGCAAGGTTTGAAGCTTTGGGTAGGGCTTGCAATTCAGGATCTGTAACAACTAAAACCGAGCTGAATTTAAAATCCAAAGCAAGAAAAACCTGGGCTGAAACAAAACCATACCTCTGTCCCTGGCTAATTAAATAAACTGTAGGATCTGCTTGGCTTTTAACCAATGAACCGTTGGCGGGAAGCAGTAAAGGACCAAGCGGTAATTGTTTGTCCGCCGCGGTGGGAAATTTAGCTTGTCCAAAAATAAGCCCGTAACTATATAGTATGCCTGGGTTAGCAATACCTTGCCTTTTATTTTCTTTAATTAGATAATAAGTTCCGGCGTCATTGATGAGCTTGAGCGTATTTGGGGTAAAATTTGTTTTCATCTCTAAATTGCCGCTTAAGTCAGGTGTAGTATTTAAGTTTTGGCCGGTTACAAAAGCATAATCCGCCGATACACTAGTGCCATAAGCTGAGGACCAGCTACTTACCCTAAAATGGTACGTTGTCTTAGGATTTAAAAACCGCAAAAACATGCGATGCCCAGAAGTCGCGCTAGTCTGAGTTGTCAAAAAACCATAAACAGTTGAAGTGCCGTATTCCACCCGACTGTCGGCCGGAAAATTAGTCTGCCAGCTAATCCAAGCCGAGTCATTAGTTACCCCTGATGCAATTACTTGGGCAACAGTGAGGTAATTGTATCCTCCTCCGCCCCCGCCTCCTCCTCCGCCACCCCCGCTGCTGACTGAGCTTGCCACGCTAAAAGAAATAGCGTAGTCGTCAGAGTTATAATTGCCGCTGCTGTCAACGCACCTGACATAATATGTATAGGACTGCCCATTAGTCAGGCCTGAAAGAATTGAGGCATGCGAGGTCGAGGCGGTGTCAGTGAATGTGTTAGTCAGGCTGGCGTAAGCCGTGTTGGCTGTAGAGCCATACCTACAGGTGGCGGTTTCGTCGGTAATCAAAGAAAGAGTTGCCAGGGCTGTACCCGCGGACAAAACACCCGATGGAGAACCGCCGGATCGAACCGGCGGCGAGTTGCCCACGCTAACGCTAACAGCCGTGGAAGTAGCGCGGTTGCCGGCCGCGTCGCGAGCCACGGCAATCAGAGAATGGCTGCCGTCAGCCAGCGCCGTGGTATCCCAGGAGGCAGTGTAAGTTTCGGGAGCCGAAGTAGCGGTAATTTCCGCGCCTATTTGATTTATGCTGTCGTAATAAAATTTAACACCCGCCACTCCGGTGTTGTCGGTGGAGGTAGCGGTTACGGTCACAGACGCGCCGCTGGCATACGCGCCGCTGGACGGTGAAGTCAACGCGACTATAGGAGCAGTTGTGTCTGAGACGGATGAGCCGGAGGCAAATTCGTAGGCGCCGATATCATAAACGCTGCTCTGCGGCCGAGAGTTGCCTTCAAAGTCAAAAGTCAGCGCGTCTATTGTTAGCCCGGCATTATAGGCCGGACTGGTCGTAGACGAAAGATGAAAATTGTTAGTGCCGACATCGGTCAATAAAGGATCACTAACCACAGAGCCGGTAACATAAGCCTGGTTAGGCGCGGCGCCCTGGCCGTAAAATAAATTATATGAGCCGTTTATTAGGGAGTTGCTGGTGTAAATAACAAGATACGGCGCGCTTACCTGCTGAATAAGATTGTTGCGGAGGCGAATATATAAACTTGAATTATTGCCGCCATTCATTACCGCCCCATTAGCATTGCCGTAAGGCGGATCATCCCAAGAGCCGCAGTTATACATGGTATTGTTGTAGACCTCGACCGTGCCGCTGCCGGGCAGGCCGCCGCTCGTCATATCATCTACATTTACGCAAGTCCAGGCTCCGGTGTTCTCAGGATTCGCGGGTCCTTTTCCGGCGTTATAAATTACATTGTTATAAACTTCCACTGTACCCTGTGAAGGATCCACCGTAGCCAAAATTATTCCGTCGCACTGGGTATCGTGTATTAAATTATTATAGATGTGCAGGTCATACAAGTTATGCCCCGTGGGATCCGAAGCTCCGCCGCTGCCAAGGGCCGAAGAATGAACTTGAATACCGCGGCAGCCACGGGCGTCCGCCACGGTGTTATAGCCAATCCATACATGATTGGTGTCCGTGGAAATATAAACCGCGTGGTAATGAGAGGAAGCATCAACTACGCCTGTGTCGTACACATTATTACCGAGCAAATAAACGTAGCTGGAATTTTGAGTTGCCAAACAGCCGGACTCGCCATCGCCGTTGGGACAGGTAATAGTATTGCCGATAATCCTCCACATAGAAGAAGGCGTAGATGGCGCGGTAGGGCCGGAAGTGACCAGGCCGGAGAGGCCGGTCAAAGCCATATTTGCAAAAACTATATAACCCGGAGCGCTTGTATGAGAGCGCACGCCATAAGCGGGGGCACCGCTGACATTACCCAAAGTCACAGTCGCGCCCGGATAGCCGACAAAAGCCATAGGTCCGGCCTCGGCAGTGCCTCCTTCCCGAACCAAAAAAGAAGTATTCCACCCCTGGCCGTCGTTAGCCGTCTGATTAACTCCATCCCTGATATAAACCGTATCCCCGGCTGAAATATTGTCACGGGCATAAAGCATGGTCAGCCAGGGAGAAGCGAAACTGCCGTCATTGCTATTGCTGCCTGTGGTGGCGACAAAATAAATGTTACCGCTTCTAACCGTAAATGGCACGCCATTGGAAGTTCCGGCATCTGTGGTTACTACAATATCCCCGGTTTGAGCGGCCGAGCCAAGTTGAACAGTCATTTTTTGATACCACATCCAGGTACTAGGCGCTGATTTTATTTGCGCGACTGCTCCTCCTCCCACTGTAATAGTCGGATTAGAGCCAAAGTAGTTGCCATAAATAGTAACAAATACGCCGTTATTACCTTCCCCGCCCGTTTTGGGTCCGGAAGTTAAGTCCGTAAAAAAAATTACCGGCGTGCCTGTAGCCGAACTGGCCGCAGCCGTAGCGATTGACACCGGGGTTGAAGAAGCAGAAATGTTGCCGGCGGAATCATAGGCATTAACATAATAACTATAACTTGTAGAAGCGCTTAGCCCGGTATCGGCATAGGTTACCTGGGTGGTTGACGCAATAAATCCATTGTCGCGATATAAATTATATCCAGCCACTGAAACATTGTCCGTACTGGCGTCCCAGGACAAACTTACCTGTGAAGATGACGTGGAGGTGGCGGTTAAATTATCGGGAGCAGTCGGCGCAGATATGTCGGGTCCGGAGGTGGTGGTAAAAGTGTAATCACTGGAAGTAGCTAAATTATTTGCGCTGTCGCGCGAAAGCACCCGAAAATGATAAAGCGTTGAGGTAGCCAAACCAGACAACAAAATGCTATGCGAAGTTACGGTGGCGCTGCTAAGCGTAGAGGATGCGGAGTAAGCCAGGCTTAGGCCATATTCCACCTGGCTGGTAGCGGCTTCATTGGTGGTCCAAGTAATGGTCGTGGTAGTCGCGGATGTGGAAGAGGCCACGGATGAAATTACCGGCGGATTTTGCACATTAACGCTAACAGCCGAAGAAGTCGCGCGGTTGCCGGCCGCGTCCCGGGCCACGGCAATCAGAGAATGGCTGCCGTCAGCCAGCGCCGTGGTATCCCAGGAGG
>CAZDIP010000002.1:0-8063 GCA_964505635.1 uncultured Candidatus Saccharibacteria bacterium | reverse complement strand
GAAGTAGCGGTAATTTCCGCGCCTATTTGATTTATGCTGTCGTAATAAAATTTAATGCCAGCAACCGCGGTATCATCGCTTGAAGTAGCGGTTACGGCCACGCTGCTGCCAGTTACTATCGCGTTCGCCTCGGGCGCTGTTACGGTTACTGTGGGCGCGGAAATGTCGGCCGGATCGGTATTTATCTTAAAAGTGGCCAGCGAAGCTAAAATTTCGTAGCTTGAGGCGAGATTGTGCGAGCCCGTAGCCGCGTAAGCAGCCGCGGCAGCCACGCTTCTGTCTTCCAAAAACAAACTCCCTTGGGTTCGCTGTCCGGTGAAATTAGTCCCGGCTGTAAAAGTAGCGGCTGCCCCATAAATGTCGCCCGCGCAACCAACCAATAATTCGTCGGCCTGGGTCGTCACTGCCGTACTGCTGCTGGTAAAATTCGCTCCGCCATTCCAACCATTGTCGTAATTAGCCACTCGGTCAAGCGGATCGGTGCTTAAAAGCCCGCTATATTCGGCCGCTATCATCCGTGAAATAGTCGACCAACCCGCAAAGGACGCGGTAATGGTAGTCACTCCGCCGGTTGTATTATATGCATAGTAAATGCTTATTTCACTTCCGCTGCGAGTAACTCGGGTAGCCAAAGTATAAGTGTTGGACTGATTATCCGTCACGGACGTTGAAAGATTGGCGGATGTTTGCAGACAAACAACAATCATATTGCCAGATGTAGAAGAACTTAGGCTTGTTGAGATAGAATTCGCTCCAGCCTGCGTCGTACCGCCCGTCTGCGCTAACACAGCAGCGGCACTAACTGGCTGAACGCGCCAAGAAACGCGCGGCAGGACATTAAAAATAATACCCAAAAACGCACCAGCCGCTAAAGCCAAAGCGATTTTAGGAATTAGACTCTTTGGTCTCACGTTCATATTTAAAATAATTAATATTGAACCGCTCCAAAAAAATGCAAGACTTTATTTATAAGCGGTAAAACATAGTCTGTGAAACCCTTGTTTACGTATATAATTCAGTAAAAAAATAAAACTCACCGGGCGGTGAGCTTCAGTGAGCTTCAACAAACTATTATTAAATATATAATATATAATTATATCATAAAAAAATATTTTTTGCAATAATTTATTCTAAAATTATTTTCGTTTTCACAATGCCTTTTTAAAGACAGCCTTATAAAGGCCTATACAAAAACGGATTTTCAGAGTATTATTTAAAATAATATCTCCATGAATATTGCCAGAGCCCCATTCTTGGAGTATCGTTGCAGGTTTTGCCGCAAACTCCTTTGCCGGGCATGTTTAAACCGGAAAGGGAAATGTCAAGTGGAAATTAAATGCCGATCATGCGGTGAGTTAAACCTCTTTCCCCAAAGAATCAAAGATGACCGGGAAAAAACGAAAGAGAATTTTTAAAAAACCTGAGCCCTACCCCACAAATTATATTTAAGACCGACCAACAGTAGGCCAAATTTTTTTATACACCAAAACCCATTCAAATTCGATAGGGTTTTTTAAATATATTTATATTTAAACTTAATTGCATTTTCGGTGGTTTAAATCGGTTACATTGTTTGATTTTGTTTATAAATCAAACATAACAATATAACCCGCGGTTTTTTATTTTGACAATTCAATTAATTCAACAGGCGCTGACGTCTTTTCAATTTTAAAATTTACCACGCCTAAAATCTGTCCGCGGCTGGTTTTAACCAACACCTTCCACTTGCCCTCGGGCAAAATAGTTTTCCAGGAATAACCTCTAAACCCGCTTTTGCGGCCGCCGGTCAGATTAAATTCTAAACGATCTTTTTCTACCCACTGGTTTTTTTCACGGTCGTAAAATTGCCAAGCGTGGAAAATCGGAGTATTAAAATTTTTTGGGGCATAAATGGCAGTGTAAACATAAACTCGCCCGCCCGCTTTCAACTTAATGCTTTGGCCGGGCCAAAGTTTTTGCCAAAAATTTTCTACCTCGCTTAAAAGCAAATAGTCGCCACCGCTTCTTTTTATATCATGGAACACCCCTGAATCCCGCAACGCCAATGGCACCGGCGGAATTAAATTTTTAAAATAAAAAAAGTTCATAACCACACAAATTACCACCGCGATTAACGCCGCGGGCATAGCCAGCCTTTTTGTAGACGGTACAACCAAAAATAAAATAACCAGGTACAGAAAGAAAAGCATCAGGCTAAGCAAGCTGCCAAAAACAAAAAATTTAGGATCAATGGAATTAAAAACAAAAGGCAAAGCCACAGAAATGAACGAGATGGTACCGAAAAAATAAACACTCAGCTGAACCACGGGTTTAAAAAACCAATGTCTTAACGCGTCGTTAGCCACCATTAAAAACACAAAAGCTAAAATAAAAGGCCAGCTATAATAAACACTACCGGAAAACCAGTAAAAAATAAAGGAGTTGCTTAAAAGCCCGCCGAACAAAAATTGGGTTAAAAGAGGGGCAAACAAGCGAAGGTAGCGGAATTTGTCCGAAAGCCGGCTGTTGTCGTAAGCGTGGACAAACAGTACGGCCAAGCCGGCCATAAGGTAATAGCCAAGCAATAGCCAGAGCGCGGTATTTATTTCAATATTAACGAAAGTAATATAGTCAACCAAAAACCCGGCCGAAAGCGTGACCGGCATTAGCCAGCGCTCATAGCGCTTAAAAGCATTTTTTAATTTTTGAAAATTGGTTTTAATTCTTTCCAGCTTCTGCATAAATTTAAGCGTTTTATTAAGGCGCTAATGTTTTTTGGCTTTGGAAAATTTTAAACAAACTTATTACCAAAATCACACTGGCAATTATGCCGGACACCAGAATTATTTTGTCGTCCACAATCGCTATAAACCAAAAATTTTTAGGGTAATATAGTATTTTTTTAATGGAAACAAAATAGTTGATTAAATGAATCAATACTGCTGTTTGAAAAAGTATTCCCGCCCAAAATGCTGTTTTTTGGGTTTGCCAAAGTTTTTTTGACCAGATGTGGATTAAAGAAGCAAAAATAATCAGCCTTAAAGGAATAAAAATAAAAAATGCCCCAACCAATAACGGCAGGCGCTCTTTGAGCAGGCCGTAAGAAAACCAATTATTCAGGATAGAAAGGCAAACAAATACAAACCAGGCGGTTAAAGCCACCGCAATCCTCCTGCGGCCGGAACTGCCCAAAACTTTGGTGGCTGCCCAAAATAAAAGCACTAGCCCAGAAAAGTTGGCAAAAAAAGCGAACAGGAAATAAAAATTAAAGCGCGTTTGGACAAAAGACACGCCGGCATTGGCTAAAATAAACGGCACTTGGAAAAGATACATTAAAAATATGCCGATGGCGGAGCTTAACAAAAAACCGTTTTTATAACTGCTTTCTTTCCATAATAAAAAGAAAAAGACTCCGCTACCAATACCAAAAGCCAACGAGATAAAAGATAATATAAAGGCTAGAGAAAATCCCATGCTCGGTTTTTTAAAATTTAAAACTTACGGCTGTCATACGCCCAATGCAGCAATGCCTGTCTTTGCACGGGGCGGCAGTCAAAATTTTTAGGACGACAATGTTTTTTTATTTGTGCCACATGCCTTTTTATTGCTTTCCAACGTTTAATCTGCCTTATGTCGTCTTCGCTTCTGCGTCCTAAATAATAGCGGCAGTACCACTGAAACCAGCCGTGCGGATCCTGCGGATGAATCCAACCTTTTTTTTGCCAGACGCTTAAAGGCTGGCTGGCATTAACTTTAAAGAAATTTAGCTGCCCATGCTTTTCGCCGTCCAAGGACATGGCTATGTTTTTAAACCACTCTTTGGGCAGATCTTTGGGAATTAAATTTTTTACCCCAATAAAATAGGCTCCGCCAAAAACCCCTAAGTCCAGCATTTGTTTTGGGGTTAAGTCTGGACTAAAACCTTCATCAAAATTTTTACCCAAGGGCCGGGTTAAATAATACATATAACCTTGCTGAAAGTTGTCGCTGTAAAGAATTTTTTTTCCGGGCATGTATTTTGAATAATCAAGTTTATTTTAGCAAAATTAAAATAAATATGCATTTTAAATCAAGTCTTGAAAATTTGGTGTGGTTTGTGGTAAAATACCAAAAGTTGAATATTCGGCCCGCTCGCCAAAGCTATGCTTTAGGCATTAGCGGGCGAGGACCTGTCCGCCATCGCCTGCGGCTTAGGCTCTTGGCAGGGGCGGGGTAGCTAATAATATGTATTATACCTATGTACTTCAAAGCTTAAAGGATAATAAGCTTTACACTGGTTGGACACCCGATTTAAAACAAAGGATAATAAATCATAATAAAGGTTTAGTTAAGTCTACAAAAAATCGTAGACCTTTAAAATTGGTTTATTATGAAGCTTGTTTAGATAAAAATAAATCTCTCAAAAGAGAAAAATATTTTAAGACAGGCTTTGGAAGAAATTTTTTAAACCAAAGAATATAGTTTATTCGGGAGTAGCTCAGCGGTAGAGCAACCGGCTGTTAACCGGTGGGTCCTGGGTTCGAATCCCAGCTCCCGAGCCAATTTTATACAAAGCTCGGTTTCCGAACAACTTCTGTGGGCTGCCCTAAGGGCAGCCCATTGAGTTTGTGGAGTGAAAACAATTTTTTGATTCTGCAAAACCGGGTTCGAGCCACAGATTTTCAGTGCAGCGGATTTTTTGGGATGCAGCTCGGGCGAAAGTGTTATTTCGCCCAAGTTTCTTGCGTCTTTGAGCCACTGCATGAATGGTTCGAGCCATGCGTTCTGGTTTTGCTGTAAGCGAGTTATTTGCTCGCTCAATGACTGTTTTTCGGAAATGGCTTTAGCCTTTTCCTGCCGGTAAATTTCCTGTTCAATATCCTGGTCTAAAAAGCCATCCAAGAGGCGCTTTAGCCTTTGGTCTACAACTTCTACTTTTGACCTTAACTCTTGAACAAACTCAGCGGTTGTTAAAGTAGACTGTTCACAGTCTTTCTCCGCCATTTGCCTTAACTCTTCCGCCCACTCTTGGGGCATAACGTAATCACTTAGACTTTCTGTAAGCTGTCTGGTTAATAGTTCTTCTCTAATAAATTTTTGTCCGCATTTAACTTGTTTAGACTTTTTAGTACAGCGGTAATAAGTATGTCCTTTTTGGACTTCCGCTGTAATCATACAGCCGCACTCGCCGCACCTAAACAGGCCACATAAAGCTTTAGGCTGTGGCCCGCGCTTTTGCGGCCTGCTCCTCATTTTTAATACGGTCTGAACCCCATCAAATAACTTTTTGGGAATAATCGGCGTATGCCGTCCTAAGTACATTTCCCCAGCGTAGCGGAAATGTCCATAGTAAAAAGGGTTAGCCAGCATAAAAGATATTTGGTCTTTTTTCAAAGGCCTGCCACCACTCGTAGTAATTCCTCGTTTAGACAAAAACAGAGCAATATCTTCCAAACGGGAATTACCTTGAACATACAGCTCAAAAGCTTCTAAAACTGCTTTTGAGGCTTTTTTATTTATCAAAATAGTTTTGTTTCTAACATCGTTAATATACCCAACCGGGGCACGGGATGGATACTCGCCGCGCTTAACTTTTTCCCGCAAGCCCCTTTTGGTGTTAGAGCTTAAGTCTAAAATGAACTGGTTAGCCATGCCAAACTCCATACTCATCATCATAACGTTATCACTCGGGCGGTAACTCCTGTCATTGGTTTGAATGTGCTGGATAACTCCTCTTTGCAAAAGCCACATAACTTGTCCGCCATCTACAGGATTTCTAGCAAGGCGATCCAGCTTCCAGCAAATAATTCCTTGGGCTTCTCCTTTTTCTATCCGATTCATCATATCTGTAAAAATAGTTCTGCCGGGAATTTTGGCAGATTGTTTTTCTACAAATTCAGAAACAACTATTAAATTTTGTTCTTTAGCTAAAGTCCGCAAAACAGCAAGTTGGTCTTCAATAGACCGGACTTGTTTGTCTTCTACATCAGTTGACTTACGAACGTAAAGAAAGTAATTCATACATTTTTTGTTTACAAATTAAAGGGGCAACCCTGGCTGTCCAACTACACCAAATCGCTTTGGCTTTGCTGGCAGGGTTGCCGCCTTAATAGCAAAATATAAAAAAGGCGATTTGGAATATGTAATTGGACAGCAAAGGTATTGTAGCATATTTTATAATAGGTATTTTTTAGGCTTCCAAAAACCTAGTAAATGTAAGGTGATTTATAGATTTCGGCCTTAAATACGCAAATATTGACAAAATTATTAAAAAGTGCTATAATGTTAAGTCAAAATTTAATGTTATTATTGGAAATTTTGACAGGAGTTTAATATAGAAATTTGGTCATAGTAACAAGATTATAAATCTTGTAGTTTTATTGCTATGACCAAACCCAACTATCGTAAACTCTTTGCCGGCCTGGCGTTATTCGTCCTGGCGGCCACTCTCTTAACCGGATGCGGGACATCCTCCCGCCTTAACTCGACCCCGCCGACGTCCGAGCTCGCCTTGCTCGTCGTCGGTGACCAAGTGGTCGAGATTCAAGACCTCTACGTCGGTCAGGCCAAGGAAGCCAAACTGAGCGACGGGACTGTGCTTGAAGTTCGCAGCGATCGTCCGTATGTTGCGACCGTGACCACAATCAAGAACGGCGCGCAGCAGTCGGTTATCGAGGGCTCGTGGCGTAAGCTCAAGCGGATTCCGGTCGCCGTCGACGTCTACGTTTTCGAGCCACAGGGCCTAAACTACGCCGACCTGGAGCAAAAAATGAAGAAGGCCGATATCTACCTCGCTTCACGGAGGGCTTCGTAATATGAACTCTCCACTCAAGCACAACGTGTACACCTTCGAAGACGGTGGGCGCGTCGAGAGTCTCGGCTACAAGACCGAGGAAGGACATGACGCGACCCATGGCGTGGTGGTGCCTGGAAGCACGAGGAGATTCGACTTCGGAATCGCCAAACGACGCGAGCAAATCGTAGTCGTTCAAGGGCTCATCGGAGCCAAAGGCCGCCTGTTCCGGGCCTTCGAAACAATCACCTTTGAAGTTGGAGAGCAGATCGAGCTCGCCTGTGCGGCTCCATCGGCCTACAACTGCATCTACACGGAATAGGGAGAGAACACAACAACGGAGGAACTCTATAGGTTCGAATAAATACAATTCGGTGCGGCGGGCAGATTTTGATTTTCTGCCCACCCCTTCTAAGTTCATCAAACAATTGGTGAGTTTGGAAGGGATTAAACCCTAACGCACTTTGGTGCGAAAATTGAATACGAGGAGATAGAAACCATGAAAGTGATGGTTTGTGATTGCACGCCGTATTTGCAAGCTCTTGAAGGACTTCGCCATGTATTGCGCGAGTCCAGACGCGACATCGCCAAGGGAGAAATTGACATCATCGGTCTTGAACCGGTGTATGACGAAATTTCTCTGGAACGGAAAGTCCAGCGGATGAATTCTGGTCGCCGTTTCCTGCGACACGTTCGCAAGCTGGCGCGGATTGTCGGAATCCCGGTCGAAATACTTGCCTGGAATCAGTTCGTGTTGCGCAATGCCAACGGCAACAAGATTCTGGTCGGGCAACTTGGCAACTCGCAACCAATCGTAGTCGCGTTTGAAGGCCCTGCGGAAAACCGATTTATCGGTATCATGCAGAGTCGCCATCCAGACTTCGAAGACATCGACGCCTTCCCGTTCCACTGCAGCGAGTTCTTCGCAGAGCGGGAGCGTGAGACGCTCGGCATCATTCGCCGTTTGATGGCAAATTGATCATCTTTCGGAAAAGCATTAGCAGGGCGACCCTACGGACGCCCTGCACCCTTCTAAGTTCATAAAATATTTTTGTGACTTTAGAAGGGTTTTTATTTTGTTTAATTTGCGTCCTTGCGTTCTGCGCCCTGCGTCTCCCAAAAAATCCGCTGCACTGAAAATCTGTGGCTCGAACCCGGTTTTGCAGAATCAAAAAATTGTTTTCACTCCACAAACTCAATGGGCTGCCCTTAGGGCAGCCCACAGAAGTTGTTCGGAAACCGAGCTTTGTATAAAATTGGCTTCCCTGTACAACTCCGCTCGAACATATTTCATGGAAAACTGCTAATTTTG
>CAZDIP010000001.1:220677-328776 GCA_964505635.1 uncultured Candidatus Saccharibacteria bacterium | reverse complement strand
TTTTTATTTATTTTTTATAAACCAATTTCTTTTACAAAACTAGTAACAACTAAAAACTAGAAACCATCCAGAGCGAAGCGAAGGATCCCTTTTAAGGGACTCTTCCCCCTCGCAGAACCTCGGGGTCTGAGTGGTTGTTATAATAAATTCCGTTTGTATATCAACAAAATTACTTAACTGTCTCTAAATATTCCCCTCCCTGCTCTGTTAAAACCTCGCAGGACAAATGTTTAAAGGTTCATATTTCGTAATTTTGTAATCCTGTCTTGTATCGGTGGGTGGGTGTTAAACAAGCCAGCAAACATACTTCGGCCGTTTGATTTATTATCCAGCTTCATAACATTATCTTCGTGAAAGGGATTTACTATATACATATGCGCCGTGGCTTTGTTGGCGGCTTCGAGCGGTTCTGAGTCCGCGGAAATTTTTTCTAACGCCCTAGCCAAGCCTTCCGGGTAGCGGGTTAGAAGCGCGCCGGAGGCGTCGGCTAAATATTCGCGCTTTCTGGACACGGCCAGTTTGATCAGCGCAGCAATTATTGGCGAAAGGATTGCTAAAATAATTCCCACTATCATTAAAATTGCTTGTAATTGACCACCGCCTTCATTGTTAGATTTTTTTCTGCCGCCAAACAGGCTTGCTCTAAACATCCAATCAGCAAGTAAAGTGACCACGCCTACTAACACAACGACCAAAGTCATAACCCGTATGTCGTAATTGCCAATGTGGGAAAGTTCGTGCGCAACCACGCCTTCTAGTTCCACTTTTTCAAGTTTTTGTAAAATGCCAGTGGTAAAGCAAACTACCGCGTGTTTCGGATCCCTACCGGTTGCAAAAGCATTGGGCGCGGTATCCTCTATAATATAAATTTTAGGAGTGGGTAACCCGGCGGCAATACAGAGGTTTTCTACCAAACGGTAAAGTTCCGGGTTATTTTGCCTGTCTACTTGTTTGGCCTGCGAAAGGGCGAGTGTGATGGAATCACTGAAGTAATATGAAATTAGGGAAGAAAACACTGAAAACCCCACAGCGAAATATAGTATTTCGGTTCTTCCATATGCCTGGGAAAAAACAAAACCCAAAATGCTAATAATGACCAAAAAGCTGAATATTAAAATCCAGCTTTCGCGTTTATTTTTGGCTATGTGGTCGTAGGTAAGCATTTATTTTACTGCTTCTAAATCTGCAAACATTTTTTCAAACCAACTCTTTCATGGCCCGAGAATGAAGTAACTAAACCTATTTGGTCAGAAGAACAACCCATCTTTTGAAACTGTAGGGTTAAAAATTCAATTGGGTGACCGAGTTGTTTTATTGCCTCTTTGGCCCCTGGTATTTTAGTAAAGTCAATATTTACTCTATTTAGGTTACCTTTTTCGTCAACATAGCAAACTAAAAATTCGTTTTCGCCGGTTTTTTCATAAACTGCTTGAGGTTTGTTGGGGTTATTGTGTATAACACTCCTTGCCACACTATTCTGAAGATACATAGGCGGATAGGTATTGGTTTGAATATTACCTAACCAAATATCATATAATTTTTGTCTATTAGCTATTAGCGCTAGATTTTTTCTAACATATTCTGCAAAAGCTCTGTCCACGTCTTTTATTTCCGCTTCTTTTCTTTGTTGCTGTTCTTCTTTTGAAACAAATTTAACATCAGCCCCACTTCCTTCATGGCCTTCAAGTCCTTCACCTTCGATTTTTTTCAGATCCTCGACCGTACCTTCCATCTCATTTTGTCTTTCAGCTGAGCGTTTGGTATCCATATGGTTCCAAAATAATTTTTAAAATTTTACCGCAACTGGCTGTCCCTCTGGTCCTTTTTCGTCTATGTCAAAGAATTCGCGAACTTTAAAGCCGAACATTGAAGCGAATATGTTGCTGGGCACGGTTTGAATTTTGGTGTTGTAGTCGCGCACAGTGCCGTTGTAAAAGCGGCGCGCGGCTTGGATTTTGTCTTCCGTGTCGGTTAAGTCGCGCTGCATTTGCATAAAGTTGGTGTTGGATTTAAGGTCCGGGTAGCTTTCCGCCACGGCGAACAAACTTTTAAGCGCGCCTGAAAGCATATTTTCATCTTTGAGTTTTTCCTGCATATTGCCGGCGCCCATAGCCATAGTGCGGGCCTTGGTAACGTTTTCTAAAACTGAAGATTCCTGCTTGGCGTAGCCTTTTACGGTTTCCACTAAATTCGGAATTAGGTCGTACCTGCGCTTTAATTGGACTTCAATGTCGCTCCAGGCTTCATCCACCCGGTTTTTGCTGCTTACCAAACCATTGTAAATAATAATAGCTAAAATAACCAAGGCTATTAAAACATAGAGAAAGATCATATAATTTTGTTTAATGTTATCTTACTTATTGTAGCACTTTATAGACTAAAAATAAATGTTATAAATAAAAGTAATTTTAAAGGCTCAGTCCTTGTGAGCCTTTAAATACGGGTAGTTAAATTTGTTAAAGTAAAATTTTGGCTTACGTCGGGTATTTGTGGTATAGTAATAATGAAAATAAGTCTTGGAGTGAAACAAAAAAAAAAAGGTTCAAAAGAGGTCTTTAAAATCTTTTGAACCCAAACTGTTAATTTTAATGTCGCTGTTAGAAAAAATAAAAAAATCGGTTGACAATTATGTTGACAACTTGGCGTTGAAGGATCAGGAATACAGGTTGAAAATGATTTTGCGCGAACGCGAAGAATATAAAAGTTGGACCGACAAGGAACTTAGGCTGGCAACATTGGCTTTTAAAGACGACCTGCAAAAAGGCGCTAAGCCGGATTCTTTAATTGTGCCGGCTTTTGCTTTGGTCAATGAAGTTGCCAGGAGGATTTTAGGACAGTCGCCTTTTGAAGTGCAAATTTTGGGCGGCTTGGTAATACATAGCGGCAAGGTGGCTGAAATGAAGGCAGGGGAGGGGAAAACTTTAACCGAAACTATGCCTGTTTATTTAAACGCGCTGCTTGGCAGGGGTGTACATATAATTACCACTAACGACTATTTGGCCGAACGGGACGCTAAGTGGATGGGCAAACTATATAATTTTTTGGGTTTAAATGTCGGGCATATTACTTCCAGCATGAAAAACGAAGACAGGCGCAAGGGCTATTTGGCGGATATAACTTATGTGACCAATCAAGAAATCGGATTTGATTATTTGCGCGATAATTTGGTGTTTGCCAAGGCAGATAGGGTTTTAAGACCCGAGCATGCTTTGCATTTTGGCATTGTAGACGAAATAGACTCAATTTTAATAGATGAGTCCCGTACCCCGCTGATTATAGCGGAAGCAGTCAGAGAACAGCGCCAATATTATGATTTATTTACCCGCATTGCCAAGGAGCTTAAAGAGGAAAGGGATTACACTGTTGATTATAAAAATAAATTCATAAGTTTGAGCAACGAAGGTCTGGACAGAGCCGAACAACTGTTGGGAACTCCAATTTTTTCCAAAGACAACCCCATGTATGTTTTTTATTTGGATGTGTGTTTAAAAGCTAAGGTAATTTTTGAACGTGACCGCGATTATATTATTACCGGCGAAGGCGTGGAAATAGTAGATGAATTTACGGGCAGGGTTTTGCCCGGCAGGCGGTTTACCGATGGTGTACACCAGGCTATTGAAGCCAAAGAGCGGGTCAAAGTAAAGGAGGCGGATAGAACAGTGGCCGCCATTACTTTTCAAAATTTTTTTCCAATGTATGAAAAATTGTCGGGTATGTCAGGTACGGTTATGGACAGCCGTTCGGAATTTAACCGGGTTTATGATTTAGATATCGTTCAAATTCCAACCAACAAGCCGATTACCAGGATTGACCATAATGATTTGTTTTTTAAAACACAAAAAGGCAAGTTTGTTTCACTTATAAAAAAAGTTAAACAAATTAATTCCCGGGGCCAGCCGGTTTTAATTGGTGCCCGGAATGTTGAGACGGCTCATCAGGTTTCGCAAATGCTTTTTAACTCTAACATCCCTCATCAGCTTTTAACCGCCAAGGATCATAGGGCTGAGGCAGAAAAAATTGCGCAGGCCGGGCAAGCCGGTATGGTAACGGTGGCCACCAATATGGCCGGACGGGGTACTGACATTCTGCTTGGACCGGGTGTTTTGGAAATAGGCGGCTTATATGTTATGGGGACGGAAAGACATGAATCTAGGCGAATAGACGGACAGTTAATCGGCCGTTCCGGCAGACAGGGTGAAGCTGGCGAAAGCGTGTTTTTAATTTCTATGGAAGATGAAATTATGCAACTCTTTGGCAGTGAAAAAATTATTGACGTGATGGAAGAATTGGATATCCCTGAGGACGAATATATTAGCGCGCCTTCTTTAGACAAAGCCTTTAAAAAGGCTCAGGATTTTGTGGAAAGCAAGAATTTTGACTCGCGTATTTATTTATATAAATATGACAGTATAACCAATTTTCAGAGACATTTTATTTATAATCTGCGCGATTCTTTACTGGAAAATGAAACTAATTTTTGGCAATTTGTTAAAAACAGTATTCATGAAGTAATTGCCGAGATTCTCAAACTGGGGGAGCCTAAATTAATCGCCCAGGAGGTAACCAAGATTTTTAGCATTGTTGTTGAAGAAGAGGACTTTAGTCAGCTTAAGGCTTTAGATAAACGTCCCGCGAAGCAGTTAACAGGATTTTTTAATGAATGGCTAAATCCTTTTTATGTTGACAGCGGCCGTAAAATAAAAGCGGAATTAACCTTTGCGCAGGCCGTGGAAAAATCATCAACATATTTAATTTCATTGGCCGAAGGCCTGAAAACAGACAAAGAAGTTTATGCTGCCAGCCAAAACTTAATTTTGCAGATTTTGGATAGCAACTGGAGCAGCCAGTTGGAAATCATGGAAATTTTGAAAGAGGAAGCGAGTCTTTTGTCCTATGCTTCAGAAGAGCCTTTGATAGATTTTATTTTAGAGTCAAAAAAATTATTTTCAGATATGCAAATACAGATTAAGAAACAATTTTTAACTGCAATATTTTTGCGGCTCAGCCAGCGGGGTCAGATAAAATAAATCTTTCATTTCAAATTAAGGCTTGTAATTAAACCTGGACTTTTGGTATAATCCTTTTATACCCAGTAGAGCTTTTTTGTAATTTAGATTAGCCGTTTTGGCTGGTTTGATTCAAAAAATCTAATGAGAGTTTAAACTTTTAAATAACAGTTTGCAAAGAAATTCCAGCGGGTTATGCTTACAACTGAAGAAGTTAAGAAAATTGCTGTTTTAGCTCGTATTGAATTAACGGAAAACGAAGTGGAAAAGTTTCAAAAAGACCTTTCTACGGTTTTAGATTATGTGGAAGAATTAAAGCAGGTGAACGTGGAGGGTTTGGAAGAAGTGTCCCAAGTTACGGGTTTAGTCAACGTGCAAAGAATGGATGTTGTGGTTGACCATGAAAATAGGAAGGAAATTTTTTCCCAGGCCCCGGAAATGAAAGACGGGTATTTTAAGGTAAAAGCAATATTGTAGGAAGGTATTAGGTATTAGGTATTAGGTATTAGGCAGGAGCATTATACTCTATACGTTATACTTAATACTTTCTTCATGGATTTTGCATACCTCTCACTAACTGAATTACGAAAATTACTTGACAGTAAGCAAGTTTCGTCGGTTGAGCTGACGAAATATTTTTTGTCTAGGATAAAAAGTTTAGACAAGGATTTAAACAGCTTTATAACAGTTACGGAAGAGGAAGCTTTAAAAAACGCAAAAGAAGCCGACGTGTTTATAAATTCGCCGGGAGAGAATCCATTTTTATGCGGCATACCTTATGCGGCAAAAGATATGTTTTTAACAAAAGGTATTCGTACCACGGCCGCGTCTAAAATATTAGACAACTATATTCCGCCATATGACGCTACGGCTGTAAAAAAAATTAAACAACAAAAAGCAGTACTTTTAGGCAAGTTAAACCAAGACCAGTTTGCGCATGGCAGCAGCGGAGAAACTTCAGCTTATGGCTTAACTAAAAATCCCTGGGATAAAACCCGTTTGCCGGGAGGTTCATCTTCGGGTTCCGCCGCGGCAGTGGCTGCGGGGCTTGCACCTTTTGCATTAGGGACAGACACAGGCGGCAGCATTCGTAATCCGGCTGCGCTTTGTGGGGTTACCGGCTACAAACCCACTTATGGAAGAGTTTCCAGGTATGGCGTGGTGGCTATGGCCTCATCTTTAGATTCTATTGGACACTTAGGTCTGTCGGTGGAGGATATTGCCCGGGTTACGGAAGTAACTTCGGGTCTCGATGAAAAAGATTCCACAACCGGGGATTTTTCGGCCAAATTTAATTTGGACATATCTGCCACTAAAGGAATGAAAATCGGAGTTGTTAAAGAATATTTTGTGGATGGGATGGAAGATAATTTAAAACAGCGGGTGATGCAAGGGGTTGAAAGCTTAAAGAGCCTTGGGGCGGAGATTATGGAAGTGAGCTTACCGACAGCAAAGTTTGGGCAAATGGTGTACGCGATTATTTGTCCGTCGGAAATTTCTTCTAATTTGGCTAAATATGATGGCATTAGGTACGGGCATGTTTCAAAAGATGCCAAAGATTTATATGAAGTTTATGCCAAAAGCCGTGCGGAAGGTTTTGGCGACGAAGCCAAGCGCAGAATAATGACAGGAACTTATGTTTTAAGCGCCGGGTACTACGACGCTTATTATAAAAAAGCGCAGAAGGTTAGAAGGTTGATTGTTAATGAGTTTGAAGAGGTGTTTAAAAAAGTTGATGTGTTAGTTGGTCCTGCCACTCCTTCGGTTGCCACCAAACTTGGCCAGGCGGCAGATAACCCCTTACATGGATATATTGCTGACCAATTAAATATCCCTGCCTCGCTTGCAGGGCTTCCTGCTTTGTCTGTGCCATGCGGTTTTGCTAAACCATCAGATGGAGATAGTCCGTCTATGGATGGACTGCCTGTGGGCTTACAAATTATCGGTCCGCAGTGGGGAGAGCGGGCTATATTTAATGTAGGCTATGCGTACCAACAGGCTACGGATTGGCATAGGAAGCATCCGGGATTTTAAGATATACGATATAAGATTTATGAAAATTTTTGAAAGCTCAACCGAATACCAGCCAGTAATTGGATTTGAAATCCATATTCAATTGGCGACTAAGTCTAAGATGTTTGGACGCGCGGCCAATAATCCGAACCAAAAAGAGCCGAACACGGACATAGACGAAGTCAATACCGGCCAGCCGGGGACTTTGCCTGTTGCTAATAAAGAAGCCATACGCTTAGCAGCTATGGTAGGTCTTGCTTTAAATTGCCAGATTGATGAATGGAGTAAGTTTGACCGCAAGCATTATTTTTATCCGGATTTACCTAAGGGTTACCAGATTTCGCAGTATGACCGGCCTATTAGCAGAGACGGGTATTTGGATATATCTATTCCTGTCATTGCGAGCGAGGCGAAGCAATCTAATAAAACAACAGATCGTCACGCCCCTTCGGGACTCGCGATGACGAAAAGAATTGGTATCACCCGTGCTCATTTAGAAGAAGATGCGGGTAAAAATATTCACCCTGAAGGCTTGCCTTATTCGCTGGTAGATTATAACCGCGCAGGAGCGCCGCTACTCGAAATTGTTACTGAGCCCGAACTGGAGAGTGGGGAAGATGCTAAGGCGTTTTTAACCGAACTACGTAATATTGTCCGTTATTTAGGCGCGTCTTCGTGCGATATGGAAAAAGGTACTATGCGTGTTGAACCGAATATATCTGTTCGTAAGCCCGGCGAAACTACACTTCCTAAATATAAGGTGGAAGTAAAAAATATAAACAGCATTAAATTTGCCCAGGCTGCCATAGACTATGAAATAGCCAGGCAGATAGAAATACTTAAAGAAGGCGGCACGCCCAAGCAGGTAACTATGGGCTGGGATGAAAAGAACAATTGTACCGTGGAGCAGCGTTCAAAAGAAGAAGCAAATGACTACAGGTATTTCCCAGACCCTGACTTGCCGGTGCTGCAATTTACCAAAGAGTATTTGGACGATCTTCGCAACAGAATGCCGGAGTTGCCCGCGCAAAAACGCGCCAGATTTTTACAGGAGTTTGGTTTGCCCGAGGCAGACGTGGAAAATTTAATAAACTGGAAAGAACTTGCCAGTTATTTTGAAGACGTAATCACGGAAATAGACGCGTGGTTAACCCAAACTCCCAATATTGATCGTAAACAGTTAATCAAACAAGCCGCGAATTGGGTGCTTGGCGAGTTTAGTGCGATGTTAAACCAGAAATTAATGAATCCACTAGATTCTAAAGTAAATGCTGAAAATTTTGCGGAAATGTTAACTTTAATTCAAAACGGTAAAATTTCCGGCAGCGCTGCCAAGCAAGTTTTTAAAGTTATGTTTGAAAAAGGCGGGGAACCGGACAATATAGTTTCGGACTTGGGTCTTGAGCAGACAAGCGACGAAGGAGCCATTTCCGAGGCAATTGATAAAATTATCGCGGCTAACGAAAAAGCAGTCGCTGACTTTAAAGCCGGGCAAGAAAAAAGTTTTGGGTTTTTAGTCGGACAGACAATGAAGGAGCTTAAGGGGAAAGGGAATCCTGGCGTAATTAACGAACTGCTTAAGAAAAAACTTGCTGAATAAAAATACTGTGACTGTTAAATAAACCTGTTGGTGATAAAATACAATTAAGCCCTTGAATAGGGCTTTTTTGTTCGTTTTTCATTAATTAGTTTTGTTTATGAAATTAGTTTATATCTAAAGTCATCCAGAGCGGAGCGAAGGATCCCTTGTAAAACAGGTATTTAAGCGACTCTTCCCCCTCGCAGAGCCTCGGGGTCTGAGTGGTTAGTTTGAACAAATTACGTTTATATGCCAACAGAATTACTTAATTGTCTCAAAATACTCTTCAACCCCGTGTCAGGCACGGGGCAGGCTCTAGTGGAGAAGTTATTTTATGGTTCTCCACACCTGTCCGCCTCTGGTGGAAAGTCTAACAATAAAAATAAAAAGCCTTGTAAGGCAAAAAAAGAGCGCCGCACGTGGATGTCAAGTCCAGTGCGGCGTTTTGGTTATGGATGTGATGCTTGCAGTTATGTCACATCCAGTAAGCACCCCCAGCAGCTACCATCGGGGTTGAGTTGGTACCCACACCCGGGTACCGAACAGATTATAGGTTTGTGTGGTTGTGTAGAATCCTGGCTTTCAGATTCAGTTCCGGCTTCTGGAACGGCAAAAAACCGTTCCATTATCTCATCGCGATTCGCAGGTGCTAAGCCTCGCGGCATTGCGCCTCCTTTCGGAGGCATTGTGGCAAATTTCAGAGAGAGAGTCAATGAAATTAAAATCTAAGATATAGAATTTAAGAATTTATTTACTAATTTATCCGTCGGTTTTATTTGTGGAGTCATCCATTTAATTTCCTTATTTCTTTTCCACCAGGTGAGTTGGCGTTTTGAGTAATGTTTTATGGCGTAGAGAAGTTTTGTAAACATTTCTTCGTAAGATATTTTTTTTTGGAGGTAGAGCGAGACAAAGCGGTATTCAAGGCCAAAAGATTCAAGTCTTTGCCATGACAAACCATCCGCACGAAGTTTTTTTACTTCTTTGATCATTCCTTGTTTTAAACGCTGTTTTAAGCGCTTTTCTATTTTTTTGTATAAATCGGTTTGGTTGGTTTTTATTCCGAGCCACAGCACGTTGTGAGTTGGGGCAATAGTCTTCGACTTTATGGAGAAGTTATTGCCACTTATGGTTCTCGACAAGCTCGAACCATATTGTACCGCTAACGGTGGAACTGGGTGGCCGGTTGTAATAATTATCTCAAGAGCGCGGATTAGGCGACGTTTGTTAAATTTGTCTATGGTACTAGCGCGGACTGGGTCTAAATTAAGAAGGCGATGAAATAAAACATCAGCCGACTGTTTTTCTAAAGCCGCACGAAGTTTTTTGTTTGGTTTAATATCAGGCAGATTTTGGTCATACACAACAGCGTCTACCCAGTGCCCGGTGCCGCCGCATAAAATTGGCAGTCTGTCTCTTTCTAGAATATCAGTAATAGCTTTTTGCGCGTCGCGCTTAAACAGCCCGGCTGAGTATTGTTTTTTTGGGTTTACATAGTCTACACAGTGGTGGACGATGCCTTTATAAACATAAGATTTATTGTTTTGCCATTTGCCAGCCACTTTCCCAGTGCCAAGATTCATGCCTTTGTAAATTTGCCGGCTGTCAGCCGAAATAATTTCACCGTTATTTTTTTTGGCAAGCTTAACAGCCAGCTCAGACTTTCCTGAAGCTGTGGGTCCAACTATAACCAAGATCTTGATCGCTGGTTTTAGGAAACTCACTTCACCCATTTATTTTTTAGTTAGTTTGTTTCCGGCAAACTTGTTTTGTTTAAGTAAAGAACGGCCGTGCATTTTCATACGAGGGCGTTTTTTAATTTCCCTTTTTTTCGCTTTGGTGCCGTCTTCTTCGTACTTTACTCTCATATATGTTATAATAATACATATTTGGAAAATTTAAAACCAAATTTATGAAAAAAAATTTAACTCTATTTTTAATATTTTTATTAGTTTTAGCAGGAGGTTACTATTACCTTTTTTTTAAAAAAAGCAAAGAGGTTAAGGCGCCGGAGAGCAAGAGTGAATTTGACTCCCAAGCCACTGGGCAAGTAAATGTAAATAAAGAGATTAACAGTCAGACAAAGGCTAAGCCCACGCCCAGCCCAGGTGTAACAAAATCCGAAGCAGTTTTTTCTCCGGGCGAAGAGTCCTTGGATAATGCCGCCGACATTCAGGTGGTAGAAATAGTTTTTACAGGCGAACTTTTTTCCCCCACGCACCTAACCATAAAGGCTAACGACTGGGTTTTTTTTAAGAATACTTCCAGCGGCGATTTCTGGCCAATTTTAATTTCCGGTAAAGATGGAGCGCCTGATTTTGGATCTAAAACTTCGGTTTTGAGCAACAAGAGTTATAAATATCAGTTTCAAGCAGCAGGTATTTACGAAATTGGAGAAAAAAATTTCAGCCAGGCGAAAGCGGTTATTATCGTTAAGTAAATTTATGAATTGGCAAACTTTTGGTCATACTAGAAATAAAAAGATTTTTGAAACTTTTTTATTGACTAATAATATTGTCGGCAGTTATTTGTTTGTAGGTCCTAGCGGCATTGGCAAGGCTTTTTTTGCAAAAGAGCTGGCTAGTAAAATTTTGAACATTCAAAATTTGTATAGACATCCGGATTTTAAATTGCATAATGCTGACTCAGGCGGTGTGGAAGAAATTCGGGGGTTGATTGAATGGCTCACGCAAAAACCTTTTGTCGCCAGGTGCAAAATCGCCTTAATTGATAATGCAGAAGGGTTAAATTTAGAAAGTTCCAACGCGCTGCTTAAGTCAATAGAGGAGTCTAGGGAAAATACTTTAATTTTTTTGATTTCCAGTCAAAAATTACTTCCAACTATTGAATCTCGCTGCCAGGTGTTTTATTTCCATAAACTTCCCGTGGCGGAACTTGAAGCCTATTCAGCAGAAAAAAAATTTTCCACTAACGAGCGCTTGTTAGATATTTCGTTTGGCAGCGTTTCCAGGCTTTGTGCTTTGTCCGACGACCAAGAATATTTTACTCAGGAAAACGGGCTGTTAGCCGAGCTTGAAAGAATAACCCAAATGAGCAAAGGCGAAAGACTTGGCCTTATTGGGTCTTATGCTGAAAAAGACAGCTCCGTATTAAAGGAGCTGCTCCAAAAATGGTTGCTTTTAGTATTAAACAGGTTAAAAAATAACCCTGCTTTATATAAAATGGCCTCACAGCTTACCTTATCCATAAACGATTTTAATTTTAATAAAAATAAAAAATTAATTTTGCAAAATTTATTTTTAAACTTATGAAAAAGCGCTTGTTGGTCTTAATGGTTTTGGCTTTTTTGTCAGCTTCCTGCAATATTTTAAATAAAACCAGCCTTTCGGGAGTTTTAAAAACTGTAAACGGGGGAGTTGATTGGCAGTTTGCCAATACATTAAAAAGTCCTGAAGGTAACTTAACCGGGTTAAATATCTCCAAAATAATTATAGATTCCCAAAATACCCAAACAGTCTACGCCGCAGCCTATAACGGAGGCCTTTATAAGTCGGAAGACTCAGCCGGAAGCTGGTCGCGAATTTTGTCAAAAATTTTAGTTTATGATTTTACCTTGGATCCTAAAGACAGTAAAATTATCTATGCTGCCGGAATGTTTGCCGACCATGGTAAGTTACTTAAGACTACCGATGGGGGCGCCAGTTGGCAAGAGATTTATAATGAGGCGACCAGCATTAACCCGGTTCGTACGGTGGCAGTAAACCCCAGTCAGGCCAATCAGATAATAATTGGCACTGAAAGTGGGAGTGTTATTAAAAGTTCTGACTACGGGCTGAATTGGCAAATGGTTAAGAATTTTGAAGGCCGGATTAACAGGGTTTTTTGGCAAAATGGTAATTTTTACACTCTTGTCAAAAATAAAGGCCTATTTAAGTCCGACTCTATGATTAATAATTTTGTTAATTTAACAGAAAATTTAGGCAAGGCCGTAAGTATAGCGGGTTTTATCCTTCCTTTTAATGAAAACCCTATTTATAACCAGGTTTATGTAGACAGCCTAAGCCCTTCTCTTATATACTTAACAACGGAGAAGGGAGTATATAAAACAACTGATGAAGGTAAAAATTGGTTATTTTTGCAACTTCCGGTAAGGGCTGGGGAAAATAACCCCAGACCCATTGTCTTGGCCAAAACCTCAAGTAATATAGTGTATACAGCGGTTGCCTCCACAATCTACAAGTCTGTGGATGGTGGAATTACGTGGCAAACTCAAAGCGTAGCTACTAACGGTTTTGTTAACTTTATTGCCATTGACCCAAATTTGCCGCAAATTAGCTACGCCGGCCTTTATGCAAATAATTAATTAATATTATGATTGACGCAATAATCAACGAACATAAAACTGAGTTTGAAAAAGTTTTGGATCATTATTTGCATGAATTAGGCGGAATTCGCACCGGGCGTGCCAACCCGGCGCTTTTAAATACTGTGCTGGTGGAAAGTTATGGAAGTAAAATGCCGCTGGAGCATGTAGCTTCCATAACTGTGCAAGACGCCAAAACTTTGGTTATAAGTCCTTGGGACAAAAGCCAAATGCAATCAATAGAAAAAGCAATACAAGCGGCTAACTTGGGTTTTAATCCTTCCAGTGACGGCAACGTAGTAAGGATTATTTTACCAGCTTTAAACGAAGAGCGAAGAAAAGAAATGGTTAAGCTTGTAGGGCAGACCGCGGAAAAAGCCAGAATCGGCATACGAAATGTCCGCGAGTCAATTATTAAAGCAATGAAAAAAGCGGAAACTGACGGCAAAATTTCTAAAGACGATTTAGTTCACGGACAGAAAAAATTACAGGAGAGCATAGACAGCTATAATGAGGAAGTTAAAAAACACGCTGAGGCGAAAGAAAAAGATATAATGACTGTATAAATTTATGGCAGAAATTCCAGGTTTACATAAATTAAAGGAGTTATTTGGCGGGGAGAAAAAAACTGACTTGGAAAAGCTGGTCGGTAGGCTTGAAGGTTCATTAAACAAAATGCAGTTTTACTTAAAGCATGCCCATGAAGCGGATAAAAATCTTATATATAGCAAACAGAAAATAGAAAATACAAGAGCTTTACAAACTAATCCCGTGGCCGTCGAGTTAACCGCTGACGATAGAGTTAAGGTTGATTTCGAACCTCTTTTTTTGACAGAAATAAAATTTTTTTTGGATTCAATAAAAGATTATTTGCGCATTGAGCAAAAAAATTTGAGCGGCACAGAGCCTTTTGCAGTTTCGGAGATATATTCGGCAATTTTTAGCAGCATTGAAGGAAGGGCATATTCTGAAATCCCTTATATCTTAGATAAAACTTACAAAAAAATTTTTAATCTCGCAAGGAATTAATCATGGTCACCGTTTTAATTTTTATAATCATATTAGGCATTCTGGTATTGGCTCACGAATTTGGACATTTTTATGTAGCAAAAAAGTCCGGCATGGTTGTGCATGAGTTTGGATTTGGTTTCCCTCCCCGTTTGGTAGGAATAAAAAAAATCAACAACACCTGGAAGGTGGTTTGGGGACACCAAAAAAGCCTGTCCGACCAAGAAATTAATCATAAAGATGAATCCACCTTATACTCCATAAATCTTATTCCATTGGGTGGTTTTGTTAGGATTATGGGTGAAAACAATGAGCATGAAAATAATCCTAAAAGTTTTATTAACAAAGGTTTTTGGCCCAGATTTTTTACTTTAGTGGCCGGTGTGGCCATGAACGTGGTTTTGGCCTGGGCTTTGTTTAGCGCGGGGTTTATAGTGGGGCTTCCGGTGGCCATAGACGGTCTTGAGCAGATTCCCAAAAACGCGACTTTTTCAGACCCAAAGGTTGCTATTATAGAGGTGGTTAAGGATTTGCCTGCCGAAAAAGCAGGAGTAAAGCCGGGCGATGTAATATTGAGTATAAATAGCAATACAATGAACAGTACGGACGAGGTAAGAGAATATGTAAAATCCCAGGCCGGCAATGAATTGTTGTTTAATATTGTTCGCGGAAAAGAAACTCTTGAAATAAAAGTAAATTCGACTAAAGACCCTAAGCCTGGGGAAGGCCCGACTGGTATAGCTTTGGCTTCTTTAGGCAGAATGACTTTTCCTTGGTACTTAGCGCCTTACGAGGGTATAAAAACAACATTTTATCAATTGTCAGCAATAATTACCGGGTTATATGACTTATTTACTTCTAAAATTGGACTTTCTTCCTTGGGAGGGCCGGTTAAAATTGCTCAGATTACAGGGCAAGTGGCGGAGTTGGGTTTTTCTCACTTAATGCAGTTTGCAGCTTTTTTATCCTTAAATTTGGCAGTGTTGAATATTTTGCCCTTTCCAGCTTTAGACGGAGGCAGGGTATTATTTTTGGTTATTGAAAAAATCCGTGGTAAAAGAAATAATCAAAAATTAGAACAATTTGTAAACACCGCCGGGTTTGCGTTTTTGCTTTTACTTATGCTTTTGGTAACTATTAAAGATGTGAAAGGATTTTAATGGAACAAGATAAACATATTTTTCAAGAAGATCCAAATAGCGACAAAATTGATTGGAAAGAAATTTTTGATAATAAAATATGGCTTGAACAATTAATGAAACTTTCCGGCTTGAGCATAAAACATAAGCGTATATTAGAAGAATATTATTTTTTAGAAAAAACAGAAAAAGAGATTGCAGCAGGTATGCCTTCTGAAACAGGAAATGGGACAGTGTCTCCGCAAAGAGTTGGCGATTTAAAGCGGGAAGCTTTGGAAAAAATCAGAAAGTATTTAACAAAAAACGATCCAGAAAGTAGAAAAAAATTTGAAAAAAGAATTATTTGGGGTTAATTCAATGAGACAATCAAGCTACTTTTTAAAAACCAGTAAAACTTTTTCCGAGGAAGATTTAAAAATAATTTCTTCGAAATTGTTAAAACAAGCAGGCTACATTCAGGAATCGGCGGCTGGGCGTTATTATTTTTTGCCAGTTGGACAAAAGACCCAGCAAAAAATCATGTCTATAGTGAAAGATGAAATGGATAAAGTTGGTGCTCAAGAAATGGTGGCACCAATTTTACATCCTTTGGAATTATGGAAGGAAACCAACCGTACTAGCACCACTGGCTTTGAGTTAATGAAAGTAAAAGACAGACGAGACTCTGAATTTGCCTTAGGCGGAACAGCCGAAGAAATGTTTGTAGATTTAGTAAGAAAATATCAGCTTAGTTATAAAGATCTGCCTTTTCAGCTGTATCAATTCTCTCCAAAGTTTCGGGATGAATTGCGCGCTCGTGGAGGACTTTTACGCGTAAGAGAATTTATAATGAAAGATGGTTATTCCTTTCATAGAAATGAGGAAGACTTTAAAACTTATTATGAAAAAATGAAGCAAGTTTACTCGCAGATTTTTAATAGAATGGGTTTGCAGACCGTTGTAGTTGAATCTGATAATGGTTATATAGGAGGTGACTATTGTCATGAGTTTGTAGTTTTGTCCGAAATCGGTGAGACAAAATTTTTTACCTCGAAAGACGGTTTTTATGCTGCGCATGAAGATATTGCAAAATTTAAAAAACAAAACTACAACATAAGCGAAGAGTTAAAAGATTTAAAAGAAGTCCAAGCTGAACGTGGTAATACTATGGAAGACGGGGTCAATTTTCATAAGTTACCTCTCTGGCAACAAATTAAAGACGTTTTGTTTGTTGATGAAAAAGACCAGTATATTTTGGCTATTATTCGTGGCGATTTGGATGTAAATGAAACAAAACTCAAACATTTAATTGGAGCAAGGGATTTAAGGCATGCAACAGGAGAAGAAATAAGAAGCAATTTGCATTCAGAACCGGGTTTTATTTCCCCTGTCGGAATAAAAAAATTTATAAACGAAAGTGTAAAGCTAATTATTGTTGCCGATGATTCATTACGCACAATAAAGAATGGTTATGGTGGGGCTAATAAAAAGCATATGGATTTATTAAATATTAATATTGATAGAGACTTTAAGCCGGACATTGAAGGTGATATCGCTTTGGTGAAAGAAGGTTATCTTTCTGTATCTGGTGTGCCTTTGACTGAACAAAGAGGAATTGAGGTTGGAAATATTTTCCAACTTGGATACCACTACACGTATTTAATGAAAGGCGCTGTTTATAGGGATGAAGATGGTGGTGAGAATCCTTTTTATATGGGTTGTTATGGCATTGGAATAGGCCGAACAATGGCGGCAATTGTTGAAAAATTCCACGATGAAAAAGGCATAATATGGCCTAACAGCGTCGCGCCGTTTTTGGTTCACTTGGTTTCTTTAAAAGGCGCAGAAAAGGAAGCCGAAGAAATATATAGCCAGTTATTAAGTTTAGGGATTGAAGTTTTATGGGATGACAGGGATGTTTCTGCCGGGATGAAATTCGCGGATTCGGATTTAATAGGTATTCCTTATAGGGTAGTGGTTTCACCAAAAACGATTGAAAAGGGAAGTCTGGAGGTAAAAAGGAGAAACGAAACAGAAGCAAAGTTTGTAGAAATAAAGAATCTTTTGGATTTATTTAAATAAAAGTCTAGATTCTAAAAACTAAAAGCCAAACAAAATTCAAAATTTAGAACATAAACTGTAATGAATTTGTGTTTGTAATTTGTTTGGGCTTTAGACCTTAGAATTTAGATTTTTTAATTGTTATGTTTGACAGTCTATATAAAAAATTTAGCAAAGACATAGGAATTGACCTGGGAACCGCCAATACTTTGGTGTATGTTAAAGGTAAAGGGATTGTAATAAATGAGCCTTCCGTGGTAGCGGTTAACCAACGTACCAAACAGATTTTGGCTATCGGAAACGAAGCTAGAAAGATGGTTGGCAGGACGCCTCCCCATATTGTAGCCACCAGGCCTCTGGTGGATGGTGTAATTTCTGACTTTGAAGTGACCGAAGCCATGCTTAGGTATTTTATAGATAAAGTTCACGCTCAAACGTATTCTTTTTTAAGACGGCCGCGGGTGGTTATTGGTATTCCTTCGGGTGTTACCGAAGTTGAAAGACGTGCGGTTGTGGATGCGGCAATCAATGCCGGTGCCAGTAAGGCTTATTTGGTAGAAGAGCCCATGGCGGCGGCTATTGGCAGCCGTTTGCCTGTACAGGATGCTACCGGCTGCATGATTGTGGATATTGGCGGGGGTACGGCGGAAATCGCGGTTATTTCTTTGGGCGGTATAGTTGTTTCTAAAAGCATAAGGGTAGCAGGGGATGAAATGAATCAAAATATTATACAGTATGCGAGGGAAAATTTTAATTTACTGCTTGGGGAAAGGACGGCCGAGGAAGTTAAGATTAAAATAGGCTCCGCATATCCCCTGGAAAATTCGTTGACCGCGAAAATGCGAGGCAGGGATTTGGTAACTGGGCTGCCTAAAGAAGTTATAATCAACGACGCTCAAGTGCGTGAAGCATTAATGCCAAGTTTGCGCGTTATAGTAAACAATATTAAAGCAGTAATTGAGGAAATTCCGCCTGAACTGATTTCTGATATTTTAGACAGAGGAATTGCCTTGGCCGGGGGTGGCGCCTTGCTTTTAGGATTGGACAAATTAGTCAAAGAAACAACCCAGATGCCCATTGCGATTGCCGAAGATCCTTTGACTTGTGTGGTTCGGGGCGCCGGTGTGTTGGTGGAAGATTTGGAAACTCTTAAGGATGTTTTAGTCCCTTCAGATAACGGTAGAATTCCGAAATAAGATAAAAATCAAGCATGAGATTTATTTATACTAAAGGCTTCATTATATTTTTTGTCTGCCTGCTGATTTTGACTATAATAATGTTTTTGCAGACCAAGGGTTTTTTAGGGCCAATCCAGAAGATCTTTTTTCAAATACCTGGCCCGATAATCAGGGGTATTCGGGGCGTGACTGACCCCACCAAAGATTTTTTTTATTCGCTTTATCATTTACGGGAAATTGCCAAAGAAAATTTCGAGTTGGAAAATTCAGTTATTGCTTTAAAGTTAGAGGTTGCTAAAGTAGGACAACTGGAAAAAGATAATGAATCTTTAAGGCAGGAGCTCGGTTTTGCTAAAAGCACCAAGCTGGAGCTTGTGCCTTGCAATGTTCTATCGTCTTCGGCTTTTGGCTTTTCTGATTTAATTACTTTAAATTGCGGTTCTGAGCATGGTATTGCAGAGGGCCAGGCAATTATATTTAAATCCCATCTAGTGGGTAAAATTATTTATACAAGTAAGGATTTTAGTACTGCCCGATTGGTAACCAGCTCTAATTTTGTGACTGATGCAAAAATCAGCAAAACAGGGCAGTCAGTCCAAGTGGAAGGTTCTTTTGGTTCGGGTGTTATTATGGATAAACTTCCTCAAAATCAAACCTTGGAGAAGGGCTGGCTGGTTGTTACGGCGGGTATAAATGAAAAAATCCCAAGAAATATCCTAATCGGGGAAGTTGGCGAAATTTTATCTACTCAAAGTGATTTGTTCAAGAAAGCAGTGTTGGTTTCGCCTGTTGATTTTAGTGATTTGGAGTTTGTCTTTGCCATCAAATAACTAAACCACATGAAGTATTTTTTTTATTTTTTAACCATCATTTTATTGACGGCGTTAAATTTAGGATTGTTCCCTTATTTTAGGTTATTTGGCGGCCTGCCCAATTTACTTTTAATTTTTGTGGTGATAGCTGCTTTAGACAGGGAGAGTTTTGACTGTTTTTTTATTGCGCTTTGCTCGGGTTTATTTTTAGATATTAATACAGGATCGTTTTTTGGCACTTATAGCTTTGCTTTTTTACTAATAGCTGGATTTTTACAAATACTTGTAAATAATTTTATCTTTTTTAATATAAATTGGAAATACGCAGTTGTTGTTTTGTTTATGTCAACTTTGGGGCTTTATATTTTTGTTTATTTTTATACGCAGATGACGGTTTTTTTAAATTTTAACTCGGCTGAGATTGGTTTTTTAAAAATAAAAAACAGGTTGTTACCCGATGCTTTATATAACTTACTTATGTTATTACCGATTTATAAATTATCCGATTTTATAAAGGTTATTATTGCCCGTGTTTATCAGCGTAAGACAATGATATGAAGAACCCGTTTGAAATATATACAACTTCTGCTCCTTCACGCGGCAAGCGTCCCTTAGATTGGGAAGAGGCTGCCTTAGATAGCCAAACAAAAAATACAGAAGTTTTTGATCCAGAGCGTTTTGCCCGTTTTTTTTTCTGGTTAAAGCCGGTATTATTTATATTTTTTGCAATAATAATTTTTAGACTGTTTTATTTACAGGTTGTTAAAGGCCAGCATTATAGAACAATGGCAGAAAATAACCGAATCCGGCAACAACTGATCTTGGCTCCCCGGGGGTTAATTTTTGACTCAAACAATAAACCGATTGTGGAAAACGCGGCTGGTTTTAATTTGGTGGCAGTGCCTTTGGATTTACAAAGAAATGAACTGGATGAAACTCTAATTAAACTCAGCACTGTATTTAAGCTTAATTTTGATGAATTAAAAAACAAAATTTTAGCTGCTCCCAAAAATTCCATAGTACCAGTTGTATTAAAACCTGATTTTCCTTTGGAAGACAGTATTCTATTTGAGACAAGGAGTTCAGAATTTGTTGGTTTTTCTGTTCAAAACATTCCCATTCGCCAGTATGATAGGGCTGAAGTTTTTTCTCATATTGTCGGCTATACCGGACCTGTCAGCCAAAATGATTTAGAAAAAATCTCTAAAAAGTATGGCCCTGAGGACTACATTGGTCGGAATGGGCTGGAATTGCAGTACGAAGATTTTTTAAGGGGTAAAAACGGCCAGAATTTAATAGAAGTTGACGCAACAGGGAGAGTTCAAAGTGTATTGGGCACCAATGCGCCAAGGCCGGGCAATTCCCTGTATTTAAATATAGATAAAGACCTACAGGAAAAACTTTATTCTGAATTAAAAGGTAAACTTGGAAAAATTAAAGCAGCGGCTGTTGCATTGGAACCTAAAACCGGTCGAGTGCTTGCGCTTTTGTCCATACCGGGATTTGATAATAATTTGTTTGCACACGGCATAAAAGCCGATGAATATAAATTATTGGTTAACGATAAATCTTTGCCTTTATTTAATCGGGCGATTTCAGGCGTTTATCCACCGGGTTCTACGGTAAAACCTTTGGTTGCTGCTGCGGCTTTGCAGGAGGGTGTGGTTAAAGAGGATACAATAATAACCGACAGGGGAGTTTTGGTAATTCCAAATCAGTTTAATCCGGAAATAAGTTACAATTTTTATGGTTGGAAACGCGACGGCTTGGGGCCAATGGACGTTTATTCTGCCATAGCCAAAAGTAGCGATATTTATTTTTATACTGTGGTAGGAGGGCATCCTAAGTCGAGTATTAAACCTTTGGGCCCAATTAAACTTTCTGAGTATTATAAAAAGTTTAACTCTGGAAAAAATACGGGTATAGATTTGCCCGGTGAGAAACCTGGTCTGGTAGCAGATCCGGAATGGAAAAATAATTATTACAAACAGGATGCGGTTTTGGGGAAGTGGTATTTAGGAGACACTTATCATATTGGTATCGGGCAGGGTGATATGCTTGCCACGCCTTTGCAGGTGGCCTTTTGGACTTCAGTTATCGCCAATAACGGCGTGGGCATGCAGCCTGCTGTTTTAAATAAGGTTTTGGATCCTCAGGGTAAGCTGATACATGAAAATTCACCTAAAATTTTAGTAGAGCAATTTCTTTCCAATGAAAATTTGAAAATAGTTCAACAAGGCATGAGACAAACTGTATTAGAAGGCTCCGGTTTGCAATTATCATCTTTGCCTATCACTAGCGCAGGCAAGACGGGTACTTCACAGTTTGATGGTTCTGATCCAAGCCGCACCCATGCCTGGTTTACGGCTTATGCCCCGTTTGAAGATCCGCAAATCGTAATTACCGTTTTGGTGGAAGCGGGAGGTGAAGGGCATGCTGTGGCTGTCCCGGTTGTTAAACAAGCTTTGGATTGGTGGGCTAAGTACAGGCACCGTCAATAACAGTGTATAATTATAAGTGTCTATGATAATAGATGGAAAAAAAATTTCAGCAGAAATTTTAACGAAAATACGGGAAGAAGTTTTTAACTTGCCTGTTCAGCCTGTATTATGTGACATTTTAGTTGGCAATGACCCGGCTTCTGAGCTATATGTAAAAATAAAAGCAAAAACCGCGGAAACCGTTGGCATGGGTTTTATAACTTTAAGACTTCCTTCTGGGGTCAACACTAAGGAAATTGTTTTGGAAATTAATAACGCGCATAATATTAAAAATTTATGCGGTTTGATTGTACAGTTACCCTTACCTGGTGCTGTGGATAAGCAATTTGTTTTGAATTCAATAAAATCCCAGTTGGATGTGGATTGTGTGGGACTGCGTAACTCAGACGCGTTTTATAAAGGTAAGAGTTTTTTAAATCCGCCTACAGCATCGGCAATTTTGAAAATTTTAGAAAATTTACCCATTGAACTAAAAAATAAAAAGTATTTAGTGGTCGGGAGAGGGGAGTTGGTAGGCAGACCGGTAAACTTTTTACTTACCAAGAAAGGTTATAGGGTTGAAACAGCCGATAAATCAACCAAGGATTTAAAAGCAAAATTAAAAAATGCCGATGTGATTATTTCTGCGACCGGGCAGGCCGGGTTAATTTTTGGAAATGATTTAAAGAGCGGTTGTGTGGTTATTGATGCGGGCACTTCCGAGCAAAATGGCAGCATAGCCGGAGACGTTGATTTTAAAAGCGCTAAAAATACTGCCGGCTATATTACACCGGTCCCGGGTGGAGTAGGGCCTGTTACCGTTGCCTGCCTTTTGTCCAATGTACTTTGGGTGGCAAAAAATAAATATTTATATGACTAATTTTTTTATTGCGGTCAATAATTTTTTAAACACCGTTTTATTTTATTTACGCCTAAGACAGATTCAAAAGTATTGGGGTATAGTTTATGACAGTCAGACTAAACAGCCAATAGACCCGGCGGTGGTAAAACTTATAGACGTAAAATCAGGAAAAGTTGCAGCCACTTCCATCACTAATATAAAAGGCAGATATGGTTTTTTGGCAGCCCCTGGTAAATATAAGATTTTAGTTAAAAAAACTAATTACGCATTTCCATCCAAACTAGTCAGCGGGGATACTGATAAAAATTATGCTCATGTTTATCATGGTGAGTTGTTTGAGCTTTTTGGTGGATCCGAGGTTGTTCCTTTTAATATTCCGATGGATCCCCAGGCTTTTGATTGGAATCAGAGCGCAAAAATAAAGATGGCTGAGACTTCACCTCTTTGGGATTTTTTCGCGAACTTTTTTGTAAAAAGCTTGTTTTGGTTTTTGTTGCTGCTAACCGCAGTAAATTTTTATTTTAAACTCAGTTTAACAGCCAAAAAAATTTTATTTTTTTTGCTCGGGTGTTTTTTATTTGTTGAGTTATTACCGCAGATTAATTTATGGGGCAAATTAAAAAATAAAAAAACCGGCGAACCGCTGGAGGGAGGGCTTTTAGAATTAAGCTATGTACAGGCAGAGGATATTGTAGTTGCCAGAGCCAAAAGCATGTCAGACGGCAAATTTTTTCTTTATGCCGAACCGGGGCAATACTTGCTTAAAATTAAAAAATTTGAGATAACTGGCGAGGCAAAGGTTGTAAAAGTTAAAAAAATTTCCATCGGCAAGGCCGGAGTTTATAATTATTTAATTTCTTGTTAAGTCGTGCTATAATTAATACATTAATTATGGACAGCGGAAAAAAACAAATTTTAGTTGTGGAAGATGACAGAGAATGGTTAAACATGCTCTCTTTTAGCCTCCAGCCCCATTTTTCTGTTTTGCAGGCAGCGGACGGTGAGCAGGCAGTAAGCAAAATTATAGACTTTAAACCAGATGTGATCTTATTGGATTTGCTTTTACCCAAGCTTCATGGTTTTAAGGTACTAGAGAGGGTAAGGCAGTATCCTGACCAAGTTATTTCCCGAATTCCGGTGGTGGTATTAAGCAATCTTTGGAGCGATAAGGACATTTTACAGGCTAAGGCCCTCAAGATTAACGATTATTTTGTCAAAGCAAACACAAAAATAGACGAGGTAATTAAAGCCTTAAAGGCCGCGGTTTAATTGCTTGACATTTTTATGCGTTTTAGTTATTATAAGTCTAATTAAAGGCCTCTGGGCCTTTTAAAAAAGGCAAAATATGAATCCAATAGAGTTTTTAAACCAGGTAAAAGTTGAGCTGACTAAGGTGGTTTGGCCAACAAAATCCGAAGTCGTTAAATATACAATTACGGTAATAATCTTTAGCCTGGTTGTGGCCGTTATATTGGGTGCTGCGGATTATGGGCTATTAAAGATATTCGAGCAGCTATTAAACAGGTAAATGCTCCCAACAGGACACATTGCCGGCGGTTATTTAGTTACAGTCGGTTTGATCAAGCTTTTAAAACCTGACTTTTCTGCCGCGGAACAAACCCAGCTGTATTTTTGGGGCATGTTTTGGGCTTTTGCCCCGGATTTGGATATTTTTTATTTTTTTCTTAGGAACAGGAATTTTTTGGTTGCCGGCAGAGAGGGTAAAGACAGCAATCATAGAAAATATTATTCACACTTTCCGTTTTTATGGCTGTTGGCAGGAATATTCTGGTATTTTTTGACAGGGGCGGTTTTTTGGAAGTTTTGTAGCTTGTTGTTTGTAGCAGGAAGTTTTAGTCATTTTTTTCTGGACTCCATAGATTACGGTATTCGGTGGTTGTGGCCCCTTTCAAATAAGCTTTACGCATTAAAAAACATAGAAGCTAAGCTGGTGGTGGAAGAAAGAAATTTTTTTAGGCACTCTCTGTTGTTTTTGAAAGCTTATAGTAAATATTTGACTTTTTATTTGGAGATTATAATTATCCTTTCGGCTATATTTGTAGCCAAAATAATTAATTAATTTTATGTCACGACAACAAGTTACAGGAGAACGGCATTGGTACGTGCTCCACACCTATTCCGGTTATGAAGATAGTGTGGCTTTTAATCTTAAGCAGCGCATTGACTCCATGGATATGCAGGAAAAGATTTTTGACGCTATTGTGCCTAAGGAAAAAAAGATTAAAATTAAGGAAGGCAAGAGAACTACAGTGGAAGAGAAAATCTTCCCCGGCTATGTGCTGGTGGACATGATAGTAACCGACGACTCTTGGTATGTTGTCCGCAATACGCCCAATGTTACCGGCTTCGTTGGCTCAGGCACTGTTCCCACGCCTATTGACCCGGAAGAATGGGCTTATTTGCAAAAGCGCATGGGCGCCGAAGAACCCAAGTTTAAAGTTGAGTTTTTAATTGGTGATTTGGTTAAAATTAATGACGGTCCGTTTAAGGACTATGAAGGCAAGGTCGGGGCAATTGACGAGGCTCATGGTAAAGTTAAGGTTATGGTGACTATTTTCGGCCGCGAAACCCCGGTGGAATTGGATTTTTTACAAGTAAAAAAAATCTAAATGGCCATCCAAGAAGTTGGAGATAGTAAAAACGGAAAGCAAGAGTTCCAAACTGAACAAATTGTTATTTTTGAAGAAAATGATCATAATCAAGCAAACAAAGAGTATGTTGTAAAAGGGGTCAGAATGGCTGGTGATGGCCAAATTGAATATTTGCTTGAAAGAAAAATATTTTGACAATGCGGTTGGTCCGAATCCTTTAATTGAAAAGGATGCTGTAAACAAAGTGAGTTAAAATTATCACCTATTAGTAAATAATTTTTTCCCTAATTCATACTTCGCGCTTCTCGAATTATGAATTTAGGATTTAATTATTAGAATTTGTTTTGAGTTTCGGGTTTAGTATTTAGAATTTTATTTAAACCCTCTCTGTCCCTGGACTTCGCTTGGGACACCCCCCAAAAGGGGACAGAAATAAGGAATAAACTACTATGGCAAAAAAAATTAAGACAGAGCTAAAGCTTCAACTGCCGGCCGGCAAGGCCACCCCGGCGCCCCCGGTGGGTACCGCACTTGGACCCCACGGCGTAAACATAGCCGGTTTTGTTAAAGAATTTAACGACAAAACCGCCCAGATGGGTGATATTATTATTCCGGTCTTAATGACCATTTATGAGGACAGATCGTTTTCTTTTATTCTCAAAACCCCGCCGGCTTCCAACTTAATAATGAAGGCCATTAACCTTCAAAAGGGCAGCGCAAATCCGCTTTTAAATAAAGTCGGCAAAATTACCCAAAAGCAGGTAAGGGAAATTGCGGAAAAAAAGATGCCGGATTTAAATTGTCACAGTATTGAAGCGGCGGAAAAAATTATTCGCGGCACTGCCCGCAGCATGGGCGTGGAAGTTGTAGATTAAAAATTTAATATATCTATAACTAATCATTAATAATTTATAGCAAATCAATTGTTATAAATTAAAAAATATATGTCTCTAAAAAAAGCATATTTGTACTTGGTTTCGGTTATTTCGTTGGTTATTTGGGTAATTGGGGCTATTATGCTCATAAACTTAGGCATTAAAACCTGGGTTTTCCCGAAAGCTGACAGAGATTTTTACGCGGCGCCTTGCTATTCAACTCGGCCAGTGTCTGAAAAAGGCGAGCCTATAGCATGCACGGCCGAAGAAGAGGCTCAGCAAAAAAAGATGAATGCAGACAACCGCTCGGCTCAAAAGCAGCGGGATGCCGCCCAGGCCTTGGCCATGATTATTGTGGCGGCACCGGTTTGGTACGGGCATTGGCGTTTGGCTAAGAGAGAAGCGTAGAAAAAACTAACAATCACCTTTAAACAATTAACAAATGTCACTTGTCAAATGTTAAATGTCAAAGGTATCAATAAATAATTTGTGGGAGAATCCACTATATTACTAGATAGTAATATAGTGGATTTCAATAGCACCACGAAAGGAAAACAATATGGCAAAGATTGCCAAGCGAGTTAAGAAAAATTTGGAACAGGTCGATTTAAACAAGACTTACAGCCCTTTAGAAGCCATTGAGTTGGCAAAAAAAACCGCCAATACCAAGTTTGTAGGCAGTATTGAGGTACACGTAAAAACTTTGATTGACGCAAAAAAAACCGACCAGGCTGTGCGCGGCACGGTCAGTTTGCCTCATGGTACCGGTAAGTCCAAAAAAGTCGCGGCTTTTGTTACCGAAAGCAAAGAAAAGGAAGCAAAAGAAGCCGGCGCCTTGTTGGTGGGCGGTGAAGAGTTAATTAAAAAGATTAAAGAAACAGAAAAGACTGATTTTGACGTAGCTGTAGCAGAGCCCGCCTTAATGCCAAAATTAGCCCAAATCGCCAAGATTCTGGGTACAAGGGGACTTATGCCCAATCCTAAAACCGGCACCGTAGGAGCCAATATAGGCCAAATGGTTAAGGAAATTGCGGGCGGCAAGGTAAATTTTAAGAATGACGACAGCGGCAATATTCATCAAACCATTGGCAAAAGCAATTTTGAAACCAAAGCTTTGGTGGAAAATTTGGAAAGCTTATATAAAGCCATTACCCAGTCTAAACCCGCAACTCTTAAGGGCCAGTTTATATCCTCAATGTTTATTAACGCCACCATGGGCCCTGGCATAAGAGTTAAGATGTAAATTATTAACGACCTCCTTTACGGGGGTCGTTTTATTTAAGTGTGCAAAAAAAGTGAAACCGGCGCAAGCTGGTAGGCTGCGCCGGTCGTCGGTTATCGGCCAATCGCCCTGGAAAGGGCGTAGTCGACTTGGGTAAATCTTTCTTCCGGGTTTTCCGACCGCGCGTCTGGCGCGGTCGTGTGAGTGGTTTTGGGCGGCTCTTGCTGAGCCGTTTTTTGAATTACCTCTTCCATAATTCCTCCATGGCCGCCCGGACAACGGGCGGCGAATTTGTGTTTTCACGGCTGCCTTAATAAAAAAGGCAAACATCAAAACACAAATAAAAAAGCCCCATAAAGGGGTTTATGAGTTTTATATTTAATTACGCAATTTACGTAATTTGCTTAAAACCAAAACCCCTTAGGCGGCTAAGGCTAAGAAGGAGGTTTAAGTTTTGAACAATGTTTTTATGCATTTGTTGTATTATAGCAATATAATTTTGGTTGTCAACTGGTATGAGGAAAGAAATTTTTTGTTTGAAAAATAGTTATTAAGGTATAAAAGAGTGTCGGGCCGAGAACGCAAGGTTTACGTCTCGGCCCGGAAGGTTACCAACTTGATCTTACTCTTGCAGCCGCTGCTAAGCGGCGCAAGAAATCTTGATCGTGTTGGGGTTGTGGCTCGTTTCCCCCAGTTGCTGGCTGGGGGGTGGAGAACCCCGAAGGTGGGGTCTCCTTTTGTTGTGGTGCGGTTGCCTGCGTGGACGGTTCGTCGGTGTCTGACATTTCCCTCTCCTTGTGAGGTTGGAGCTGGCCCTCGGGGCCAGGAAAATGCTCTCCCAAATTTTGGAGATTCAAATTCCTCGCCCCGAAAGGTAGGGGGGCTAGGTAGTAGTTGCAAGCTGGGATTTTTTTGCCCTCAACCTTGCTATGTCTTCATCATATTTGATTTTAGCCGCAATCGACGCGGCTGTCTGGACTGGAAAGTCGCACGAAGGGGTCTGGCAATGAACCATATCCCCTAACACCAACATCTTGTTACCACATTTCGGACAATTCATCATTCCTCCTAGCGTGGGGTTGCCACGCTTTTTTATTCAAACAGTTGGTCAAGAGCTTCACATATACTTTTCCAACCATCTGCCAGTCTTTTTTTAATTGGTTTAGGCTCCAATTCGGCTGGGTGAGAGGCAGTGAAACTACACCGGGTAGAGCCCTCGATGCAGTAGTATTTTCCATCGCCATATAACATCAGCCTTTTTCCGCAGCTAGGGCATTTCATTTTAGACTCCTGTTTGCGGTAGTTTTAGGTTGCGCTTGCCTTATGTTGGCAAACAAAAACCGGCCTCAGGTTGAGGCCGGGAGTTTTAAGTCAAACTTAGGAATTCAACTCAAAACTTCCGGTCTCAACTGCCGGAGTAAAATAAAACCAAAAGTTTTGAGTAGATTTATACATTTTTAGTATTATAGCAATTTAATTTTGCTTGTCAAACTTATTGGTGTTTGTAAAAGCATTTGTACCTATTTATAACGGCCGTTAAAAAGAGGTGCATGATGTTTAATTGCTTAGGGTAGTTTAAAGTAATTTAAATAAGAGCGGGGGGAGAGACGCTCTTTACTTTGATTTTCCGTGGGTCACGGGTCGCGGTAAAGATGGTCTCTCCAAGTATGATGGCGTTGCGGTCAACTGCTTCTTGTGCCTCCGGCGGGATGAGGAGAGTTGAGCCATGCACGCAATATGGACATCTCGTGTGGTGTGGGAACTTTGAGGCCAAACCTCATCATCGCATGCATTTCCAGCTCTTCATCCGCTACAAACATAAAAATGTGAGGCTCCTTAGGGGCTTCAGCAGAAGTAGTCATCGTCATGTCCTCCTGGACGTTGTTGGATTGGCGCCTGGTCTCCCATGCACCCAAAGAGTTGGTTTTAACTACAAATAACCCTTTGGCTGAATGGAAGTTTTTTAAAGAAGCTGTAAAAAGAAAAACCCTCGCGCTTTAGGCGCGAGGGTTAGGAAGTGTTATAAACTTAGCCTAAAACTCCACCTAAAGCAGGGGTAATAATGAGGCTTACAATAAACTTGACTGGGTGGAATTTCATATGGGAATATTTTAGTATACAAAAAAAAGCTTGTCAAACTAATTATCCACATGCTTTTTTGTCATTTGACGGTAAATTTAGTAAACTTGGAAGGTAATAAACACATAATTTTATAAAATATTAATATGATACTTTCGGATATAGATATAAAAAAGGCTCTAAAAAGTCAAAAAATCAGCATTGACCCTTTAATTCCGGGAAGCCTTCAGCCGGCCAGCGTGGACTTGCATTTGGGAGCTGACTTTTTGGTATTTTCCACCGATTCCCATGTATGCATAGACCCGGCAAAGTCTATTGACGATATGATGAAGCCCGTTACAATAGACGAAAAAAAACAGTTTATTTTGCATCCCGGCCAGTTTGCTTTAGGCATGACTTACGAGGTAGTGGGCGTGGCAGATGACATGGTAGGCAGGCTGGAAGGCAAATCTTCTTTGGGCAGGATTGGCATTATTATCCATGCCACGGCCGGCTATTTGGATCCGGGCAACAAACTAAAAATGACTTTGGAGCTTTCCAATATTTCCAACTTGCCGGTCAAGCTTTATTATAAAATGCCCATTGCCCAAATATCATTTACTCCGCTTTCCTGCGCAGCAGAACACGCTTATGGCAAAACTAGGCTAAACAGCAAGTACTACGGAGCCATGAAACCTCAAGCCAGCCAGTATTATAAGAATTTTACCAAAAACAACCAGTGGATGAAGTTTAAACGATAGGCAAAGAAATTTAAAAAATAATTGTTAGCCAATGAAAGCCAAAATTATCCGTTTGGACAATTCGGTTGATTTGCCAAAATATCAGACTTTGGAGTCAGCGGGTTTTGATATTGCTTCAAACGAAGACAAAATTGTACCTGCCAATTCCGTGGAAAGAATAAAAACCGGGTTAATAATACAAGCCCCAAAAGGGCATTTTTTACTGCTTACGGCTCGTGGAAGTTTGGCTGCGAAAAAAGGCTTAATGCTGGCAAACGGGGTGGGAACCATTGACCGCGATTATAGCGGGCCCTCGGATGAAATTTTTATTTCCGTTTACAACTTTACCAAGCAGACGGTGGATATAAAGAAAGGGGAAAGATTAGTTCAAGGTATATTTATTAAAATTGACCAGGTGGAGTGGGAAGAGGCGCAATCTTTAGCGAGCAAAGACAGGGGCGGGCACGGTAGTACAGGCGGGTATAAGCTTCATTAAGTTAAAAATATGGCCAAGTTAATTTTAGGGATTATTGGGCAAAGGCTTTCAGGTAAAGATACGGTGGGCGAATATTTGGTGGAAAAGAAAAATGCCTATCAAATTAAATACAGTCATATTTTGGACGAGATTTTGCAAATATTGGATCAGCCTAACAGCAGACGAAACGAAATAGATTTGGGCATGGCTTTAAGAAACGTATTTCACGAGGGAGTAATAAACGCGGCTGTAAAAAGAAAATTACTTGATACCGAAAAGGATTTAGCTGTGGTTAATGGCATACGCTTTTGGGACGAGTATGAAATGGTTAAAGCTTTAGGAGGCAAGTTTTTGTATATAACCGCGCCGCAGGAAATTTTATACCAACGGTTTTTGAGTCGCAGGCAAAAAGCCGACGACAGCGTTCTTTCGGCTCAAGATTTTCTGGCTTTGGAAAACGAACCCACGGAAATCAAAATTGCCGAATTGGGTAAAAAATGCGAATATGTAATTGAGAACACCGGAAGCAAAGCAAATTTATACGAAAAAATAGAAAAGATTTTAGGCGATTTGCATTCTAATCATAAGTAAAATAGTGGTTTTTAAGTATGTCATTACTTAGGTTTGGGAGGTCAAAAAAAGACAAGGATCAAAAGCGGGGCAGATTTATTGTTATAGACGGCACGGACGGCAGCGGCAAGGCCACCCAAACCAAAATGCTTTTGGAGACTATGCGCTTGGAAAACTATCCGGTGGAGATAGTAGATTTTCCCCAGTATGGAACTAAGTCAGCCGGGATTATTGAAGAATATTTAAACGGCAAGTACGGGCAGGTGAGTCCGCAGGCAGCCAGTATTTTTTACGCTATAGACAGGTTTGACGCGAGTTTTAAAATTCGCGAGTGGCTAAACCAAGGTAAAATTATCATTGCCAACCGCTATGTTACGGCCAATGCCGGACACCAGGGAGGAAAAATACAAAACGACTTTCAGCGCCTGAAATTTTTTAAATGGCTGAACAATTTAGAGTATGAGGTTTTTAGCATCCCGCGGCCTGACTTAAATATAATTCTACACGTGCCGTCGGAAATCGCTCAGAGCTTGGTTGATAAAAAGTCGGCTGACGAACGAAAATACGCGCAGGGTAAAAAACGCGATTTGCATGAAGCGGATTTAGAACATTTAAAAAACGCGGAAAAAGTTTATTTGGAAATTGCCAGGCTGTTTCCCAACACCAAGCTGGTGGAATGTGTGCAAAACGGTTCCCTTATGTCAGTTCAGTCCATACACAATCAGGTTTGGCAGCTGGTAAGAAGAGTTGGGTTGAAGGATTTTAAAATTAAACAGTAAAATTTAAATTTTTTTATGTTTACGCCCGAAGAAAAGGAAATTCTAAAAAAATACGTTACTTCTGCGGAAGACAATATTTTTGCGATAAAAGGCATGGAGGGCATGGTCGGGGCGGCTTACGCGCGTTATAGCAGGGCTAAGGGCGGGTTTAGGGAAGTTTTGCTTAAAGAATTTATTGAAGCCGGCAACATTGACCCCGCTCACGCCGATGAATTAATAGCCAGGGTTTTGGTGGCGTATGGCGATGATTCAGTCGGCGAACTGGAAGGAGCGCACGTCAGTTTTGAAAAAATTTCCATGCTGGCTGCCAAGGAGATAGAAGACAGGCGCATAGGCGGCAGCCCCATAGAACAATCTACTCGGTATGTTTTGTATGACCAAAAGGAAGAAAACGGCGAATGGAAATATTATAAAGGCAGGGAACTTTTGGATTCTCCTTTCGGTAAACAGTATAGGCAGACCATGGATTTTATATTTCAAACTTACGCTGATTTAATTAATCCGCTAAAGACGTTTTTGGAGTCGCAAAAAAAACTTGAAGATTCTGAGTATGACATTAATGGCGACGGCCAGAAAGAAAAGCTGGTTGAGTTAACAGATGAAAAACAAATAAAGGCTTTTAAGCAGACTTATACTTTTGATTTGCGCGCTAAAGCCTGCGATATTTTAAGATCCCTGCTGCCAATTTCCACCCAGACTAATGTCGGCATGTTTGGCAACGGCAGGTTTTACCAGAATTTAATAAGTTATTTGTTGACCTCGGATTTGACGGAAAATCATGATATTGCCGGCGGTATTCAGAAGGCGGTTGAAAGTATCATCCCTCAGTATGTTAGAAGAGCGGCTAAAAGTGAATATAATAGCAGGGTTCGTTCCGATATGTTTAAACTGGCTTCGGAGTTGTTAGGCGGTGAAATAAAAAAAATGCCAGATGAATTGCCAAGCTATGACTTATTGGAAATAGAAGAGGAATTTATAAAGGAACGTATTATAAAGCAAGGCGTCTCAGTTAGCCTGGCTTTGAGGGAACAAAGCGATATCTCGGTCTTGGCAACTATGTTGTATCCATACGCCGATTTGCCCATGCGACAATTAAGAAAATTAGTTTCGGGTTTTAACCAGGAGAAGAAAAACTTGATTATAAAGACTTACGTGGGGGAAAGGAAAACCAGACGTGACCGGCCGGGGAGGGCTTTGGAGGAAGGCTATACTTATACTTTTGATTTAGTTACAAATTTTGGAGTATATAAAGATTTGCAGAGGCATAGAATGAACACCCAGAGCCGTCAGTTGTTTACCACGCGTTTGGGATTTTATTTCTCGCCGGAACTGAAGGAGATAGGAGTTATGGGCAAGGTTAATGAATGCGTGGAAAAAAGCAGCGAGCTGTTCGAGTTAATGCATAAATACAATCCTTTATTGGCCCAATACGCGGTTTTACACGGACATTACGTAAGATGGTATATGGGATTTAATGACCGGGAGGCTATGCATTTGTTAGAACTCCGTTCTACTCCGCAAGGTCATCCCAACTATCGCGCCGCAGCTCAGGCCATGCATAAATTAATTGAACAAAAAAATCCCTGGCGGGCTGGTATGATGCAATTTGTAGACCATAATGAATATTATTGGTCCAGAGCTGACTCGGAGGCTAAACAACGGGTGAAAGAAGCAAAATTAGATGAGCGGTATGGTAAGCATTAGAGTTTATGAGCAAAGAAGGTTATAGGGATAATATTGTTGGCTTTCCCTCTTTAGGCAAAAGCAAACAAAAAATTTTTAGAAAAATGGGACAACCTGTCCCTGAAAGTTTGTCTTTGGCTATTCAATATTTAGAAACAGCAAAAAAGGATTTTAACAATGGACAGTATAATCTGGCTGCGGAATATGCCTTTGCTGCCATAGCCAAGGAGCCGCTTATGGACGAAGCTATTGCTTTAACAGAAGAAATTGGGCAAAAATTTTTGGAAAAAAAATATTTTGCACAAGCCGTGAACCATTATAGTAATTTTTCAAGAGTCTATCCTAACCGTGTAGAAGCTTTTACTGGCCTTGGAACCGCATATTTAAATTACAATATGCCTAAAGAAGCTGACGATGTTTTTGAACAGGCTTTAAAGTTAGATCCGCACAACCCAGAGGCTTTATTTTTTTTAGGAATGATTGCTTATTTTGATAATAACGCAGAAAAAGCCAAGGCTTACTTAAATCGATTTTTAGAATTACCGAATTTGAGTATTGAAAAAGATGCCAAAAAACAGGCGCTCGCGGTCTTAAAGGAGTTGAATTCAAGACAGTCTGACTAAGCCAATAGAAAGTTAAAGTTTACAGTTACATAAGGTTTTAGGATTAAAAGATTATAAATTTAATTTTTAAAACCCGCCAAAAGGCGGGATTATTTTAAAGTCGGAGGCCGCAGGAAACTGGTCGGTTTCCGTTGGCCTAAAAACTTACAGCATTCGCTGTATATACTTCCTTATAGCTATGGCGATGGGTGGCACTAGCGCAAGTGCGGCAGCGCCTACGTGTGCTGCTGCTTTTCGGCTTTCGCCAAAAATAACGTTGTCGTCTGCGTGCCACGCGATTGGCACCAAAAACCAATACCACATCATTCCAAAAGCGATGATCAGAAAAGTCTTCATTCATCCTCCTCAAAATTGCCCGCATGTTTGCAGGCGGCAGCAGGCTATTTGTCAAATAAAAAAACGGCCTATTGCCGCATGTAAATTTTATTCTTTTTTCATTTATATTTTGTTGTTTTTGTTTTATCCTGTCAAGGTTTTAGGCCTTGACAGGATAAGGAATTTGTGGCTTGTAAAAAGACAAATTAAAACAAAATTTGCTACAATAAATAAAGTTGAAATTTATAGTTATTTCTTATTTTAAATTAACCAAGATATATAAATAAATGAAGATTGAAAAAAACTTTTTTTGGCATGCTTTGTCTGGCCAGCAAGTATTGGAAGCTTTGGAATCAAATAGAGACAAAGGTTTAAGCTTGCAGCAAGCCAAAGACAGGTTAAAAAATTTTGGCCCCAATTCCATCATTTCAAAGAAGGGTATTAGCGCGGGCCAAATATTTTTTGGACAGTTTAAAAACATATTGGTAATTATTTTAATTTTAGCCGCTTTACTTTCCGCTTTTTTGGGACACTTTGTGGAGAGTTTGGCGGTTATGTTGATAGTGATTTTTTCAGCAGTTCTAGGCTTTTTTCAGGAATTTAGGGCGGAAAAGTCTCTGGAAGCATTAAAAGATTTAGCTTTGCCAAAAAGTTTGGTAATCCGCGAAGGTAAAACCATAGAAATTTTTTCTTCCGATCTGGTACCCGGAGATTTAGTCGTAATTTCTGCCGGTAATAAATTAAATGCAGATGTTAGGCTTTTAGAGTCTTTTAATTTGCAAATTGAAGAAGGCGCGTTAACCGGAGAATCTTTGCCCGTGGAGAAACAACCAAGCCAAATTTTAGCCGAAAATACGGCCTTGGGAGACAGGTTAAACATCGGTTATACAGGCACAACGGTTAATTACGGGAGAGGAATTGGTGTGGTAGTTGCCACGGGAATGCAAACCGAACTTGGAAAAATTGCCGGACTTTTGTCTGAAGTTTTGATACAGGAAACCCCGCTTAAAAAAAATTTGGACAGCCTGGGGAAAAAATTGGGTCTTGTTGCTTTGGTGGTAGTCGGCTTAATTATGTTGTTAGGTATTTTAAGGGAAGAATCTTTGGTAAAAATGCTTTTGTTTGGGGTTTCTTTGGCTGTGGCCGTGGTGCCTGAGGCTTTGCCCGCTGTTGTGACGGTTTCTTTGGCTTTAGGCGCGGCCAAAATGGCTAGAAGGAACGCTCTTGTGCGCAGTATGCCGGTTGTAGAAACTTTAGGCAGCACTTCGGTAATTTGTACCGATAAAACAGGGACTTTAACCAAAGACGAAATGACCGTTAAGTCAGTATTGCTGCTCGAAGGCCGATATGATTTTTCAGGCAGCGGCTACGAACCTAAAGGGGAGGTTTTTTTTAACAAGGAGCCGGTAAAGAAAATTCCCGCCAGTTTATATGAGATTTTGTCTGCCGCAGTTTTATGCAGCGACGCTTCTTTGGTGGAGGAAAATAAGGGGTTGTGGAAAATACAGGGTGATGCGACGGAAGGCGCCATGGTAGTCGCGGCTTTAAAAATGGGTTTGTCCAAAGAAGAACTTGAAGAACAGCAGCCGAGGCTTGAAGAAATACCTTTTTCCTCTGAAAAAAAATATATGGCAACTTTACATGCCAAAGGTAAAACGACAGCAGTTTATGTAAAAGGCGCTGTTGAGGTAGTTATGGGTATGACAACGCAAATACTGGAAAATGGAAAGCCCCGATTAATCACGCTGTCTGACAAAAGTAGATTTTTACAACAAGCCGAAGTTTTTGCCAAATCAGGTCAGAGGGTTATTGCCCTGGCGAAAAATCACACCCTTGGGGATCTGAAAAATTCACCTTCAAATTTGGTTTTTTTGGGTTTAATTTCCATGGCTGACACTCTAAGACCCGAGGCCAAAGCGGCCATAGGTTTATGCCAAAGCGCCGGTATTAGAGTTATCATGATTACTGGTGACCATCCGGCAACGGCTTCTGCTATTGCTCTGGAGCTGGGGATTTTAGGTGAAAAAGAAAAAGCTCTTACAGGACCTGATTTAGAGATTATGAAAGGCCAGAAGTTTTCATTATCAGTTAAAGACGTAAATGTTTATGCTCGTGTTTCCCCAGAACACAAATTAAGGATTGTGGAAGAGCTGCAGAAACAGGGTCATGTAGTAGCCATGACAGGGGATGGGGTTAACGACGCGCCGGCTTTAAAGCGGGCAAATGTGGGAGTGGCGATGGGTATAAAAGGCACAGATGTTTCTAAGGAAGCTTCAGCCATGACTTTGTTGGATGATAATTTTGCCTCCATTGTCGCGGCAGTGGAGGAAGGCAGAATAATTTTTGAAAACATAAAAAAATATTTAATTTATCTTTTGTCTGCTCATGTTGGTGAAGTGGTTTTAATTGCTGGCGCGGTAGCTTTGGGCTGGCCTTTGCCTTTAACAGCGGTACAAATTTTATATGTGAATTTGGCGTCCGACGGACCGCCTGCACTTGCCTTAGCCGCAGAAAAAGGCGGGACTGATAATATGTTTCGCCCCCCCAGAAATTTAAAGGCCGGTGTTTTTACCAGAAGAACGATAGCTTTAATGTTGTTAGCGGCAATTTGGACAACTTTGCTTAATATCTTGGTTTTTTTTGGTTCTTGGAAGATGTCTGGTAATTTGTTAGTGGCTGGAACCTCAACTTTTTTTTCGCTCATAATAATTCAGCTTTTTAAAGCCTATGCCTTAAAAAGCGACAGATTACCTTTTTATAAAAATTTATTTAATAACACTTGGTTAAACCTTGCCGTTTTGGGTCAAATCCCGCTTTTGTGGGCAATAAGCCGATTTGAAGTTTTTCAAAAAATATTTAGTACCACCAGGCTTAATTTTGAGTACTGGCTGATAATTATTTTAATTTCTTTTAGCATTGTGCCGGTGATAGAAATCGGTAAAAAAATACTAAATTTTTATGAAATAGAATAGATATTATAGATGGAAAGTTTTTTTAATTTAATTCAAGAGTTAATTAGGCAGTGGGGTGCGTGGGGGGTCTTTTGGGCGGGCTTGGTCGAGGAAATAGTTGCACCCATTCCGTCTTTTGCCGTGTCCATGGTTTCAGGGTATTTATTGATTCCCGATTCAGTCCGTGGTTTTCAGTTGGCCAGCATGATTTTTTTTATTGTGGCCCTGCCTTTAACACTCGGAATAAGTCTTGGTTCAATGGTTATTTATGGACTGGGTTATTTTTTTGGCAAGCCGGCAGTGGAGAAATTTGGTAAATTTTTAGGTTTTTCCTGGCGACAATTAGAAGTGGCTGAAAAGAAAATAGTTTCAGGAAAAGCCGATGAACTGGTGCTTTTGGGGCTTAGAGTTATTCCAGTTATTCCCAATGCGGCTGTGAATATTTTTTGCGGCATTGTCCGTTATCCGTTCGGACGGTTTTTGACAATCACTTTTTTTGGTTCACTGATCAGAAATACTTTCGTTTCATATCTGGGGTGGCAGGCCGGAAGCTTTTACGTTCGTTACGCCCATAAGTTTGAAGTTTTGGAAGAACTTGGACTGGCTGTATTGCTGCTTGCTGCTACCGCATGGATTTTATTTAAAAAGACTAACTTGAAAGTGTTTATAAATAAATTCGGGAACACCGTAATTTTTTTGCTAATTTTGTTTTTGGCGATTATGTTGGAGATTGCCGGAGTATTCGGTTATGTTTCCAAGTTTTTGGCCGGTTTTGGTTATTTTGGGGGAGTTGCAGCAGGATTTTTTATGGTTTCTGTTTTTACAACGGCCCCGGCACTTTTCGTATTATATGAGCTAACCGCTTATTTGCCTTTATGGCAAATAAGCCTAGCCGCGGGATTGGGGGCCATGGTGGGAGATTATTTAATTTTAAAAATTTTTAAAGATCGTTTATGGAATGAATGGAGGCCGTGGTTAAGGTCTTTTTTTGGCCCAAGGTTGACCCAGATAGCCCAATCCAGGCATTTTAAATGGCTTCTACCTGTTTTAGGTGCTGTTATTATTGCCTCGCCTTTTCCCGATGAAATTGGGATAAGTTTGCTGGGGCTAAGCCATATAAAGCGCTGGCAGTTTTTAGTTTTAACTTTTTTGTTAAACTCCCTGGGGATTTTTTTAATTTTAGAATCAGCAAAATTAATTACCACTTAAATTAATAAATGAACGAGTTAATAAAAAAGTTGGAAATTTTATTTGCAGAGGTCACGGCTTTAAAAACGCATCTAAATCTGTCCGAAAAAAAACAGCGTTTATTGGAGCTTGGCGATGCCATGCAAGCACCAAGTTTTTGGGCAGATAATATTACCGCCCAAAAAACCGCCCAGGAATATACGCAACTGAAAAATTTTTTGGAATTTTGGGAAAAAATAGAAGACGACTGCCTTGAGTTATTGGAGCTTGTTAAAAATAATCGCGACGAGTCGTCTGAAACTCTACTGTTTTTAACAGAGCAGGCAGCCTATTTGACTGAAAAATATAGACAAAATAGAATAATCGCTTTACTTAATAAAAAGTATGACGATCATAATGCGATTTTTTCCGTCCATAGCGGGGCTGGGGGTCTTGATGCCCAGGATTGGGCGGAAATGTTGCTTAGAATGCTAATGCGTTTTTGTCAAAAAAAGGGATTTAATGCCGAAATATTGGAACTGAATAAAGGCCAGGAAGGAGGCATTAAATCAGCGGTTGTTTCTGTTAAAGGCTCTTTTGCTTACGGCTACTTAAAGAGCGAAGCCGGCGTTCACAGGTTGGTTAGATTAAGTCCTTTTAATCCGGCTCATACCCGAGAAACCTCGTTCGCACTAATTGAGCTATTGCCGGAGTTAAACAAGCAGGAAGAATTAAAAATCGAGCCAAAAGATTTAAAAATTGAAGCCAACACTTCATCTGGCCACGGCGGACAGTCGGTTAATACAACCTATTCAGCTATTAGAATTACTCATATCCCAACAGGCATTAAAGTTTCCATCCAAAATGAACGTTCTCAACATCAAAATCGTGATTTGGCCATGAAAATTTTGATGTCTAAACTTAAAACATTGGAAGAGGAAAAATTTCAGAGAGAAAAAAAAGAAATTAGGGGTGAATTTAAATCGGCTGAATGGGGCAACCAAATTCGTTCATACGTTATACATCCCTACAAATTAGTTAAGGATCACAGAACAAGTTATGAATCTACCAACCCTTTTGAAATTTTGGAAGGGGATTTGGATGACTTTGTGGAGAAATATCTAGAAAGGTTGGCGAGTAGTACACAATAGAGAAAAACCCAGAACTATTTTAAAATATTAGATTTTTAATGTATAATATTTAATGAATGTTATTTTAGGCCGGAAATTAAAAAATGATCAAATTTCAAAACGTCACCAAACATTACGACACACACAAGGCTCTAGATAATGTAAATCTTGAAATCAACCACGGGGAATTTATTTCTTTGGTAGGTCTTTCCGGCGCCGGAAAATCAACTTTACTTAAATTAATAATTGGCGAGGAGGATTTGGATGGAGGCAGGATTTTTATAGATGATTTTGATATTTCACAGGTAAAGAAGACCGATATTCCGTACTTGCGAAGAAAAATCGGGGTAGTTTTCCAGGATATGAGGCTTTTGCCTAAACGTACCGCTTTTGAAAATATTGCTTTTGCCATGGAAGTTTGTGGTCATAGGATGGAAAAAATAGTTCAGGATGTGCCGAAAATTTTGGATTTAGTCGGATTACTACATAAAAAAGACAGCTTTCCCCATGAAATGTCTGGCGGCGAAAAACAGCGCGTAGCCATAGCCAGGGCGCTTTCTCACAGGCCGGTTTTACTTTTAGCCGATGAGCCGACCGGAAATTTAGACGAGGTTAATGCGGCCGAGGTATTGGATTTGCTTTTAAAAATAAACCAGCTGGGAACCACAGTTATTATGGCCACTCACGCAGTGGATTTAGTAAATAAAATTAAGAAGCGCGTAATTACCATAGAGGGCGGACAGGTGGTGTTAGAACAGCAAAAAGGCAAATACAAACTTTAATATTTAAAATATTTTAGATAATTAGGTTAAGCATGCTAGACTCACTTTCATTTTTTAGAATAATCAAAACCGGATTTTTAAATTTTTGGCGGAATTTATGGCTTTCAACGGCTGCCACCATGGTTATGACCATTACTTTGGTTATTTTCGCGATTTTGTTTTTGCTTTTTAACATAACCAGAATTTCCCTCCAGGCAGTAAAAAATACGGTAGATATTAGTGTATATTTTAAAATTGGTCTGCAAGAGCCGAAAATTTTTGAAATTAGCGACCAGCTGAAGTCTAATCCTAAAATTAAGGAAGTAGTTTATATTTCGTCCAAGCAGGCTTTTGAAGATTTTAAACAAAAACATTCAGAAGACCCTCTGATTGTTGAATCGTTAAATGAACTAACAGAAAATCCTTTACCCGCAACTTTAAATATAAAGACTTACGATTTGGACGATTATCCAGAAATTTCCAAATTGCTTTCAGACCCCAATTTGAAAGATTTTATTGATAAGGTTAATTATGAGGACAACAGGCAGATTATAGAACGCTTGGGCAGAATTTTGGGACTAATTCAGACCTTTGGAGTGGTATTGGTATTAATATTCTGTTTAATTGCTGTTTTGGTTATTTACAACACAATAACTTTGACTATTTATAACAGAAAGGAGGAGGTGGAAATTATGAGGCTGGTTGGGGCTACGAATTGGTATATTCGCGGGCCTTTTGTTGTAGAATCGTTGCTTTATGGAGTGTGCAGCACTGTTTTAACAGCCGTATTGCTGATTCCGATTTTTTCTACTGTAATGCCAAAAATTTTGTTATATTTGTACCCATCAATTAAATCATCTAATTATTTTTTGCCGGCTTTAAATAATATTTTAAACTACTGGGTTTTAATGGCGCTTTTATTTTTAATTGCTTTAGTATTACCGACGTTTTCCACCCTTTTGGCCATAAGAAAATACTTAAAGGTTTAATGTTGACAGTAATAAATTTTCGTATATAATTAAAAAGAGCCCTAAATTATTGCTTGCTATTTTTGACTGAAAACTGAAAGCAGACAGGGCTAAAGGCTCTCGCTTGTAGGCGGGATTTTTTATTTGCGAACAATTAGAAGTAACCCCAACTAATTCGGATAGAAGGACCACATAATGAAGATAATTTTTTTAAAAGATTATAATGCCAAGGGATCCCCGAGCTTTCGGAAAGGGGAAATAAAAGAAGTTAGCGAGGGTTTTGCCAAGAATTTTTTAATTGCCAAAGGTTTTGCCCAGCCGGTAACCTCTCAAATTATGGCAAAAGTAGTTAAGGAACAAAAAGAGGCTTTGGAAAAAAAGGCCAAGGATTTGGAAAAAAAGCAGGCATTAAAACAAGAACTGGAAAAGAAAACTTTTGCTTTAAGCGTGAAGGTTGGGGAACAAGGACAGATATTTGGCGGAGTACATGAAAAAGACATAGCCGAAGTAATTAATGCCAAACTGCCCGGCGCCGTACAGCATAATCAGGTTGAAGTTAATCAACCGATTAAGGCTTTGGGCGAACATGCGGTAAAGGTTAAGTTATCCCAAGGCATATCCGCAAATGTTAAAATTAGAGTAGAGCCTAAATAAATTTTGATAAATCATTTAAATCTTATTAAATTTGTCAATTAAACCGTGCAATCTTTCCCGCCTTACAATCAAATACCGGAAAAAAGCAGCCGTATGAATAGATTGCTCTTAATTTTAATTTTTACTTTTTTGGCATCAGGGGGCGCTTTGCTTGTTTTAAAACAAATAGACACTTATCACCGCCAACAAATTTATTTGGCCACCCAAGCCACTTTACCTGAGCATAAGACTAAAACTGCTTGTGCAGAAGTGCCGAGTGAAATAAAAGACAATTCTGTTTATAAAGAATGGTTTAGGTCCAGCAATATTCAGGGCAGTTTTTGTGGCGGCGCAACCGAGGTTTTAAAATATGATTTGGCCGGGAAAACCATTTTTACAGACTCAAATAGTTGTAAAAAAGCTTTTAATGGCTACCCGGGCGTGCTGGCTAATAGCCCGAATGGGGAGCGCGGCGTATGTTTAAGCAGTTTTGGGGAGCCGGATTCTTACGTGATTTTGTTTTCCAATATAAAAGCGGAACAAGGCAGGCTTAGGTTTTGCGGCACGGCTTGCGGCTTTGACAACGGCTTTTGGCTTAATAACAACCAATTTGTTTTGCTTAAAACAAGCAATCTTGAAGGCACTGACACTTATGGTTTTGAAGTAATGGATTTTGAAAGTAAAACTCAGCAAAATTGGGAAATTAATAGGACAGATATGGCCAATCTGACGGATGAAAAAGACGTAAAAGACTGGAAAACTTATAGAAATGAGGAACTGGGGTTTGAGTTTAAATACCCAAGTAAATATCAAGAATTTATTGATTTGGAAAATTCCAATCAACCTTCTGTGCCAATTATTACCTTGTTAAGCTTGGAGCCAAATAACGACTTGTTTTTGACTGTAAGGCATAAGGTTATTCCCACAGATCAATCATTTAAAGAAATAATTTTGGACAGTGTTATTTTTGATGGGAGCGGACTTCATCCTAAGTCATTAGATATGTTTAAGATTATTTCTTTGGGTGAAAATAAATTTTATTTTATCCAATCAGGATTATTTGAAGGAATTCTTTCATATGAGTATTTTTTAATCAATAAGCAGGACTTATTTTGGTTTTATTTTAGATCTAACGGTGTTGACTGGACTAATCCTGATTTTAACGGTGAAATTTTTCCACCTCATTTGGAATGGAAAAAAATACTTTCAACTTTTAAATTTACAAAATAATTATTATTTTTCAAGCGATCCGCCTGAGCGGAGAGTCGGGAAGTTTAAAATTTTTAGATTCTCGACAAGCTCGAATATTAAAGAGTTTTATGCCTCACCAAGTACAATCAAAAAAAAATCAAAACACCAAATTTATTTTTATCTCCGGCGGGGTTATTTCCGGCATTGGCAAAGGCATTACCTCAGCCTCTATGGGCGCGATTTTAAAAGCTAAGGGCTACAGGGTTAGCGCGGTAAAGGTAGATATGTATTTAAATCAGGATGCCGGCACTATACGGCCTCAGGAACACGGGGAGGTGTTTGTAACCACCGACGGGATTGAAACCGACCAGGACTTAGGGCATTATGAGCGTTTTATTGGCGAACCCATAAAACGTGCTAATTATGTGACCACAGGGCAGATTTATGCTGAAGTCTTGCGTAAAGAGAGGGCTTTTGAATACGGCGGGGAAGATGTGGAAGCCATCCCTCATGTTACAGATGAGATTATCCGACGTTGGCAGGCCGCGGGCAAGGGGTATGATTTTTGCTTAGTGGAACTGGGCGGTACGGTAGGGGAGTACCAGAACGGAATATTTTTTGAAGCGACTAGAATTATGAAGCTAAGAGATCCAAACGCGGTTGTGCACATTCATGTGGCTTATTTGCCAATTCCTTCTTATTTGGGTGAAATGAAGTCCAAGCCCGTGCAGCAGTCAGTGAGAGTTTTAAACAGTATGGGAATTGAGCCGGACATAATTGTCGGCCGCAGCAGCGTTCCAATTGACGACAGGCGTAAAGAGCGCGTGGCTTTGTTTTGCAACGTGGATAAAAAATACGTCCTTTCTAATCCCGACGTCTTTAGCATATACGAAGTACCGGTTATTTTGGAAAATCAAAGGGCAGGGGAGTTGATTTTGGAAAAATTTGGGTTTAAGCCCAGGAAAAAAGATTTAAAAGATTGGAAAAAATTGGTCAGGACAATAAAAACAGTAAAGAAGGAAGTAAAAATAGCGGTGGTTGGGAAATATTTTGGTGTAGGAAAATTTCAATTGTCTGATTCCTATGTTTCGGTTATAGAATCCATAAAGCACGCGGCTTGGGCCAATAAGGTGAAGCCGGTTTTAACCTGGATAGACTCGGTAAAGGTGGAAAAACAGGGCGCTAAAGCCATTTTAAAAGGTTATGACGGCATTGTAGTACCAGGAGGCTTTGGCAAAAGGGGAACGGAAGGGATGGTGGAAACCATAAAATATGCTAGGGAGAATAAAGTCCCATATTTAGGTTTATGTTATGGGATGCAGATGGCGACTATAGAATTTGCCAGAAATGTGGCGGGCCTTAAAGGCGCGAATACCACGGAAGTGGACGACGATAATCCGCATCCGGTAATCCACATTATGCCTGATCAGGAAAAAAAGCTTTTAAACAGGGAATATGGGGCAACCATGCGCCTTGGAGCCTGGGACTGTGTGATTGGCAGGGGGACTTTGACAGAAAAACTTTATCTGCATTCCGGCTTAATACAAAAAACCGGCAAAGCCAAAATTTCTGAACGGCATCGCCATCGTTATGAATTTAATAATGCTTACCGGGAGCGTATGGTAAAAGCCGGGTTAATAATCGCCGGTACTACGCCGGACGGTAAGTTGGTGGAAATAATTGAAATTCAAAATCATCCATTTTTTGTTGGGAGCCAGTTTCATCCAGAATTTCAGTCCCGGCCTCTGAATCCGCATCCGCTTTTTAACGGATTCATAAAGGCAATATCAAAATTGCAAAAATCAAAGTAATTTTAAAGGCTCACTCCATGTGAGCCTTTAAAATTGTTGATATAGGCAATCTTTACTTCTGAGGAACAATATTGACTATGCGAGTTGTTCTGAGGTTGCCATGGAATTTTTTGACTTGTTTTTTTTGAAAACTGACTTTGCCATCGGTTAACGCATAAAGCGTTGAATCGCCGCCCATTTTTACGTTCTTACCGGCATGGAATTTGCTACCGTGTTGACGAACGATAATTTGGCCTTTTTTTATAACCTGGTTGCCGAAAATTTTTACACCCAGGCGTTTGGAAACTGAGTCGCGGCCTAAACTAGTACTACCGCCTGCTTTTTTATGAGCCATTGTTTACTCCGTTAAAAACTAATAACCTATAAGTGATAATTTATAACCGTTATTAGTTATACATTACTTGTTATTTGTATATCTTTTAAACAGATTTAATTCTTTTCTAAAATTACTATTTCCCTGGCAACAATCTGGTCTTTGCGGTCATAAACGGCGGTTTGCCTTTCCGTTAAACGCAAAAATTTAAATTGCTTGGAGAATTTTTGAGGAATTAAATCTATAAAAGTATAACCTAATTCTTCGAAAAAGTCAAGATTATTTATCATCTCGTAATCTGTGCGGGTTTTTTTGTAAGCCGGTATGCACATGACTATCCTGGCTTTTTGGGGAAGGAACTTTGAAAATTCCACAAAGCTTTTTTTGTAAAGTTCTGTTAAGCTAACAAAATTATGTTCAACTTCGGTTTTTGATGGGTACTCGCTATATAGCGGACCTAAAGTGCATTCGGTAACTATTGCGTTTACAAAGGTCCCGGATTTTTCAATAAGTGCCGCTACCTCAGTGGCATCGCAAGTTTCCACTCCGTATTTTCCTGGGGCAATCTTATAGCGATTACGGAACCATTCCAGATTTTGTTCGCTTCCTTTAATTGCCTTTTTGTTAATGTCCGAACCAATCATGCGAAAACCCAACAGCAAACCTTCCTGAATAATTGTGCCAATACCGCAGAAAGGATCTAAGATGGTATCTGAATTTTTGCAACCGGAAAGATTAATCATAATTTGAGCGACTTTTGGTGGAATCATGCCTTGTTTTTCGTCCCTGGCTGGCCTCTGGTAATCTCTGCGGCCATAGTCTTCAAAATCTTGAACTATTAATGTCTTGGCCGTGTAGACTTTATCTTTTCCGGCTAAAATACAAATTTCCGCCCCCTTTTGTAAAAGTAAATTTTTTGTTACAGATACGGAGGCTAAGGACAGGGAATTAAATTCTGGCAAAACCAGTCTTACGCTAAAACCCCCTTCGGTTAAGGTTTTTTTTATCATCATGCCAATGCGTTTTGGTTCGCCAAAAGCAGTAACTTCTTTTTTATTTTGTTCAAATTTTAGGATAGGGGAGCGTTTGGCCAAATCCATGTCCAGCAGGTAAACGCTTAGCCCGATTTGAATTTTTCCTTTATATTCTTTAAGAAAACTTTTTTTTAAAACACTGGGTTTGAAATAGTGTTTAAGGGTAAAATTAATTGAGTCGCCGTCGCGTTTTTTTAAAACATCAACAACTTCTAGAATTTTAATAACGCCTCCAAGCCTTTTTTGTATTTTCTCTGCTTGTAGAGGCTTCTGTGTTTCTATAATTAGCACTTCTTCTGAAGCCTCAATTATTTGAATAGGCGAACCATCCAAACCTAAAGTCGGATCTGTTTTTTCCATTACCGCAATAATTTCGGCAACGGATAATGTGTAAACCCTCCCTAAAATAAAAGCGTATTGCATTATTTATGTTTTAGCTTTTTGATATAAATAAGTGATATAATATCAGCGATGACTTATTTGGAATGTAGAGAGTGGATAATTGAAAATAAAAACAAAGCGGCGATAATTGCCGGTTTTGTAGTAGTTTTTTTAGTCGGTTACGGGGTCGGCAGCTATGAAAAAACAAGACGGAACAAACCTTCTTTACTTAATAATTATAACACAAATCAAAGCTTAAAGGCAAAAACTTCAGAACAGCAAGAAACAACAGTAGATAATAAGGTTTTAGGTACAGCTTCCAGCAGCATGGAATCTTTAATAACTTCGGGAACCGAATGTGTTGTTAAGGGCAATATTTCATCTTCCGGGGGAAAAATATATCATGTGCAGGGAGGGGCATTTTATAAAACAGTTAAGCCGGAACAGTGTTTTAAAACTGAGACAGAGGCTGTGGCTGCCGGATTCCGTAAATCCGGCCGCTAACTGGTCAAATGAGGTTGACTGGATCGGTTATATAAGTTAGTATTAAAAACTTACCTTCGCGCCTTATTTATTCGGCGCATTTTAAATAACATGAAACTAAGTAATATAAAAAGAGAGATTTATTTAGACAACGCTGCTGCGACGCCACTGGATGAAAATGTTTTTAAAACCATGCTTCCATTCTTAAAAAAGCAGTATGGGAACCCTTCCGCTTTATATGCGCAGGGGAGAGAGGCCAGGGACGCGATAAATTTAGCGCGTGAAAAAACCTCAAAAATTTTAAACTGCAGGTCGGAAGAAATAATTTTTACCGCGGGCGGAACAGAGAGTAATAACTTGGCAATATTTGGACTGGCTAAAAATTTCCTTGGCGGGAAAGGGGGACACATTGTAACTACTAAAACTGAACATAGCTCGGTTTTAGAGCCTTGCGAAGAGTTGGAGAGACAGGGTTTAAAGGTTACTTATTTGCAACCTGATAAATTTGGTTTTGTCAGCGCCTTACAGGTAAAAAACGCTTTGCGAAAAGACACCTTTTTGGTGTCAGTCATGTATGCAAATAATGAGATCGGAACTATTTTACCGATTCTTGAAATAGGAAAAATAATTAATATAGAGAACAGCCGTCGTAATAAAAATAAAATGATTCCTGTGGCTTTTCATACCGATGCATGTCAGGCGGCAGGGTATTTGGATTTAAATGCCCAAAAGCTCAATGTTGATTTAATGTCAGTCAATGGGAGCAAAATTTATGGTCCAAAACAATCTGGCTTTTTATTTGTAAGGAACGGATTAAATTTAAATCCTATAATTTTTGGAGGGGGACAGGAAAGAGGTTTTCGCAGCGGTACTGAAAACGTGGCGGGTATTGTGGGACTTGTTGAAGCCCTTAGATTGGCTCAAATAAACCGCGATAAAGAAAATTACCGTTTGTACAAGTTGCGGGATTATTTTATAAAACAAATTTCAGGCATTAACGGAGTGAGTTTAAATGGGCCTGGAGTTTTAAGGCTTCCAAATAATATAAATTTTAGCATAGTAGGTGTTGAAGGGGAGGCCTTGCAGATATATTTTGATGCAAGCGGAATAAGCATTGGTACTAAAAGCGCTTGCGATTCTGAATCTAAGGATCCATCTCACGTTTTAACAGCAATTGGAAAAACTACGCAGCAAGCTAATTCTTCAATCAGGATTACTTTAGGTAGATTTACAAAAAAAGCTGAACTGGATTATGTGCTTTTAGTTTTAAGGGAGTTGGTTATAAAACTCAGAAATTTTAGAAGTATTTAATAAGGTGAAGTAAAGTCCAGCTAAACAAAGCTGGGTGGGGAAAAGCAAATTTTGAAATATCTATTATGTCGCACAATGTACCTTGTGCGACATAGAATATAATATAAAGATTTTACTCTTGTCATATTAACTGGTATCAATGTGCTTATAATTAAGATAAGCATTCGCCTATTAAGCAACTTAAACTTTTTTAATTGATATTATTATTTATCAGTTTTATGAATACCACCTATTTTAGTTTTAGTTATTAAAGTAAATAATAAGTATTTACTTTTTAAAATTCTTTATCGTGCAAATTTAAAAGTACAAATTAAATAAATAATCGCATATGTGTATTGCTCTCCCCTTTTTGGTAGATTAAACAGGGGAGTTTTCTTTTAAATTAAAACCGACCCTAAAAGGGTCGGTATATATTTAACATTAAAGCTATATGGGTAAATGAGATTAGCTTGTTACCAAGAGGCGTGTATATGGTAATTTGGTTTGCCCATGCATCTTGGGTCTGAATCATTTACGTCTTTACCAAAAATTAAATATTGGTTAGAACCATTTAACAAGCATTCCAAAGCTATTATTTTTGCTCCGCTGGATCTGAGGGCTGCAACTAATTTTGATTGCTCATTACTAACTTGCGGTATTGGGGTAACGTCCAAAGCTTTGCCCTGGTAATGAAGACTGTCTTGACTGTGGTGCCCACCGGTTATGGAACCTAAATTAAAATTAGAACCCAGGCTTTGGGCGTATAAAATAGCATTTAGCATGCTTAGGCTTACGTCAGAAACTTTTCCTGTATTGCAACTGCTGCCACTGCCGTCTTTTTGCGGTAGATTGCCGGCTGCTATGCTTTGAAGGGTGTTAATTGGGCAGTTGTTTGTACAATCGCATGATGTTTTATTTATATTTATGCCTTTGCCATCTAAGTTTAAAATTTTTTGAGCCGCTTCTTTTAAGTTATTGCTAAGCGGCGTGGAGTATTGGTTGTTTGTATTTTGGCTTTCCGTCGGCACGGTAAGGTTTAGAATGCTTTTAGGTTGGATAGGTTTAAATTGTACTAACTCAGGGTTAATAGCTTTAAGTAAAATATAACCTGAAAATAAAATAACCATGGCCGCAATAGTACTGGTTAAGATACTTTTAGCTTTTGTTATTGATTCTTCGTTTCCGCCCGCATCAATATAAACATAGCCTGCTAAAACTATAAAAAATACCCCAATGCTCGTGCCAATGGCAATGGCAAATTTATATAGACGATTAATACAGTTGTATAAATCTCCGCTGGCTTGGTTTTGGGCGTTATCGGGGTATAAATCGTTATAACCGGGTTGTGTTACGTTGGCTTCCGAAGGGGTGCATAAATATTTTTTTATGCTCTCTTCCACTTTAAATTGACGGTAGTCGGGTGAGTCGGCATCGTCCGTGGCGCCTGTTTGAGCGAAGGCAAAATTAGCCCAAACCAAACAAAGTTGCAAAAGACTGATAATAAGAAAATATTTTTTTATTTTAGTTTTCATGTTTTTTATTCGCTGCCCAGAAAGTCCATGGGGTTATAAGTATAGCCATAAGGCACTTTATAGGCCCCGTAAATGTTTGAATATTTACCGGGATTTACGCCGAAACCCTCCGCATCGTACACGCCGAAATGAATATGATACCCTCTTTCTGGGCCGTATAATTTACGCGTGGTATTTCCGGTATTGCCTTCGTAGCCAATTAAGTCACCCTGGGATACCTCTTGTCCAACCATGACTCTAAAGCTTCGCATTTGAGCATACATAGTTATAATTTGACTTGAGCCTTTTTTTGTGGAAATATAGTGTATAATAGCTACCCAATTGCCGAATGATTGGTTACTGGAGTCTGTGTTAATAATTTCACCATCCGCAGCGGCGTATATAGGCTGAGCCGCCGGGGCCGCTACGTCAATTCCATTATGAAAGTTATAGCCTAAAGCAGTAAATCCGGTATTTCCGTATTTTTGAGTAAGAATACCATCCATTGGCCAGGCTAAGACTCCTTTTTGAGCAGCAATAGTTTTTTTACCCAGCTTTTCTCTGATTTGGGCGTCCAAATCCGCAATTTCTTTCTGCAGGTCGTCCTGTTCTTTTTTGCTTGCAGCCAAAAGTTTTTGAAAGTTACGTTCCACCCCGCGTGTTTGGTTTAAAAGCTGTTGCTTTTGACTTCTTTGAACGTTTAAAGATTCCTTGGCGATCTCCAGCTGATTTTGCAGCTCCTTTAAATTTTCTAAATGAATTTTAAGTTCAGCTTGTTGTTTTTCCAGGCGCGCTTTTATTTCTTTGATTCGCTGGACAAGCTGGTAAATTTTTTCCTGAAAGTTTTGTGTATATTGTATTTGATCCAGGAAATCTGACAAATTATCTGAACCGATCGTGGCTTTAAGTCCATAAGCCGCATCAAACTCGTTTAATTGGATTATTAGTTGAGCCAGAATTTTTTTGTTTTCCGCTATGTCGCTGGAGCGTTGTTCTATAAGTTTTTGTAGCTCAGTAATTTGCAATCCGGTGTCTTCTATTTGGGTTTGTTTAGCTTCAATTTGCAATTGTGTGGTGGCTATCTGTCTTTCATAAATAAACAATTCATTTTGCAGGGAGCTGGATTTTTTTTGAGTTTCCTGAATTTGCTGGGTAAAATTTTTAATTTGTTTGTTCAGCTCTTCCAACTTTTTTTGGTTTTGATCCCTTTGGCTGTTAAGCTTTTCTACATTGGGATCAGGCGTATTTTTTTCCGCTGTCGGCGATTCTTGTTGAGCTAAAACCAGCAGGTTGGAGCCAAAGAATATCATTATAAAAAACAAAAGCACGCCCAAAAGTTTTTTTTTGTCGGACTCGGGCTTTTGTCTTAAAATTTTTGTTTCAGAAAAAGAAAACATTACAAAAATTATACCATAATTCGGGGTTTTTATGCAAAAATTTCTACGCGATTATTTAACTCAGCAACTTCGCAAGTTATTGTAATTTTTTTATGGCCATATTTAAGCGGGAAAGTATTTCTTCTTTTCCCAAACCAAAGGCTAAAACCTCCGCCACTTCAAAAGGACCCGGACTTTTTTCTAGGCCCGTAAGGGCGACTCTGAGAGGCCACAAAACCGAACCGTTATCTAAATTTTTTTCAACAATAAATTCTTTTAATTTTGGCTCCAAAACTTTCTTATTAAAATTTTTTAATTCAAAACCGCTAAACATTTTAATTAGTTGATCTAAAATTTCTTTTGTTTTTTCACGGTTTGATTTTTTCCAAACCAGAAGCTCGTTTAAATAATCAGGCAAAACAAAAAAATACTCGGTACTCTCCCCTATTTCAGAAAGTTTTTTTAATCTGTCTTTTTCTAATTCCGCAATCTTTTCAAAATATTTGTGCGTTAAGGCTGTTTTATCAAAAATAATATTTTTTTCAGTCCAATATTTTTGCCAAAAAGGCAGAAGCAAATTCGTGAGCTCGGCAATACCCATTTGTCTAATGTATTGGCTGTTTAGCCAGTCCAGTTTGTTTGTATCAAATACTGCCCCAGATTTGTTAACCTTGCTTAAGTCAAATTCTTCAACCAGCTGCTCAATGCTAAAAATTTCCTGCGAAGTTTTTGGGTTCCAACCCAAAAAAGCGACAAAGTTTATTAAGGCTTCTTTTAAATAACCGTCGGCTAAAAAATCTTCAACCGCTACATCACCCTGTCTTTTGGAAAGTTTGGACTTGTCAGAGTTTAAAATTAAAGGCAAGTGGGCAAAGGCTGTGGGCTGCCAGCCAAAAGCCTTGTAAATTAAAATGTGTTTGGGGGTAGAGGGCAACCATTCTTCGCCGCGGATAACATGGGAAATTTGCATTTCGTGGTCGTCTACTACTACTGCTAAGTGATAGGTTGGAAAGCCGTCTGATTTTATAATTACTTGGTCATCCAAAACTTTGTGATCATAGGTAATTTTTCCATAAATCAGATCATTTACTGTAGTTTCGCCCTCCAAAGGAATGGCAAAACGGATTACCGGAGATTTTTTTTGATCTCGCATTTCTTTAAGCTTGGATTCTATCTGAGCAGGGGTTAAATTACGGCAAAGGCGGTCATACATGGCTGGTTTTTTTAAAGCCATCTGTTCTTTGCGCAATTCATCTAGGCGTTCTTGGCTGCAAAAGCAATAATAAGCCTTCTTTTCAGCAATTAATTTTTGGGCGGCTGTTTGGTAAATGCTTAGACGTTTGGATTGCAAATAAGGGGCATATCCCCCTTTTTCTTCCAGTTCTCCTTTTGAGTTTAAATAATAACCCTCATCAAATTCAATACCCACCCGGCTCATTACCTTGAGTAAATTTTCCACCGCACCCTTAACGTAGCGATTTTGGTCAGTGTCCTCAATCCGCAACAGGTGTTTGCCATGGTTATGCCTAGCAAATAAATAGGAAAATAAGGCAGTTCTTAAGCTGCCAATGTGTACGAAACCGGTTGGTGAGGGAGCGAAGCGGGTACGAACCATAAAAATTGACAAGAATAGTTAAAAAAAGTTTTGCAGATGATTTCCTTTATATTATAGCTTTTTGTGACATTTCCTTCAAATCGTTTAATACTATTTTTATCAAGTTTTTTCTGTAGTCATGGATAGTCTCGTATAGTTTATCCGGTCCGATCCACTTATAACTCATAAATTCATGCGAGTCGTGGTAATGCAAATTAACTTCCGTTTCCTGTCCGGTAAACAAAAAGTAAAAAATATGCTGATTCTGGCCTTTATATTTTTTGCTATGGCCTAAAGGCCAGAGGTAAGAATTTTGACTGGCTGATTTAAAAATAAATTTTAAAGAAGTTATGCCGGTTTCCTCCAAAGCTTCTCTTTTTGCCGCCTGCATGAAATCCTCGCCTTCCTCAATTCCTCCCTGCGGCAATTGCCAGTGAGGTTGTTTGTCGTCTTGTTTATTTTTTTCATTCCTTAGTCCGACGAAAATTTTACGTTGCTTGTTAATAATTACAGCTACCGCGTTTTGCCTGTAGGGCAAGCTGTTAAAAAGTTTGTATTCCGCTAAGAGTGCTATTAAACCTAAGGTGGCCTGGAAAATCCGTTTCAGCCTGTAAGGCTGGGTAATTAATCTAAATAGCCATTCAAAGCCCGCATGGCTTATAAATTTGGCCGCTTTTAGGCGTTTTTTGGCCAAATAATCAAAAGTGCCTCCAAGGCCAATAACCAGTTTAGCGGGCAAATTGTTTAGATTTGCATATATCCAGGCCTCTTGCCTTATAGGGCCGTAGGCAACAAGGAGAATGTCGGGATTTGCCGATTTTAGATCTGCAATAATATCTTTATCATCAGGGTTTTTAGTAGAATATCCGGCAATTTGAATATCGGGATATTTAGATATTAGAGTATTTGCCGCAAGCTTCGGCGTATTGCCAAATCCCCCTAATAGATAAATTGAAAGGTTATTTTCTTGCGCAAGTCTTGCCAAATCCCAAATAAGTTCTGAGCCGGGGATCCGTTCTCTTGATCCGCTAATTTCTCCCTTGGTTCCTCCAAAAGCTTCGGGAAGCGAAAATTTATATAGAGTAACCAATACCTGCCACAGGCCTTGTAAAATTTTGCCGTAACGTGACTTTGCACTTAAGGACAAGCTTAAAAATTTATGTGCCCAAAAAATACCAATGCCGTCAGGCAGGGCTATATCTGCTTTATTTAGCATCTCAAGATTTTTTTTGTCTTTTATAGATGCATATAAAAATTCAGAGTATAAAGTGGTAACCCAGGTTTTTTGGTTATTTTTAATTCGCCGCAAAACTGTTGTAAGAAATTCTGCTTTTGTTATCGCGGTAATTTTAAGTTCGGCAACTTCAAATGTGGTCATAAAGCAATTATAGCTTAAAACCGCGGGTTTTAATAGCTTTTTTTAATTAAATCGTATATAATCCGATTATGGAATCTCTAGGTAAAATTGCCAAAGCCTCGGAAAGAGTACAAAAAAAATCTAAGGCAAATAAATATCTCCACTCCCCTGCTCATTTACTGGCCGAAGAGCTTAGCGTTAAGTTGAATGACAAAAAACATTTTGGTTTTTATTTAAAAATGGCAGTAACTTACGATCATAATTTTTTAAGAAAATTGATGGGAGAAATTTTGGAAAATAAAAATGCCCAAACCCCAGGTAAACTTTTTGCTTATTTAATTAAGAAAAATAATATGGAAAAAAAAATTAATGAGAAAGAAAAAAAAGAATCGAATTTTGAAAATCCGCCTGGTTGGAATTCAGGGGCGGCAGATCAAATACAAGAAGGAGATATTACTTTTTTAGGCGGTGTTGAAGTTGAGGATGAACCGTCTGATCCGCAAATAGTATAATAATCTTTTGTGTTATGACTTTACCAATTAAAAAATACCCGGATCCGGTGCTACGGGCTAAAACAGAGCCTGTGGTTTTTCCTTTGTCTTCGGAAATCAAGAAATTAACCAAAGACATGATAGACACGGTGCGTAACTCAGATGGTATTGGCTTGGCAGCGCCACAGGTTGGAAAACCAGTCAAACTGGTAATTATTAACCTGGAAAAATCGGGAATCCCTACTTTTGCGCTTTACAACCCTAAAATTAAATCCAAAAGTTTCAAAAGGGTAGAAATCGAAGAAGGCTGCCTTTCTATTCCCGGAGTATACGGCATGGTTAAAAGGCCAAAAAAAGTAACTATTGAAGGGCAGAACAACTTAGGGGAAAAAATAACCATAACCGACGACGGCTGGGTTTCCAGAGTGGCGCAGCATGAAATTGACCATATTAACGGAATTTTAATTATTGATTTGATAAAAAAATATACTCAGGGTGAAGAGTTGATAAAGTAGTGTTCGCAAATATACAAATCAGGCAATGCATTTAAATTTGTATATTTGGAAAGATTTGTATATTTGAGATTACTGCTTATGAAATTTATTAAAGATCTATTATTTTTTGAAGTTACCACAACCGGACAGGACACCGATAAGGATTCGGTTATCCAGCTTTCAGCAGTTCTGCTTGATAAAGACAATCTTTTGGAAAAGGCCAACTTCAATTCGTTTGTGCGAGTAAGTTATTTGGATGCCGTTATAAATCAGCATTCCAAATTGCTTGGAATTGAATATAATGTTTTAAAAAAAAGCGCAAAAGTCTACGATGTAGTAAAACAATTTCACAATAAATTGGGCAGTAATTTTTTATTGGCAACCCATAATGTGGCCAATATCTTGTTTTTAAAGGCCGCATTTAAAAAAGCCTTGGTGCCGTTTGACTATGGTTCCCATGTTATAGAGCTATGGACCTTGGGGTATATTTACACATTAAATTACGGTTTAAAAAAAATGCCTACCTTTAATACATTTTTAGACCATTTTAATTTAAAGCAAAAACATCCAAACGATGCAATGGAAAAAGTGCGCCTTGAGGCCGAAATATTTAGAAAAATAATTAAAGAAGCTTGATATGAATTTTTATAAAGATTTATTACTGGTAGATCTGGAAACCACAGGCCTGGACTCTTTTCGGCAGGAAATAATTCAGCTTTCGGCCGTGCTTTTAGACAAAAAGACTTTAAACGAAAAAGCGGTTTTTAATGCTTACATAAAACCTCTTAAATGGCAGTTAAGAGACAGGGAGTCTATGCGGATAAATGGCGTAAAAAAAGAATGGCTAAATGCCGCTCCCCCGCTTAAAGATGTACTAAAAGAATTTAACAAACAGTTTAATCCCCAGCGGGTAATTTTAAGCTATTACGGCGGGCCCGTGGATATGGATTTTTTACGGGCCGCCTACTATAAACATAATTTAAAATGGCAGTTTGATTACCACTACTTTAACCTTTGGGCGTTTTTTTATGCGCATTTGGCTTTAAAAAACCAGCTTAAAAATAATAAAAAATTTACCGGATTTAGTTTGGAAGATTTAATGCGGAAGTTTAAAATTAAGTCCCAAAGCCGCCACGACGGTCTTACCGACTGCAGGATTGAGGCGGAAATTTTAAGAAAGATTGTGAAATAAAAAAAGAAGCGGGAGCATATGCTCCCGCGATGGGGTTACTTGGGTTTTTTGGTTGCTTTGCGCCGGAAGTAGGCCTCGATTTGACCGTCAGTCCACAGGAAAGATATAAATACCCATCCTTCTAATGACAGTCGATCCATTTTCTTTATCAGCCAAGCCTCCCGTCGGTACCAACCGGTCCTAGTGAAGTTAAACATAAAATCTCCTTGTTTTTTTGTTCAAGGTCCTCTAGGAATCACCACCAGCAAACCCCAATCATACACCAATTTTTTTCTATAGGTCGCAATATTTTATTATAAATAAGCGGTTTTGTCAATATCAGGATTTTTGTTATAGTTAGAGAGTAATGAATAAACACTCTGGTATATCGGAATTTTTTGAATTGAGATTTATCGTAGCAAAAAATGTCCGGGATCCAGCACCGAGTATTAAATAGATTTCGGACATTTTTAATAACAATATAAAAATTCCGGAATGACAGGGTTGTGTTAAGTTATCGTAACATCCGCTTTGCTATCAGTGAGTAATCAGCGATTCATATGAAAATAGTATTTTTTGGTACGTCTAATGTAGCGTTGCCTATACTAGAAGCGCTTGCAAAACAGCACGAAATTTTGGCAGTGGTTACGCAGCCGGATGGAAAAGTTGGCAGGAAGCAGGAAATTCAGGAGTCCCCTGTCAGCGTTTTAGCCAATGAAATAAAGTTAAAAATATTAAAACCGGAGAAGGTTAAGGGTAATAAGCAGTTTTACAATGAATTGCTAAATTTTGGGGCGGATATTTTTGTGGTGGTTTCTTACGGCCAAATTTTGCCTCTCGAAATAATTAACTTGCCAAAATATAAAACCATTAATGTACATTTTTCGGTTTTGCCAAAGTATCGCGGTCCCTCCCCTATTCAGTACGCTTTATTAAATGGAGATATGGAAACCGGCACCTCCATATTTATTTTGGACGAAAAAGTTGACCACGGACCCTGGCTTTTTTCGGAAACCCTGCCTATAGAAGCTGATGATAATTTTATAACGCTTTCTGAAAAACTTGCCTACAAATCCGCAAACGTTATTAACAAAGTTATTGAAGATTACACTTCAGGTAAAATTACTCCCCTGCCCCAGGACGAAGGAGCCGCGACTTACACAAAAATTATTGCCAAGGCTGACGGCAGAATAAACTGGCAAAAAACCGCCCAGGAAATTTATAATCAGTTTCGCGCTTTTTACCCCTGGCCCGGAGTTTGGACTACCTGGCAGGGTAAAACTTTAAAAATTACCGATATGTCCATTCAGTACAATCCCCACCAGTCCTCGCTTATACAAACAAGCGGCGGTGTTATGGAAGACGGTTTTGTGGTGTGCGGAAAAAACACGGCACTAAAAATAAAAACCCTCCACTTGGAGGGTAAAAAAGAAATGCCTATTTTAGATTTTTTGAATGGAAACAGAAATTTTATCAGTTCTTTACTAATTTAGGTTTGTGATTTCACCGTTAACAACTTCGTAGGTTTCTTCCGTTCCGCTAAGCTTGTTTAGTTCAAAGCCTTGGGAATGAAGCATATCAAGCAATGTGCTTTCGAGCTGTTTAGGATTAAGGTGGTTTGGTTTAACTCTAAAAGCAATTTTTAAACCCTCAGGCCTTTTTGGGTCTTGTTGTATGACCACGTTTGAAGCATGTAATATTATATCTTGGTGATTATCTACCCCATGAGCTAAAGTTTCTATACTTTGTTTAAGCTGATTTTTAAGGAAGTCTTCCGCGCTTGCTTTAATTTGCGCGTTAGGAAATTCAAAAAAAAATTCACAATCGTTAACAAAGCCTGTTTCTTTTTCCCTGTTCATATAATTTATTTTAAATATTTAAACTTATTTTGTATATGCTCTTCGTGGGTTTGGGCGTAATACGGCTCGCCGGTTTTTTGGTCGTGGAGATAATATAAAAATTCTGAATCAATAGGATTTAGAACCGCGTTTATAGAGGCTGTGGAAGGGTTGCAAATGGGTGTTGGCGGCAGACCCTTGTGCTTATAAGTATTATACGGCGAATTTATTTCTAAATCAACCAAACTGGGACTGGCTTCGCTTTTGCCTGTCGCATAATTTACGGTCGCGTCGCTTTGCAGCGGCATGCCAATATTAAGCCTGTTATAAAATATTCCGGCAATGGTGGCTTTTTCGTTAGGGAAATTATTCGCTTCTTTTTCCACAATGGAGGCCAAAATAACGGCTTGGTAAAGGCTTAAACCCTGTTCTTTGGCTTTAATTTCGGCATTAGACGGAAGTTTTGCCTTAAAATTATTTAAAAGTTTTTTTATTACGTCCTCTCCTGCTTCCTGGGCGGTTGTTTGCGAGCGGTCGGTAATATTTTTAAAAAAACGGTAGGTATCGGGGTATAGGAAACCTTGTAAATTGCCTTGCGCCTGTTTTGGTAAAAAAGCCCAATCGCTGAGGTTGTTAAAATCTCTGATGCTTTTTAAAAATTCGTCTTTTTTTAAAACACCCTGCTGTTCCAAATATTCAGCCATATCTGTATTATTCCACCCTTCCAGAAATTTTAGCGAAATTTCCTCAGCTTTTTTATTTAAAGCCGCATTATAAGCCTCTTGTCTAGCCCGCTTTTGGATTAAATATTTATTTAGCCTAGCAGTTAAAAAAATTGCCAGGATTATAAAAAGTAAAATTATAATCTTTTTTCGCATAGTATATATAATAGCAGAAAAAATGACACAAAAAAACAGAGCCTTAGCGCTCTGTTTAAAAAATTTATATTCCTAAAAGCCGTATATATACTTCCCTGTCCCTGCCCCCGTCCATTTCTACAAAAAATATACTTTGTTTTTGTCCGAGAAGAATATGGCCCTTGTCAATGATCAAGCTTTCTGAGCTGCCTATTAAAAAAGTTTTTACATGAGCGTGTCCGTTGCTTCTTTCGTTGGCTGCGACGTTTTGTCTAACCTCAAACAAGTCATGGCTATAGCTGACGTCAACCGGCACCAGTCTGTAAAGGGTTTTCATGAAATCTTGAATTAAAAGCGGTTCGTTATGGTTAAGCCTAATACCAGCGGTGGTATGCGGTGAAAAAACGGTCACTATACCGTTGTTAATACCAGATTCAACCACCTCAATTTGAATGTGGGAAGTTAAATCAACCAACTCAAACTGCTTTTTAGTTTCCAATTGCAGTTTTTTTAAAGTTGTTTTCATGATATTTTTTCATTTTTGTTTTCTGTCGTAATTCATTATACCACAAAAAACCCTGTCCCGATAAATTGGGACAGGGTTTTGCAAAAAGCTATATATTATAATATGGCGTCTTTGGCAGCCTTAAGTACTCTAAATTTAATGACAGTCTTAGCGGGAATTTGGATTTGCTGGCCTGTTGCAGGATTGCGACCCATTCTAGCCAGGCGGTGTTTTTTTAAGAGTTTGCCTAAGCCGGGGATGGTAAATTCGCCTTCTTTCTTGGTTACTGTATAAGCCATATCTACCATGGCGTCCATAAATTCACTGACTTCTTTGCGGGTTTTGCCTAATTTGTCGGCTAAACCTTGCAAAATTTCTGACTTGGTCATTGTTTGGTTTCCTTTTTCCCCCAATTTAACGACTTGGTCAAATGGGATAAATTAGTTGTTTTATTTAAATCTAGTTTTATTTTAACAAAAAACCCAATAAAATCAAGGCTTTTTTTATAAAGTGTCAAGGGTTTTTAATAATTTAGTTTAAATTGTGTAAAACAGCGTACTTTTTGGCTTATTTAAGCTTAAATTATTAACATACCATCACCAAAAGAAAAAAATCTAAATCTATTTTTTATTGCCAACCCATAAATTTCCAGTAGTTTATCTTTTCCTATTAATGCTCCGACTAACATTAGTAAGCTGCTTTGGGGTACATGAAAATTGGTTATAAGCCCGTCAACTATTTTAAATTGGTAAGGAGGACGAATGAAAAGTTCTGTTGAGCCGGAAAGTTGTTTGTTTAAAGTGTAGGTTTCCAAAGTTCTGGCTACAGTCGTACCTGCCGCAATTATAGGCCGTCCCTGCTTTTTTGCCTTTGTAATAAATTTTGCGGTTTTTAAGTCTATAAAATAGTTTTCTGAATGAAGTTTTTTGTTTTTTATTTGGCTTTCTTTAAGCGGCGCGAAAGTTCCTAAATTAACGTCCAGCCTTACGAATTTAAGGTCAATTTTTGCTTGTTTAAGTTTTTTAACTACTCTGGGAGTGAAGTGCAGGCTGGCAGTCGGGGCTGCTACAGACGCCCCTGATTTAGCAAACATTGTTTGGTAAGCGCTACGCCTTTGTTTTTCCGTTAAGGGTGAGTTTTTTATATACGGCGGCAGCGGGGTAAGCCCATATTTAGAAATTATAATCTTAAAATCAGAAATTTTTAAACTCGGCTTTAGGAAATAAGTGCCTTTATGTTTTTTTACCACTTCACATAGCTCGCGGCCGCGAGCTATGTGAAGTTTTGTTTTAATGGGTAAATTTTTGTTGGCTAAAACTTTTAGGTATTTTTTATCATGACCTATATATAGAGTGTCTACCCTGCCCCCGGTTTGTTTGTATAAAGGCAAGCGGGCCGGTATTACTCTGGTTTGGTTAAATACCAAAACCGCACCCTTTGGTAAATATTTATGCAGGTTAAAAAAAGTATCGAACTGTATTGTATTTAGCGATCTGTTATATACCAAAAGCCTTGCGCTGTCGCGTGGGTCAGTCGGTTTTTGGGCAATTAACTGTTTTGGTAATTGATAGTTAAAGGTTTCCAATAGCTTTTTTAATTTTTTCATAACTGGACTTTAAGGGACTTGTACGTCTACCACCGGCACGTCCTTTTCTTTACCATAGCCGCAGCCGTCGTTGTCAGGCAGTTTGGTACCGTCAGTGGCAGTCACGCCGATCCCGTTTGTAGAGTGCCAGTGAGGATACTGCTCTTTTGGCCCGTCGCAGTGTTCGCCCTTGCCTATCCTTACCTCGGTTAAAGGGATATATTTGCCGTTTACGTTAAGCGCCTTAATGGTTTTTTTCTCTCCGGCAAATTCGCGTATCGCGCGCAATTCTGCTTCTGTCATTGGCTCTAACTGCCCGCCCATAGGCGCGCCTTCCCATACTTGGGAAAAGCCCCAGCCTATAACCGTACTTCCGTCGTGGTATGGGTAATTTAAAATTTCATTGGCCGAAACTTCGTAAGTATCCGTGCCTGTGGGACTGGCCGGGTCGTGGATGTCAATAAAAGTGTTCCTGTTTACTTCCCTGACTGAGACTATGGAAACTATATGGCCGCCGACAGCTTTTAAATTTTCGTCCGCGAATCTTATGCGCATTTCCACGGCCGCCTGGTTTTGTAAAGCCTTTTTTATGTCCTCCAAAGTCCCCCGGCCATCTTTGTCGCCAATTTTTTCAGTCTTAATGGGCAGGCCGTGGGTTACAGCGTATTTGTTTTTGCCGGCTACAAAATCGTCCGGCAAAACCCCGTTTTTAAAAGTCCACTTTAAGTCCTCTTTCAGCCCGTCTATCATGTCCTGGGGGTTTTGGGGTAGCTTGTCTGCCGCGCCGTTCTTAAAAGCCAGGCTGTAAAGGCCGTTTGCCGCCACAGTTGGCGCGCATTCAGCCGGTCTTTGCCTAAAATCCGGCACCGAACTTAATGCCGACTGGGCATTTTGGGGGCTTAAATCCCCTGTCCCCTGTTTCATTGACTCTTCCGGCAAGTTTGTATTTTCACTGCCAAAAATTTCATCAAGTGGTTGCTCAGTCATCGAGACATTTGTTTCCACCGCGTCATCTCCCTTTATAAATTCGTTATAGGAATTGTCGGAAATTAGCTTTTTACTTAAAACCACCCTGACTTTTTGAGGGCTTTTTAGCTCAGCGTTGGTTTTAAAAGCCAGGTTGGAAAACCAATCTTTCTGAGGTTTTACGGGGATATTTTTTATCACCCATTCTTCAGGCGAAAATTTGTCGTTTCGGCTTAAGTCTACTGCCAAGCTTAAGTAGTAATTTTCGCTGGCCGATTTTATGAAAGGTATAGTTGCCGCTACGCCGGCTAATTTTCCTGACTTAATGTAGGCATTAAGCTTTATGTCGCTGCTTAAATATCCCAAAGGTTTGTTTGAGTTTGAGTAAAAAATAAAATATATAGCCAGAGCGGGCAGTAATAACGCTAGCAGCCATAACTTAGATGGTTTATTAATTAATACTTGGTTTTCCATTTCCATAATATTGGTTTAAGAATTAGTTTAAATTATTTTTAAAAAAATTAGCAGTTTTTTCCATAAAATCATTCCAAGTTGGCGGGGTAAATTCGTGGGGCTGATTTTGATATTTTACCAGCTTAACATTTTTTTTCAAAGACTCCAGCAAACTAACCGTTTTTTGGCTCCATTCAATGGGTACGTCTTTGTCGGAAGTTCCGTGAAAATATAACATAGGTTCGGTTATATTTTTAAAATAAGTTTCGGCGGAAATTTTTTCCCAAAATTCGGGGTTTTCCTCCGGTGCCTCATATTTTTCTTTTATGGTTTGGGCAATTTCCGGCCTTTTTACTGTCCAGCGCTCGAAACTGTCGGCCGCTTTGCCGCTAACCGGCGCGTAAAGTACGGCGGCTTTTATTAAGCCGGGTTTTGTTACTAAAATATTTTGAGTTATCCCTCCACCCATGCTATGGCCGAGCATCCCGATTTTTTCTTTGTTGATGTTTTCTAGGGTGCTGTTTTTAACCGCCAAAACCGCGTTAATTACGTCTTCGGTATAGCCAAGCCTAAAGTTGTATTCTTCGTTAGGGTCTTTGTCGCTTTGGGCGTGGTTTCTGTAGTCGCTGTGAAGTACCGCAAACCCTTGTTTTGCCAAATAGTCCTGCTCGCGCTTAAGGCCGCGACCGTTTGTGTAGATTTTTGTATCTATATGCCCGTGGTTTAAAAACAAAATTGGCCAGCCTCCTTTTGGAGGCGTGCCTTTTGGCACATTCATTATGCCGGAAATGGTCAGCTCCCCGCTTTTGTAAGTTATATAATAGCGGGTGTAATATTGATTGTCGCTTAAAACTTCGCCCAAAGTTAAATCCCTGCCGTCAAAGGTTTTTGACATTAAAAATTCCAGAGAAACCATATTAACAGTTTTTAACTGTTCCTGTTTGGTCTCTAAAATATCCGATTTTATTTCCAGGTTTTCCTTATTAACCGGTTCACTATCATTTGCGCAGGAAGCGGCTAAAAGTAAGCTCGCAAGCAGACTAAACAAAATTTTTTTATTTTTAAAATTCATAAATCTCATATCCCAAAATCTCAATTATTTTATTAAAATCAGCTATATTAAGTATAATAGTCCCGGTGTTTATGTTAGGATGTACGCAAATTTTTTCTTTTTCAAAAAAGTCTTTATCAAAATAAAATTTAACGCGCTTTTTCCGATCATTTAAAAGCCCAAAAGGGGAAACCGAGCCGGGAGTAAGGCCTAAAATGTTTCTTAAGTCCTCGGGCGAGCCAAAACTTAATTTTTTCTCGCCCAATTTTAAGGCAAAATTTTTTAAGTCCGCGCGCTTATTGTGCCTTAAGGTTACCAGATAATATTGGGTTTTATTGTTGTTGCGTAAAAATAAGTTTTTGGCATTGTCTTTAACTTCTGGAATATTTATTTTACCCGATTCTTCATTGGTGAATACCGCTTGGTGTTCAAAAAGCTTGTAGCTAATTTTATTTATGGCAAGAAATTTTAAAACCTCATTCATATGGCTCTAAACGGATGCTAATAAAAATGTTACTTTTTACTAATTTTAGCGTATAAATTACTGTTAACACAAGAAAATGAGCTATAATACTTGCAAGATTATAAGTCTAAAAAAATATGAATTCCAGTATAAATGAGGCAATTATTAGCTGCCAAAAGGGGCAGTTAGGGCAATTTGAGGTTATTTATGACGCTTATGTAAAGAAAATTTATGACTTTCTTTATTATCGCACCCAGCATAAGCAAACCGTCGAAGACTTAACAAGCGTGGTGTTTATGAAGGCTTTGGAAAGAATTCAAAGCTATAATCCAAAAAAAAGCGCTTTTAACACCTGGCTTTACACCATTGCCAGAAACACCCTATTTGATCATTTTCGCTCCAATAAGGACCAATCCCCTATTGATGATGCGTTAGGTCATCCGTCTTCCCAAAATATTTCCAAAGAGGTTGGTATTAAAATGGAAATGGAAAAGGTGCAAAAATTGCTCGACACGTTAGACAGCGAACAAAGGGATTTAATTATAATGCGTGTGTGGGACGGCTTAAGCTTTAAGGAAATTGCCGAAATTTTGGGCAAGAGCGAAGCGGCGAGTAAAATGCAGTTTGGTCGAAGTTTAAAATTTTTACAGTCTAAAGTGCCCATGGCTTTACTTTATTTGTTGCTAGTAAAACCGATAACCTAAATATTAATTTAAATTGAATCATAAAACCATTCAGAGCGAAGCGAAGAATTGCTTTTGCAAGAGACTCCTCACTCCGTTCGGAGTGGTTAAAATCAAGAAGTCATAGGTTTTATAATTCAAAATAACTAAATAATTTTATGAACGAGAAAGTTAATCAAATCTTACAGGAATTGTATAATTACGATTCTGAATTTATGAAACATGAAAATGAATTAAAAGATCTGTTAAGCCAAATGCTTAAAAGCGCACCTGATACAAAGTTTGACCCAATTTTCGCGGAAATTCTGCGCAGGAAAATTTTACTTAAAGCCGAACAGCTTTCTGGCGAAAGGGCGGCAAATACCAGCCGTTTTAGCTTTAAATTTTTAGTACCGGCTTTTGCCGTACTGGCTATAGCGGTTATTGCCGGGGTAAACTACTTACAAAATAAAAATATCGGTTATGAGTACGCGGCAGAGAAAGGTGCAAAATTACAACCTTTAGCTTTTGGTTCATTGGCTGAATTAGTCCCGGGCGGAGGGCGTGAAGGTCTGGGCGGAGGGGGCGTAGGAGGCGGAGGCGGTTTTGCGCAAAATACAGCGGCCGTATCTGACGGAGCTTTAAAGGCCAGACCGCAAAGCGGCGGCGGGGGTGATATGTCTATTTTGCCGGTGTACGATAATTTTAAATTTGCGTACGCGGGCGAAAAAGTTGAACTTGAGGACGAGAATTTGGCAGTTATGCGCCGCGTAAAAGGTTTTGGTTCAAACCCAAATTTAGCTTCTATAGTAAAGAATTTTTCTGTACCGGCATTTAACCTTAAAAATTTGCAAAATCCTTATATAGAAATGCTGACTTTAACCGAGGACAGGGATTTCGGGTATATGGTTAACCTCAATTTTAAGGAAGGTAGTGTTAATATAAACGAAAATTGGTTTAGATGGCAGACACCGGACAGAATGTGCCAGGACGAAGCTTGCTATAACCGCTACCGACTGAATATTTCCGAGCTACCTTCCGACGAAGAAACAATTGCGATTGCCGATGGCTTCTTAAGCCAATACGGCATTAACAAAAGCGGTTACGGCAAATCTGTGGTGCAAAAACAGTGGTTTAGGGATTACCAAATTGCGCCGGACAAATCTGTAGCCTGGATACCCGATGTCTTAACGGTTATTTACCCGGTTGTTATAAACGGCCAAACCGCTTACGACCAGTCAGGCAACATAAGCGGGCTTATGGTGAGCGTAAATGCCAGAGTAAAAAAAGTTTCCGGGGTTTACGAACTTTATAACCAGGTTTACGAATCTTCCGAATATCCGGCTGAAACTAACTGGGAAAGAATTCTAAAAATCGCGGAAGCCGGCGGCAATAATATTTATTACCCGTATTACGAAAATTCCGCGCCTGGGACGACACTAAAACTAGGCACGCCCAAAAGAGAGTTAATGAAAATGTGGAAAAATGAACCGGGTAAAGAGGGCTATGAAATTTTAGTGCCGGCTTTAGTCTTCCCTATTTTAGATGCACCTACTGACTTTCCTTCTTACCGCTCCTCGGTTGTTGTACCTTTAATTAAAGAATTAATTAAAGAACCCTCTGTTATAGACCCGGGCCAGCCAATGCCTTTAAGTCAGCCTAGGGGTTAAATACACGAAACAGAAAAATTTTAGTTTTCGAACTTGTGGAGAATCTAAAATTTTGGCTTAATTACTCGATATCATTCTCCTTACCTGTCCGCCTTTGGCGGAAAGTCGAACAATATTGAGTTTCGTAATTCAAGGCCAACATGTCATCCCGCGGCCTTCCGCCAACCGGCGGAAGGCCGGAATCCAGAGTAAACCTGATTAAAACGCCCGTTATGTCTAGAGTATAAATCGGGCGTTTTAATTTTATGGATTTTCGACTGGACAATTCGCGCGAATTGTCCAGTCGAATTAAGCTTAAGGTTTTAAATATTTTTCCCCTTTAAGTTTTTCGGGGAGATAATTATTGTTTTCGGGGTATTTTTCATAGCCCTTGCCATAACCTAATTCCTTCATAAGCTTGGTGGGCGCGTTTCTTATGTTTAGAGGTACCGGTAAGTTGCCGTATTGTTTAACATCATCTAAGGCTTTTAAATAAGCCTCGTAACTGGAGCGGTCTTTTTTACAGCTTGCCAGGTAGGCTGCGCCGTGAGCTAAATTTATGGCGCACTCGGGATAGCCAATTTTTTGACACGCTTCAAATACCGCATTAGCCACTACCAAAGCCGTTGGCTGAATAAGGCCTATATCTTCTGAGGCAAACACCACCATACGCCTGGCTATAAACAAAGGGTCTTCCCCCGCCTCTACCATACGAGCCAAATAGTAAAGCGCCGCGTCGGGTTGGCTGGCGCGCATAGATTTTATAAACGCGCTAATGGTATTATGGTGTTCTTCCCCGGCCTTGTCGTAGCGCAGAAATTTAGACTGAAGGGTATTTTTTAAATTGTCTAAATTTATTTCGCCGTACAGCTCTTGGCAATTATCAATAACTGTCAGCGCCTGACGGGCGTCGCCATTTGCCATGGCAATAAGCCATTCCTTTGATTGTTTATTAATCTTTAGATTTGCGGACTCTATGACTTTTTTTATTTCTTCATCATTTAGCTCATTTAACACAAACACACGGCAACGGGAAAGCAGAGCCGGAATAACTTCGAAGCTTGGGTTTTCAGTGGTCGCGCCAATTAAATACAAGTCCCCTTTTTCCACAAAGGGTAGTAAAAAATCCTGCTGGGCTTTGTTGAAGCGGTGGATTTCGTCTAAAAACAAAATCTTTGGCTGACTCAGCATAGGCGGTTTTTCCACAATTTTTCTAATATCATCTTTGCCCGCTGAAACCGCAGAAAGTTCGTGATACTCCGCATTAACCGCCTTAGCATATATTCTAGCCAAAGTGGTCTTACCTACCCCCGGAGGTCCCCACAAAATAAATGAAAAAAGATGCTTGTTTTCTATAGCAAGCTTTAAAGGTTTCCCTCCCCCCACTAAATGTTCCTGGCCAATGTAAGTATCCAGTGATGTGGGACGGATTTTATTGGCAAGCGGCTGCATAGTAATAATGAAAAGAATTAAAAATACATTCTTAATATTAGAGTAAACGAATGTACACTAAGTGTCAACTTTTTTAAAAAAACGCTGCTTTACTAAAATTAAAAGTATCCAAATTGCCACGATTGGGATAATATAGGATAAATTGGTAACTAAATTTAGTGCTTGCTTTCCTAAAGACGCGACTAAGGTTCCCCAAAAAGCATCCCACACAACCAGACCAATTAGAGATTGAAAAAGAAATTTTGGCAAAGGAATATTTAAAATACCCGCGGCAGTGGCAGTAACAGAGCCTAAATTTGGTTCCCAATAACTTAAAAAAATTGCGCTAAAGCTTTGTTTGGAAAGTTTTAATTTTGCTTTTTCCAGTTGCTCTTTCAAACCAAACTTAATCAGCATTTTGTACCATCCGTATTTTCCCATAAAATAATCAAGCAGGTAGCCAATAAAAAACCCTATAACAACAACGGCAACTGTTAGAACTATTTTTGATATATTATGCCCTGCTGCAATTACACCTAAAAATACAACAACCCCTCCGGGGAAATAGTTACCAACAATTAACGCGCCTTCAATAATACTAGATATTAAAACCACCCACAGACCGTAGCGGTTAAAAAATTCGGTGATTATTTGAATCAGCTCCTGTTCTTTGGGTAAATTAAATAAGCGCCAAATTAAAGAGTAAAGCAAAGTCATGCTAAGTAGCCCGATAGGTATAGCAAGAGCCGCTAAGACATTTTTGTATTTCATATTATTTAGTATAACAAATCCTCCTTTGCTAAAGCTACGGAGGATCTACGAAAAAGCCCGCTTTACCCCTCGCACTTTTAAACAGAGCTGTTTACTATCAAAAATTTATCAAATGTTAAATTTGACGGTAGCTGAAATTTGATAAAAGTGGTGCGGGGTTTACAGCGAGCTTAGGTCTAGGTTGGTGTCTATGCGTATTTGGTTGACAAAGTCAGGGATGTGGCTGACCATTACCATAGCGCCTTGGTAATTGTTAAGCGCTTTGGCAATTATTGGCAAGTGGCGGAAATTTATGTGGTTAGTTGGCTCGTCTAAAATTAGCAGACCTGGTTTCATGAGCACTAACTGACAAAAGGCTAAAAGTCCTTTTTGTCCTTCAGACAAAAATTTAATTTGCTGGCCTAACAGTTTGCCGTCCAGCAAAAACCCGGCCGCGGTTGAGCGCAATAAATGCTCGTCTTTTTTTTGCATCACTTCCAAAAGTGCGTCAAAAGCGGTTTGCTCGTAGTTTAATCCGGAAAAGTCCTGTCTGTAGTAACCTACCACAATGTCTTTGGCGATAGTGGCGCCTTTTGCTTGCCCTGTTGCTAAGTTATTTATAAAAGTACTTTTTCCTATCCCGTTTGGTCCTTCAATTAACAAATGCTGGTTTTTTCTAATAACCATTTCTATTTCTTTTTCCGCCGGTTCGTGGTCTACAAACGCGGTTACCGAAGTTAGGGTAAGAATTTTTCCGTCAAAGAACGGGTCATATTCCTGAACTGGGATTTCAAATTCGCGGATGGTTTTGTCTTCGCGTCTGACCTCAATAATATTTTCTTCCGCTTCTTCGGCTGACTCGCGCATTCTTTTTGCAACCGCTCTAAGTTTTCCGCCCTTGTGGGCAAAAACTTCGGCCTGCTCGCGCTTTTCTTTTATTTGCGCCTGCATACGGGCGTTTTGCAAATTTTCGCGTTCTACCCTGGCTTTTATTTCTTCAACCACGTCAAAGTAATTGCCGGCGTATTGTTCTACTTTGTGGGTATGTACGTCTAAATACAAAACCCCGTCGGTAAACGCGTTTAAAAAGTCCGCGTCGTGGGAAATTACTAAAACCGTTTTTTCATACATTATTAAAAACGCGGTTAAATGCTCTATTCCCGCTTGGTCTAAATTGTTTGTCGGTTCGTCAAGCAGTAAAATGTCCGGGTTTTGAATGAGCGCGTGGGCAAGTAAAAGCCTGGCTTGCTGACCGCCGGAAAAGGCTTTTACTATTTTGTCCAAAGGAGCTTTTAAGTTAACTACCTCCAAAATTTCGGCAATTAGCTTGTCTAAATTGTATCTTTTTTCGGAAAAAGCAGTAGCAAAATAGTCGCGGACTGTTAATTCCTTCATTTCTTCCGGCATAACCTGCCTGGCTATGGCTATGCTTACGTCGCGCGGGGTTATGTGGATTTCCCCTTCGGTGGGAGCTTTTTCTTTGGTAATTAAGCTAAAGAGCGTAGACTTTCCCGCCCCATTCTGCCCCATAAGCGCGAATTTGCTACCTGAGCGCACAGAAAAACTTACGGCGTCCAAAGTTTGCTTGTGGATGTCGTATTCAAAGCTAACATTTGAAAAACGTAAAATCACGGAGTCATTAGACATAAAAGAACATGAAGGAATACATTACTAGACTAAAATTTTTTTTGTTAACCAGGTATTATTTTATTAAATTATTGCCAATAAATCAATAGCATTACAAAAACTGTCGGTAAGACATTATTTACCGGATTTAATAAATTTGAACGTTATTGAACTCCGCTTGGTGTGGCTACTCTAATGCCTGCCTGCCAGCTTCCGCTTTCTTTGCCCAAGCAAAAAGTTAAGGTATAAGTTAAGCCGTCTATTGCCGCATCGTACCAGTAGCTATTGCCACCCCTAATTTGATCTGCCGAGCAATTTTCGTCAGCCGGGGAAGGGGCTATGGGCATAATCGGGGTGTAGTTCGGTATAAATGGTTCAAGCGCCGAATCCATGGCTAAAGGGTCGCTTAACATGACCCCATCCACAGACACTGAGCCTGTACCCGTTGGATACGTACCGTTTTGAATATAGTATTGTTCCAGCGCCGTAATCATTTGCCTCATGTCCCCTGCTCTTTTCGCGTCACGGGAACGAATACGCGCGTTGTTTAAGGCTACCGCAATAATGCCGATTAGTACACCAATAATGGCTATGACAATAAGCAATTCAATTAAAGTAAAGCCTGATTGATTTTTGATGAAATTTTTTTTCAATGGGATCTTATTATTAATTTATTATAACATAAATTTTTACAACTTGAAATATTAGTTGAAACTGCCTGCCTGGATTTCCCAAAGTTTTTGGTATAAGCCTTGCTTAATTTTTAAAAGTTCTTCGTGCTTGCCCTGTTCCAAAATTCTTCCGTTTTCTATAACCACAATCCTATCCATTTGCATGATAGTGGAAAGTCTATGCGCGATAACTACCACGGTTTTTTTCTGCATTAAGGTTTTTAAGGCTTCTTGTATTAGTTGTTCGCTTTCGCTGTCTAAAGACGAAGTCGCTTCGTCCAACACTAAAATCGGGGAATTTTTTAAAATTGCCCGGGCTATGGCAACCCGTTGGCGTTCGCCACCTGAAAGTTTTACTCCTCTTTCTCCAACTAGGGTGTGGTAGCCTTCGGGGAATTGGGAAATAAATTCGTGGGCATGAGCCATTTTGGCGGCTTCTAAAACTTCGTTATCAGAAGCACCGGGGTTGCCATAGCGAATATTTTCCATAAGGCTTCTGTGAAATAAAATCGGTTCTTGGGGGACCAAAGCAATAGCTTGCCTTAAAGAATTTTGGGTTACTGTGGAAATATTTTGTCGGTCAATGTTGATTTCGCCCCGGTTTATGTCGTAAAATCTAAAAAGCAGTTTGGTAATGGTGGATTTTCCCCCGCCTGAAGGGCCCACCAAAGCAACTCTTTCCCTGCCCGCTATTTTAAGATTAAAATTTTCCAAAACTGAAAGGCCCTTGTGGTAGGTAAAACCCACCTTTTTGAATTCAATCTCCCCTGTTTTGGTTTTAAGTTCTGCCGCGCCGGTTATGTCTGTAGTCTCGTGCGGGGTCAGCAAAATTTCCGTCATTTCGTTGGCATCGGCAATATGCTCGTAGACTCTCATGCTTTGCCTGCCTAATTCCCAAAGCCTTCTGTAAATAACAAACAGGTAGGAATTAATTAGCACAAATCCGCCGACTGACATCCCGCCTTTTGACCATAAAGAAATAGCGTAATACATAACCACAAATTCTAAAATAATCATTAGGGCTCCCTGCAAAGCCTCAATAGAAAGAGCAAACCGCCATACTCTCCAGCGCAATTCATGAAGCACGTTTTGCAATTTTGAAAAAGCCACGCCCTCGGTTTTTTGGGAGTTAAATAATTTTAAATTAATATTATTCGTGGTTACATCGGCTAAAAATCCGGTTTGTTTAGTGTCGGCTTCCGACCGTTCTATCCGCATGGGCAGGATTTTTTTATTTAACTTCTGTATCGCATAAACGTAAATTACGCTCCAAATAAATATCATTAAACCAATGCTCGGATAATAGTAAGCGGTAATTGCCGTAAGGGCCAAAATATTAAAGGCCGTATTGCCGATATTCCAAAAAAAGTTGTCGGTAATGTCCTCAAAAGCCCGGTCGTATTTATTTACCTTCCTGACCAAACTGCCCACAAATTTACTGCTAAAAAAACTCAAAGAATGGTTTTGTAAATAGTTAAAACACGTAACCGCTAAATCCGCCTTTACTTTTGACTGGCTTTTGGCAAAAATAAAGGTTCCCACGCGCCAAAAAGACCATTCCACCCAAGCGGCCAAAAAAATGTAAATAAGCAGCTTAATTAGAATTGTTTTTTCCGCTCCCGCGTTTAACTGGTCAAAAAATTCTTTATATATTATTGGCTGTGCCAAAGCCGCCAAACTGGCCAGCATTATTCCCAACGCGGTTAACACAAAAAACCGCCGGTATTTATCCGCGTGCTTTGTAAATATTTTAAATGTTTCTTTAGTCAAGGGCTGCATAAAATATTGATAGTATAAAAATACAGAAGCATTATTATTAAATTATTTTGTTATTAAGCATTTTTATTGTAAGATCCGCCAGTTCTCTCATTTTTTTTGATGTCCTTAAAGCTTCAGGTCTATTACTGTTAGGTACTAACTCAAGTTGATCTTTGTTTACTTTTCTTTGTAAAATTGCTTGGGAACCAGGGTGCCATAAATTTTTTCCCCAGTCCATCCATATTTCTTTTACCCCGTTTTGATGTAAAAATAAAGCAATATTAATCAGTGAAGGGTTGTCTAACGATATTCTTAAATTATCATTAGGTTGGAATTGTGTTGGCAGTTCATTTTGTTTCTTTAATTTACTGCTGTCATCAAATATTAAAGCCCTGTAAATATTTTTTAATCCGGGATGTTTCGGCAGTTGTAAATTTTTTACCAGCGCATTTGGGTCAATATTAAAAAATTTAGGAACAGTTTTAAAATTATAAAGACCTTGCCACATTTTTTTTATTAGCGGTTGGTAAACAGTTGCTGCTTGCGGAGCTATAATTATGGCCTCTGGCTTTAATTTTTCCCATTCCGGCAAATGACGGCCAAAATATTGGCAGGCGTAATAGTCTTCTAAGTTCATATCACGAACTTTTTCCGCCAAACTTTCTCTGCCAATTGTTTGGTATAACCCTGTTTCTTTCATAATTTAATATTGAGCTGAATTAAATTTGCTTTCTGAATCCTGAGTTTTTAATTCCTCGTTAATTTTAGTTTGATATTGGTCAAGGTCTTTTTTGCTTTCCTGGAGATTTTCTTGCGCTTTTTTTGCCGCCGACCCCTGATTTTTTATTTTATCTTTAGGCCTAAAATACAAACTAAAAAACACGGCTAAAATTAAGACTGCAAGTAAAAGAGCCAAAAGGATAAAACCTTTGCTTTTTTTCATTTTTCCCATATCGGCATTATAACCCTTGCTTAAAAAACAGCCAAATTTAAGGCATTTTTAAAGGCTCACTCCGTGTGAGCCTTTAAAATAACGCCTCTTTTTATTGCCAGGCGCCTAAAATAACGCCAGCGGCCAAAAGGGTTAAAAGCATATTGCCGGCTCCGAGCCAAAACATGACCATTTTACCGCCCCAAATAGCATCCCCGAGTTTAACCGGGGCTACAAATCCAACCCATGTCCACAGCGCCACGTTTATCCCCCCATTAATATCCAAACCGTCGGAAGCATGCATAAACCGCGCGAGCGCGTAAAACATAACCATGCTGGCGACAAACTGCACAAAGTAGGTTACGCCCATTTTCTTTTTTTGCGCTTCCTGCCGCTCTTTGCTCCACTGGTCCATGCCAATGGCGCGCATAAAGATTTTGCCGAACAAAGGCCCGTACCAAATGCTGCCTATGACCATGGAAGCAATGGCCGAAACAATTACTGCCCAATAATTTATTTGCATAATTATTATTAATTATTTTATATATTATAGCATTTGTTAAAGATTCCATCATAAAAAACCTATGCGGGTAACCGATAGGTTTTTTATGGCAGGGCTGTGGGATGTGGTTAGAACTGTGAGCCTTGAAGAGTTAGAAATCGAGTTAGCAGCGTTAAGTTTGGCTGTTAATTAGTTTTTTAATATCTTTAACCAACTGCTCGTTATCTATGTATTGTAGTGTTTGAAACCCTGCCTTTGTAGCAGGTTCTAAATTAATTTCTCTATCATCAATAAATAAAATTTCCTCTGAGTTTTGATTTATTTTTTGTGCTATGAATTGATAAGCCTCAGGTGTTTTTTTGTCAATCTTATAGACTTTAGCTGAAATAACATCATCAAAAATTTCCAGTAACCGTTCTTTTATTTGTGGTTGGTCTTGGACAGTATCTGTTGTAAAAACATATAACGGCAACTGTGGTTTAAGAGATTGGTAAAAATTAAGCAACTCCTCGTTAATTACAAAATAATCCCAAGCATTGTATTCGCCATACTCTCTCATTAGTTCATGGTGTAAGCCGTTGAGATTATGATGATTTTTTATATTTTTTGGGAATAGAATTGTCTCTGAGAAATCAGACAAAATTGCTTTAATCATTTTTGTTAAATTTGCTTTATTAAATTATAACATTAAAAGTTTTGAACACCCACAAGGGTATACAAAAAAGACCCGCAGCTAAGCGGGACTTTTTTGGCAGGGGCGGTAGGAATTGAACCCCCGACTTCGTTAAGACTTCGTCGGGCAAGCACGCAATCGGTTTTGGTTTATTGGCCGAAATATAGCTCCGCGGCGTTTGGCAGGGGGTGAAGGAGTCGAACCCTCGCAAATGGTTTTGGAGACCATTGTACTACCGTTATACGAACCCCCCACCAGATGCCGTGGAGATAATATTTAAGTTTGTAAAGGCGGGGCGGAGACCGCTGCTTGTCCGCTACAGCTTTAGCGTCGGCGGATACTACCATTATACGACGCCCCCCAAGTAATAAACCGATAACTTATAATTTATAACAAGCAACCAGTTATAAGTTATTAATTATCGGTCATTAGTTAAACTATTTCGTTTCCTTGTGTAAAGTCTTTTTTTTGCAGTGCTTACAATATTTTTGCAATTCAAGGCGCTTTTTGTTTTGCGCGCCCAAACTTTTTTTGTTGCGCTTGGTTTGGTAATTAATATTGTGGCAAACCGAGCACTCCATGTTAAGTAAATGATCTTGAGACATATTCTAGCGATTAGTTGTTAGTGAATAGTGATTAGTACAGATTGCCTGGGCGTCAGGCAGTCTTATTTACATCGCTTGATCCTTTAAAACGATGTGCTTGCACTGCGTAGTCCGCCTTAGGCGGACGAAGCAGTGGAGCCAGCTGCCGGACTCGAACCGGCCACCTACGGTTTACCCGCCTGCCGATCGCCTGGAGCCGATGGTCGGGTTTGAACCGACGACCTACGGTTTACAAAACCGTTGCTCTACCAACTGAGCTACATCGGCACTCGGCGACTGGCGGGCAGGTAAAACCGTTGCTCTACCAGATGAGCTAAGCTGGCCAGAAAAGTGACGGGGCGAACAAAACCTTTTTCCTACCGGATGCCTGTCCGCTTTGGCGGAAGCTAATGCAGGCAAATATGAAAGCTTACTTTGAATATTTTAACATAAAGTATAATATAAATCAATATATCTATTTATGTGTAAAATTGGTTTTTCGCATGAAAAATGCTATATTTATTAAGTATTTATGTCTGAAAAAATATATCAACTTGATGAAGAGCCAGATGAAGACTTGCCAAAAAAAGCAAATCCAAGCACTAAGCCGCAGTCTGATTATTTGGGCAACATATTAAAAGCAACATCCGGAAAGCTTATAGAGTCAAAGGTTAGAGGGCGTTTTAAAAAATTTGTTGAATCTAACCGCGGCAGTCTTACCCCAGAGCAGTCCGAGCGCTTGCTTTTAAGATCTAATCAAATTGCCGAAGTAAAATCGGAAGAACATTCACGCAATCCGGTAAACCGTAGGAGATTTGCGTCAGGTTTGGCTGCCGGCGCAGCTTCTTTGGCGGCCGGTTCTGGTTTGAAATTTGCTTTAGATTACGGCAGAGACATGGAAGCCTCTCAAAAGTGGAACGAAACCGTCAGAAGGGAGACAGAGGTCTTGGTCAATCAGTTTGGCGTGGATATGCTTATTCCCAGACCCGGGAATTCCTATAAGGAAGAAAAGAGCGGTCGAAGTTTCGTTGTTAAACCTATTAGCGGAATTAAAGCTTTGCGTGACGGGGCGCGGGATATAAAGGATAGCCTTTTTAAGTACCCCGAAGCTGTTAGCCGTCATCTTTTAAAAGACGTCGAATTGATTCTTGTAGATTCTCTGTACGAAAATACTGCCACAAATCCCGGGGCGGTAAAAAGCGAGTCTGTTTCCTATTTAGTTTGGCAGCCGCCTACCGACCGGCTAGATGTTAAAAAAACAAAGGGTCTGGTATACTTGGCAAACAATAGCCAGGGGGCGGAAGGGCTGGAATTAAAAAACGTGGATGTTGCTTTGCTAAGTCTGTCAGCCTTGCGTAAAGAAGGTATTTTTGGGTGGTATGACAAAGAGGCCTACATGAGGCCCTATGACGTCTGGCTAAAAAAAGCTTCTGAATTTTTATCTGCGCCTCAGACGGCAGTTAAACAGGCTGATTGGGCGGAGTATGAAGAAAAAACTTTTTCACTAATTAGAATGTTGTGCCCAGGTATAACCCAAGAATATTTACAAGCATTAAAAAATAGTAAAATATAATTTATGTCATCTAAAGTAAAAGATCCTTCTCTTGCCAAGCAGGGTAAAATGAAAATCGCGCTTGCAGAAAAAGAAATGCCGGTTTTAGAAATTGTAAAAAAAGAATTTGCTAAAGAGCAGCCTTTCAAAGGCCTGACAATTGCCTGTTGTTTGCATGTAACCAAAGAAACCGCGGTGTTAATGAAAGCTCTAAAAGCAGGCGGCGCTATAGTCGCGCTATGCGGTTCTAATCCCCTTTCCACCCAGGACGATGTAGCCGCGGCTTTGGCTGAAGAAGGCATAAACGTTTTTGCCTGGCGCGGCATTAGCGATGAAAAATACTATTGGTGCGTGAACAAGGTTTTAAACTTCCACCCGCAAATTATAGTAGACGACGGCGCGGACTTAATTTCTGTCCTTCATAAAGAACGCAAAAGCCAGCTTAAAGAAATTTTTTCCGGCCAGGAAGAGACTACCACCGGAGTTATACGCCTTAAAGCTATGGCTAAAGACGGTAAATTAAAATTTCCGGTAGTAGCAATAAACGACACGCCGACTAAGCACATGTTCGACAACTATTACGGTACCGGCCAGTCTACCTTAGACAGCTTATTTAGGGCAACCAATATTTTACTTGCCGGCAAGACTGTGGTTGTGGCTGGTTATGGTTATTGCGGAAAAGGCATTGCTTTAAGGGCTAAAGGTATGGGCGCAAAAGTTATAGTAACAGAAATTGACCCTCTCCCCGCTCTCCAGGCTGCCATGGATGGTTTTGAAGTTATGCCAATGCTTAAAGCCGCGCGCTTGGGCGATGTCTTTATTACAGTCACGGGCAATAAGGACGTAATTGTAAAAGAGCATATGGCTGTTATGAAAGACGGGGCTATTTTAGGCAATAGCGGGCATTTTAATGTGGAAATAAATCAGAAAGATTTAGAGCGATTAGCGACAAGCGATAAGGAAGTAAGGCCTAATCTTCATGAATACTCCGTGAAAGATGGACGAAAGATCTATCTTATTGGCGAAGGCCGTTTAATGAACTTGGCCGCAGCCGAAGGCCACCCAAGCGCTGTTATGGATTTAAGTTTTGCCGACCAGGCCTTAATGTGCGAATGGCTGGCTAAGCATCATCAAGAACTTGAAAAAGGTAAAGTGCACGATGTGCCCAAAGAAATTGACGAGAAAGTTTCAAGGTTAAAGCTTGTGGCTATGAACATAAAAATAGACGAACTCACCCCGGCGCAAAAAAAGTATTTGGCCTCATGGCAGGAAGGAACGTAAAAAATTTAGGATTTAGAATGTAAGAGATAATATTTTGTAGAAAATTTAACACACTCTGGACTTTAGGCAGGATGGCTTTCTTTGTATGCAAAACGAGTCAGTAGAGGAAAGATATTAATATACCGAAGTGGTTAATTAAAAATTTGACGAAATGTCAATTTTTACATATTATCTAAATATGGCCAGAAAATGGACAAGACAAGAATGTTTAAAAAACAAGCAACAGCTTGTATTTCTATATGTCAAACAAAATAAAGCCATAAACGAGATTGCAAAAATATTAGACTTAGCAGAGAATAGCGTTTATGACAGATTAGTTAGGCTAAATATAAAAACTTTACGTGATAAAAAAGCCGGATATAATAATATAAATAAAAATATTATTTTGCCAAAAAAATATTCCGGCGATTTAGCTGAATTAATAGGCATAATTTTAGGAGACGGTCATATTACTAAAACCCAAGTCACGGTTACGTTAGGCACAAAAGATAAGTATGCCCCGCATGTTTCAGAATTAATGAAAAAGGTATTTAATTCAAAGCCAAAAACAATTATCACTAAAAGGGGCGACCAAGTTGTGTATTTTGGCTCTTCAGTAGCGGTTAAATGGCTTTTAGGGCAAGGGATGGCTCATAATAAAACCAAATCACAGGTTAAAATACCTGCCTGGATTTTTAAGAGGAAAGTATATTTAAAATCTGTTTTAAGGGGTTTAATCGATACGGACGGATCGGTCTATAAAATGCATAAAGGGGTACAAATTTCTTTTTCCAACCTTTCAAAACTTCTGCTCGCGGATGTTAGACAGGCATTTTTAAACCTAAACTTCAGCCCTTCCAAAATTAGTGTACATAGTGTATACTTAACCAGAAAATCGGACATAAATAAATATATCACCGAGATAGGTTTTAAGAACAAAAAACACGAAGAGAGACTTAAAAAATTTACAAGTATGGGCGGTTCGTATAGCGGCAATTACACCTGACTGTAAATCAGGTGCCTTACGGCTTCGCAGGTTCGAGTCCTGCACCGCCCACCAAAATTAAAATACCGCAAGCATTGCGGTATTTTAATTTTGGTAATATGACTACCCAACAAGCATTCTAAGGTAAACTCCAACGCCATAGGCTATGCTTGCCGCGAGCATGCCAATTAAAAGCGTTTCCAAAGCGGAACGAACCGGCCCTCGGCCGGAGACTTTACCTTTCACAAATCCTATTAGCAAAAAAGCAACACCGGTTAAAATTATGGAAAGTTTAAATGTCCACTTGTCAGTATTTGAGTTAGTAGCCGACACTACAAATGAAAACAAAGGTATAAAACCTACTGTTATAAAAGAAACAAAAGTTGCCAGAGCGGTTTTTATTGGACTTTCTTCCTGAATGTTTTGCAGATCGTTTTTTGATTGAGTAGAAAGGTAGTTGGAAGCGGCCATGGAAAAGCCGTCCGCGAAAAGGTTCGCAAAACCTAAAATTAAAACAATAGTCGGGCTTAAAGAAGCGCCTATGGAGCCAGCCACAACGGCAAAAGTCGTAACTGTGCCGTCCATTGCGCCGTATACGAATTCACCCAAATATTTTTTATGAAATAAATCATTATTCTCCATATTTTATAAAATTAAAGTTTATTTGGCATGCGAGCCGTATGAATGAATTATACAACAAAAACAAAAACCCGCCAATTTTCTGGAGCCGATGTCCGGGATTGAACCGGAGACCTTCTCCTTACCATGGAGATGCTCTACCAGCTGAGCTACATCGGCACCAAAAGTTGGCGGGTTTATTTATTCTTCACTTGTTTGTATTTGCCTGAGCTTTAAAAAAAGTTTTTCTGCTTTGTCGTTTTCACTCATTTTTTCATAAGCTTTAGCCAGGGTATTTATAAATTTTGGGTTTTGGGGATCCAGTTCTAGGGCTTTATAAAACGGCTCAATCGCTTCCTGGTTTTTGTCCAAATGCTGCATGCAAATACCCAAGTTATAATAGCGGTTTGGCTGGATTGAATCAAGAGCCAAAGATTTAGAATAGTAATCCGCTGCTTGTTCGTACTGCCCAAGCTTGTAACAGCTGTATGCTAACCTGCCCAAGTATTCAGGATTCGTGGGCTCGTGGTTGCTTAAGTATAAGTATATGTCTTTACCATCGGCAAAATTTTGATTTTCCAGATAATATTTTCCAAGCAAGTTATAGTTGGATAAATTTTTAGGCTGGGTTTTTATCAGTTCAAAAAAATATGCCTCATCTTGCCTAGGTGCCTGTTGTTGTGGTTGGGTAAGGCTTATATCTGTCTTGTGTTGCTTGACCGGTCGGCTTGCGTGGAAAATTTGCTTGATTCTATACCCAACGGGGTTAGCAGGCTTTAGGTCTTTTGCTTCTAAAATAAAATTCCAAATTTTTTTCAGCCATAATTTTATGGCACCCTTGGTTTTAGAGATGGCTTCGGCAGGCAAACCCTTGGCGAACAGGAGTTTTTCGGGCGTTACTGTTTCTGGCTCGTTAATTTTATCGGCTTGAGGCAAGCGCCTTAAAATCAGAAGGATAATTCCCAGAATTGAAAACAGAAATATAAGATTTGGCAGCATTTGATAACTCAAGCGTCAACCTAAGGCCAATAACTTATAGCCCTAAAAGGGCGGTAGTTATTTGTTAATTGTTTTTAGTTACCCAAGATAAATCTCGCAAATCTTTTAACAACCAAATTTTCTCCGGTTTTAGAAATGGCCTGGGCAAGCAGGTCTTTAACTTTTATATCCGGGTTTTTTACGAAAGGTTGCTCCATTAAACAGGCTTCTTCGTAATATTTGGCAATCTTGCCTTCCAGCATTTTATTTATTATATCATCAGATTTAGCTTTGCCGTCAGCCTTGGCTTGTTCTTTATAAATTTCTTTCTCTTTTTCTATGACTTCAGCCGGAACGTCAGAAATTTGGACATAAATCGGGTTAGCAGCCGCAATATGAATGACTAGGTCTTTGGCAAGCTGTTTAAAATCGTCAGTTCTGGCCACAAAGTCAGTTTCGCAATTTAATTCCAGCAACACGCCAACTCTTCCGCCGGGGTGAATATAACTTTCCACAATCCCCTCTTTGGCTACCCTGTCGGCTTTTTTTCCGGCTTTTAGCGCGCCTTTTTTTCTTAAAAGCTCAATCGCCTTTTCTTTATTTTGCCCGCTTTCGCTTAGGGCGTTTTTTATTTCCAGAATCCCGGCCCCTGTTAGTTCCCGAATCTCTTTTAAAATATCGTTAGACATATGTTTATTTAATTAAAATACAAGCTCCTTAATTATTTGGTTTCTTCTTTTACGACCACTTGGGTTTGATTACCTTCGGTAACGGCTTCTGACATAGCGTTGCTCAAAAGTTCAATGGCTTTTGTTGCGTCGTCGTTGCAGGGTATTGGGTAATCAACATATTCGGGGCTGGAATTGCTATCTACTATGCCTATGATTTTTACCCCGCTTTTTTTAGCTTCTTTAACGGCTATTGAATCATGTTTGACATCGGTTACAAAAATGGCTTCCGGCAATTTTTTCATGTTTTGTATGCCTTCAAAAAGCTTTTTTAGTTTTTCTATCTCTCTTATTATCATTAAGGCTTCTTTTTTAGTGTAGCGGCTTTCTAAGTCACCCGAGGCTTTTAAATTTTCCAGACGTTCTAATTTCCTTATGGTTTTTTGAATGGTCCTAAAGTTGGTAAAAGTTCCTCCGAGCCAACGGACATTTACGAACGGGCTATTTGAGTTTAAAGCAGCCTGTTTTATTATCTCTTTGGTCTGTTTTTTAGTGCCTACAAACAAAACGCTGCCGCCTTTGGAGCTAAGTTGTTTTGCAAACTCCATGGCTTTTAAAAGGCAGATACGGGTTTTTTCCAAGTCCAGAATATGTATGTTGTTGCGAGTAGTAAAAATATAGGGTTTCATTTTCGGATTCCATCTGGAAGTGGTATGGCCGAAATGCGCGCCGCTTTTGAGCAAGTCTAAAAGACTTATATCTTTCATAAATTTCCTTCCTTATCCTAGAATTTAGGATGCTTCCACCCCATCTTGATTTTAAAATAGCCCTCAGGCTTTTAAAACAGGAAAGATTTTAGGGTGTGCTTAATTAATATTACAAAAATTATAACACCTCTTGACGAAAAAGGCAAGAAGCCTTAAAATACTGTAAGTATTAAAGCCTTGAGTTTACAGTATTTCCAAATTTATTCCTGTGAATTTTTGGCATAATTCAGGCAAAAAATAGTTTTTATGAAGGAAAATATTCATCCACAATACAATATGTCCGCCCAGGTGAGCTGCGCTTGCGGAAACAGTTTTCAAACCGGGTCTACTTTAAAAGAGCTGCGTACCGAAGTTTGCAGCCAGTGCCACCCTTTTTATACCGGCAAGCAAAAATTGCTTGATACTGCCGGCAGCATAGACAAATTTAAAAAACGCGCTGCTACCGCTGCTTCTATCAAGTCAGCCGCAAAAACAAAAAAGCCCCGTAAAGCCAGGGTCTCTAAAACTAAATAGTTAGAGTATTGTTTAACAAGCCATCCTAATCAGTCTTTTGGATGGTTTTGTTTTATCCTTTTATACTTTATACTAAATACATAATACTTTAGTCTTTTTATGGAATTGGCTTTTCAAAAAATTTTAGACGAATATAACCAGCTGACCGAGGAAATGTCCAGCGGCCGGGCGGGTTTAGATTTGGCTAAATTGGGAAAAAGGCAGGCGGCGTTAGGGCCCGTAGTAGCGAGTATTAAGAATTATGAATTAAGCGAAAAAGAACTTCTCGATAACCAAAAGCTTTTGCAGGATCAGAACGGGGAAATTAGACAAATGGCTGAGGAAGAAATAAAAAGGCTGAACGCGGAGATAATTAAGACAAAAGAACAAATTGAGGAATTTTTATTGCCGAAAGATCCGAACGATGAAAAAGACGCTCTTGTGGAAATCCGGGCGGGTGCTGGCGGGGACGAAGCAGGGCTTTTTGCCGCTGAATACTTTAGGGCGCTGGGGAAATTCGCGGAAGAACAGGGATTCAAGCTTCACGCGGTGTCTTCAAACCGCAATGACGCGGGCGGGTTTAAAGAAGTGATTGCCGAAATTTCAGGCAGTGGCGCTTATGGAGCATTTAAATACGAGTCTGGCGTGCATAGAGTTCAGAGGGTGCCGGAAACGGAAAAGTCTGGCCGAGTCCATACTTCAACAATTACCGTGGCAGTTTTGCCGGAACTGGAAGAAAATGATTATAAAATTGACCAAAAAGACTTAAAAATAGAAGCCACTACTTCCTCGGGCCACGGCGGGCAAAGCGTAAACACTACCTATTCCGCCATCCGCATTTTGCATATTCCAACCGGCATAACTGCCCAATGCCAGGACGAAAGAAGCCAGGCGCAAAATCGCGAAAAGGCTTTAGCGGTTATTCGCTCCCGCGTAGCCGCGCATTTCGCGGAAATTGAGAACGCTAAAATCCGCAATATGACAAAGTCGCAAATTGGGACCGGCGACAGAAGTGAAAAAATCCGCACTTATAATTTCCCCCAAGACCGCGTTACCGACCACCGCATAAACCAAAATTTTAACCAGATTAATTTAATAATGGAAGGCAAGCTCTCCCCCATTATAACCGCCTTGCAAAAAGCGGATTTGGAATTAAAAAAAGAAGCGTTAAAGAAATAAAATGTCTAAATTTGATCATGATTCTTACGATAAATTATCGGATAATATTATCAAAAGCCTTGATCAACTTTAAAAAGGCGATAAGCAGGGAATAAATTTAGCTTTTGCAAGAAATATGCTTCTTACAAAAGCGGATATTGTTGATTTAAGCACAAAAGAGTTGTTATTGCTAAGTTTTTATGTAAGAAAGGCTTTGGAAGATTATTCTAAAGGCGGGTTTAAGTCTCAGCCTGGAGAAGAGGCTGCGTTCAACTGGTTTAGGCATGTGACTGGGTATAATTTATCGGATTTCAGGCAAAATATGGGAAACAGTTCTAAGCATTTAGGGTTGCCTAGAGAAAAAAGTAAGCTCGTAGATATTTTAAGAGACAAATTTAACCGCGGTGACGATAAAGAAAATTTTTAAAAAATATAGTAATATTGAAATCGAACTCCTTTTGGCGCATGTATTAAAAAAGCCTAAGGAGTTTTTGTATTTGGCGCCAGAGCGCAAGTTATCAAGTTATCAAGTAAAAAGTTTATCAAGCATGGTTAAGCGAAGGCTTAATGGCGAGCCTGTGGCGTATATTTTAGGCTATAAAGATTTTATGGGACTTAGGTTTAAAGTGAATAGGAATGTGCTTATCCCCAGGCCCGAGACAGAAGAGATGGTAGAAAAAGTGGTTAGTGAGCAGCGGTTAGTGAGTAGTAAAAAGCCAGTAAAAATTCTCGATGTGGGTACTGGCAGCGGGTGTATAGCAGTTTCCCTTGCAAGACAATTTCAAATTTTAGATATCAAATTTCAAATTATTGCAAGCGATATATCAAAAGCGGCATTAAAAGTGGCAAAACAAAATGCCAAGGCTCATAAAGTCAAGGCCCGATTCGTCTTATCGGACTTATTAAATAATTTTAAAGGAAAATTTGACATTTTAATCGCCAATCTACCATATGTGCCTGCTACCGACTACGCAAAGTTAAAGAGCGGTTTGAAATACGAGCCAAAAAATGCAATTTTTGTAAAAGAAAATGGTTTGCGTATAATAAAAAAATTTTTGAAACAGCTTTCTCAATCAAAAATCTTAAATCCAGAATCTAAAATTTATCTGGAGTTTGATCCGAGGCAAAAAGCCGAATTACACAAGCTTGTAAAAAAATTTTTCCCTGGTTGGAAAGTAATTTTTTATAAAGATTTTGGGAATTTGTGGCGCTTTGTGGAAATTAAAAACCCACCCGCCTAGGCGGATGGGTTTTGTAGCATAGTTATTCTTTTTTGTCTTTTGTCTCAGGCTTGGTTTCTTCCGTTGCAGGTTTTTCTTCGGCCGCGCCTTCTACCTTACTAACATCCTCAACAACCGGAGCTGAAAGTTCAGCTTCCACGTCTCTGGGCGGCTGAACTTTGACCACAATTTCGTCAGCGCTGGATAAAATTTTAACTTTTTCGGGAACTTTTAAATCCTTTATATGAATTGAATCTGTTAGGGTCGCTAAAGCACTTATATTTACCTCAATGTTGTGGGGTAAATCTACCGGCAAACATTCCACTTCTATTTCATTTAAAATTCTTACTAAAACCCCTCCCAAATTTTTTACCGCAGTAGACTCACCGACGAATTCTAAAGCCACTTTGGCTCTCAGCTTTTCGGTCATGCTAACTTCATAAAAATCAACATGTTGAATATCGTGGGTTAAGTAGTTGTGCTGGACTTCTTGAATAAGTACGTTGTGCGTTTTTTTGTCTGCCTCTGTTACCAGATTTATTATGGTGCTTTCCCCCGCCTTTTTAAAGATTTTTTCAAATTCGCCTTTATTTAAAAATAGGTTTGCGTTGGACAGCTTATTGCCATATAGGACTGCGGGTATTAAGCCTTCCTTTCTAGCTTTATTTATTTTTACAGATTTGATGTCGCGCGGTTTTGCGGACAAAGTTAATTTATCCATGTTCTGCTTATCCTTTGTTTGGATTCGCCCATAATAATCGTTATTAAGATTATTTACTCACAAATCCTTAAATTTAAATCTTGACCATTATAACAAAATAGCCCTGTTTTGGCAAGGCTATGTGTTCTATAAATGCGTGTTTATTTTTTAGGATTTAAGGCCGAAACAAAATCTCCCTTAAATTTTTTTAACGTTTTATGAATATTTATTACATCATTGGCCGAAATTGAAGGTTGGGATTTAAATTTTCGGCTGTCTTGCCTGGTTAGGTCGGTTACCATCCCGACACTAAAAACTTCCGGCCCATGAATTTCAACGTTAAATATAACGGAACTTTTGCATTTTATACAGTCAGAATGAATAAGTACCCTGGCTTCGTCAACGGTTTCATTTTGTTCGCTTTCTATAATTTTGGTTTGATCCAAATTATATTTAAATCCGCAAATCGGGCATCTGAGCATAAAGCCCAGCCATTGAATAACTTTGTTAAAATCGAAATTTTTTCCGCTCTTATTCGGTATTTTGGAGTTCATATAAAAATTATAACAGCTTGTTGTTAAAAACGCAAAAATTTTGATTCCAGACTGACATTTTGAGCAATGCCGAGAGCAGTTAATACAATAATCAGATTACTACCGCCTGCGCTGAAAAAAGGCAGCGGAATGCCGGTAACCGGCAATAGACCCAAATTCATACCGATGTTGACAACGGCATGTATAAAAATTAGAAATAGTACCCCGCCCGCAATATACATCCCCAGGTCGTCTTTCGCTTTATTCATAATATTAAGCAGCCTTAAACATAAAAAAGCGAAGAGCCCGACTATGGCTGTTGAGCCGACAAAACCAACTTCTTCGCCGCTGGCTGCAAAAATAAAATCCGTTTGCCTTTCGGGCAAAAATTTATTTTGGCTTTGTAAGCCCTTGCCCAGTCCCCTGCCCCATATTTGACCGCTGCCTGCCGCGATAGTTGCTTGTTTTACGTTATAACCCCGCCCCCTCGGATCCAGTTCGGGGTTAATAAAGACTTTGATTCTGTCTTTTTGAAAGTCTTTTAAAGCATATTTCCAGGTAATACCGCAGGCTACCAGAGAGCTTGCAATAATAATAAGAATAATCTTTTTTCGTATAGGGCTAATGCTTACCAAGCTCGCCCAGAGTCCTAAGATTACCAGCGCAGAGCCTAAGTCAGGTTCTAAAATTACTAAACCAGCAGGGATTAAAGAGTAAGCCAAGGACCATAATAAAATAGACCAGGAATTAATTTGACCCCGTTTTAAATGCAAAATTTTAGCTAAGCCTAAGATAACAACAATTTTTGCAAATTCAGCCGGTTGAAAGTTGAAGAACGGCAGTTCTACCCAGCGCCTACCGCCGCGAATAACGTTTCCAAAAATCAGCAGATATGCTAAAACCAAAATCGTCAGCGGATAAATAACGCGATTTAATTTAGCTAAAGTATGGTAGTCAAAAAAACTAAAAAAAATAAAAGATCCAAGACCAACCCCTACATAAACTAGTTGTTTGTAAAACAAGGCCAGGTTTTGGGAAGCCAGGGAAGTGCTATACAAAACAGCAAGCCCTGTTGCGATAAGCAACAGGGTGGTAATTTGCAAAGGGATATCAACGTACCTGAATTTTCTGAAAAAATGAAGCATAATTTTAATTAGGCCTGCTAAGGTCTGAAGCGTTTGTTGAATCTTGAGCTTGGACGCCTAAATTGTTTCTGTCAAGCGGATTTGTTTCCGCATAAACTTCTATTTTAGAGGCGTTAGGTATAAAGAGGTTGGGCCAGCTTTGTTTGAAGCTTCTAAGTTCTTTTGGCTTGAGAGTAAACTCATCCCTTTGGCTGGCTGTGATAATTTTTCCATCTACGTCTTTAACGACAAAAGTTAATCTGGCCTGTTTAATGTTATAGGGACTTTGATTAGACAGGCCGCTTTCAATCACAAAGGCTGCCGGTTCAGTTTGGTTTTCAAAAGTAGCCGGGATCACAGCCAGGTTAACTTTGGGTATGCTGAGGCGCTTTTGCCACTTAAGCTGCTGTAAAAAACTAAAATCAGCGGATTTTATAGCTTCATTGGTTTGAAAGCGCGGGACTACTATATATTTTTTTTGATTGGGCAGTAAAAATAATTTACCCTCATAGGTATAAACAGTTTGTTCTAGGTTATTTGTAAAGTCTATTTTGAAAGAAGTTTCAGGCAAACTTAGGTCAATATTTTCATTTGAAATTTCCAAAACTGCGGTATAGCTGCCTTGGTGTGAAATTAGGGTCGTGGGGGAAAGTTTGGGCGACTGAGCTTCCAAAAAACTAGGCACAGCGGAAACCATGGCATTCTTGTAGTGTTTATCCCAGTAGGCCCGGGAAACCTGTTTTGTTATTAAATATGCGGGTATAGTGCCCAGCAGAATAATGTATAACGCATATTTCATTAAAGGAGGGAACCGGTTTAATGTTTGGCCGGCATAAAATTCGGCTTCTTCCAATTCCAGTAAAGCTTTTTCCTTTAAAAGGGACATACAATAAAGGCTAATTTTTGTTTAGTATGTTTTTAGTATAGCAAAACCACGGCCACTTTGGTAATATTAAGCTTGCCTATGAAGTTTACTCACTTACATTGCCATTCACACTATTCTTTATTAGATGGTCTTTCTAAAATTGACCCTTTGGTTGAACGTGTCAAAGAGCTTAATATGGAAGCTTTGGCTATTACTGATCACGGTGTTATGTACGGCACCATTGAATTTTTTAATAAATGCAAAGAAGCCGGCATTAAGCCGATTATTGGCCTTGAGGCATACGTTGCTCCTCGCTCTCTTTTGGAAAAAGAGGCAAAAATTGATTCGGCTTACTATCATTTAACATTGTTGGCTCAGAATCAAGTAGGTTACCGGAATTTAATAAACCTTACGACAACTGCTCATTTAGAAGGGTTTTACTATAAGCCAAGAATAGATTTAAATCTTCTAGCCAGCCACTCCGAAGGTTTAATCTGCCTTTCAGGTTGCCAGCGGGGTGAAATTGCAAAAGCTATCATGAAATCCGACCATGAAGCGAACCAGGCGCTGGAAAAGTATTTAAGTATATTCGGGCCGGGAAGATTTTTTATTGAAATTCAACGCAACAGCAGGCATGAAGATCCAAATGAAACTCTTTTAAACAACCGCCTTATTTCGTTGGCCAAATCCAGAAGTTTAAACTTGGTCGCCACCGCCGATTGCCACTACATATACCCGGAAGACAGTGAAGCTCAGGATGTGATGGTATGTATTGGCACGGGACGCACTGTGGAAGAGCAAGACCGTTTGGATATGCGGGGTTATGATCTGTCTTTAAAGTCGCCTGAAAAAATGCACGAACTATTTTACGACGTCCCGGAAGCTTTGCATAATACGCAAAAAATAGCCGATATGTGCGACCTGGAAATCCAGATTGACCAGCGTTACTTCCCAAAAGTGGAAATTCCTTCCGGCCTAGATTCACAAACCTATTTGAATCAAATTGTGCATGAAAGTGCAAAAGAGATTTATGGACAAAACGGACAGGTGCCCGAAGAAATTATTGAGCGCATAAATTATGAGTTAAATATTATCTGTAAAAAGGGATTCGACACTTATTTTTTAATGGTGGCCGATGCGGTGAAAGGCGCCCACAATATCGGCGCCATTACCAATACCAGGGGCAGCGCTGCCGGCAGCATTGTCGGCAGGATTTTAGGTATTACTAATGTGGACCCTCTTTACTACGAGCTGCCATTTGAAAGATTTTTAACCATGCATCGGCCGACTCCGCCCGATATTGACCTTGATATTGCCGATAACCGCCGCGACGAAGCCATTGCTTATATTACCCAAAAGTACGGCTCGGACAAAGTCGCGCAAATTATTACCTTTGGAACCATGATGGCTCGCGCTGCCGTTAGGGACGTTGGCCGGGCCCTCGGCGTGCCTTATTCCAAGTGTGACCAGATTGCCAAAATGATTCCCATCGGCAAACAGGGCTTTCATATGACGCTAGACATTGCGCTTGAAAAAACCCCCGAGTTAAAAGCCATTTACGATCAGGATCCGGAAACCAGGCGGATTTTGACGATTGCAAAAAAATTGGAGGGCTGCGCGCGCCATGCTTCCGTTCACGCGGCCGGCATTGTTATTACCCCTACCCAACTAACCGACTACATGCCATTGCAAAAAGAACCCGATGGCGAGAGGGTTATTACCCAGTATGATATGTATGCTTTGGATGTTAATGCCAGCTCCAAAGCCATTGGAGTTGTAAAGCTGGATTTGCTAGGGATTCGCAATCTTTCTATTCTGGAAGCGGCAGTTAATCTGGTTGAAAAAAGACACGGTATTAAAATTGATATTTATAATCTCCCCCACCCTGACCAAAAAACCTTTAAACTTTTGTCCGACGGACTTACTTTTGGGGTGTTTCAAATGGGATCTTCGGGAATGACCAGGTATTTAAAAGAACTAAAACCCAGCTCAGTTTTTGACATTATGGCCATGATAGCTTTGTACCGTCCCGGGCCCATGCAGTTTATAGAAGATTATATTAAACGCAAGCATAATTCAAAGTTGATTAACTATCTGGATCCGGCATTTGAAAAGATACTGCATAGGACATATGGAATTTTGGTTTACCAGGACGATTTGCTAACCATTGCCCATGATTTGGCCGGGTATTCCTGGGAAGAGGTGGATAAATTCCGCAAAGCGGTGGGTAAAAAAATTCCTGAAGAAATGGCTAAGCAAAAAATTAAATTTATTCAAGGTTGTCAGAAAACCAGCAACTGGAGCCACCAAAAGGCCGAGCAGATTTGGACCTGGATTGAACCTTTCGCGGCCTATGGTTTTAATAAAGCCCACTCGGCTTCTTATTCGGTCGTATCCTACCAGACGGCTTACATGAAAGCAAATTACCCGGTAGAATTTATGGCGGCGTTAATGACCGCCGAAAGCGGCGATGAAGATAAAATTTACGAAGCTGTGGAAGAATGTAAGGCATTGGGTATTTCGGTTTTACCGCCGGATGTTCGGGAATCTATGGGAGATTTTACGGTAGTGGATGAAAAAACCATTCGTTTTGGACTTAATGCCATAAAGAATTTAGGCAGCGACGTGATACAAAGAATTATGGAGGCCAGGCAGGGCAAGGTTAGTAATGACAATAACAATAATAAATCTGCAGATGCGGATTTTAGTTATCGTCATAGTAATGCCTATGGTTCACCCGTTTTCCTTTCCCTTCAGGATTTTCTTTTAAAATGCCATGTTAAAAACTTTAACAAAAAATCCTGGGAGGCGCTTGTAAAAGCCGGAGCTTTGGACGCCTTCGGCGAACGCGGCAGCTTGCTAAACAATACCGATGAGGTTTTGGAATTCGTACGCGAACATTTTAAAGCGGAAAATTCGGGTCAAAATTCTTTGTTTGGAAAAAACATGCATTTCGGCAAATTAACCTTAAAATCATTCCCCCCTGCAGGTAAAGAAGAAAAATTAGTTTGGGAGAAAGAGCATTTAGGCATGTATGTTTCCGCCCACCCTTTGGACAATTATCGTAAAGTGCTGAACGGCCTAATTTTAGTTAAAAATTTACATTTGGATATGCTGGGCCAGAATGTGGTAATGGGCGGAATAATTTCCCGTCTTAAAAAAACTTTGACTAAAAAAAATGACCCCATGGCTTTTTTTACCTTGGAAGACGGCACCGGCAGCGTGGAAGTTTTAGTTTTTCCTAAAGTGATGGAAGCGGCCTTGCCGTTTTTGGCAAATGACCAAATTGTGCAGGTCAGAGGCCGGCTTTCCGACAAAGACGAAGAATTTAAGTTAATTGCGGAAGAAATTAAGGTCCTGCCCTCAGACGAGCTTTACAGTGTAGCTTTAAAAGAGGTTGAAAAAAATAAGCACTTGGTTTTGCATATGCAGAATTTAAGCAACTCCTCGGCGCTTAATGAAATAAAACAAATTTTAACGGCTTTTCCGGGCCAGGCTCAGGTGTATCTGCTTTTGGGTAGCGGGCCTAATGCTAAAAAAATTAAAGCCCAAAGCCGGGTAAATGTCGCATCCGAGCTTATCAGCAAGCTTAAAGAAGTTTCCGGAGTTTTAAAAGTTGACGTGGAATAAAAAAAAGACTCGCGAGTACAGCATTGCGAGTCTAGTGGTGGCCGTGGTCGTCGCCTCCCTTCCATAGAGTGGCAAAGAAGCCGGCCAAACCTATGCCGAGAAATAATCTTAGTACGGTTGGCCAGTCGCCCGGCAAACGGCCAACCAGCCAAATCAGCAGAAGCACAAACGCGCTTACTGCCAAAAAAGCTGTTGATTCTTCTTTATGCCCGTGCCCATCTTTGTGGGCATCGTGCGAATTCCCATGGCCGTTGCCATGGTTGTTTTCATGGCCATGTGCCATGAATAGCCCCCCTTTCTTTAGGCCGCCCTTGGAGCAGCCTATTTACATATTATATCATATAATATATAAAATGTCAATAGTTTTTATAAATCAATATTTTTTACCAGTTGTGGAAATCTTAGCTTGTCAGCTATTTTGGCTTATGTTATAATTTTTTCAGTTCTTCAAACGTTACTACTTAGACAACCAATCTAAGGAGTTTGAGACAAAAGCATAAAAAGACTTAAGTGTTCTAGAGCCACTTAAGTGAACTGGGACGGAAACGTCTTGGTCTTATATCCAAGACCCCAGGGTTTTTACTGTAGACTTACAGTTAAAATCCCGGGGTCTTTTGGTTTTATGAGTTCTATTTTTGAGCAATTTGAAATACTTTCCGAAACTGGAAAAATTACTGACGCAGAAAGTTTGATTAATCAACAGCTTAAGGAATTTTTAAAAAGCCGCGACTTCAAAAATTATTTAGAAGGAATAGGACATAAAGTCCACATTTTTAAAAAATTTTTTAAAGCCACCAATAATCCTGCATATTTGCATCAAATCCTGGAACAAATAGACAAGGCTTTGCAAATTTGCAAGCAGCAACACATAACCGGACATGCGTTGGCAGTTATGCATTTGCGCAAAGGAGATGCTTTTTATTCGTTAAGCCGGCTTTTAGAGGCCTTAGAAGAACATAAAAAAGCCTATGCACAAGTTTTAGCTGACAAAGGGGTTGAAGATTTTACCAAAGCTGAATTTTTAGGTCATTTGGCCCTTAGCAAGGCGGCAAATGGATTTGAAGATTCATTGATAGATTTTAATTCCGCTTTAAGCCTAGTGAGGCAAAGTAATTCGCCTAGCCTAAGGCCATGGCATAGGTTAATATTAGAAACCGGCATATTGTTAAAAAAAGCAGAATGCCTGAAAATTTTAAAAAAGCCGCAAACAGAAGTTTTCGCGGCAATACAGGAGGCAAAGCCTAAGGCTTTGGAACTTTTAAATAAGTATAATATGAAAGACAGGCAAGAGCAGTTAATAGATTTAGAAAATAAAAAGTAGGAATTTTTGAGATTCCTACCGGAGGTAGCGGTACCTTTAAGAGTCTTATAACCCCCCGGAACTCCGAGGAAGAATGCTCGCCCGCGTTTGCGCGATTTTGCGAAATTTGCTTCGTTTGCTGCCTGAAGTTCGGTTTCTCGGCAGCGGATGATAAAAGAAATGATCGCAAAATCAGCTTGACCTCCGGTAGGTTGTTTGAAAATGTTAGCACATAAAAAATTAATTGTAAAGAATATGGATAAAGAACAAAAACTTCATAATATTCGCCATACCCTGGCTCATTTAACCGCCGCGGCTGTGCGGGAGCTTTGGCCTGGCAGTAAAAACGCTATTGGCCCGGCCATACAAGATGGTTTTTATCAGGATTTTGAAATAGTCGGGCATACTCTGACCGAAAAAGATTTGCCCAAAATTGAAAAACAAATAAAAAAATTAATTCCGAAATGGACTCATTTTGAAAAAAAAGAAGTTTCCAAAGAAGAGGCCTTAAAAGAATTTGAGTGGAATGAATATAAAACCGAACTTATAAATGAATTTGCGCAAGGCGGTAAAAAAATTACCTTTCATAACTCCCCTGACTTTATAGACTTATGCAAAGGCGGGCACGTGGAAAATCCCAGTAAGGAAATAAATCCGGATGCTTTTAAATTAGCTAAGGTGGCCGGCGCTTACTGGCGGGGCGATGAAAAAAATAAAATGCTAACCCGCGTTTACGGCTATGCTTTTGAAACTAAAGAGGAATTGGAAGGCTATTTAAAAATGCTTGAAGAAGCGGAAAAAAGGGATCACAAAAAATTGGGACCTCAGCTAGAATTATTTATGTTCCATACGACTTCGCCCGGAATGCCTTACTGGCTGCCAAAGGGCGTGGTTTTGTATAACGAGTTAATTGATTTTTGGCGAAAAGAGCATAAAAAAAGGCAGTATCATGAAATTGTTTCCCCGCTTTTAAATAAAAAAGATTTATACATTACTTCGGGTCACTTTGAGCACTACTGGGGCGATATGTTTGTGGCCAACATGGGAGAACATGAAGAATACGGAGTTAAGGCAATGAACTGCCCGAACGCCATGGTAGTTTTTGGCAGCAAGCTAAGAAGCTATAAAGATTTGCCTTTGCGATTATCGGATACAGATATGCTTCACCGTTACGAGCGTGCCGGTACCTTAAACGGTTTATTGCGAGTGAGAGAATTTCGGCAGGACGATGCTCATATTTTTATAACTGAGGAAATGATAGCCGAAGAGTATGAGAGAGTTTTTGAAATTACAAAATTATTTTATGGGATTTTTGGCATGGAGTATCGTTATCGTCTTGGCACCAGGCCGGAAAGTTTTATGGGCGATGTTGAAACTTGGAATAAAGCCGAAAAATCTTTAAGGGGAATTTTAGAAAAATCTGGCCGCGAATACGTTGTGGCCGAAGGTGACGGTGCTTTTTACGGGCCTAAAGTGGATATTTTAATGAAAGACGCGCTTGGACGGGAGTGGCAAATGGGTACTATTCAGCTGGATTTTCAGCAGCCTAGAAGATTTAATTTGGAGTACGTATCAGAAGACGGCAGTAGAAAAACACCTGTCGCTATCCACAGAGTAATCTATGGCTCTATGGAGAGGTTTATAGGTCTGTTAATTGAACATTATTCCGGGAGTTTTCCGTTATGGCTCTCCCCTGTTCAGTTAGTAATTTTGCCAATTTCTGAAAATCAAATACAATACGCCAAAAAAGTGAGGGAGCAATTGCTATCAGTAGATGAAAATTTAAGAATAGAAATAGACGAAAGAAACGAAAGCATAGGCAAAAAAATCCGCGAAGCCACAATGCAAAAAATCCCCTACCAAATAATTGTGGGGGAAAAAGAAGTGTCTTCGAATTTAATTTCTGTTAGAACTCAGGATGGAAAAGATTTGGGGCAGATGGGGTCGGAGGAGTTTTCTAGTTTAGTTTTACAAGAAATAAAAAGTAAAAAATAAATCAATTAGAGACGGTTAGAGGGCACTCTCATGAGTTTAAGTTAATACCCTCGCCCCGTGTTTGGTTATGGCTACGGTGTGTTCAAAGTGCGCGGAAAGGCCGCCATCGCGAGTAGAAATGGTCCAGCCGTCGGGTTCAAAGACCACAAAATATTCATTTTCAGTGAGCATTGGTTCAATAGCTAAAACCATGCCCTCCTTAAGTTCAATTCCCTGCCCTTTTTTTCCATAACACGGCACAGCCGGGTCTTCGTGTACGTCGTAGCCAACGCCGTGACCAACTAAATCTCTAACTACGTTAAAGCCGGCTTTTTCCCCTGTGCTTTGGGTGGCAAAAGCTATATCGCCTATTTTGTTGCCGTTTTGGGCCGCTTTTATTGCTTCTGAAAGGCATTTTTTTGTGGTATCTATAAGCTTTTGCGCTTTGGCGGAAATTGTTCCTACCGCTACGGTTATAGCCGTGTCCGTATAAAGGCCTTTATATTCCATGCCAATGTCCAGGCCAATAATATCTCCGTTTTTTAAAATTACATCACGCGAGGGAATGCCGTGGACAACCTGGTTGTTTACCGAAGTGCAAAGGCCGGCCGGAAATGGGTTTTTTTTAGGGCCATAATTTTTAAAACTCGGCCTTCCCCCTATTTTGTATATTTCGCTTTCGGCGAATTCATTTAATTCCCAGGTTGAAATACCGGGCTTAATAAGCCCGGCGGTTTTATGCAAAATATTGTGGATGAGTTTCCCACCCTCCGCAATAATTTCTATTTCTTCCTGGGTTTTAATTAATCCTTTTGGCATGATCTGATATTAATTTCACTAAAATTTTTCTTACTTTTGGTACCGGGGCGTTGGAAGATATTTTTTTAAATTCATATATTGTTTTGAAATATTTTACAACTTCAGAAATATTTTCGCGGTAATATTTTACCCGATTTTGCAAAGCCTTTATATCGTCGTCAGCGCGGCGGGAAAATTTGCCTTTAAAGTCTTCTTTGCGCTCCGTCATTCTTTTGACTGTTTCTTTCATGGGAATGGACATATAAATAACCAGAGGTTTTGTCCGTTGTTCTGCTTTAAGCCACTTAACTACCAGCTTGGCCTCGCCTATCATTTTCGGCGTCCCGTCAAAAAGAATGCCTTTGGTTTTTGGCGTACCATGGATTTTGTCATGCAGAATTTTTCTTACAACTTGCGTAGGCGTTAATTTTCCTTTGTCTAGAGTTTTGTCTAAACCCAAACTCTTTTTTTTATTAGCGTCTTTAATATTTCTTAATTCCTTGCCCATATCCAAGTCGTACATATTAAATGCCTGGCATAAATATTTGGCATGGGTAGCTTTGCCCGCAGCCGGATCACCCAACAAAATTAAATTTAAAGTTTTGCTTTTAGGCATGCGGTATAAAATTATAATTGTAAAATTTTGTTAATATTTTCCTTAACCGTCTCAATACCGGGCGTGCCATCAATTTCAAAAAAAGCAGTATTTTCCTTTAAAAAATCTAAGACTGGAAGGGTGTCTTTCTCGTATTGCTTTAAGCGGAATTCTATTTTTTCTTTAGTATCGTCCGCTCTGTGTTCTTTTTGAGCCCGAAGCAGCAACCTGCTCAAACTTTCACTTTTTGGTAAGTTGACAAACAGACTTACAAAATTTTTCCTCCCCTGTTTTTTTAATTCGTTGAGCAAAAATTGGGCTTGGCCCAAGCGCCTTGGAATACCGTCAAAAATCACGCCTTTTTGTGTTGGAATCATGGATAATTTTTGTTTTACTACCTGCAAAAGCATGTCATCGGTCAGTAGGAATCCTTGGTCAATAAGTTCTGTAACTTGCTTAGCCAAATCACCCTTTTCGTTTCGCATGGCTCTTAAAATAGCCCCCATCTCCCAATAAAAAAACCCAAGGCGCTCTGCCAAGGCCCGCGCTTGCGTGCCTTTGCCTGATCCTTGGGGACCAATAAAAAAAATGGTACTTAATTCCATAGATGTCTTATTTTACAATAATTTGGGGATTTTGACAAGATTGTGATAAAATAATAAAAATATTTCATATTGAAACAAAATTGGATCAAACTATTTTTTATCAAATTACCGGGGTTTTAGTTTTGGCCGGCTTAATTGCCGTGCTGGTAAGCTGGCTTAAGCAACCCAGTGTTATAGCCTTTATTTTAACCGGGCTTATAGTCGGGCCTTTGGGGTATATTCAGCTTGAACATAAGGAAGTATTGGATTCACTGGGGCAAATCGGCATAACTTTGCTGCTGTTTATGGTCGGCTTGGAATTGGATATAAAACGAATTCGCCAATTGGGTAAGGTGGCGATTTATACAGGCATAGGGCACATGGTTTTAACTGCGGCTTTGGGTTATTTAATAAGCCTTGCCTTTGGTTTTTCAAATGTTACGGCTTGGTACATAGCCATCGCACTCACTTTTTCCTCAACAATTATTGTTGTTAAATTACTTTCGGATAAAAAGGATTTACAAAGTTTATATGCCAGAATTACAGTAGGATTTTTAATCATTCAGGATTTTGCAGCTTTGGCTATCCTTTTGTTTTTGGGCGGGGCCGGTGGGCATGAAATGGGGGTTGATATTTTTAGAAGTCTTCCCACATGGCAGTATTTACTCGCTATGAGCGTTAAGGTTTTGATTTTAGTCTTACTTTTGTCATGGATAAGTAAAAAAGTAATGCCTAAATTTTTAAACAGGTTCGGCCAGTCAGATGAACTACTTATGATTTTTGCTTTGGCCTGGGCTTTGGGCCTTGCCTCTTTTATGTCTTTTCCAGCCGTTGGGTTTTCGTTGGAAGTTGGGGGCTTTGTTGCTGGCTTAAGCTTGGCTAGCACACAGGTTCATTATGAGATTTCTGCTCGCATAAAGTATTTGCGGGATTTTTTCTTAATCTTATTTTTTATTGTATTCGGTACTAAGCTGGCTTTTGCCGGAGTGTTGTCTATGCTTTTGCCGGCCGTGATTTTCAGTTTGTTTGTAATACTCGTTCAGCCCTTTTTAATGATGTTGATTATGGGTTATTTAGGCTATACACCCAGAACATCTTTTTTTGCTGCTGTTACAACAGCTCAAATTAGTGAATTTAGCTTTGTGGTTATTGCTTTGGCCAACCGTCTCGGCCATGTTTCCGGGGATATTTTGGGGCTGATAACCATTATAGGTCTAATTACAATGGCTGTTTCTTCCTATATGATTTTGTACACTAAGCCTTTATATAATTTTTTACATCCGTATTTGAGATGGTTTAATTTTGGGAATGGTAATGCCGAAAAATTTTTTAATGAGGACGGATTCAAAAGCCATGTTATTTTAGTGGGTGCTAATCGTCTAGGCAGCAGATTTTTGCACGAGTTAAGCAGCAAAAGCCATAAGCTCGTTGTGGTAGATTTTGATCCTCACATTGCTCTAAAACACGAGCTTGCGGGCATAACTACTATTTGCGGAGATATTGCCGATCCATATATTCAAGAACAGATCAATTTAAATAAGGCAAAATTAATTATATCTACCGTACCTGACTTAGACGATAACCTGAGTCTTTTGGCAGCTTTGAAGCAATATCCAAGAAAGCCTAAGACAATTTTTACAGCGCAAAACGATTTTGAAAGCAAGTACCTGTACGAAAACGGTGTTGACTATGTACTTTCCCCTCACTTTATTGGCGGCCTGCATTTGGCAAAGATTTTAGAGGAAGCAAATACCTTAAGCGCATTAAAAAAATTACGCAAAGGTCATTTAGAGGCAATCGTCTAACCTATTTTTAGCTTTATATCAGATGGGCATTTTCTGCTTAAACAGAAAATGCCCATCGTTGTTTTTATTGATATTTGATATAATGCTTTTATGCTAAAACTCTACAACACTTTAACAAAGGAAATCGAAGAAATTCAAAAGCCCCAAAACCGCAATTTTAATATGTATACTTGCGGTCCAACTATATATAATTATGCCCATATTGGTAATTTGCGCAGTTTTATTTTGGCAGATTTGCTCTACCGTACGCTTAAATATGACAGCTATCAGCCACGCTGGGTTATGAATTTAACGGATATTGACGACAAAACTATAAAAGGGACTATTGAGAAATATGGGGAAAACGCCGGGGTAAAAGAATTGTTTGATTTTACAGAAGAATACCGTTTGGCTTTTATTAGCGACCTGCGCGAAGTTAACGTGTTAGTAGATGAAATAGAGTTTGTTCGCGTGACGGAAAAGATGCCGGAAATCCAGGAGTTTATTGTTGAGCTAATTAACAAGGGTTATGCATATAAAGCCGAAGACGGCAGTACTTATTTTAGTATTGAAAAATACCAAAAAGATTTTGGCGACTACGGCCAACTGGTTGGAGAGAAATTTATAGAAGGCAAAAAAGTTGGCGCTCGTGTGGCAGTAGACGAGTATGAAAAAGACAATTTGTCAGATTTTGCTTTATGGAAAGCATATAACCCAGAGACTGATGGAAATATATATTGGGATCACGAAACTTTGGGCAAAGGCCGTCCGGGCTGGCATATTGAATGCTCGGTTATAAACAAAGTCGCATTTAATGGCGAACCGACAGACATTCACACAGGCGGCGTAGATTTAATATTCCCCCACCACACCAATGAAATAGCACAAAGCCAAGCCTTGCTAGGTAAAGGTAATTTTGTGCATCATTGGTTTCATTCCGAACATTTGTTGGTAGATGGCAGAAAAATGGCAAAGAGTGCGGGAAATTTTTATACTTTAAAAGATCTGGAAGCATTTAATCCAATTGCTGGAAATGTATTAAGATCCACACTCTGTGGCGCACACTATCAAACGCAGATGAACTTCCTCATAGATACTTTTAAAAAAACCGATCGTCTGATTACCCAACGGACAGATAATTATGAGGAAGATAAAGTTTACGCTGAGGTTACTGATGCGTTAAATGATAATTTGAACATACCTAAGGCTCTTGGATTAAGTTTTAAACTGCATGATGGAAACGTTAGCCCTGATCAAGTTTTTGGCCTCAATTTTTTTAACGAAAAAGTCCAAGAACCCTTACCAGAAAAAGTTGAAAAACTTTTAGCTGAGCGCCAGGCGGCCAGGGATGCTAAAGACTTCCAAAAATCAGATGAATTAAGGTTAAAGATCGAGTCTTTGGGGTACGAAGTCAAAGATACCCCGCAAGGACAGAAGGCAAGTAAAAAGTAAGATTTACTTGTTACTTTTCTATTGTCTCAGTAGATAGCTGAGATAATTTGTCAATAACACTTGCCGGCAAACTTGCTTCGTATTTACTTAGAAATTCCAAAAGCAAATTTCTTACAATAACTTTATTTTGGTAAGGCGCAATTTTTAGCCTCGGTATTAACTCATTTTCAATAGTCTGCATAACTGGGTCATAAAATGTTTTTGGTTTATATTCAGTCGGGTCATTAATTAGCCTTTCACACCTATCCAAAACGGTTTTTGTCCAAGTAATTGACGGGGCTTCTGGTTTTTCGGCTGGTTCGCCGTTTTTTATTTCGGAGGACATTAAATTAAATAAAGTGTTAATTTTTCTTATTTTAGCATTTTATGAGTTTATTTGTCCCCTATTTCTGCACAACTTATGCAGTTTAGCCCTTAAACAAGGGCTTTTTTACTGTTTTAAAAATGTTTAACTTTAGTTATAATTAACTATAAATATTCTAGTTATTTTTTATGGATAATTCTACAGTTCAGAGAGTTCCTCCTCAAAACAACGAAGCAGAAATGTCGGTTTTGGGCTGCGTTATGCTAGATAGGGACGCAATTATAAAAATTGCCGACGTAATCTCAGCAGATGACTTTTATGACCATAGGCATAAGCTGATTTACGAAACGGCAGTTGAACTTTTTTCAAAAAATACCCCCATAGACATTTTAACCGTTACGAACCTGCTTGAAGAAAAGAAACTTTTGGAAACTATTGGCGGCAGCAGCTATTTGACCCAGTTGGTAAATATGGTGCCCTCGGCTAATAATGTCGTCCATTACGCTTTTATTGTAAGAAAGAAAGGCAGTTTAAGAAGGCTTATACAAACCGCCGGGGAAATCAGCAGCCTGGCTTATAAGGAAGAGGGTGAAGTGGAAAATATTTTGGATGCAGCGGAACAAAAATTATTTGGTGTTTCGCAAAAGCATTTAAAACAGAATTTCATTTCAATTTCTACAATCCTCCATTCCACTTTTGAAAGGATAGACGAACTACATAGAGACAAGGGCAGTTTGAGGGGCGTGTCAACCGGCTATATTGATATGGACAACTTGCTTGGCGGCATGCAAAAATCCGATTTAATAGTTTTGGCTGCGCGTCCTTCCATGGGCAAAACCAGCCTGGCTTTGGATATAATGCGCCATATTGGGGTAAATTTAAAAATTCCGGTTGGCATTTTTTCTTTGGAAATGAGCAAAGACCAGTTGGTTGATCGTCTTTTATCCTCACAGAGCGACGTTAATTTGTGGAAAATACGTACCGGCCATTTAAACGATGAGGATTTTGAAAAAATCGGCGAAGCCATGGGGCAATTGTCAGAAGCGCCAATTTTTATAGATGACTCAGCCGGCAGTAATATAATGGAAGTAAGAACCAAAGCCAGACGTCTGCAGTCGGAGCATAATGTGGGGCTAATTGTAGTTGATTATTTGCAGCTTATGGAAGGCCATAATACTGACAACCGCGTCCAGGAAGTCTCTGAAATTTCTCGAAGTTTGAAAATTTTGGCCCGTGAATTAAATGTTCCTGTTTTGGCGCTTTCCCAGCTGTCGCGCGGGGTGGAAAACCGTCCCGATAAAGTACCTCAACTTTCCGACCTTCGTGAGTCTGGCTCTATTGAACAGGACGCAGATGTTGTTATGTTTATTTACCGCGAGGACATGTATAAAGGCAAAGACAGCCGCCGTCCTAATATTGCGGAAATTCACGTAAAAAAACACAGAAATGGACCTACGGGTCAGGTGGATTTATATTTTGAACAGGATAAAACTTCCTTTAAAAATTTGGATAAAACTTTTGATGTTTCCCCGCAAGCAGTCATGCAGGCAGCGAGCCAGGCAGAATAATTGATTAGTATTAAGGTTTATTTATAAATATTTAAATGACCAAACTACCAAGCTCTCTTCAAAAATTAATAAATGAGCTTTCCAAGTTACCTGGAATAGGCCCTAAAACCGCTCAAAGACTTGGCTTTTTTTTGTTGAAAAGGGACAATATAGATTTAGCAGAACTTTCGTCGGCAGTAAGCAATTTAAAAAACGGAGTGGTGTTTTGCGGTATTTGCCACAATATGGTGGAAACTGACCCGTGCGAGATTTGCTCAGATAAAACCAGGGAACAGAGTATTTTATGCGTGGTGGAAGAGCCCTTGGACGCGTTAGCTATAGACAAAGCGGGTACTTTTAGGGGATTATTCCATGTGCTTGGAGGCGTTTTAAATCCACTTGAAGGGATCGGACCTGAAAAATTAAATATAGAGTCCTTAATTGTAAGATTGAAGGAAAAAAATAGTCAAATTAAAGAAATCATTTTAGCTACTAACCCTTCTTTAGAAGGAGAAACTACGGCCATGCATTTGGCTAAAAGAATTAAATCCGACCTCCCTAACATTACAATTACGCGCATTGCCCGTGGTTTGCCTATGGGTGGTGATTTGGAATATGCGGACGAAATAACACTAACTAGAGCCATGGAAGGCCGAAGGGAATTTTAAATGGAAAAAATATTAGACTTAGGTGCCGGAGAAAACCCGTATTTTTTAAGATATGATATTAAATTCAGACCTGAGGACGAATATTTTTTGGCAGAAGTTAACGACCAGCGACTTATTAGAGCTAAACTAAAAATCGCGGAATATTTTAAGAATACAAAAAAAACTTTTTCTTGTACTTTCAAGATTTGCGATGCAAAAAAATTACCTTTTGGTCAAGGAGAATTTGATAAAATAATTGTAGGAAATTTTTTTTCCGCCCCTTTGCACTGGTTATGGGATCGAGAAAGCAAAAAACTTTTGGTCAAGAATTTATCTGGTTTTATAAAGCGTAAACTGCTGAGCGGAAATCCGAAATTGGTTTTTTATACAGAGCGAAAAAAATATTTGCAAGAAGCTTTAAGGGTTTTAAAAAGTGGAGGCAGAATGTTAATTTATACCGACTTAATTGTTTATGGTCTGGAATCTTATAAAAAATTACTCAATGATTTAAAAAGTTCTAAAAGTTATAAAGTCAGGCTGTTAAGACGTGAAATGAAAAGAGTTGATTTGCTGAATGCGAAAAAATTAAATTATAAAGATGCTGAATGGGATTTTGTCGCTGATGTTTTACCAAGATGCGAAGTTTGGGAAGTTACAAAGCTCTGAAATAATAAAATAAACCGCCCTGGTAATGGGCGGTTTATAAACTTTAAATTTTTGTAATTTCTACTTCTGTATAATACTGTCTTTGGCCGATTTTGCGCCTATATTTGCTTTTAGCCCTGTATTTTAAGACATGGATCTTTTTTGCCCTGGCTTGCTTAATTACTTTACCTTCAACTTTAGACCCGGCAACATAAGGTTTGCCGATTTCTACATCCTTTCCGTTAAAGGTAAACAAGACCTTGTCAAATTTAACACTGTCTCCTGTGCCTAATTTAAGCTTTTCTATTTGAATTTTGTCACCAGCTTTAACAATATATTGTTTTCCGCCGGTTTGAATTATAGCGAAATTCATCTTTTTGTAATTAATGCCGCCCAACCTGTAGACAGCCTAAGTCAATAATTAACTTTAATATTTTAGCAGTTTTAAAGGTTTAAGTCAACCGTATAAATATTGTTATTTTTCAATGTACGGATGCTTATGTTTGTACAGCAAGACGACTGAAATAGCTAAAATCAGCATGACTACAAAAACCCCGCCCAAAGCTATCAGTTTACCCTTAGATTGTAAAAATATGGCCATAAAGCCAAAAATTCCGGATATTGACCATAGTATTCCAACGGCTTGAGGTTGGGAAAATCCCAAATCCAGTAACCTAAAATGTAAATGTTTGCGGTCGGCCTTAAAGGGACTGCCTTTATACCAAATCCGTCTTGTAATAACCCAGGCCACATCAAGTATGGGAATACCCATTACTAAAAGGGCGGTAGCTATTTTTCCGCCTAGAATAATTGAAAGTATACCAAGAATAAAGCCCAGTAAAGTGCTTCCCCCTTCGCCTAAGAAAATTGAGGCTGGATGAAAGTTAAAAATTAAAAAACCTGCCAAGGTTCCACAAAAAATTATGGCTAAACTTGCCGTAATATTTTGATTGATATGCGGCAGCAATGAAAGCGCAAACAAGGTAAGTCCGCCAATCAAACTTATTCCGCTGCTTAAGCCGTCTAAACCATCAAGGAATTTGGTTGTGTAAATCATACCCATTAACCATAAAAAAACCACCAACCATCCAAGACTGAAATTTATAAAGTTAAATAGGTTCAGGGTTAAATTAAAATCAATCACGCCCCCAAATGGATTAGAAATTTGTGTAAGATTGCCGCCTATGCCAAAATAAATGGCAATCAGGCTTGCCAGAGCTGGAAATATCCAGGTGATTTTTGCGGGAAGGTTAAATTTATCGTCCATTGCTCCCCCGGTTATTAAAACAGCACCCCCCAGCAAAATCCCGTAAAAATATTTTAAGGGGATAATTGAAAAATCCACTTTACTGTAAATTAAATATAGAAATACAATAAAAAAGAAGGATCCAAATATACCCAACCCTCCTAACAAAGGTATGGGTTTTTTGTGGATTTTTCTGTTTGCATTCGGAAGATCAAGAATATTAAATTTGTAAGCCAGTTTTCTGACCCAGTGGGTTAGTAAGGCTGAAGAAATAAAACTTAACGTGAAAAAAATAAGATACCTCATTGACTAATTTTTAAGTCTGAAGCTGACTGCATTTCTTTCATAGACAACGCTGTATTTTCCCCTTTGCGGGCTTTGGGAGTGACCCAAAATTCTAAATATTTTCCTAGCATAAGTCGGGTTTGGGCTTCAATAGCCGGTAAGCTCCCAAAAACCACCGAAGTTAAAGGCACCAAAAACCATTGTAAATACATGGCAATGGTTTTGCTTTTGCCGTATTTTTTTGGCCTGGGGGGCAATAGAATCATATTAATATAAACACTAAAGATTAAAAAAACCAGCGCAGTATTCATAAGGGTTTTTGTCATAAGCGGCAGATTAAAACCTACTACGCTGTTTCTAAAATCACTTCCACCAATAAGCAAGGGCATCCACCCTAAAGTTGAAATCATCAAGCTGGCAGTGGCCCAGTTAAAATTACCTTCCATGTATTGAAACAGTTTATAGAGCCTGTCGTGTAAAGGAGCCTTACTTTTGAGCAAAGGCATAATTAAATGGGGATAGTATTCGACATTATAAGCCCAGCGTCTTTTTTGTTTATATTGATTTTTTAAGGTTTCCCAGGTTGTTTGAGCCAAACAGGTATCTAGGCTTATGGGGATAAATAACGGCACCACCCCGTAGTCGCCTTCATAATGCAAATAACACTGCCAATAAATATAACCATCTTCATTAACAATGTCTTTTTTCCAAAAACCCACCTCTTTTAACGCCTTTAAAGTCATTGTATGGGAAGAAAAAGTTCTTAACCGATCCGGTCTGGAACTTTCGGTAAATTGCCAAAAAGAGTTAGAAACGCTTACGACTCGGACAATAGCCGGACTGTCCCAGATATTGTTGTTGTATATTGCTATCGGTTGATAGCTTTTTTGGTAAGGCTTGTCAGAAAATATAAATTCGTACATGACTCTGGCAAAATATTGAGGGTGAATAATTGTGTCGGAGTCAAAATTGGAAACCAAAACATGCTCATGGTTAATGCCTAAATTATCTAAAATTGGCAGCATGGATTTTACAGCATAGCTGGCATTAGCGCTTTTGCCTTTTATTTCACCTTCTAATCCGTCAGGGTGCGCGGTAATGAAAAGTTTAAAAAATTCGGTTTGGTACTTATGTTTAATTTTATTGGCAACTTGTTGTGCTTTCTCCCCTGCTCTTTCTTCACTAGCCAGCACTAAAATTATCTTGTTTTTCGGGTAATTATTTTGCGAAATTGCTTCCACGGTTGAGTTTAAAACCTCAAAGCTTTCATCTACAAAAGGTATTAAAACTAGTTGGTAAAAATCATTAAAGTTTGGGATTTTTTTCCCTGATTGAAATATTTTTTTTATTCTAGCAATTTCTGAGTTAAGGTATTTTTTAGTTGCTTTGGATTTAGCCGTTTTGACCTGATTTTCTAACTCCTCAACCAGATTTTTTAAATCGCAGCTTTGGTTTAAGTAACCTATCCAATTAAGGGTGACAAAAACTTGGAATTTAAAATAGCTTGCCATAAGATGCATGGCTACATTAACTGCTTTTAATACCCAATAAAAGTCAAAGCAAATAATAAATAAGGCAGCCCACAGTGGCCTGTAGGCGGAAAGTATCATTGATCCAAAAAATACCGACCAAAATTGTAGCCCGGGTTGGACTTCCCAAAACCTGTCATTTAAAGTCCTTTGTTTAAACATAATTTTAGTTAACCCAAAAAAGCAATAAAGCGGATAAAAGCAAACAAAATTGCAGGCACAATGTTACAAAAACAACTAATACAGGCAAAACAAGCTTATTTTTTTTAAGTCGCTGGTGTAAAAATAAATTTACCAAACTTAATATAAGGCCTATTAAGGGTATTAGTAATAGATTCAGCTTGCTGCCATACCATTCAACTCCTACAATAATATTATAAGCCAGAGCAATCGTGCTAGTCCCCGATTTTTTAATTTGGTAAAATACTAAAAAAAATGTTATAATGTTTATGACGAGTGCTAAACACCACAAAAATAAAACATTTTTAAATTTTGAAACTAAATAGCTAAACATAAATTTTCTAAATTATACCAAAAATAAGCCACTTTTGGCAAATTTTATTTATGTCACAAAAACAAAAAATATTTTTTATTTTAATAATGTTAATAGCAGTTTTCTTCAGATTTTACCAGATTACTGCTATGCCTGGAGGCTTGTTTCCTGATGAAGCCGCAAACGGACTTGATATTAACTCCATGCAAAATGGCGAGCTTCAGCCTTTTTATGAGAGAGGCAACGGACGAGAGGCTTTATTTTTTTACATGCTTTGGGGAAGCGTTGAAGTCCTGGGTAAAGGAGCATGGCAGCACCATATTGTTTCAGCTTTGGTGGGCACGCTTTCTGTGGTGGTATGTTTTTTTGTAACTAGAAGGCTATTTTTGATACGCAAAAAAGATTCTACCCCCACAGGTATTGGTCAAACTTCAACTGGTTCTTGGTACGAAAGTCTAAAATTTAAAGACCAGCAGTCTTACAATACGGCAAGAGCGACAAATATTGCTTTGTTGGCATCTTTTTTAATGGCTTCCAATTCCTGGCACGTGGTGTTGTCCCGCACGGCTTTCAGAGCCAATTTAATACCGCTTTTTGCCGGATTAACAATCTATTTTCTAATAAAGACTTATCAAACTTTGGCTTCTGACGAGGAAAAAAATAGGCCTTACCACAAACACAGAGTTTACGGGTTTGCTTTTTTAACCGGTGCCAGTTTTGCTTTGGGTTTCTACACTTACATTGCCTACAGGATTTTGGTTTTAATAATTGGACTTGCAATTTTATGGCCCTGGCTGTTTAATGGTTTTATTAGTCAGGTAAAAAGATTTAGTAAACCTTTTTTTTGGGCTGTTTTGGCGTTTGTTATTTTTATTTTTCCCCTGGGTAAATATTTTTATGATAATCCCGAT
>CAZDIP010000001.1:0-220667 GCA_964505635.1 uncultured Candidatus Saccharibacteria bacterium | reverse complement strand
GCTTTCGTTGGCCGCAGCGGTCAGGTAAGCGTATTTAATCAGGAATTATATCTTGTTAATGGAGAGCAGTTAAAAGGCAAACCCGAAATAAACACTGTTTTAAGCGCTGTTTACGAAGTCGCCGAAAAATCATTGTCAGCTTTTTTTATTTCGGGCGACTTGAATTGGCGACATAATATTTCAGGCTGGCCTTTTCTCTCTCAATTGGTTAGTCCTTTTTTTGGTTTTGGATTATTGTGTGCTACTTTCGGAGCCGTAATATATCTAGTTAGGCCAAAAAAATATTGGTATTTATGGAAGTATTTTTTATTGGCCGGGTGGTTTTGGGGGATGCTGGTGCCTGTTATTACTACAGCCGAGGGTATTCCGCACGGACTTAGATCTATTGGCATGATCCCGCCTGTTTTTATAATTAGTGCCTGGGCATTATACTCTTTCGCTAATTATATTTGGCGCTGGCATAACCAATTATGGGCTAAGTGTGAAAGATGCCATTTACCTCACTTTGAGAGTTTAGGCATGCTTCTTAAAAGAAAAATAACCACTTATAGCATTAAATTCACAGTTGCTCTGTTTTTTTTGGCCATTGTGCTGCAAACTTATTTTGGCTATTTTGTTTACGCGGCAAACAGTGCTGAAAATTTTTACTATTTTAGGAGCGATCTCACTTATGTAACAAAATATTTACTCGAGCGTTGCGACAAAAATTCAACTTACTTAGTTTTAGACAAGTTTTCAGTCCAAACCACCGATTATTTAAGTTCAGATCCAAAAGGCGATTTTAATTCAGCTTGTAATGTCCCCTATCGTCAGGTCGATCCTGAAAATGTTTGGCAACTCACAAAGTTGATAAAAGGCGATCAGGTGGTTTTTACCCAAAGCTCGATATTTGATGTAAAAAAATTCAAGCAATCTCATCCGGAGGCTTACTTGAAAATGGAATTTAGGAACAAATTCGGCCAGGCAATTATGGCGGTTTATGAAATAAATTAATCATGAATCCTTTTTATTTTGTTTTACTTGCAGGGTTGTCCGCAGGTATATACCAAATTCTGCGCAAAACTGCATCGGCCAGACTTGATACTCTATTAGCCGCAACGCTATTTTCCTTTTTTGCGGGAATTTTAGGGCTGTTTTTATTGTATTTAAGAAATCCCAAACTTGATTTGAGAAGCCTCTATAATTTAAGAATGTTAACTTTTTTAGCCGCAGGTGGATTATTAGTTTTGTCTATTGATTATTTTATTATTAAAGCTTATGGCAAAGGCTTTCCAATATCATTAGGATCAGTAATGTTAACAGCCTTAAGTTCCGTAACCGCAATATTATTTGGCACTATTTTTTTGGATGAAAATTTAAATTTTATGAAATTATTTGGAATTATACTAATAATTTTTGGAGTTTTTATTTTAAAATATTAATTTTAAAATTTTTATGAAAAAACATTTTCCTTTAATTTTAATTCTTTTAATCGCAACAGGTTTAAGGTTTTATAATAATATAAATATTTCGCTTTGGCATGACGAGGCTTTTTCCGCCCTGCTTATTAAATATCCCTGGTCGGAAATGTTTTACCGCATAGGACTTGACGTACATCCGCCGATGTATTACGTATTTTTAAGGTTTTGGCACTATGTATTTGGCGATTCGCTGCTTGCCCTCAGGGGTTTTACAGTTTTTTTTGGTGTGGCTACGGTTTGGGCGGCGTGGGCATTTGTCAAAGAAGCTTTTAAAAACGAAAAAGCTGCACTTTGGGCAGCAGCGCTGGTTGCCTTAAATCCTTTTCAAATCCAGTATGCAACCGAAGCTAGAATGTATACCATGGGAGCTTTTTTTGCCTTAATGGCAGGTTATTTTTTGGTCAAAGCCTTAAATACTCAAAAACAGTTACAATCAGACAAGTCGTTGAATATGCCTCACATGCCGCAGGATATTTCCCTAAAGCGCAATATGATTTTTTATTATTTAGGCTTTGCGGTTTCTGTGTCCATAATGCTTTATACCCATTATTATCTTTTGTTTACAGCCGCCGCCGTATGTTTTTATGGGTTGTTGTATTTATTTTTTCACCACCAGGGCGGATTTAAAAAGTATCTGTGGTTATGCCTTTCTTATATTCTTATAGTTATTTTATATCTGCCCTGGGTAAAGGTTTTTTTGTTTCAGTATAAACAGGTTGGAGCCGGCTATTGGATACCCCCAATGGACAGATGGAGTATCCCGTCTACTCTTTGGACTTTAATTTTGGGTTTTGGCCATGATGTTTCAAATCCAAATACCAAAAATTGGCTGGTTTTAATAAGCTTGGCTTGCTTGTTTATATTTTGGCGGTTTTTAAAAAAAACTGATGGATTTGCCAAATGGATGGTTTTAATGACCGTTATTGCGCCATTTGCCGGGTCGGTATTGTTTTATTTGCTCAACCTAAAATGCCAGAACAACCTTAGTATAAATAATTTATTTAATGGCCAGTGTCAGGCATCTTCTGTTTATTTGGTCAGGTATTTTTTATATACTTCCGCATTTTTAAGTATCATGTTGGCTTTATGGTTAAAGGAAATAAAATGGAAATGGCTGGCTTCTTCTTTGTTTATTGTTTACGCACTTTTGAATTTAACAGCCTTCAGTAATTATTGGAAAGACTTAAATGTCAGTTCCAAACCCGGGATGAATGCCGCGGTTGCCTTCTTAAGCGCTAACGTGCAAAGTAAAGACAAGCTTTATGTTGGAAGTAGCTTTGAATTTTTTAATCTCAAATACTACATAAATCGTTTAAACAGGAAGGATATGCCCAAGCCTTTGCTTTACACCGGAGGAAGGAACGTGGAAGGAATGTTGCATTTTGAGGGGACTGCAATTCTGACTGATAGGGACTTGATACCTGATTTTAATAGCAGTTTAAAAAATGGAGATACAATCTGGCTTTTATGGACTAATGGCTTTGGTGGCAGTAAGCCCCAAACACCGAATAACTGGACTCAAATAGATCAGAAGGAGTACGCTGAGGTTAGACCTTATGTAGGCACCTTTATCTATATCACAGAATATAAGGTTAATTAGCAACTAAAATAGCCCTCTGCTCGGGGCTATTTTTTTATTCTATCACTGTTCCCTCGAAAGCTTTATTATTTAAAATATTTTTTAGATTTGTCAGATTTTTTCCGTTCGCGATTATTACTTTTAACTTATGTTTTTTTGCGAACTGGGCGGCAATTGGATCAAAAGGAGTATTGGCTCCAGGGCGCCATTTTTTGCCAGTTATCCTTAGCAGACCCTCCCAATCAATAGTTTTTATCTTTTCGGCATTTTGAAATTTACGAGGATCTTTATTGTACAAAAAATCAATATTGCTCAAATTTATAACAGTACTGGCTTTGTAAGTTTTTGCCAGATTAACGGCAACATAGTCTGTACTCCAGCCAGGTTTCCATCCAGCAGCAACCATTATTTGTTGTTTGAAACCCTCCTTTTTTATAGGGTTAGTTATAATTTTAGGCAAAGCCAAATTTTCTAGCATTAATCTAACTAATTGCGCGTTGGTGTGTGTGGTATAAATTCCCATCCAATCCAGCTGTTTAGTTTTTACCTTAGTCAATTGGCTTAGTGCCTGCTGGTATTTGCGGCATATTTTGCCGCCGCCTGTAATTAAAATAAATTTTTGCCCCAGCTTAACCTGATTTATAAGCAATCCCCTGAAAGTTTTTAGAAATAAGACATCAATTTTTTCAGGAAAAATTAGGGAGCCCCCCAAAGAAATAACAATTAAATTACTTTTATTCGTCATATTTTTTAATTTCCAGCAAACTTGTAGCGGAAGCGGTAGCCTCTCCCTGTCCAGGAGATTGCTTGCTACAAACTTCAGATTTTAAGCAGAGGTAGGCTTTGTTGTTAAATCGTAAATCAATGTAGTATAAATCGGTCTTTTCTGAGAAGGTTAAATTTTTTATGACCGCTGTTAACTGTTTTAAGGTCGTGTCAATATCATTTTCCGGGTTAATCAATAGCACCCAATTGTTTTTTAAATATATTGTCCAGGTAAAACTTTCAAAATTCAAAAATTCAAATTTTTCTATCTCGCTTTTAACTGTACTAGGTAGCCCAAATTTCAGTTCATTGATTTTAGATATTATTTCAAAATCGGCAATTTTTTGCCCAGGGTAGTAATTAGTTTTTGACGAAAGTTGAATGGGTTTAATTGCTGAAATTTTATTGCCTAAATTTTCAGCATCTAAAGATTTTATAATTATACCGTCTTTAGAAAGTAACAAGTTTTGATTTTCTGAGTGAATAACGAAAGCTTCTGTTCTGGGCAATAGGTTTATTTCTATAGCGTTGGGCCATCTTTTTTTCAAATTCTGAACTTCAGCAATATAAATTTTAGATTCCAAAAAGTATTTTAATCTGTTTCGGGATAAAAGTAGAAGGTTATTTTGAGGTAAAAACTTTTTATTTTGCAAATACTGTTCTATTTCAGAAACTGTTTTGATTTTTAAATTTTCACCCAGCCCGTTAATGTAAATTTTTTTAACATAAATAAAATTAGGAATATAAACCAGATAGATTAAACCCAGAACAAATCCGATTAAAAAAAATTTAAACCACCAGGAATTTAACTTAAATTTTGATAGAACTAAATCGAGCTTATTGTCCGGAATTTGTCGGTTACTTCTTTTAAAATTTCTGGCTAGTTTTAAACGGAATTGAAAATTTTGCTTTTGGAAGCGTATAGATCTGTCTGGTTTTTTTTCTCCAAACATAAAAGCCTTGCTACCGTTTAATAACTTCTTTCCCTACATAAGGTTTTAAGACTTCCGGAACTTGAATGCTTCCGTCTTTTTGTTGGTAATTCTCTATAATTGCTATTAATATTCTAGGACTTGCTATTACGGTATTATTTAACATAAAGGCGTACTTGATTTTCCCTGCCTGATCTTTGTAGCGTATATTCAACCTTCTGGCCTGCCAGTCTGTTAGGTTTGAATCGGAATGGGTTTCTCCGAAGTCATTGCGGCTTGGCATCCAGGTCTCAATATCGTACATTTTGTATTTTCCCGCGCCCATATCGCCAGTGCAGATGTTTAATACCCTGTGAGGTAATTTTAAATCCATCAGCATTTCTTGAGCTATTTCTCGTAAATTTTCTAGCCATTTGTCACTTTCTAAAATCTCAGCTTTGCATATTACCACTTGCTCTACTTTCATGAATTCATGAATTCTGTATATTCCGCGAGTATCTTTACCATAACTACCAACTTCACTGCGAAAACAGGAACTGACCCCGCAAATTTTTACAGGTAAATTTTTTTCATCTAAGATTTTGTCCGAATAGTAAGCAATCAAGGAGGGTTCACTGGTTCCGGCCAGGTAGATTTGATCCATATCCTCCTTTCCCTGAATTTTGTAAATTTCTTCGCGGCCAAATGGGAAGTGTCCGCTTCCATAAAGGGCAAAATCTTTAATCAATACAGGAGGCACCATTAACATAAAACCTTTTTCTGTCATTTTTTTTAAGGCGTGCCAAATTAGCCCATATTGCATGAGCACGGCCTCATTTTTCAAATAGTAGCCCCTGAAGCCAGAGGTCTTTACACCTGTTTCGGTATCAATTAAATCAAGCTCTTTACCTAAAGTAATGTGGTCTTTTATGTCAAAGTCAAACTTAGTCGGCACTTGCCCGACTTTTTCAGTATCTTTGGGATCAACTTGCCCCAGCATTGGTGACCAGTAGCTCCATGGAACGTTTTCAGATGAGTCTTTGCCAATAGGAGTTTCTGGACTCGGGATATTGGGTACCAAATACATCAAGTGTTCATATTCTTTTTGTACCTCAGCAACTTTAATTTTTAATTCCGTAGTTTTTTGGTCGACTTCTTTCATTTCCAAAAGCTTAGCCTGTTTTTCAGCCGGTTGTAACTTTGGGATTTCTTTGGAAGCTTGATTTTTTGCGGCTTGCAAACTTTCCAGCTCAGTGAGCAAATCTCTTCTTTTTGCGTCTAAATCCAAAAGCTCGTCTAAATTTAAGTCAATACCTTTATTTTTGACAGCCTCTTTTATTTTATCTGAATTTTCACGAATGAATTTAATGTCTAGCATGGGTGTTGAATTTTAATCTGCTAAATCATAAAATTATTTTTGCTGTTTCATTAAAGGAAATACTACGGTTTCTCTTATTGATTTACCCAACAAAACACTAAACAGTCTTTCTGAAACGCCAAAACCCGCTGCTGGCGGCATGCCATACTCCATTGCTTCCACGTAACCTTCATCTAGCATTTGGGCTTCTTCGTCCCCGGCTTCACGCAGCCTCATTTGCTCGTCAAATCTTGTTCTTTGGTCAAGAGGGTCGTTTAATTCGCCAAAACCTTTACCTAATTCGGTTCCAAAAGCAATAATTTGCATTCTCTGTACGACCTTGGGGTTTTTTGGGTCCCTTTTAGCCAAAGGTTCTAATTCTACCGGCTGTTCGACTAAAAAGACAGGTTTTTTTGAAGGAATATTTCCCCTAACTTCTTTAAAAATAATATCTATAAGCCTGCCTCTGCCCGCGGAGGGTTCGTATTTGTATTGATGGGTGTCGCAATAAATTTTTAGCTCGTCGTCGGATGCTTGCATTAAATCAATGCCCGTATGCTTTTTAAACAATTCAATATAACTGATTTTTTCCCAATTTCCGGAAAAATCCACGGTTTGTTCGTTGACTTTTATTTGCAATGTTCCAAAAACATCTAAAATAATTTTTTGATACATTTGCTGGCAAAATTTCATCATATCTTCAAAACTCGCGTACGCCCAATAAAATTCCATTTGAGTGTAGTCTTGTAAATGTTCGCTGTCTATTCCTTCGTTGCGGAAAATTCTACCTATCTCAAAAATTTTTTCATAGCCGGCTACAAGCATTTTTTTCAGGGGTAGTTCCAAACTTATGCGCAGGTAAAAATCTCTGTCTAAAGCATTGTGGTGAGTTATAAAAGGCCTGGCTTCAGCTCCGCCGGGGATTGGCTCTAAAATAGCCATGTCCATATGTAAAAATCCGGCGTCTTCCATAAATTTTCTCATACTGTTCCAAAACTTAGCCTTTTTTATAAAAATTTCTTTTACTTCCGGGTTTAATAAAATGTCTAAATATCTTTTTCTGAGTCTTGTTTCCTCATCTTGTATGCCGAAATATTCGGTTGGAAGAGGTAATAAGCTTTTAGCCAATAATTTATAACCGTTTGCTTGCAGGGTTTTTTCCCCGGTTTTAGTTTTAAAGAGCTTTCCAGTAATTTCTAAAAAATCGCCGGTGTCCAAATTTTTCAGGGCAAATTTAAATTTTTCTTCCCCTAAATCGTCCCGTTTAAAAAGTGATTGGATTTTAGCGTTTCCATCCTCAATATGGACAAATAAAATTTTGCCCATATCCCTGAAACTTCTAATACGTCCGACTAGTGTTATTTCTTGGTTTTGCAAGTTCTCAAAGTCATCTAAAGCCTGTTTATTTGTGTGGGTTCGGTTGGTTGTAGAAGGGTACGGCTCAATTTTAGCTGTTTTTATATTTTCCAGCTTGTTTTTTCGAGTTTTTACAATATCCTCAAGTCTTTCAGACATTTCCTTTTTGTTAGTAGTTGTTATTAATTATAGCAAAAAAGTTATAAAACAACCAATTTTAAAGGCTCGTTTGCCAGATTGCAACGAGCCTTTAAAATTTAGCTTTTATTCAATAGACATTATTTCGTATTCAGTTTCCCCAGCCGGTGTCTGGACGCTGAATTTTTGACCGATTTTTTTCCCTAATAAGGATTTCCCCACCAAAGACTCATTGGAAATTTTACCTTCTTTTGGGTTTGCTTCATTACTGCCGACTATGGCATATTTTTTTTCCTTACCCCCCGTTTTTATTATAACAGTGCTACCTATGGTAACAGTTGACCCTTTAGAATTAGTGGTAATAATTTCTGCATTTTTTATTATATCTTCAATTTCGGCAATTCTACCTTCTACAAAGCTTTGTTCCTCGCGGGCTTGGGCATAATCCGCGTTTTCGCTTAAATCACCATGCGCTGCCGCTTCTCTAATGCGTTCAATAACTTCTTTTCTTTTATCGTTTATTAGATGCTTTAATTCCTCGTTAAGTTTTTCCAAGCCTTCTTTAGTAAGTAAGTATTTTTTTGACATAAATTTCCGCTATTGCAAGACAGCCTTTTGAACAGCACAATATTTTAAATATTGTTCCGTTCTTCGCGCTCCTTGCAATGACCAAATTGGTTAGCTTATTAAAATATTCCCGCTCTGGGCGGGAATAAAAATTATTAATTTGTGAAGGTATTTTACTTTAAATTTATTTTTGTGTCAATCAGCCCTGTGTCTATTGTGTCTATCTCTTTCGTTTGCAATAGTCGCTTGCTTATTATGACAAGAGTCGCAAGTATTTATATGCGAACTGACTAATGCTTTATATGGATGGTCAGTTGAATAAATAGCTGTTTGAAAATTATCGGCATCCAAACTTTCAAGGATTGTATGTATAGCGGCGTCTTGTACTTCGGGATTGTTTAATTCCGATAGTCTGCTAAAAATATTTTTTTCACCAAATTTAGGCCTTAAAGGCCAATCTTTTTCCATGAATTAAATGTCCAAATTTTTTACGTTTTTTGCGTGGGTGGTAATAAATCTTTTTCGGGGAGCCACTTCATCGCCCATTAAGACTTCAAAAATTTCGCTGACTTTTTCCGCGTCCTTAATGTTAACTTGCAGCATTACCCGGTTTTTGGGATCCATGGTAGTTTCCCAAAGTTGGCCCGGGTTCATTTCTCCCAAACCTTTATAGCGCTGTATGGTGTATTTCACACCATCCATATTGCCACCCGTAGTTTCTTCCACGGTGGAAATTTCTTCTGATTCTTCATTTTCTGACGATTCATTTTTTGATTTGCTTTTTAGTGTTTTTGCCTTTTTATTGGCTTTAACTTCTGCCACCATTTCTTTTAACACTTTGTCACGTTCGTCGTCTGAAAAGGCGTAGCGTGCATTTTTTCCTACCCTTACCTGGTAAAGCGGAGGCTGTGCTATATATAAATGTCCGCCTTTAATTAAATCGGGAAAATAGCGGTAAAATAAAGTTAAAAGCAAGGTACGGATATGGGCTCCGTCAACGTCGGCGTCGGTCATAATAATAACTCTATGATATCTGAGTTTGGAAATGTCGTATAAATCGCCTATTCCGGTGCCAAAGGCAATAATCAAGTTTTTTATTTCCTGGTTGGTCAGAGCTTTGTCTAAACGCGCTCTTTCTACATTTAAAATTTTTCCGCGAAGCGGTAAGATTGCTTGAAAACGCCTGTCCCTCCCTTGCTTTGCGCTGCCGCCGGCTGAATCCCCCTCCACAATATATAATTCACATTTTGCCGGATCACTCTCCGAGCAGTCGGCAAGTTTGCCCGGCAAGGCTAGGCCTTCAAGTACGCCTTTGCGAATGACGCTGTCGCGAGCCGCACGCGCAGCCATTCTGGCTTTCGCCGCAAGAATGACCTTTTCAACAATTTTGCCGGCTTCCTGAGGATGTTCTTCAAGGTAAATTTCCAAAGCCTCTGAAACCGTTGACTCAACCGCGGTTCTAACCTCAGGATTTCCTAATTTAGCTTTAGTTTGTCCTTCAAATTGTGGGTTTGGCAATTTGACCGAAACTATGGCGCATAAACCCTCGCGCATATCTTCTCCGGTAAGCTTTTCGCTTTCTTTAACATATCCATTTTTTGTTGCATAGGAGTTTATGACCCTGGTTAGAGCGGTTCTAAATCCAGTAACGTGCATACCGCCTTCCGGATTATAAACGTTGTTGGCATAGGCTAGAATTCTTTCATCAAAGTCGTCAGTGTACTGAATGGCTATTTCAACAAAAACATCATCCATTTGTTTTTGAATGTATATAGGGCTTGATTTGGTTTTTTTATTTCGATTTACTTGTCTAATGTAGCTGACTATGCCGCCCTCAAAAAAGTATTGGTAGGTTAACCCGACTCTTTCGTCTGTAATAATAAAATGGAGGCCTTTAGTCAAATAAGCCTGGCTGCGCAAGTGTTCTAAAACCGTTTTAAAATTAAATTCCAAAGTTTCAAAAATACTTCCGTCCGGATAAAAAGTTGTAGAAGTCCCGGTTGGATCTGGATCATTTTTGTCTACTTTTCCTACAACTTTAACCTGCCCCTGCGGTTTTCCAATCTTATATTTTTGTTCGTAAATTTTTCCGTCACGCTTTACTTGCGCAACCAAGTTAGTAGAAAGAGCATTAACAACAGCCGCTCCCACGCCGTGAAGACCGCCCGAGACTTTGTATCCGCTCGCGTCACCTCCAAATTTGCCACCGGCGTGAAGTACGGTTAAGACAGTTTCCAGCGCGGATTTTTTTGTTTGCTTGTGAATATCCACAGGAATACCGCGCCCGTTGTCTACCACCGTGACTCCGCCGTCTTTTTGAAGCAATACGCCAATTTTGGTGGCGTGGCCAGCCATAGCCTCGTCAACTGAGTTGTCCACAATCTCCCAAATTAAATGGTGAAGCCCGGTTGAAGAAGTGGAACCAATATACATCCCAGGGCGCTTTCGTACCGGCTCAAGCCCCTCTAATACCGTTATGTTTTCGGAAGTGTACCCGGCTGACTTTACGCTTTTAGCGGACTTTGCTTTGTCGTCTTTTGACATAAATTGGGTTTATTTTTTTAATTCTTGAACACGTTCTAATATACCAAGCGCTGCGTTGTATGTGCGCATTTCGAGTTTGGGTGCATTATCTTTATCTTCTAATGCATACTATAGACCTCATTCTCATTTCGCTACGTAGTTCTGCTAGATTAAATTTATTGGAATTGTCTTCTACAAATTTTTCTACAGCTTGCATAAAAGCTTTTGCTTCCGGCGAAAAATCTTTACGTTCCGCGTAAGGGACTTTATTTTCAGGATTGACCATATTTTTTACTTTAAAATATACTTAATATTAGCAAATTTTTGCATAAAAATCCAGTAAAAATTGTGCATAAAAATAATAATTTAGGTTTTAAATAAGCCTAAATTTAAAGTATCATACTATATCATACTTTGATTTTTATCTACGTTAGTTTTTAATCATTCCGAACGGAGTTAGGAATACCTCTGCTTATGGATTATCTTGAAATTTAAGGGATACTTCGCTTCGCTCTGTATGGTTAAAATTTCTCTAGTGTCAAAGGATATCTTTACACTACCGCAACTCCGCGTTATAAATCCGTTTTGTTTCTTCGTAGAGCTTATTATGTATAGCGTCTACTTCCGAAGCTTTTAGTGTGCGTTCAGGACTTCTGTAAACTATGTGGTAGGTATAGCTCATTCTCTCTTTGCCGAATTTAGCGTCATTTTCATACTTGTCCATAAGTTCAACTTGCTCAACTAAGTCCCCTCCCAGTTCGCGAATAAGATCAAAATAATTGTTCGGCACGAAGTCTTTGTTAATTATGAACGAAATATCCCTGGGCACCGGAGGAAACTTAGAAACTTCCACATATTTTTGCCCAAGTTTTAACTGTTTTTTAACTCTTTCATCTCCGCTCCAAAGCAATCTAATATCCGGCAATTCCATTGAAATCATTGCCAATCTTTCTAGACCAAACCCAAAAGCCCAGCCGTGGTAACCTTTTAAACCCATATTTTCCAAACAAATTTTTCTTGCCATTCCGCTTCCTAACATTTCAATCCATTGGCCATTTATTTCCGCCTCCATTTCAAAACTGGGATCTGTATAAGGGAAGTTGTGTTCATAAAAACGAAAGTTGGCATTGCCAAAAACACTTTTAGCAACCTCGGAAAGGGTATTTTTTAAATCATCGGGCGAAATTTGTTGTTTATCATCCGGCGCCACATACAAACCCCCAAACTGATGAAAAACATTCATATGTTTACTATCTATTTCGTCTTTTCTGTAAACTTTGCCGTAACATACGGCTCCCAAAGTTTCTTTATTTTCAATTCGCTTTTTTATTTCGGGGTGATTTAAGTAGTAGTACCAAAAAACGGTGTCGTGGGTTCTAAGGACATTTGTTTCATCTATGTAATAAGTGTCCGATTTCGACCTTGCCGGGTGATCCGGTCCCATATTAAACAAATCAAATAAAATGTTTGTCGGCGTTATCTCGGGTATTTTGATATCATCAAAGCCTTTTAAGCTTTCAACAGCCTTGGCTCTTTTAACAATTTCGTTTAATGGACTGCTCGGTGTTCTAGATAAATCAGCCATGCCTAAATAGCGCTTTATTCTAAGCGCTTCAAAATCGGTACGTTTTTCTAGCTCTTTCTTTAAATTATTTTCCTCAGATGTATCAATTACAATGTCCATAGTAATTTTGTTTAGATGCAAGATTCCTCAACGGACAGACCCCAGGAAACATGAATGAATTTACGTCATTTTACCATACCAGCGTTAAATTCGCTACCAGGCTTTATACCCGGCTTTAATATCATAATCTCCGGTTTATCTCCTGGCGAATTACTTAGGCCAAGCTCAAAGGCAGCGCAAATCATACCCTGGCTTTCTATACCTCGGATTTTAGCCTTGCTTAAAGTAAAGGGCTCGTGGGTTTCTGTATGTATATTTTGGGCAATTACAGCTCCAGGCAAGGCCAGAGCCACCATATCGCCAACCTCAAAATTAAAAGCCCCGCAGACTACCGGTTCAATAACTTTTTGGCTAATGTCTAACTTAATAACCCTTAATCTATCGGCGTTTGGGTGTTTTTGTATATCCAATACCTTGGCAGCAACGATACCTGGAAAAGCTTTTTTATTAAATAAAAAAAATTTACTAAGCCAATTAAAAAGTTTCATAAATCAGGTAAGTTTAGTATCCCCTGCATTCTTCTTGATTGCACATATAGCCCGTAGTGCCGGCAGGAGGGTTGTCTAAAACACTTTTTAGCGTAAAAGTGTCAAATTTTTCCGAGGGTTTATACTCGTAGTCTTTTAAAGTTTTAGGGTCTTTCGGTACGGCTGAAAGATATTTAGGCACGAGCTCTGTTTTATATTTTTCTACGGTCGGAAATACATAATCCTGATTGCCAGCTATATTTGCGTTGGAATAAAGGAGGAGGGCGCTTTGTAGGTTTGCTAAATCAGTTTTTCTTTGGTCGTCATATATGTTGGCTTCTTCAGTCGCCTTGTCTTTTATGGCGTCGGCTAAACGTTTTTTTATAAGCTGGTTCGCGCTCTCACTGAAAAAACTTAAGACAAAGTCGTCTCCTTTTGTATTTGGTGAATAAGAATAAATGTAAGGATCTTGGTTTATTGGATCCTTGGGATTAGTGGCAATTTTTAAGTAAGGTTTTACCAGCGAATACATATCTTCAAAATTCATAGCGTCTGGAAGTTTGCCAGTATCGTCTTTGTACTTTACCAGCGCTATTTCAAACATTTTGATTGTATTTGACCTTTGGGCATCCCGTTCTTGCTTTGCTTCCGCGGTTTGGTCGAGTTGGCTTAGTGGGCTGGTTGTAGCAGCGGTTGTACTTGCATTAATCGGAGTGCTTGAGGCATTATTTGAAGATAAATTCGGTTTTATATAACCATAGTTTTTTTCTAAGACAGGTCCCAGCGAGCTGATTGTTGGTTCGTGTATACCTGTTTGCGAAGCTTTGATTCCTAACTCCACCATTTGTTCGGGGGACATTTTTGCGCTTTTATGGTAGCCATTTTTTAAGTCGTCTAAGTCAGTGTATTTGGGATTGCCTGAATTGATATTTAAAGGGTCGGTTGAAAAAATATTGACTTCATCCCCGTCTGCCAGCATATCACCATCTGAATCAGGGTTGTTAGGGTCAGTTTGGAGCTTGAATTCCTGCAAGTTATTAAACCCGTCACTTTCCGGATCAGCCAAATCACCGCATAGTTTTTCATCTGAACATTCAGGAAAATATTTTTTTCTCCAGTCTTCGGCAGTGGTAAAATTTGCTGGTTGAGCGAGGTTTTGGGACGGAGGTTTTATGGCTGAATTGTTAACCAGCAGATTATCTGGCTTGATTCCCACGCTTCCAAATTTCTGTATTGCGAAATAAACTGCCCCGCCCCCGATTATAATAACAACCAGACCAATTAGGTAGCTTTTAAGTTTCATCCCTACGCTTATCTTAGGTTTTACAGGTAGATTATCAGCGTTTAAAACTGGCGGTTTGCTGATGTTTTGACTTGGGGAAACTAAGGAGTCTTTAGAATTTATTTTTGGGGCAACATTGAAAAATAAGTATTCCTCTTGCTGGCCCGGATTTTTTATTTCCTGTTTTTGTGGTTGGCTTGCTTGTTCTGTTTGTGGTGTTTGAGAAATGTTTTGATTTTTGTTTTCTTCGGTCATAAATTTTACGTGCGGCCCGTTAGGGTCTTAATTTGTTTAAGTCCTTAAGTTTAAAAATGCTTCTATACTGGCAAAAAAAAGAATTAAAGTCAGGCTAATCCACCAGAATAACAAATCTTCCGCAAGTAAAATGGCTGAAATGCTTGTTAGGCAGGAAAGCAAAAAAGCCTGTCTGAAAGAATTGCTTAGATTGATAATGTAAATTTTGGGCCATAACAATTGTCTTAAAAATACACCCACTATTGTGGCCAAACTTAAGGTCAATAAAAAAAAACTTAAATAGAAAAAAAGTTTAACTAATTTTGATTGTTGAAAAGGGTCCGTAAAAACAATTATAGAACCTAATGAAAAGGCTGACAACAAAAAACTAAAAATCATGAGAGTGATATGCTGTGGTGGCGCCTTAAGCATGTAGTTTTTACCTAAAGTTTTTAGGAATGGTTTTTGGACTTTGCTTTATTATTTTAACATATTTTTTTCTGTTTGGGTAATTTTAAGCTTTACCGATTATTTAAAAAATTCAAATTCGCAACTATGTTGTTTGGTTTGAGCGTGCTCTTCCTTAAAGCTGTCCGTCTTTATTGTTTCGACCACCCTTTCAATCAAGTTTAAAAGCTCTGTTTTGAGTTTTTCAACATCATTTTTATTTGCCAATGGTTCGCTAAGGAACTGATTCTCGTCTTCTTTTAAATACCAATATTTAAGTGCGCAAACTTTTTCTTTTAAATATTCTTCAGCCGCCCACTGGTAAATATAAAGTTGGTCAATATCTTTTTTTTCCGATTTATTCGGCAGTTTGCCGGTTTTATAATCGTAAATAATTAGTCCATTTTTGTTAGAATCTGCTCGGTCAATCCTTCCTACCAGTTTGTAATTGCCTAAAAACAGAAAAAAAGATTGTTCAATGTACTTGGGGGTTGGCAAGTTATGGCTTGAGTAGTCAAAAAATTTTTTTAGCATTTGCTTCCCAAGTTTAAAAAATTCCTCTTTCTGTTTTTTTGTATCGTACCAGTCATCAATCCAATTTTTTTCATAAAATTTTTCTAAAATTTTATATTCAGGTAACTCCGGAGTTTTTTCGCTTTGTCCAAACAAATCCGGCTGGCTAAAATTGCTCTGTAATTTAAATTGTTTTAAATATTCTTCAAAAGTTTTATGAATCGTATTGCCAAAGCTTAAATATTTATTGCCCTTAACTGGCAATTTAAGGTAATATTGATATTTATATTTGAGCGGGCAAGTTTCAAAATCTTTCAGCTGGGAATAGGAAAACTTTTCGGGTATTGAGATAACGTTCGTCGTTTGCTTTTTACGCGACTTTACAAATACAACTTTTCCGGTCGCCTTGTTTATTTTTTCGCTGGGCAATAAGCCAGCTTCGACTAAAAATATTGAGGGCTTTTTATTTTGTTTACCACCGTAATTTTTCGACCAAGTCAAATACAGATGTCGCTTTGCGCGAGTCAAGGCTACATAGAAAAGCCTGCGTTCTTCCTGTAAATGAAAATCCCCTTCCGGCAAAATGTCTTTAACAAGGTTTTTTGGTATCTCAATAACATCTCTTTTTGATACGCTCGGAAACCGCTTATCCACCATATTTATTACAAAAACATTTTCAAACTCTAACCCCTTAGAGCTGTGTATGGTCATGATTTTTAAACTTTCAGGGCCGCTATTCGGGTCAAAATTTATTTTACCCTCGTCCCCTGCTTCTTCTTCCAGTGAAAGCTGCCAGAGAAAGTTATGCAGACTTTTATCTAAATTTTCCGATTCAAACCGCTCTATTTTTTTATAAAATTGTTCTATTAATTCCCGATTTTCGGAATTTTCTAAAGTTTCTTCTTCTATCCGTTCCGCAATCTGAAGGTCTTTAACAACATCTACAAATATTTCGGTTACTGGTTTTTCTTGACATAGCTGGAAATGTTTTTTTAAATAGGTATGTAATAAATTAAGTTTTTTTTCCGAATCCTTTTTTATTAAATTGTGGCCATGAATTTTTTCCAAAGCCTCATACAAACTTAGTGTTTTTTTCCTGGAAAATTCCAGAAAATTGGCAATATCGTTAATTTCCAAACGAAATAAAGCTAAATTCAGAACTCGATACAGAGAAAACGAATCGTTAACATTATCCAGTAGTTTTAAGTAAGCTAGCAAATCCAAAATAATTGGCTTTTTATAAAGCCCGGTGTTGGCGTAAAAGGTGTGCGGGATGCCATAGTTCTGTAAAACCGGCAAAAGTTCTTCGGCCGCATTATTGCTCCTAATTAAAATAGCAAAATCATTCCAGGTATTTTTGTTGGTTTTTAGCTCCAAAACCTTTTTTGCGACCGTGTTTAACTCTCCATTTAAATCATCTGCTTCTATCACTTCCACTGCACCAGGGTCTTTTGTGTTGCTTTTTAGTTCTTTGTTGATTTTTAATTTGAATTCCAGACGATCTGGATTATTTTGTTGAATGAATTTGTAAGCGATATCTAAAATTTCTTTACTGGAACGGTAATTTTCCACTAAGGTTATCTCATTTAATTCCGGAAAATCATCTTTAAACTTTAAAATATTAGAAACGCTGGCACCCCGAAATTTGTAAATACTTTGGTCGTCATCGCCTACTACCGCAATATTTTTTTCGTTGCCAGAAAGCATTTTTACCAGTTTGTATTGGGCAAAGTTGGTGTCTTGGAATTCGTCAACCATTATAAATTTAAAATGCTGTTGGTAAAACTTTAAGATTCCTGGACGTTTTTCAAACAGCTCCAGCGTGTAATTAATTAAATCACCGAAATCCAAATAGTTGTTGTCAATAAGTAGTTTTTGATAAATATGATAAGCATTAGCAAGTTCGGCGATTCTTAATGGCTCGAGTTCCCCAGTTTTCAGCAGAGTATCTTTTGAAAGTTTTAATTCCTCCGCATAGTTTAAATAGTCCTTAGGCGAAATTAGTTCGTCTTTGCATTTGGAAAAATGTCCCAATAACGCGGAAATAAATTTAGACGGATTTCCCATTGGGCGATAATATTCAAGATGTAATTTGTCAAAATTATTATGCAATAAAAGCCATTGGCGCGTATCGTCTAAAAGCTCAAAGTCATTGGGCAAGCCAATATCCAGAGCATAATTTTTGAGTATTCGTTCGCAAAAACTGTGGAAAGTGGAAATCCAGGTGTCTACATAGCCTAAAGGCAAGAGTAAATCCACCCTTTCTTGCATTTCTGTGGCCGCTTTGTCCGTAAAAGTTAAAGCTAAAATTTCGTCAGGTTTGGCCAAATTTTGTTCAATCAAATACGCGATTCTGCGTGTAATTACGGTGGTTTTACCTGTACCCGCTCCGGCGACTATTAAAAGCGGTCCGTTGGTGTGTTTTACGGCCGCCAGCTGTTCTTGATTTAGGTTATGAAATAGTTTACTCATTTTTTTCTTATACCTCTGACCCATTTTATTAAACCAATTCGGTTTTCTTTTATGCCTCGTTCAATATATAGTACGCTGCACCTATCGGCTTTTTTAACAAGCTCTAATTTATTGGGTGGAATTTCGCTTATTTTTAAAGAACTATAACCTCTCCCTTTAAAGCCCCTACTTTTGGAAAATAACTTATATAATTCTTCCCACTCCGAGGCTGTTAAGTGTTCAGTTGGATTATTTGAATGCTCAGCTGTTTTTTCTGCTTCTCGAAATTGCTTTTCTTTAGAAATAATTTTTATTTGACCTTTTTCATTCTCCTGGTATTCACAAGAGCGGTCTAAAAGGTTTTTTAATTCTTCCCATGGCAAGTCAAATTCAAATTCAAGGTCGGCTTTGCCGTAAGGAATATTTAGCGGAATTTTTTTTAAAACATTTGGGAAATCTTTCTTTGCAGTTTCTCTTTGAACCTCTAATCTTTTAGCTTCGTTTTGCATGGGTTCTTACTTATTTTTTATAAAATTGGCCATTGCTTTCCATAAATCCATGCCCTCGTCTTTATATTTTACCCAAAATTCTGCCGGACGGACTATGGAAACGTCCTGATATTTTTCCAGACGAAGCAAATCGTTATCAGAAGTAATTAAGTATTCGGCGCCGGCTTCTACCGCGCTTTCTAGAATTTTGTTGTCTTCCTCATCTCTTACCACCCGTATTTGTCTGCGATTTACAACCCAATTAATTTGGCCAAACAGGTCATTTAGCTCTTTTTGGTACTCATTATTTTCTATTAATTGGCGCGAAATTAACCGGTTTTCCCTTAGGGTTTGCTTGTTGGCGTAAGCTTCAATCTCTCCCGCTATAACCGCGTCTATAATTTTTTTTTCGTACGAATATTCGTCCTTAAACCCGTCTATTAAAACGTTTGTGTCTAAGACAATTTTCATAACCGATCCGAACTATCCGAACTTTCATCCGAATGACTCGAATCAGCAGAGCTGTTAAGCACGCGTTTGGGTTTTAGATGGGCGTCTCGGAAATTTACTATTAAGCCTAATTCTAATTTAGCAGAGTCTAAATATCTTTGCATTTGATAATAGTCTTCTTTGGTAATAAAATTTTTTGCTTTACAATCTACAACAACCCTGCCTTCAACTAAAAAATCAACGCGATTACCTTTTGGTGATTCTGAAATAAATTTAGTTAATGTATATTCTCTTTGGTATTTAATTTTTGCTTCTTTAAACCTGTTTTCTAATTCATCACAATACTGTTTTTCTCTAGCAAATCTACCTAGTTTATCTTGTACTTTAAAACAATGTCCAGTAACCTCGTAGGATAGTTCTTTTTCAACAATGTTTGTCATATAGTATTCGGATCATTCGGATTTGTTCGTAGGTTCGGATCGGGTTACTTTCTTATCGGCATCAAATATTTTTTAGGGCTTTCGTCCAAATCTATAAAATAGTCGGTTAATTCCTTAACTTTAGCCGAACAACTCTTGCCAAAAGCAAGCGTTTCGGTAAATTGTCCTGACATTTGCATATATTCTAAAAGCGGCACATAGTCGCCGTCCCCGCTGCATAAAACAACGACATCCAGCTTATTCATAAGCTTGACTATATCCATAGCAATACCCACATCCCAGTCCCCTTTTTGGTGCCCGCCCGCAAAAGTTTGGAGTTCTTTTCTCTTAACTTCAAATCCGGCTTTTTCCAAAGCCTCAAAAAAACTTTCCTCTTCCGGCATTTTAGCTTCCACCACATAGGCAATTGCCCTTATGAGTTTTCTGCCTGCGACCGCTGCATTTAAAACCTCATTAAATTTTATTCTGGCCCCATAAATGTTGCGTGCAGAATAGTACAAATTCTGCACGTCTACAAATACTCCCACTCTTTGATCTTGATTTCTTATTGGCATAATATATTTTATATTTTCTAATTAATTTCTTGGTCAGGTTTGTTTAATTGAGGGATGTCGTCTATAAGACTTTCCCCCGTAATTTTTAACATGTCCTTGTCCACCATTTTAAATTCATGGGTTGAATTATTGTAGTGGTTAATCACTGTACCAAGTGAAGAACCTAACTTAACATGGTACTCTTCATAATTTTTTAGATGTTTTTGGAGTTTTTCTACATTAGTCTTTATCTGCTTTGCGGATTCTTCTATTTGAAGTGCCTTAAGACCCTGCAAGACTGTTTGTAGGTAGGCTAAAAAAGAAGTCGGAGATACAATTATTACTTTGTATTTACTGGCCGCTCTTTGTAATAAATTTTCCGTGTCTTCAGTAACGGCGCCAATTTTATTAATTAGGAGATCATAATAAATAGCCTCATGCGGAATGAACATAAAAGCAAAATCTAAGGTGCCTTCGGACGGGCGAATATATTTAGATGTTTCTAGAATACGGTTTTTTAAATCATTTACAAATATTTTTTCTAAGCGATCTTTTTCTAAAGGTTCTTTTGCCTCAATAAGGCGGTTATAGTTTTCCAACGAAAATTTTGAGTCTACCGGAATAATTTTGTCTTTAATAAATACGGCCGCGTCTACTATTTCGCCATTTGAAAATGCGTACTGCATTTGGTAATTGTTCGGCGGAAGTATATTTTTAAGCAGTGCTTCTAAATAGTATTCGCCCAATATACCTCTTTGCTTAGGATTTTTTAAAATATCCTGCAAATTTTGTAATTGATCAGCAAAAGATATAACCTGTTTGTTTGTTTCGTCTAATTTAGTAAGCCCCGTCGTAACGTCTTTAATTAACTTAGCGGACTCGTTAAATTGCTGCCTCATTGTGTCGCTCATATGTCTGGTAGTTTCGCTCATCTTAAAATCAACAACCCTTGAAAGCTCGTTAATCTGTTGTAATAAAAGACCCATGCCCTTGTCTTCGCTCGGTTTTTCGGCCTGTTTTTTAATAGAAATAAGGATATAGGCCAGTATTGCAAAGCCTAGTAATAAAATAGCCAAAATAAGGTATAAATATGTGGGTGTCATAGATTTATTATAGCAAATAAGTTTAAAAAAACACCAAGCAAAATTTGGACTTGACAGATTATCACTCGTGGGTGTAGAGTGATAATAGACACATGCTCAGTGAAATAAAATTGGCTTATTTGCGTAATATATTATAGGTTAAGGAGATTGGTTGGGGCGGGGGCGGGATTATTCCGGTTATTTTTACTGAATCGGAAGAAAGAGGGCCCTCCCCCAGCCTATCCCTTTAATCATTAAGCACACAAGAGTGCAAAGAAAGGAAAAATATGGCATTTGACCTAATTCCAAGGTCTTTTTTAGGATCTTCACGGATATCTGATATTTTTGAAGACGATTGGTCTTCCTTTCTGCCTTCTTCGGGCTTAAGTGTGTCCGAGGATGACAAAAAGGTTTACGTGGAGGCTGCTATTCCGGGACTTGAACCAAAAGAAGTAGATGTAACTTTTGATAAAGGTGTTTTATGGATCCGCGGCAATAAGCATGAAGAAGAGAAAGACGAACAAAAAAAGTTTTACCGCAAAGCCTCGTCTAGTTTTTCTTACCGCATTGCTGTGCCGGGTGATATTGATGAATCTAAAGACCCGGAAGCAACTCATAAGAATGGAATCATGAAAGTAAGTTTTCATAAAAAGCCGCAAGTTGAGCCAAAAAAGATAGCAGTTAAGTCCGAATAAATTAAAACGCCATTCCTAAATAGGAATGGCGTTTTAATTGCCTAGTTGACGAGCTTCCGCATAAGTCGTATAAACTTCTATCCCCGTTTGACTATTGAAAAAAGCTCCATCTGCCTGTGGCTGATGAAGCATTTTTCAATGGCGGGACCGGCGGGGCTTCCGCCAGAGGCGGATAAACTTCTCGCCCTTACTCACTATAGAAAAAAGCTCCATCTGCCTGCGGCTGATGAAGCATTTTTCAATGGCGGGACCGGCGGGGCTCGAACCCGTAACCTCCCGCGTGACAGGCGGGTGCTCTAACCAATTGAGCTACGGTCCCTTTGGTGCCGGAGAGAGGAATTGCACCTCTGACCTTGGGCTTATGAGTCCCACGCTCTAACTAACTGAGCTACTCCGGCGGAGTTTTGTGGGAGATGATATTTAAAAAACCTGCGGACAGCAGGAAAAGGCTGTCACTATATTTGTCGCGTTGTCGCAACCACGGACCAACTGTTTAATACTTAAAAATCAGGAGCGCAGTCCGCCTTAGGCGGACGAGCACGGATTTTTAAGTTAAGGGGCATTGTCCTGAACGTTATGAAGTTTTAACTGAAAGCTAAAACGTAATGGAGTGAGGGACACTTGACCCGTGGTTGCGGGACCCGGACTCGAACCGGGAACCTCAAGGTTATGAGCCTTGCGAGCTGCCAATTGCTCTATCCCGCGATGTTTTAAATAAGCCCCTAATAAATTCCCTGCCTTTAGGAATTTTTCACGCTTAGAAGCTTCGCTCTTATTCTCATAGTGTTCTTTATATATGAGTTTCCAAGGGCCACGCTTATAAGTATAATTGCCAGGCTTACCGTTATTATGCTGTAAAAGCCTTAATTGTAGGTTAGACGTAAAACCGGTGTATTTAGTCCCCTTTGAATTTTCAATAACATAAACCGTAAACATAAACAACGGTATGATCCGCCTTAGGCGGATGCCAATTGCTCTATCCCGCGATGTTTTAACTAAGTAATTATATATAAAAGGCCCAAAAAAAGCAAGTTAAAACCTAATAAGAGTAAAACAAAACCACTCTAATTTTTGAGAGTGGTTTTGTTAAGCTTGAAAGAAGCTTATTAAAGAACTAGCGTCGCTTCTTTTTGGAAGCGGTCTTTTTCTTTGCAACCTTCTTTTTTGCTTTTTTCTTCGTAGCCATTGGGCTAGTCTCCCTCAAGAGCGCTAATTTTGGCGCTGCTTGATTAATTTTCTACTCTTGGTTTTTAACCATTAAGTAGCGAATAAACTTTTTCTGTTTTTATCTTGAATTTTTTTCGTTTCAGAATTTTCTTGAACGTTAATTTTATTTTATGACTTTTTAAAATAATTGTCAAGTAATTTTTTGTCTTTGATTGTGCTGTTTAAAATTTCTGTTTGCGAAGGATTTTTTATTTTATCCAGTTCTTTTTGCAACCTATTTTCAGTCAGTGTACTTAAAAGAGGATAATATTTTTTTATTGAAGTAAAAGTTTTTTTGGCGATTTTAAAATTTAAAACCAGAGAAAATCTTAAAGCCCTTGCTATTCTTAAGGGGTCCTGTTTTATTTTAGCGGCAGGGTCGCCAATAAATTTAATAACACGTTTTTTTAAATCAAGCACGCCTTTGTGGTAATCTAAAACTTTGTTATTTTTAGGGCTTAAATATAAGGAATTTATGGTAAAATCTCGTCTTTTTGAATCCTCTTTGGCTGTTCTTACAAACTTGATTTTCGGATATCTGTTTTTTGCCCGAAGATCTTTCCTAAAAGTCGTTACGCTAACAGTGTGTTTTCTGTCTGTAGCCAGTACGACACCCATATTCAAATAACCCAGGTTTGTTTCCATAAAATATTTATTTAATATTTCATTTACTTCTTCCGGCTTTGCCTCAGTAGCTATATCAATATCTGTGATTTTATTTTTTAATAAAAGATCCCTAACCATTCCGCCGACAAAAAAAGTTTTTGGAAAGTTTTCCACAAGCACTTCATAAACTTTCAAGCCGAATTTTTCTAAAGAACTTTTAGGTTTGTATATATAGCGCATCGGTTGAAAAAACTTACGGCCATCCGGCCGTAAGTTGATTATTCATTAAATACCCCTTCGCTTGACAATGGTTGTTTTCTGTGAGCCCTTTTGCGGGCTATGTTAAGCCTGGATAAGCTGCGCTCTAAAGCTGCGGCAACTTTGGCGTATTCTTCGGCGTTGACTTTTGTTTCCCTTAAAGTTTCTTCAGCTCTTTTTTTTGCTTCTTCAGCGCGCTTTTGGTCTATTTCATAAGCATGTTCAGCCGCGTCTGCTAACACAATCACATTACCGCCTTTTTTTACCTGCAAAAAGCCCCCGGATACGTTTAAAAAGCTCTCGTCTTCTTTTGTTTTGACTTTAAGTTCACCCGGAACCAGAGTCGCTACCAATGGTTCATGGTTTGGCAGAATAGTTATTAAGCCCAAAGTGGTAGGGCAAGTTAAGCTTACCAGTTCTTTTGTAAGAACGGTTTTTTCCGGGGTCACAAGTTGGAAGTTTATATGTTTCAAGTTAGAGTTATTAGCGAATGTGTATAAATAAGTATTTGGCGCAGATCTTCAAAATCTAAATTTTTTAGAATAGAACCGCCATAAAGCTTATTTTTTATTTTCATAAGCTTTTGGTACACGGTGCTTGGCGCAATATTTTTATTTACCGCAATTTGTTTTAAATTCATACCAGACAGTATTTCCGCAATAATTTCCTTTTCACTGTCCGTGAGTTCTTTTTTCCTGGCTGAAATCGGCTCTATATTGCTTTCAATAAAATATTTGGCTGCTTCAAATTTTGTATTCAATGGCGGAAAATGTTCGTTTTGAGAAGATTCTTTTGATCTCATTTTACCTGTTCTATCCCGCCTTTCATATAAAAGGCGCTTTCGGGTTTTTCGTCATGTTTGCCTTCTAAAATTTCTTTAAAGGCTTTTATGGTGTCTTTTAGAGAAACAAAAGCTCCGGGAGTGCCGGTAAAGACTTCGGCTACGTGGAACGGTTGGGACAAAAAGCGCTGTATTCTGCGGGCTCTACCAACTATAATTTTATCTTCTTCGGGTAACTCTTCCATACCCAAAATAGCAATAATATCTTGCAAATCTTTATAACGCTGCAAAGTTTTTTGAACACCTCTGGCAACTTCGTAGTGTTCCTTTCCAACTATATTTGGATCTAAAATCGTGGAAGTTGAATCAAGCGGGTCTACAGCCGGGTAAATGCCAAGCTCAGTTAAAGCGCGGGAAAGCACCACGGTACTGTCTAAGTGGGCAAAAGTCGTTGCCGGAGCCGGGTCAGTTAAGTCGTCCGCCGGTACGTACACAGCTTGAACTGAAGTTATAGAACCTTCTTTGGTAGAAGTAATGCGTTCCTGAAGTTCGCCCATTTCGGTAGCCAGAGTCGGTTGGTATCCGACAGCAGAGGGAATACGACCCAAAAGGGCGGATACTTCGCTGCCAGCCTGGGTGAACCTAAAAATGTTGTCAATAAACATTAAAACGTCTTGTTTTTCTTCGTCCCTAAAGTATTCAGCCATAGAAAGGCCGGTTAAGGCCACACGCGCCCTTGCTCCCGGCGGTTCGTTCATTTGCCCGAACACCATAGCAAGCTTGTCTAGCACTTTTGCGTCTTTCATTTCGTGGTACAAGTCGTTTCCCTCGCGAGTTCTTTCCCCTACTCCGGCAAATACACTAACGCCGCCGTGCGCCTTGGCAATGTTGTTAATTAATTCTTGAATAACTACGGTTTTACCGACTCCGGCGCCGCCGAACAAGCCTACTTTACCGCCCTTAAGAATTGGGCAAATCAAATCAATTACCTTAATACCTGTTTCCAAAATTTCAGTTTTGGTGTTTTGGTCGGTAAATTTTGGGGCATGGCGGTGAATAGGGTATTTTTTTTCCGAATTAGCTTCAGTCTGGCCGTCTACAGCATGGCCTAAAACGTTAAAAATGCGACCTAAGGTTGCTTTTCCTACCGGAACAGATATCGCAGCTCCCGTGTCCGAAACTTCCATTCCGCGCTTAAGCCCGTCAGTGCTGGACATAGCAATTGCTCGAACAATACCGCCCGGCAACTGTTGCTGCACCTCAAGCGAGAGCTTGTTTTTTTCCATGGAAATTTCTAGGGCGTTAAAAATTGGCGGAATTTTTCCTTCCTCAAACTTTACGTCCACAACCGGACCTATAATTTGTGATATTGTTCCTTTGTTTCCGCCGGAGACCGATCTTGTTTCGCGCGCAATATTATTATTCATATGATAAGTGTAATTAGTATCCTTTGTTTATAAGAAATTAAATTAGTTGGGTTTTTTAGATTTTAAAGCTTTTGCTAAAAATTTATTTGCATCTTCGTCCGAAGCAAGTAATGTTACTCTGCCAGAAAATTTTTTGGTTGTTTCAATAGCTAATTTTTTAATTTCTTCTAAATTAATGCTATATTTTTGCGCATAAGCTTCCAGCATCTGCAGGCTTTTTGAATTTCTGGCTAAATCCGCGTACTTTCCGCTATTTTTTTCTTTATCATTTTTGAATGTCTCATAATCTTTTGTTGTTGGATAGAGTCTGTCTAGAATTGCAGCTTGGAGTTCAATAGTATACCATCGTTTAAATTCCTCAGTTTCTTTTATCCATTCAGGAGTCAAATCCGGTGAATTTTTATCCATAAGTATATATTATTTATTCAAGTGCTATTTTTCCCGCCGTTATTTCCGCAAGTTCGGTTGTAATTTTCCCTTGCCTTAACTGGTTATAGGTTAGTGTGTAGTCGGCAATTAAGTCACCCGCGGCTTCAGTTGCATTTTTCATCATGACCATTCTGGCGGAATGCTCGGAGGCATCGCTTTCTAAAATACTTTCGTAAATTTGACTTTCTATTATTCGCGGCAGTAGATGGTGAAGCACGTGGCCTATGCCGGGTTCAAATAAATAATCGGCGTCGGTTGCTAAAGGCTGGTCGGTGCTTTCTGTCAGCATTGTCCTAATTTCCTGCGAAAAAGGCAAAAGTAGCCTTATGCTTGCTTTCTGTGACAAAGTGGAAACAAAATGATTGTAAGCCAAATAAACTTTTTTGTACTCTCCGCTTGCGTACGCCTCAGCAACCATGTAAGCCAGCGGATAAATTTCTTCGGGTTGGATGTATTTTTCAGGCTTTTGAAAATCTGCTTTTATATTTTTGCCCATTCTGGCAGAAGTTTGGGCGCCTTTTTTGCCGTAAGTAATATATTCTAACTGAAGGTTTTCTGTTTGAGCTTTGTTCTCCAGTTCTTTGAGCTTATGCATTAGGTTAGTATTCAGGCTGCCAACCATTCCTCGGTTTGAAGTCAGGAGGATTACGCCGATTTTTTTTGCGTTTGGATAAACAGAAATTAGCGGATGGTTAAAACTTCCTTTGCGCGAAATATTTTCTATTAATTCCCAGGCTAGCTGAGCATAGCTTCTGCTTTGCAAAACAGAATTTTGAGCTTTGCGCATTTTGGCAGCCGAAACCATTTGCATAGCGCGGGTAATTTTGCGCGTGCTTTGTACTGATTTTATTCTGGTTTTTAAGTCTTTAATTCCGGGCATGGAAGTTTATTGAACTAGAATATCCAACATTTTTAATCTGACCTTATTAAATAATTTGGTTAATAGTTTGGCATCCTTTTTACGCAGAAAGTCCAAATATCTTTGGGCTGCTTCATAAATTTCCGGGGTCAGAGAAGTGTCGGGATGATTTTTTTCGTTAAAATCTTTCATTGCTTTTTCAAATCCGGGCATTATTGATTCAGCTATTTTTATAACCTTTTTATCAACTTCATCAAGTCCTTCAAATTCGCCCAGCTGCTTGTATTTATTTCGCCTGTGCTCTAAGATTTTTGGCAATCTATTTTCTATCTCTGCTTTAATCTCATTTCTGAGCTCTAAAAATAGTCTTCGCGCAAAATATTTAACTCGTAAACTTTGATGGCTTCTTGTTCAGATAAGGGAGAATATTCAGTCATTTACGATGATTGGTTTTGTATAAAATTTTCTACAGCTTTCTTTAACTTATTTTCCGTATCTTCACTTAATTCTTTGCTGGATTTTATGGCGTCTAATATATCTTTTCCCTGCACTTTCATATATTTATGAAAAGCAGTTTCTGTTTCCGCAATTTTCTCAACCGGAATTTTATTAAACAGGCCATTGTTTACCGCGTAAAGAATGGTAACTTGCTGTTCCAAAGAAAGCGGGCTGTACTGAGGCTGTTTTAAAATTTCTGTCATTCTACGGCCTAGTTCCAAAGTTTTTTTGGTAGTTTCGTCCAAATCGCTTCCAAATTGGGCAAAGGCTTCCAGTTCCCTAAATTGCGCAAGCTGAAGTTTTAATTTGCCTGCCACTTTTTTCATGGCTTTGGTTTGAGCGCTGCTTCCTACGCGCGATACCGAAATGCCTACATTTAAAGCCGGACGAATACCCTTATAAAACAAATCGCTTTCAAGGAAAATCTGACCGTCAGTAATGGAAATCACATTAGTCGGAATATAAGCCGAAACATCCCCTGCCTGGGTTTCTATAATTGGGAGCGCTGTTAGACTGCCGCCGCCAAAATCTTTATTTAACTTTGCGGCTCGCTCCAACAGGCGGGAGTGTAAATAAAAGACGTCGCCCGGATAAGCTTCGCGTCCGGGAGGCCTTCTTAACAAAAGCGAAATTTCGCGGTAAGCCACGGCTTGTTTACTTAAATCATCGTAAACTACTAATACGTCTTTCCCCTGATCCATAAAGTATTCACCGATAGCGGTTGCGGAGTAAGGCGCGATATAAGAAAGGGCGGCTGGTTCGCTCGCCGAAGCAGATACCACAATTGTATAGTCCATGGCGCTGTTTTCTTCCAAGGTAGAAACTATTTTGGCAATTTTTGACTCCTTCTGGCCGACGGCAACATAAATACAAATCATATTTTGACCTTTTTGGTTGATGATTGTATCTATTGCAACCGCGGTTTTACCGGTTTGCCTGTCGCCAATTATAAGTTCGCGCTGTCCGCGGCCAATAGGAATAAGAGCATCTATGGCTTTAATGCCGGTTTGAACTGGTTCTTTCACAGACTGTCTGGTAATAACGCCCGGGGCGATTTTTTCTACTGGGTAAAAATTGCCGGCATCTATTTCGCCTTTACCGTCTTTAGGCTGACCCAAGGCATTTACTGTGCGTCCAATTAGGTTTTCTCCAACCGGAACAGAAAGGATTTTGCCCGTAGACTTAACTATGTCACCTACTTTAATTTTTTGGTAATCGCCTAAAATAATGCTCCCGATTAAATTTTCTTCTAAGTTTAGGGCAACCCCGGTTACTCCCTGCCCAAAATCCAGCATTTCCATGCTGGCTGCCTGGGAAAGTCCAGATATTCTAGCAACGCCGTCGGCGACTTCTAAAACCGTCCCGACCTTTTCAATTTTAGCCGAGGCCTGAAAATCCAGTATTTTAGTTTTTAATTGTTCAATAATGTTTGATTGTGCCATAGTTTCAGTTTAAAATTTATGATTTAAGCTCAGAATTTAAATTTTTTAGCTGAGTTTTAATGCTTGCGTCTATTAGTGTCTCATCAACTTTAAGCACGACGCCGCCGACCAACTCCTCTTCAATTTTAATTTTAAACTCTGTTTTATCCCTAACTATCTGGTTAAGTTCGTTTAAAATTTTGCCGTCGTGATCTTTAGCAAGCTTGGCTAGCCCCTGTTTCAATCCCTTTTTTTCCGCTTCAAACTTTTTAAATTCAAGTTCAATTTCGGGGAATTTTCCCAAGTCGCCATTAGATTGCAAAATTTTGATAAAACGCTCAAGAATTGTTTCGTGGTCTTTTGTGGCCGTTTCAGCTGCCGCCAGATAAAGCGCTTGCGCGTATTGTGTCGCTGTTAGCTTCATTTGTTCTTTTTATTGCTTAATTCCTCAACTGTTTTTTTAATTAGTTCCCTATCGCGTTTGTCGTCAAGTTTGGTTTTAAGGACTTTTTCTGCGGCCGTGGTAACTAAGTCAGCAACTTCAGATTTAATTTCCGCCAAAGCTTTTTTTTGGTCTGATTCAATTTGATCTTTCGCCTGTTTTATGAGTTTAGCCTGATCTTGCTTTGTTTTTGACATGAGCTCTTCTCTTGTCAGTCCGGCGTCTTTTTCGGCTTTAGCCAGAATTTCAGCCGCTTCCTGCCTGGTTTTAGAAATTTCGTTTTTTTTCCATTCCTCAAATTCGGTTTTTTGTTTTTCCACTTCTTCTGCGTCAGACAGAGCTCTTTCAATTTTTTCGGATCGCTCTTCCAATTTTTTTGAAATCGGGACGAATACAAACCGTTTAAGAATATATAGGATAATTCCGAAATTAATTAATTGCGCTAAGAATAATTTCCAATTTAGGCCTAAAGTGCCGACAATGCCGGTTTCTTTTTCGACATTTGCCGCTTCCGAAGCCGCTTGGGCTATGGGGATAAAAATATTAAAATCTGTCATAAAGTTAATTAATTATATTCATTAAGGGGAGGCTGGGAGGGGTTACGAAAATTTTTCATAACTCTCCCCAACCCTCTCTTAAAAAAAGAGAGGGTTTGGTTTTTACAAAGTAAAAGCAACAACCAAAGCATAAATAGCAATGGCTTCAGCAAAGGCTAAAGACAAAAGCATGGGTACGAATAGCTTGTCCGCGGCTTCCGGGTTGCGGCCAATGCTTTCCATGGCTTTGCTGGCGGTTTTACCAATGGCATAGGCTGGCAAAGCTCCGCCAATGGCGATAGCTCCGGCTTTCGCCAGGGTTGTGACTGCTTCTGCATCCATATAAATTTCCTTTTGGCATTTTTTGTCGGACTGATTATAAAGGTTTTAAAGTCCCAAAATTTGCCTTAATTATTATTAAGTTAAAATTAGTGTCCCTCTGAGTGGTGGATTTCAGCGGTTGCAATATTTAGATAAACTAAACTAAGCATGGAAAATACGGTAGCCTGCACCAAACCGACTATAATTTCTAGACCCATAAATGGCAGCGGCAAAAAGAAAGCGAGCATGGAGGCTAAAACAGTCAACAGAACCTCGCCGGCGAAAATATTGCCATATAACCTTAAAGAAAGAGACACCATTTTTGCCACTTCGGAAAACACTTCAATTAAGCCGACAAAAAATTCAATAACAGCTACTAAAATTTTAACAGGATTAAAGCTTAAAATAGCCTTATATAGATCGCCTAATTTTATAAATTTGTTGGCATATCTAAAAAATCCGATGGCTGCTATTCCCAAAAAATGGGAGCCCATAACAGCAATAACCGCCATAGCTAATGTCATGTTTAAATCCGTATTTGCCGGCCTAAAGAGCGGTATTAATTCAACGCTTCCATGATGCATGCCCCATATACCTACTGACCCCGTACCGGGCATTAATCCCATCCAATTGGAAATTACAATAAACAGGAAGAAGGTTCCTACAATTGGCAGGAATTTATAACTTTTTTTTCTGTCGCCTGTTACCTGGTCAAAATAACCCAGCATAAATTCCAGCAGGCCTTCAGTGAAATTTAAAATGCCCTTGGGCGCGGAAAGTCCGGTGTAATATTTTTTTATCCCTCTTTGCACTAAAATGGCAAAAACCAAAAAACCCAACAGCGCCAAAGTTGAATTAATATGGGAGTTGGTAACGGGAAAGCCGCCCAAATAAAACATGGTTTCCGCCGCAAGCGGAGGTAAGACCAGCATCATTTCTTTATAAGCTCCTTAAGTTTCTTAATTTGTTTGTATATACCCATAATACTTACTGTCATTGCTAACATTAATCCGATCAAAACAAAATAACTCTTGCCGTATCTGGTATCCAGCCATTTACCAGCATAAACCAGTATAATTAAAGGCAGGGCAATTATAAGTCCAAAGTCCGTGGCAATACTGAACATTGACATGGCATTAAGGACTTTGGTGCTCTTAGGCACTAGTTTGCTGGCATCTTTGGCCTCTTTTAGTTCCTGCTGCTCTTTATGTAGTTGATCCAGAGTAACTCTGCCGGGAACTAAAAAATTTTTATCGCTATCATTTTTTTCCTCAGGCATAATTTTTATTCAGATTTTTGTATAAAAAACATCTTAAATATAACCTTTTTTATTTTTATATGTCAAGACTAAAGATGCTTGACAAAATTACCAATTTGTCCTTGGGCCATACTTGGGAGAAGTGGAAATAGGCTTTTGAAATATGGACTTTTTTAAATAGTAGTAGTTTTCTTTGTGAATGCGGGCTAGTAAAACATCTATCATTAAAGGGCCCAAAAAACATCTTTCATGGTCGGTAAGTTTTAGGAATTGGTCAAAATTTAATAGTTGGTAAGTGATTTTTTCGCCCGGGTCTAGCTTCTGTTCCGCTATTTTTTTGCAGCCGCTGGCAACAAAGAAAAAAACTTTTTGTCGGACTTTGCCGCTAGGACTATAAGTTTTCCATAGTTTTATGTTTTTAGGGCTCATACCCGTTTCTTCTAAAAGCTCACGCAGGGCAGCCTGCTTGGGAGTCTCGGCTTTTTTGTCCATTCGCCCGCTGGGCAAATCGTAAAACCAGTTCATGCCGGGCTGTTTTTGCCTTAAAATTACAATTTTGTTTTTAACTGTCGGAATAATTACAACTGTATTCTGACTGACGGCACTTTCAAAAGTAGCCGTGCTTCCGTCAAACATTTTTTGCGGCCATTGGTAAATGTCAAAAATTATGCCGGAAAAAACCTTTTTTCCTTTTATTTTCATATTAGTCTGAAAGCAGATGGCAAAATTATTGCTAAGTTTCTACTTCTAGTATCCAGCGCTTTTTTCTGGAGCCGGCTGCCAGACTTGAACTGGCCACCTGCGGTTTACGATACCGCTGCCCCGCCTGCCTATCGCCTGGAGCCGAAGAAGGGATTTGAACCCTTAACCTGCGGTTTACGATACCGCTGCTCTACCGTTGAGCTACTTCGGCGCTAGGCGATTGGCGGGCAGGTCTACCAGATGAGCTAAGCCGGCAGAAAAAAATGCTTGATTTATATATTTGCAGTATCGGCGCGAAGTGTCTGATGTAAATAAGAAAATCAGTTTAAATTTTTGCTATTTTGAAATTCAATTTTTTGCCGAACAAATATTTTGCAACCTGCTTGAATTCTTTATTTAAGGCAGTAACATAAAATTCACGCTTGCTGTTTTTTGAAAGTTTGTCTAAAATTTCGCCATGGCGTTTTAAGTAAGCGGACAGCTTGTTAGGGATAATTTCGTCCTGGCTAATTACCGGTATATTTTTGCCAACTATTTTTTTTACCCTTGATTTAATTATAGGATAATGAGTACACCCTAAAATTAAAGATTCAATCTTTTTTAATGGCTTTAAATATAATTTTAAAGCATTTTCCGCCTCTGGTAAAGCGTTTTTTTCAATTAATTTAACCAATTCAGGAGTCGCAATTTCCAGCACACGGGCTTGTTTGTCTAATTTTTTAAGCTCAGTTCTATAAATATGCGACTTGATTGTGGCAACAGTAGCTATTACAGCAATCCGTTTTTTTGTTTTGTTTTGGTCGGCAGCTTCCAAGGTTGGCACTATAACTCCTAAAACGCGGCGGTTTGGGTAATTTTTTGCCAGATACTGCTGTTGAATTTTTCGCAAAGCCAGCGCTGAGGAGGTGTTGCAGGCCAAAATTACAAGACCACAACCGGATTTAAACAAAAAATCAACCGCTTTTTGTGTTAAGCGGAAGATTTGTTTTGCCGATTTGTCGCCGTAGGGAAGATTTTTGGTATCGCCAAGATAAATATAATCGTACCGCGGTAGTTTCTTAAATATTGCTTTCGCAATAACAAGACCGCCTAAACCTGAGTCAAAAATTCCAATTTTCATTTAGAGTCTAATAAATTGTCTAACGTGGATTTTAGAAGCCTCCGTTTTTAACCAACTTTCGAAACCCGCAAGGTTAATAAAAATTTGATACAGCCGCCATTTTTCAGTATCGTTTTGGGAAGTATTTTTATCCGCCAGCTTTATTAAATGCAAACCCAGCCGGCTTGGTACAATTTTTACTTCCCCCGGCTGCATGTTGACAATTTGATTTTGGATTTCTTCCAATAGGTCAGAAGGTTTTACATATCCCGCGTCACCGCCCAGCATTTTGGTGCCTTCATCTTGGCTATAACTTGAGGCCAGTAAGCCAAAACTCTCTCCGGACTTTATTTTTTGCAAGTATGACTCTAATTGTAAATACTCGGTTTGGTGGTATTCTCGTTGGGAATTGTACCAGATTTGAAGTTTGGTACTAAGCATATTCCCATATAAAACTTCATTGTTAAAAAATTCAGTAGTAATCCCTAGTTTTTCCATGTTTTGGTTTTCAGATTTGGCTTTTTCCAGCTCTGACTTGGGAACATTAACATCAAATTTTTTTGCAAGCAGCTTCTTTTTTTCATTTTCAAAAAATTTTGCCAGTAAAGTTGAGTCCGGATCATTTGAAAACTCCCCTGCCGCCTGCTTGTACTGCCAAAAATTATTGAACCCTATTAAATGGTTTTCCATTTTGGCTATTGGCAAATTGGCTTTTTGGAATATGAACAGTTTTGCCTTTGTTGGTTTAAAGTTGTAAAGCCAGAAAAGAAAAGCAGCTGAAATAACTAAAAAACCGACTAAAAACGTAAATAACAATAGAATTTTTGATTTTTTTTGTGCTACTTTTTTCATAATCTGTGAGAATTATTTAAAAAAATATTCCAACCATTTTTCCGGGTTAGATTTTTCCTTTTGAGCGGGAATAATAACTGTAGAGTTTTCTTTTTTGCCGAAACTGAAGACCTTTTCCCCTTCTTTTTTTAAGTTTAGCTGTTCGCGGGCTACTTGGGCTTTAAAGTTTTCGGAGTTTAAATATTCCAAAGACTTCTTAAGCTCCTCATTTTTTTGAGAAAGCTGGTTTATTTGGAATGCAATTTTATTTTTTTCTTCCTCAATAGCCTTTTTGCTTCTATATTGCCCGTATTGTTGCTTGCTTAAAAATAATGCCAATGCTATTAGGCATATAATTGCCAGTTTAGTTGGAATTAATTTGAATATTTTCATTACCCAACAGGCTGTTTAAATGTTTGTAGGGTTTGCCAAATTTCGTCTTTAATTTTGTCCGGGTGCCGTAAATTTTTTAGTTCCACCGGTTCGTGTACGCCTGCCACATGCAACTCAACGTTGCCCACATTGGTTAAAGAAAGCAGGCCTTTGCTGTGAAAGCCAATATTGGCGATTTTTGCCAGCGGAGTCTCTGTAATTTGTTTGTGCAGGAGGGTAAAGTATTTTACGCACAAAATTCTACGGTCCGTTAAGATATAGCAGTTTAATAACCAAAGCAGAAATTTATATATCCCATATAGCGCGACCAGCAAAGTCCATATGAATACCAGGCGGGAAAATCTTTCCAAAAGTTCATATTTTAAAAGTATGCCAACTGGGACGTATATAGATAAAAAAATTATAAAAACAGCTTTTAATAGAACAAACTCAGTCTGGCGGTATATTTTAACCAACTCCTCCCCTTCCCTTAAATTAATTTTGTACATTTTACAGGTATGAAGAACCAATTGTTAAAATAACCATGGACAGAATAATTAAAACCGCCAAAATTTTCATGAGTGAATTTACTAATTTGCGATTATGAAAAAGGTTCATGGCTTTAAAATTATCTTATCATGAACTGGTTAAATAAAAAAGTATGTTTTTAGGCTAATAGCTCTATTTTAAAGAAAACGGAGGGTATTTGTCGCAAAGACCCATTAAGTAGGCGCTTACGCGGGTATTCCACCTCAGGCTTCCCGCTACAAAATCAAATAGGTCCTTTGGGTATTTCCCGGTAAAAAGAACCGCCAGCTGGCCGAAAATCCAGGCCAATAAGGCAAAGACTTGGACGAGGTACAGCAGAATAAAGTGCGGAATTAGTATTAACATTTTAGGAATAACAAACAGAATTGTGGCCAAAGCTAAAGCCCGGGAAGAATGTTCCGGGTAATTAATTTCAATTTTTACCGGGTATTCTTCGGACTGACCGGTTGGTTGGATGTTTGATTGATCCATAGTATTCAAATTATTTAATGATTTAATTTAGATTATTTACTCTTTTAATATATCAGGAATTTTGAAGAAAGGAAATTAATCGCTAATAAGACCATTCGAAGTCGCCCTGATTAGTTTTAATTTTTAACAATACTAACCCGGGCGAGGTTTCAAAAATGTCACCAAACACACCTTTACCATCAATTTTGGTGCTATTTGATTTTGAATTGTATTTTGCATGTATATTAAACTGTTTTTTATTTTTAATTAGCTGTTCTAAACTTTTAATTTTTGAATCTTTGTTTACCGTCCAATTAAATTTTAAAACCATTTTTTCCAATCCAGCGGGAACTTGATTGTAACTTAGTCCTAAAACTTCAGCGCTAAAAGCTTTTCTTCTACTTTTTTCTTTAAAAGTAATTTGTGTGATGTTGCCTGCCTTATCGTTTACAGCTACCATGTTCTGCTCATTTTTTATATTTAACTCACCGGGTAAAGAGCTATTATGATCAAGAGCCTCAAAGCTCAGGTCAGAGATTTGAGGATTAAACCACATAAGAATTTCAGGCGGGGTTTTGTCAATAAAAAAAATTATTCTTTTTTCCTGTTCATTATTGCCTGCCTTGTCCGTTGAATAAAAATTTACCGTATTTTTACCCTCTTTATGTAAACTTAGAAGCGTACTTGTAGAGGTTGTTGATTCCCACGAGTCGTTATTAATTTGGTAGTGAATTTCAAACACGCCTGAAGTTTGCCCTTCCTCATTCTGCATAATAGGATCTATGGCAGAAAGGTTTAGTAAAACATCGCTCCTGTAAAACCCCGCCTCGCCTGCTAAACCGCTCAGGCTGGATGTTGAAATTGGAGGAATTAAATCAAGCGCGGAATTACCGGTTAAAATGGTAGATGGCGCTAGAATTTCATCTTGATTACCGTCGCCGTTAAAATCTAAGGTTAAAACTGGTTCTGGGTCTAGATTTAAATTTCCCAGAAGGTTATTGTTTACCGGTATATTACTAAAAACCTGACTTTTAATTATATTTTCATTTTCCAGCTCGGATATTTTTAGTGTAAAATTTCCGTTGCCTGTACCGTTTAATTTAATTTGATAAGTTTCACCTTCGTCATTTGGTAAAAATAAAAATTTGTGGTCTTTAAACACGTTAAAATCTGCTCCGGGGATTTGGTTTTCCAAACTTCCGTCTTGAGCCAAACCTAAGCGATTGCCCGTTTGGTCCATAACCTCAATATCAACCGGGCTTAAAATTTCTATTTCCTGCCCTTTGATTTGGCATAGGCTGGGGTTGTTCAGTAAACTTTCTTTGTTTATAACTTTATTGCCTGTATTTAAGTTTGAAGCGGTTAGCAAGTTAGTTATAAGCTGCCGGCTACCGCTGGCAGACAAAAGGCTTGAATGCGGGGTTTTTTTAACATAAAATTTTTTGTTAATGTCGGCTTGTATGCTGTCAGCGCTTTCAAACGGCACTGTTTCGTCACCGCTGACGCTTTTGGGTTTTAAATACGAGTAAAGATTATTCCCTAAAATATCTTTACCCCGCTGTTCTATAATTTGGCCTATGGTTGCCGTACCACAACCTACCATGTTGTAGACATCCACGCCCGCCGTTCGCAGGTCGTAGCTTAAAAAATTTTCGCTGTGTAGATTTTGGGCGTTTAAATAAGCTTGTACGTTTAAACCGTGATCCTCTAGCAAAAAACTACCCGACTGGGAATAATTCAGGCTAGTTATAGTATCCGGGGCAAATAATTTTTGTTCAATTAGCTTAATAAAGCTGCCTCTTATGTCGTAATATTTAGTGGTGGGAGCTAAGTCGTAAACCACGGGCAGGTTTTGAGAAATTTTTTTCATTTCCTGGTCATTAAGTCCAAAAATGTCAAAATTATCCCCTTCCAAAAGCACTTTTATAGCTTTGGGCGCGCCTAAATTAGGGACACCAACCATAATAGCTTTGCCCAGATTATGGTTGTCCGGATTTTCCATAACGTACTTTTTTACTAAAAGCCCGCCCGTGCTATGAGCTATAATATCTACTTTACTTGTACCTGTTAGTGTAAGAATTTTTTGCACTTTTTCTTTCAGTAAATCCGCATTGGTTTTGCCATTGTCATACTTCCCACTTACCCCATAGCGCCAATCGTATGGAAAAGTAAATAAGTTTGTATTTTCTTGGTAACCTTGGGCTTTTAACTCCTCTAACAAGCTTTTTGAGTAATCAAATAGTGGTTTTTCCCCTATTATCGCATCAGGATATACATTTGAGTTAAAGGGCGTTAGATTTGTATTAAATTGTAAGGGATCCATGAATTCATCAAAATTTAAAGGTATCGCCATGATTGGATTTGCCCACAAAATAAAGTCATTTACTTTAATGTCAGTGCCCAAAACCCCAGGCACTATTAAAACTGGATTTTTCTCTAAAGGGTATGTGTTTTTTATTGAAATTTGAGCTTCGTATTCTTCCGACAAATTTCCGTTTTCATTGGAAATTCCATAACCGCCAATGGAATCATTTTTTTGGACTCTAAACTGTATGGGGTAACCTCCCAAACCTTGAAAGGGCGGGATATAAAACACTATCCAACGTACATGGTATTTGCTTAAATCACAGTTGGGACTGGAAAATTTAAATTCCACGGGCACAAAGCTTTCCGTGGAATAAAGGCTAGAGTTTGTAAGTTGAGACCAGTATTGGCCTTTGTAATTACCTTGGTCATCAATGCATCTAAAAGTTAAGCCATAGTCCTGGTTTTCTAATTGATTTATGTCCCTTATGTTTAAGGTAATGGAATCTACATAAGAGGTTTGAGTAGTTGTGGCTATGGGGTTAGGTATAATATAGCCCGGGTAACTAAAATTTGCCATGTACGAGGGCATATTTGAACCTACTAAATGAGTGAGGCGATTTGTGCCACCTAAGTCGTCTGCATAAGTAAAACCGTGATAACCCAAATATGTGTATTCGTAATATAGATATCCGTCAGAGTTTGGTTGGGAAAAAAGCATTTCAGCTTGAGCTTGGAAAAAATAACCAAATCCGGTAATTACTAAGATAATTAAAAGAATTTTTTTCACAAAATTTCCATTTTAAAGGTGTAAGCAAAGTAGGCGGCAAATGCTGTTAAAATTAAAAGAAGAACGCTAACAGAGATAACTAGCCATTTTAAAAATGTGTTATTTATATTTTCTTTATTTCTCCACAATAAAAAATTAAAAATTAAAACCCCCACAAATTGAATTAATAAAGTAGCTTTTAAATAAAATAAGTTGTCATTATTTTGCAAAAAATTATCTCTTAAAGGAAATACATTACTTTGTCGTGTCCCCTGATAAAATTGGTAATAAAAATTACTTAAAGGACTCCATAAAACTTCTGGGACAAAAAAAATCGCTAAAAGCACACTTAACCATATTTTTTTTGTTTTTGACATAAGATCCTTTCATAAAAAGCCGCTATAAAATAGCGGCTTAAAAGTCTTAAGTTAGTAAATAAAAATTTATTGGCTTATACATAACTGTTTTTAGCATATCACCAATATATTTTTTGTCAAAATTTTTTTTTACCCATACTAGTAACTATTCGCGTGAATATGCGCCAGATTTGTTTAAAGCAATTTTAAGAAATCTTCCAAAATTTTTGGTTTTGTCTTGGGTAAAAAATAATAAACATTTAAACTTTTTTGCTCTTTATCTAAAAAGTCCACTGTAGATAAAATGCGTAAGTGTTTTGAGGTTGATTTGATCCCCAGCCTTATTTCTCTCGCAATATCACTTACTGTTGAGCTTGAGTGCTTTGATAGGTGTTTAATGATTTGCAGGCGTCGGGAATTGGCTAACGTTTTATACTGTTTTTCAAAATCTTTCATATTTTTGTTAGTTTATTTATTTATCCTGGTAACTATTCGCGCGAATAGTTACCAGGATATTTTAGAAAAATTTAAATGTCGGTTATGGAAAGTTTTATTATTACTTCTTGGCCTGCTTTTAAATTTTCTTTTTTCCTTACCTCTGACTTTATGGGCAATAAATAGGTTTTAGTTTTGGAATCCGGGAAAATGGAAGTTTTCCAGATAGTTTTGCCAAGATTAACATTAACAGGCAAAGATCCCCATCCCCTTTTTAGGTCTTTAAAAATTTTGTCTATCTCTCTGCTGATTTTTTTCGGCAAGCTGGCAAAGTGCCAGGCGGCCTGACCTTGCCACTTCCAAATTTTAGTTTTGAATTGCCAAATATTCATATTTTTGACTATTTACAGGTTTGCAATTATACTAGGATAGTACTATGAATTTAAGGAATTTCACAAACGACTTTTCCAAGAAGACTTTGCCTTAGCCGCAAAGTCCATTTAACATTGTAATTTTAGCCATTACAACCTTCCCGGACTTTGCGGAAGGTTTTTTTGTTTTGGCGAGTTTTTTATTTCAGAAAAACAACCCGCCAGCACAAAAGCCAAAGTCCTTAGGAGTGCTGAAATGTCCGAAGGACACAGTTTGGAGGAAGGTATAATGAACAAAGACGACCTGCGCAGGCAACTTGCCGTTTTGCCCTGGGACAAAGCTTTTGCTTTGGCAGTAAAAGAGGCTTCATTCTGGGACGTACGGCAGTTGAACAACCAGCGGACTTTTAAAGGAGCTGTTTTACAACTGTGCGTGTTGCATCCGGCTGAAGCAGCCTCGCTTATTAACCAAGTTCCCCCGCTTTTAGGCGCCATGCTGTTGTACAACATCCGTCGGCTGTGCCAGAGTGAAAACAAGTGCAAAGACCGCCTGAGAGTTTTTGGCTTGTGTGCGCCGAGGCTAGAAAGCTGCACCCGCAACCTTTTAACTCTTGCAAAAATAAGTAGGGGTTACAAAATACCGGGAGACGGCTACTAAGCCCACTTTAGGTTGTCAGTTTCCGCTGAGCCCGCTACTTATGTCGCGGGCTCTTGTTTATTTTTAAAATTTTTATTTTTTAAAATAGCCCGCCTTATTAGAATCATAGTTACCAGTGAAGTGTCATTAACCAAAATAGTTATGGGAAACAAGGCTGTTGTTAAATTAAAGCTTTCAAAAGCAAAAAGCTGCAGGAAAAATCTTATAAGGTCAATACTGAAGGATAGAGCGTTTTCTTCAAAGGGTTTAAAGTAAGATTTTCGGAAAGTTGGGTATATGGCAAAAATGTCCACAACGCAGGCAATAACAACGGCAGTCAGAGGGTTTTTGGTCAATGCCCAAGCCAGTATCCCGGCAAGAGCTGCAAAAAATGCAACTTTGTCGGTAAAAGTTATATTTTTTTCTCCCTTGAACAAAGCCACGCAGGCCACGGCGAGGCACAAAGACGCGTTGGCTGCCGTAATCCAGGCTCCGGCGCCCGCCCCCTTTACGAGTTGAGCAAAAAACGCGGTTGAATTTATTATGCCCCAAACCAGCCAGCTAAAAACATGAGGCTTGGTTTGCCCATAAAAGATTCCTTTAAAGTATATAAAGTAAGAAAAGAAGCCTATGATAATTGCAACTGTTGCCAGAATTGGTTTGTAATCCATTTAGTTTATATTAGTTGATTATTAATGTTGCTTTTGAAATAAGTTTATAGGTGCATAATTTCGGTTTTTTTATGTAATAAAATTTGTGCTTTGATTATAGCAAAAAATTGGATGCTCGCAGAACTTAGATTAATTGGATTGCTTCGCTATGGCTCGCAATGACATGCTCCTTGCTATAAATATATTGTGTAAAGATATAGACTCAAAAAATGTTTTAGGGTCATAGAAAATAATATGGCTTAAATATAGTTAATTTTAAAGGCTCACACGTAGTGAGCCTTTAAAAACAGGGAAATTTAAAATTTTAAATATTGCCAAATAACTGGTGTTATGCTAATCTAACTTGTTTTCAGTCAAAAAAAAGGAGAGGGCATGCATGGTTTACCTGGAAAATCTGAGTCAGTTTTTTAAAGATCACCCCGAACTCTATGGGGACGACCCCATGATCCCAATGTGCGAGGTACTCGCGCAGGTGGACAGCCTGGCTCTATCGGGGTCGGGAGATTGTGACCCCAAAGAAGACCTTGAAGGGCTCGTAAAAACCACAAAAATAACCTCCGGCGAAGTGCTTCGCCTGTTGGGAGAAGATCAGTTCAAGTTGTTCAGCGAGGATTTGCAGACACCTAAGCATCAGGCGATCTTCGCTCGGGATTTTGTGAGCTAGCACACTGCCCAGGTATGCGACATTGCGGCCACTGAGTTTTCGGTGGCCGTGATTTTTTTAGAAAAGCTTCTATATAATTACTTTTATTTAAAGTTACACGGCTGACGTTATTTTTTTAACACTGCCAAAAAGGCTTCTTGGGGAATATCTACCTTCCCAATCTTTTTCATCCTTTTTTTACCCTTTTTTTGTTTATTTAAAAGTTTCATTTTTCTAGTTACGTCACCGCCATACAAATACCCGGTCACGTCTTTGCGCAAGGCAGAAATGGTTTCGCGGGCAATAACTTTTCCTCCTATGGCTGCCTGAAGCGCGATTTCAAACTGGTGTCTTGGGATTAATTCTTTAAGTTTGGCCACCAGTTCTTTGCCTTCTTCTGCCGCAAAAGAGCGGTGCATTATGGCGGAGAGGGCGTCTACTTTTTCTCCGGCCACTAAAATATCCACCTTGGCCAAATCCCCTACGCGCTCTTGTATGAAGTCATAGTTTAAGCTGGCGTAGCCCGAAGATACAGATTTTAGCTTGTCGTAAAAATCTAAAATTATATTGGCCAAAGGCATCTCAAAAGACATATCTACCCTGTCTTTGGAAATATATTTTATATCTTTGCTTATAGCTCTTCTTTGCGTGGCTATTTCCATTATGGAACCTATGTAGTCCGTGGGCGTTAAAATATTCACCAGCATCCAGGGTTCATACATTTCTTTTATTACGCTCGGGTCGGGCAGTTCAGCCGGGTTATGGATTACCATTTCAGTATTGTCGGTTTTTACCACGCGATAAGCTACGGAAGGGGCGGTTAAAACCAGATCTAAATTATATTCCCGGCTTAAGCGTTCCTGGACTATGTCCATATGCAAAAGTCCCAAAAAGCCGGTTCTAAACCCAAAACCGATGCTGGGGATGTTTATGGGTTCGTACTCCAATGCCGCGTCGCTCAGCTTTAGCTTGTCCATGGCATCGCGCAAGACAGGGTAGTCATCGCCGGAAACCGGAAAAATAGTAGCGTAAACCATGGGTTTAATTTGTTTATATCCCGGCAAGGCGGCTGCTGTTTGCCTTCCTTCAAAAAGCGTTATAGTGTCTCCTACCCTGGCTTTGCTTACATCTCTTAAGCCCGTAACAATATAACCCACCTCGCCGGTTAAAATTTCAGCCGATTTTTCCATTTTTGGTTTAAAGTAACCCACTTCTAAACTTTCACCCTGAGCCTGGCTGGCTAACATATAAATTTTTTCACGCGGAAAAATTTCACCGTCAAAAACTCTTACATAAGCCACCACCCCGCGATGGATGTCATAAATTGAATCAAAGATTAAAGCAGTGACCGGCTTGGCAGGGTCGCCTTTTGGCGGCGGCACCCGTTTTATAACTTCTTTTATTATTTCTTCAACGCCTTCGCCGGTTTTGCCGCTGGCATATAAAATTTCTTCGTCCGTAAAACCGAAAGCGCTTTTTAGTTCTTCCGCGGTTTTTTGCCGGTCCGAATTTGGCAAATCAATCTTATTTACCACCGGGATTATGGTTAGGTCGTGTTCAAGCGCCAGATATACATTAGCCAATGTTTGAGCTTCAATACCCTGGGTAGAGTCAACAACCAAAATGGCGCCTTCACAGCAGGCCAGCGAACGCGAAACCTCGTAGGTAAAATCAACGTGCCCCGGCGTATCTATAAGGTTTAGAATGTATTCGCTGTTGTCGTCCAAGACATAGTTCATTCTAACCGGCTGTAGTTTTATGGTAATTCCCCGCTCTCGTTCCAAATCCATTTGGTCTAGGAGCTGTTCTTTCATCTGCCGTTTTTGTACGGTATGCGTAATTTCCAAAAGCCTGTCGGCCAAGGTGCTTTTTCCGTGGTCAATATGGGCAATTATGCAAAAATTTCTAATTTTTTGCTGCGTCATTTGTTTAGTTTAGCAGTTAAACGTCAACTTATAAAGACCAGATTTTTAAGTATTTAAAAATGAAATTTATAGTTTTTTTAGTATGCTCAATTTGTAAGTAATGGCTAATAATACCAAAAATTAAGGTTGCGACAGCTGCTGAAACCCCTGTTTGCATTAAAATTCCAAAACCTGTCTTAGTATTTAAAATCGGTTCAATCAAGTTTAACATCAAGTAGCCAGTTGAGCCTGCGGCCATACTAGATAAGATAAGTTTAATAATGAAGCCCGATAATCGGGAGTCGAAATTCCATCCCAGCTTTTCAACGTTAAAATTTTTAATGAGCTTATGTCTTAGGATGAAAAATAAAATTAGAGCATTAATTATGCTGACGCTGGAAAAAGCCGCCGCAATTCCCACTACTCCCAAAGACGGGGCGAGTAACCAAGAAAGAAAAATGTTTAAAGCCATGCACGCCACTCCTACGACTACGGGAATTTTCGTATTTTGGCGGGCATAAAAAGTTCGTGATAAAAGCGGCATGGCTGCCTGGCTAAACAGGCCAAATGCAAAAACACCCAGGGTTTGAAAGGTTAAAATAGTATCTTCCCAATTAAATTCGCCGCTTCCATAAACCACTCGGACAATATGGGCTCGAAAGACAAAAATTAGAATTGAAATCGGCAAAACAAAATATAGAATTTGCATCAAACTTTGGTAAAAATTCTCTGCAAAACCAATAGTATCCTTTTTCGCGTAATCTTCAGAAAGCACGGGAAAGCTGGCCAAAGCCGTAGATACCCCGAAAATGCCAGTAGGGACTGCCTGAAGATTGTTGGCCAAATTTAAAATCGCAATTGAACCGGAACTTAAATAAGATCCGACTATTGAGCCAATTAATAGGCTGAGCTGCGATGTATCTATTCCAAAAATTCGCGGGAAGAAAAGTGCGCCAATTTTTTTTACTGCCGGATCGGCGGTGTCAAAATTGGGTTGCCAAAAATATCCGGTTGAAAGGCTTTCTAGGATTTGGGCGGTAAGGTGTAAAAGGGCGCCTAGAATCACCCCAAGGCCCAAGCCAAAAAGCCCATAGCGCGGATACAAAAAAAGAATGCCAACTATAATGCCGCCGTTATATAAAATAGGAGCAAAGCTGGAAACTAAAAAGCGCTTGTTGGCATTAAGCAAGCTGGAAAAAAAATTAGACAAAGTAAATATTACGGGAGAAAGTAAAAAAATGCGGGTTAGGTTAACGGTGTCTGCGAATTTTTGTCCGCTGAAACCCGGGACCATTAATTTGGTCAGCCATTCCACGTTAAAAAATAAAATAACGCAAATAACCGACATGCTTAAAAAAGAAAAGTTCAAAACCGTGTTGGCGATTTTATTTGCATGTTTTTTATCTTTATAAAGCCACTCGGTAAATACCGGCACAAATGCGGCTGAAAGAGTGCCCAAAATTAGCAAGTTAAAAATAAAATCAGGCAACCTGAAGGCGGCATAATAACTGTCTAAGGTGTCGCCTGCCCCAAAGCGTCCGGCCAGCATACGGTCGCGAATTAGGCCGGTAAACCTTGAAGTTAGCGCAAAAAAGCCAACTATGAAAGCGGCTTTGGATAATGAAAATTTTGCCTCCCAAACACGGAGCTTATTAATCATATAATTTTACTTTTCTGTCGCTACTATGCCAAATATTTGGTCTTTGTCGGTAATTATATCAACAAGTCCCGAATTTGTCTCCAGGTTTTTAAAGGTAAAATTTTGCCATGCCAATGAATGGTTTTTAAAATTTAAGTGCCATTTTAGGATGTAGGCTTCAACCCCGGGCTGCTTTTGGAAAATTAGGCTGTAACGATCAGTGCTTTTTAATTTAAAAGGCAAAACATAACTTATTCTAATTGTTTTTGTTTCCCCCCCCTCCAAATTCTGCCAATTTGCGAAGAAAGTTTTGCCGCCTTCTTCACCTATGACAGTACCGGTTAAAACGTCTTTTAGCATACCTTTTTCCCATTCGTAAACATCAGGGTCAGTTTTGTATTCTGCCTTTTTTTGATTTTCCAAAAATTTATATTCAAATCCCGTGTTAAATAGCAGTTTGCTTCCCAAAGGAACTAAAATTCTAACGTAGCTAGTGTTTTTAGTGTTTTCTGCCTTTGGTAAAGTATTCTGCCTCGTAATTTCTAGTTCAGAAATTACTGATCCATCAGGCTGTATGAAGGTTTTAAGCTCAGCGTTTTGTTTGATATAAATGTCTGATTTTGTACCGCCTAAATTGCTGGTCGAAATTTGCAAATAATCCCTGTCTGTCGGCGTTATTCTACCCGCCCAGTTAAACTCTTCTAAAATTTCTTGGATTTCTTCGATTCGTGAAGACGCTAAAATATTTTTTTGATTTAGGTTTTTTTGTAAGAGCTCAAAAAATATGGGCCAGTTTTCCTTTGGCATGTCCTGCAATTTTTGAATTAAAATTAAAACCAGATCAGCCAATACTTGTTTTGGTTTTCCGGGTGTAATATCTATGTAATTCACAGAAGAGGCTAACTGAATATGCTCCAAAAAATTTTCGGACGTTAGAGTTAAGTTGTATTTTGGCATTTCTATCGGACCCGTAATTTTGAGCACGTCCATAATTACATTGGGTGTTATGGCCAGGACCATGTCGGGCGTTTCCCCGCCTTCCTTTTCATAAAATTGGGTTATTTTTTCTGACGAATGGGCGAAATCCACAAACCAGTTGCTATCGCGTAAAAACCATCTTGAGTTTAAATTTAAAATCGGGGTTGGGGGTATTATGTTTTCCCGCAACTGGCCGTCAAGGTCATAAATACTGCTAATATGAAGAGTCACAATTTGTCCCCTATCAAAATTTATTGTGCCAAAAGTGCCCAAGAAGCCGCCAGTGGTCCTAAGTTCATTATTGTTTTGAAAAACCAATAGTACTGTATGTTGGTCGGTGTTTATTATGTAAAAAAGTTTAAAAATTTTAGAGAAATTTGAAAAGGCTTTTTGCGTCATTAAAAGTTCATTTTGGGATTCCAAAAAGTTCAATGAAAATTCCCGCGGCAGGTTGTTTGGATTTATTTTTTTTGACAACTCAACCGCTAAAGTTAAATTACTTTCTATGTTTTTTAGCGAGCCGTCTAGTTTATGCCAGGCTTTTGGGTCGGGGGAAGTTATTCCTACGGGACTAAGTTTAAAGGCCTCGGATTGTTTGTAAAAATTGACGAAATCTTTACCGCTTTGCGCAACAATACTAGCAATTTGCAAAATATTTTTTGCATCAGAAGTTTGAGGTAACAAGTTGGTTAGGTTGATGAATTTTTTTTGAATTTTAGACAAACTATCTTGGCCAGTTTGAAAGTTATGGTAGGCTGAAGTAAAATTTTGATTTGCTTTTTCCAGATTTTGAGTTTTCAGGGAATTTTTGGCCTCATTGAGCATGAGTAGTCCCTGGTAAGAAGAACTGACTATCTGATTTTTGGTCTCCATGCCTATTGCAGCCATCTTACCGGCCAAAATTAAGGTGTAAGTAAATGCCGAAATAAGCAAGAATATTAGGAGGGTTTGTAAATATTGCCTTGAAAAAAAAATATTTTTACGCTTGTTAAGGCTGACTGAAGTTTTGCGGAGTTCTTGTTTTATTAGCTGAAAACAAAATAACAAAAATCTTATAAGATTTTTGGCGAACAAAAATGGCAATTTAAGCAACGTTAAAAACAATAAGCCAAATTTATAAAAAAATTTGAATAACCAGCCGTGTTTATTAACCGGCAGTTTAATTGCTTTATGTGAATGAATATATATTTTAAAGTTTTTCATTAACCTGAACGTTTGAGGATGTTAAATAAGATACCAATAGCAAAAAGATTTATAACCATGGCAGAGCCCCCGTAGCTAAAAAAGGGCAATGGAATACCGGTAAGTGGAATTAGATTAACCATGGCACCAATGTTAATCAAAGCTTGCAAACTAAACCAGGCTGTTATTCCAAAGGCTAACATTTTGCCAAAAATATCCGGAGCCTCTTTAGCTATCTTGATACCCAACAACATAAAATAAATAAAAAGAAAAATAATTAAAATTACTCTTATATATCCCAGCTCTTCTGCGGTGACTGCAAAAATTGAGTCGCCCATAACTTCAGGCAAATAATTATGCTTCTGTCTTGAAAGGCCGTACCCGTAGCCCCATACTCCTCCCGCCCCAATTGCCAGTAAAGCTTGGTTAATGTGGTAGCTTATGCCTTTTGGGTCAAGCTCAGGATTTAAAAAAGTAGTAAGTCTTTTGGCTCGGTAAGGCGCCAGATGAATTAAAGCGTAAATTGATAGACAGCCGCTGACCACGGTCCAAAAAAAATACTTCCATGGCAGTCCTGCCACAAACAACATGGAAATTGCAACCAAAACTAACACTAAAGTAGTACCCATGTCAGGCTGCCATAAAATCAAGCTTGCAAAAATTGCAATTATGCTTAAACTCGGCAGTACCCCAGTTAAAAAATCATTTAAAGAATTTTTTCTTTTATTAATCCAGGAGGCAATATAAAAAACCACGGCAAGTTTTGCTAATTCTGAGGGCTGAAAAAATATTGGGCCAATATTTAGCCAGCGGCTTGCACCTCCGGCGCTAAAACCCAAACTGGGTATTTTAACTAAAATTAGTAAAAAAATACTTCCAAGCAAAATATATTTTAGGTATTTTTCCCATAGGTGATAGTCTATTTTACTGGCAATATACATGCCGACTAATCCAGTCAAAACGCCGTATAAAAGTTGGTGCTTTACATAGTAGGTTGTGTTTTTAAAGTTATTATAGGATTCAACTGTGGATGCGGAATATAATGCAACAAGCCCAAAACTGAGCAAAAAACCAATAACAATAAGCAACTGAACCGAAAGGCTCGTATTTTTAAAAGATTTGCTTTTTTTAAAATGAGTCATCTTGAAGCGTGAAAAATAAATTGCTCACCCCTGTCTTTGTAATTTTTAAACATGCCAAAGCTTGCGCAGGCCGGGCTCAATAAAACCACATCTCCTTTTTTTGCAACAGTTCTAAGTTGCTTAAAAATTTCTGTCATTGAAGACGCGTTTTCTAGGACTGTAATTGTATTTCTTTTTATAAGCGAAGTGATTTTTTTACCCTCTTCGCCTATGGCAACGATGGCTTTTATGTTGGCAGAATTGTTTATGGTACGGGCTAATTCTGTAAAGCTGCTATTTTTACTGGAACCCCCAAGTATTAAAATTAAGGGTTCATGAAATGAGTTAATCGCTGCTATGGTTGTATCCGGGTTAGTGGAAAATGAGTCGTCAAAATAGCTTATACCGCCTTTAATGGAGACTAGTTGCAACCGGTGTTTTAACCCAGTATATTTTTTTATAGTGCTTTGGATAATTGTCTTTTTGCAGCCTGCGCATAAAGCAGCGGCTGTAGCTGCACAAATATTTTCAATATTATGTAAACCTTTTAATCGCAAGTTATCAACCGATATTTCATAATTTTTACCTAAAATATTTTTAACAAAAATTTTGTTTTCATTAAAATATACCCCTGGATTTATTTGTTTTTGCCGGCTAAAAAAAATTTTTTTTCCGCTTCCGAAATTGCCAATATTTTTTGAATTTTTAAAATCTTGGTTAATTACAGAAAAATCCTTGTTAGATTGATATTTGGTAATTGCCGATTTCGCTCCTAAGTATTCTCGAAGATTTTTATGATAATCCAAATGATCGCTCGTAGTCATTAACACAACTCCAATGTGAGGGCTTGTTTTAAGATCTTGCAGTTGAAAACTGGAAAGTTCATACGTAACATAATCAACGGCTTCCAACTTGTCTAAAATTTCAAAAGGCTGAATTTCCCCGATATTCCCGGTCAAATAATTTTTTATTTTTGTATTTTTGAAATTAGCCTTCAGAATTTTATGTATTAACGATGCGGTGGTTCCTTTGCCTTTTGTTCCGGTTACGCCTATTATTTTTGCCGGACAGTTTTTAAAAAACCATATGGTTTGGCTAGTAATAATTGTTTTTTTTGAAAGACAACTTTTAATTTTTTTTAACTTTACCCCGGGGCTTCTAAATATAACATCGAAGCCCTTTGCCTCCAAAAAAGCATCTGGTCCAAATATAAAATTCAACCCTGATTTTTTTATTTCTGATTGCAGCACTAAATCAAATTCCTGGAAGGTTCGCTGATCAAAGAGCACGGGTTTTACTCCGTGCTTCAGTAAATATTTTGATATTGCCCGCCCTTCCTGCCCGTAGCCAAAAATTCCAACAAGCTGATTTTTTAAATCAGAAATTTCCATAATCATTTTTTTATAACTGTCCCTGGTAAAAGCCCCGTGGTTAAACCTTCTTTAATTACCGGCTGGCCATTAACTAAAACCCAGTCTAAACCAACACTGAATTGGTTGGGGTTTTCATAAGTGCTGCGGTCAGAAATATTTTTCGGATCAAAAAGTACCAAATCAGCGTAATTTCCTATTTTTACAACACCCCTGTCCTTTAAACTCATTTTTTTTGCGGGACCCCCTGTAAGTTTGTATATTGCTTGCTCAAGGCTTAGTAAATCTTTTTTTATAACTGTTTTTATGAATTTAGTTGCGCTTCCAAAACAACGGGGGTGAACAAGTTGGTTTTGATTTTGATCTGAAAAACCAGCACCGTCAGTCGCTATCAATGATAGAGGGTGGGACATAAGCGTCTGAATATGCTCGGGGTTTAAATTATCTTCAAAAACCAATACCTCGCTACCGCCGTTTTCCAGCAGGTGTAAAACGGCTTGTTCGCTGGAAATTTCCATATTTTTTGCAATTTGGCCAATAGTTTTTCCGGTGAAATTAAGTCGGTTAGTAGATGAAGCGACCATTAATTTGTTAAATTTAATTCCGCTGTTGTTTAGATAAGTTAAGATTTTATTTTTTTGTACTGGATCGGCAAAATGTTTTAGCATTAAAGTTCTTCCTCCCTCTATTGCCCACTTTGGCAAGTATGAATACAAAACTTGCCAAATTGACTCATAGGGGTAGATGTCGAAATGTACATTTGTACCTTTATGAAAAGCCGTATCAATCTCAGAAACCAGCTGATTGAATTTGTTCCAATTTTTTTCATTCCTGACTTTTAAATGGGAAATTTTTAGATTTAAATCCGTGTTTTTTGCAATATCTAAAGCTTCGGCTAACGCCTCGTTAACTTCGGAGCCCTCGTTCCGCAAATGTATTGAAAATAGGCCGTTAAAATCTTTTACAATTTTTGCAAGCTCATATAGTTCAAGTTCACTAATTATTATCTCGTGAGCATAAGAAAGCCCGCTTGAAAGGCCAAAGGCGCCGGCTTTTAGGCTTTCAATCAGCGCATTTTTTAAAATTTGAAATTCATCTTTTTCCAGAGATCTGACCTGGTCACCGACTACCCCGCGCCTTAAAGTTGAATATCCAACAAGGCTTGCAATATTGCAACCAAAAGCCATAGAGGAAAGCTGTCCCATATATTCAGCAAAGGTTTGCCAATTAATATTCACCCCGCCTAGGCTATGCCATTTTTGGATTGATAACAAAGCGTCTTTTGACAAAAGCGGAGCCAGGCTAGCGCCGCAATTTCCTATTAAAATTGTTGTGAAGCCCTGGCTAACAAGACTATGGAGTTTGGGATTATCAAAAATTTGCCAATAGCTGTCGCTGTGATTTTGAATATCTATAAACCCAGGCGATAAAACTTTGCCGGTTCCGTCGATTACATATTCTGACTTGGTTTCTATTTTTTCCGCGATGTTGACGACTTTGTTTTTGGCAATAGCCACGTCGCAGATTTTTCCTGGGCTGCCAGAACCGTCAATTAGCTTTGCTTTTTTGATTAGAATGTCGTACATAAATTAGCTTGCAAAATAAATTATTATCCCTAAGATGCCCATAACCGCGGAAACTATCCAAAATCGCATGGTGACTTTGGTTTCCGGCCATCCCAATGCCTGGTAATGGTGATGGATTGGGGCTGACAAAAAAACCTTGCGTTTAAAAAAATGTTTTGAAAAAATTTGAATTGTGGTAGAAAGACCCTCAAGTACAAAAATAAAACCTATTATTATGAGCAATAAAACAGAATTCGTTAAAAATGCCACTACTGCCAACAGAACGCCTAAGCCCATTGATCCGGTGTCCCCCATTATAAATCTAGCGGGATACACGTTAAACCACAAAAAAGCCAGCAAGCCCCCGATAATTACTCCTATAAATGCAGCAAGGTCGTATTTGCTTTCAAAAAAAGCAATTAAGCCGTAGGAAAAAAACGAAATCATTAAAATTCCTCCGGCTAAACCGTCTAAGCCGTCAGTCTGATTAACTGAAAAGCTGGTCGCAATAACCACTAAGATAAAAAATGGAATAAATAGCCATCCTAGATTAAAGTTTCCAAAAAACGGAATGAATACGTAATCAAAACCTAGTTTAAAATAAAACCACCAGGCACCTATAGCTGCGACTAATAAGTATAGCCAAATTTTGTATCTGAATTTTAGCCCTCTGCCTTTATAGCCCATTTGTCTTACATCAAGCCAATCATCAACAGCTCCTACAATAGATGCCCCTAGTAGAGCCCCGAGTGGTAAAAGTGTTTCTTTTCTGGAAAAAAAATTTAACTGAGAAAAAAAATCTATTTTTAAAATTTGTCCAAAAAACCAAAATATAGCAATTAAGAAAGTTAATGTGCCCCAAATTAGTACTCCTCCCATTGTAGGAGTTCCTGCTTTGTTGCTATGCAATTTGGAAAAAATTGGCGTAGTGCCGTCGTTTCGAATATGTTTTCCAAACCTATTTTTGTATAAAAAGTTTGTAAAAATTGGTGTAAAAAATAAAGCAGTACTAAAACCTAGTACAGTTAATAAAAAAATTTTTGTTAATCCGGCTATTTCCATTTATACAATGATAAAATATACAATATTATACCATATTTAAGGTCAATGGGCTACAATTCAAGAGCATTTTGCAGCAAATTTAGGAGCAGCAAAACGTCTTGTTCACGATTTTTACTTCCAAGAACAATTATTATATATTTGGTATTATTAACTTCAATCCTCACAATCATTGAACCTAGGCTATTTTCTGTATAGCCTGTTTTTATTGCTTCCAAATTCTGTGTCGTGCTAAGCAGCTTATTTGTCGTATTGACGGTAAATTTTTTACTTGCGTATTTGTCCTGAAAAGAATAAATTTTTTTTCTTCCTAAAAGCCTAAACAAGCCTAAATTTTGAGTGGCTTTGACAAGTTTTTTTAAATCCTGAGCGGTTGAGTAGTTATTTTTGCTATCAAAGCCCAAAGGGTTGTTGAAGTTGCTATTATTCATTTCCAGCTCTTTTGCCGCCTCATTCATCAACTCATTAAATTTTCTGCCTGTTGATTTTTCTGTATGATTCGCCAGTGAAACTGCGGCATCGTTTGCCGAACTTATAATCATGGCACTTATTAAATCTAGCCCAGTTACTGTATCTCCCGGCTCAAGTCCAATACGGGGGTAAACACTGAATCTATCCTTAGCAGTAATTTGAATTTCTTCCGTCAAACTCAATTTATTATATGCCACAAGAGCCGTTAAAAGCTTTGTTAAGCTCGCAATTCCCATTTTTTCTGCCGAAGATTTTTCCAACAAGTCTTCCCCCGTATCTTCATTAAAAATTAAAAAACTTTTTGCTTTTATTTTTGCGAGTTTTTCTAAATCAAACGAAATGTAGGGTTTAGGATTTTCCAAAATCGGATTTTCGGTGAAAGTGACGGACTCCCCCAAAATCGCCGGTTGTTGGCTGCCTAAGATAGGCTCTTTTTTTATTTGTAATTTAGTAAATTTTGGGTAAAAATACGGGCCCAGGGCAAATAAAAAAAAAGTGGCCAAAGCCGCAAGTTTAAAATTTTGTTTTGGTGTTAACACTTTTTTTATTCAAATTTTTATTGTGCTTATATAAACAATTATATAATTGATTTAAGCATTGACAAAGACCATGGATGTGGATAATATAATAAAACAGGCTAAATTAATTTAAATACACATATGCCAACAATTAAATTAAGCGAATCTAATTTTAAAAATGAAGTTTTAGACTCCCAAGTGCCGGTATTGGTGGATTTTTGGGCAGTTTGGTGCGGTCCATGTAAAATTATTGGACCGATTGTTGAAGAATTGTCTCAAGATTACCAGGGAAAGTTAAAAATAGGTAAGGTAAATGTAGATGAAAACAATGCCTTAGCTTCACAATATGGGGTAATGAGTATCCCAACTTTAAAAATTTTTAAAGCAGGAAAGGTTGTTGGGGAAATTGTCGGAGCTGCTCCAAAGGAAATACTTAAAACAGAAATAGACAAGTATCTTTAACTAAAATTCCCCCGCCTAGGCGGGGGAATTTTAGTTAATAAGATGAGTTTTACCGGGTTCTAAAACTGTTGGCTGGTTGCTAGATCCTAATTTTATTTCCGAAGCGCCTGAATTTTTTTTATTGTCGTTAACAACTGAAGTTTGTGCATTATTTTCAGGAATTTTTTTTTCAAAAATTTCTTTAATTTTTGTATGATTAATTTGCGCTACGGTATTCCAAATTGGATTCTCTTTTTTCACCCGTCCTATTTTACTAACTGAATGCTTTGATTTTTTAATTTTATCTTTTTCATCCTGAATTAGGTGCTGGACGGGATTTTGGGGTTTTTTCTCAGATTTTAATACCTCGTTTCTTTTTGGTTCTTTGGAATTTTTGTCATCAGCATCGGAAGCTTCCTTTTCAAACTCGGGAATTTTAGTTTGATTATCTTGCCCCGTTTTTTGAGATACCAAAACATCGCCAACCAACACCGCGGTTTCCTGGTGGAATTCAGCCCCCATCCACCGGGATATTTTTTCTTCAACTTCTGTCACTGAATTCGAGTATCGTTCCCTTGAAACTTTTATGACCTTTTCCATATTACCTGTGTAATAATCGGGACTAGGGGGTAAAGTAATTGCAGAAAAAGGCTCGCTGGCTACGCCGTTAATCATTAGCTTTAAAATAATCTGGTATTTAGGCAGGTTAACCATATCATTTGGCGTAAAAATGGGATCAAACTCAGTTTCTAAAAATTCCGCATCAGCTGCTCCTATGCGAAAAAGTACTATTGATCCAACGTTGCCAAAAATCGCGTCCCTAACCTTAGTATTTTTATCTTGTTCAAGCTGAGCAATATATTGGTGCCCGACAATCAAGTTTAATCTATACTTCCTGGCCTCGCTTAAAATTGTCGCAAAGCTTTCGGTGGCAAAATTTTGAAACTCATCCACATAAAGATAGAAATCTTTCCTTTCGTGTTCGGGTATGTCGGTTCTGGACATAGCGGCCAACTGCAGCTTTGTTACTATCATCGCACCCAATAGAGCAGAATTATCTTCGCCTACTTTTCCTTTGGATAAATCCATAATCAATATTTTTCTTTTGTCCATGATTTCCCTTAAATCTATGGTACTTTTAGGCTGGCCAACAATATTTCTGATGATTCCGGAAGACAAAAATTGTCCAACTTTATTTTGGATCGGGGCAATTGCTTCGGTTCTATACTTTTCGTTATAATTGGCAAATTCGTCCACCCAAAAGGCTTTAACCATCGGGTCTTTAATATTATCAACAATTCGCTTCCGATATTTTTTATCCACATACATGCGTGTAATACCTAAAAGCGTGTTACCAGGACTGTCTAAAAGAGCTAGGATGGTATTATTTAAGATATATTCCATTCTTGCTGACCACAAATTCGCCCAAATTTTTGTAAACACACCCATTAATCCACTAGCAACTAAGTGCTTATATTTTGCATCAACCGCTTCTAAGATGTTAAAAGCGACTGGATATTCCAGATCAGCGGGATTAAAGTGGATGACATCATTAACTCGGCTGGAAGGAATAGAATTTAGTATTCTTTGAATAGAATCCCCATGGGGATCTAAAAAGGCTACCCCGTTTCCATTGCGAATATCCTGAATAACCATGTTTTCCATCATGGTTGTTTTTCCCATGCCGGTTTTTCCAATCAGGTACATATGCCTGCGGCGATCGTCCGTTTTTATGCCAAAAGCGACTTCCTTATTTCGGAAATTTGTTTTAGCAAAAACCGTAATTTTGTTTTCGGTGTTATCCATGTTTTTATTGTTCGGCTATTGGTAAGTTGGTTGGCGGCTGAGCCTTGCGAGCCATGGTTTTTTCTATAGCAGAAGGTACCGTAGTAGTTTTAGTAGTTATTGGGAAATGATATAAAGTTGCAATTTCTTCAACATTTAATATAAACATGGGAGAACCTATGTGAATTTCCCTGGATTTAAAGCCTTTTATAATATACCTTTTCTTTTTATTAAGTAACCAATCTAGATAACTTTTCTCCAGATTTTTCGAAAATTTGTATTCAACACCCGTCCAAGTTTTTCCATCAGGCTTAAGTTTATTAGTCATTGATGACCCTAATGGACGATAGGCTCCAATAACCAAACTCTTTTTGTTCGGATCAAATAAGTCTTTAGGGGCAATATACAAAAAACGAATTTTTGTTTTATAGCCTGGTTTGCTGATTTTTCGTTCTACTAAAGTAACGCGCTCTTTTTCAGCCTCGGTCATATTAAGCCAGTTATTTTTAGGCTTATTTTCTTCGGTTCCGTGTCCATGTCCTCCTCCCAATACGGCATTTTTGTAACTAAATTGGGAAAATTTTGAAAGCGGCGATAAGGCTGCTCCTGTAAAAGAAACTTCATGTACTGGTTCCTCCCCTATCAAATCTTTTATTTTAGCCTCTCCTTTCGGCTTCCATTCCTCATCACCTAAAGGCTGAATTATTATTTGCACAGAAAAAAGTTCGTAAGGAGCCATTTTTCCCATAGCTTCAAAAAAATTTGAAAGAGGGTCAATAATGCTTTCTTCGGCCGCGGGATGTTCAAAATCCCGATAAGTTTTTAAAGGAATCACGTCCGATTCCAAGAGTTTCCACTCTGTCCCCCAAATTTCGTATTCCCCCGGATTGTTTGGATCGTAATTAAAATTAGAGAGATAGTCGTCGCATTCGTCAATTTCAGCTTGCGGATATTGAGAATAAAAAGCTGCTTCCACTAACTCTTTAACTTTTTTCGGAATACGCATGATTAAAGAAACTTTGCCGCCTAAACTAACCACTTCAAGGCTGTACCAAAGCTGAATTTGACCCTCTACAAATCTATCGGCAAAAGTTTTTGCTGAGTGTAGCGCGTGCATCTGGGTAAAAATGGTTTCTACGGCTAGCGTACTTACAAGATTTTCTTTGGGAACTTTTATGTTTAAAAAAATCCATTCCTGGCTATGAACGTATTGATGTTGAATTTCATGTAAATATGACCTCCAAAGTAAATAAACTATCATTATGGCGAACAAAACCCAACCGCCTTTAATGAACAAAACGCCGAAAATACGGAAAATTTCGAAAATATCTGGAACAATATTTATGGTTTGATTCATTTTATTTCTTTTGCTTTGACTTAAACCAGGGAAAACAAATTTTTTCCGATTTTTTGAAATTGTGTTTTATCCGATAAGCCAACTAAAATAGTATTCTTTTTGACCATTCTTCGTTTTAAAACCTCCTCAATAATTTTTTCCTTTGTCATCGGCTCTTTGGACTCAGCCAACACTTCGCGGATAACATCTGCTACTACGCCGGGTTTGTATCCCCATTCGGAAAGAGCATAAATACCCCGGCCTATTAAAATAAATCGTTTATCTTTAATTAACTCATTGTGAACTGTTTCTTTATAAGCTATGCGGCTGTCAAAGTTCGCCTTATTTATCATTTCGGTTATTTGAGCATAGTGCTCGGGTTTTTTGTGATATTTCATCACCAAATAGGCCTTATCGCCCACGTCTTTTGGCTTAACTTCTTTCCAATAGTCCAAACCCCAAAAACCAAAAACATTCTTTTCTATTTCCACAGCCAAATCCAAAAAATTTAGCAAAATTTTGTCGTTTAAATCTTGCTTGTTTTGGGTAAAAAAATCTGTCTGTCTAAAATGTTCTAAGAATTCCTCAGCACTAAGAGGTATTTTTTTAGATTCAAAAATTAACCTGCTTTCTTTAACGAAATTATGGAGTATTTCGTTCTTAAAAAGAGTGTGAACCCAAGCTTTTTTATAATTTTCGTGGATGAAATTTTCTATTTCATCAATCAGGCTCAATAAGAAAATTACAGCGTTTTTTTCAGATTGTTCTTTTAGATTTAAAAATAAAAATAAATTTTCTTCAGCGATGACTTTTCCGTGTTCCGCAATAATATTTAATAAAAAATCTTTTGTTAAAACAAAATTTTTAGCCGAAAGCGAAGTTTTTCTAAGTTGTTTAATTATGTCTTTTTCTATTTGCCTGACTCTTTCCCTTGTTAAATTATGTTCTTGCCCAATGGAAGCCAATGTTTTTGCAGGCCTGCCCAAAAGGCCGTATCTGTAAAGAAGAATTTGCTTATCCCGTTCTTTTAAAGTTCCAAACAACTCCTCTACTACTTTAGAGGGCTCAAACTCGTTTAAAGATTGCTGCTGTTTAGTGGTGATTATTGTATCTAAAATTCCCATATGTTTTACTGTGTGACGAAGGAAGAATAAATTTAATTTAGTATAGCATAAAGCTTTAAACTTGTCAATTATACTAATAAATTTAAAAAGCCTCTTAATTAAGAGGCTTTTTAAAAAATTTGTTACTTTGATTTATACTTTTGCCAATAAATTAAGACTGGGCTTGCAATAAAAATTGACGAGTACGTCCCAACAATTATCCCTATAAACAGTGCCAAAACAAAATATTTTATGCTTTCACCACCGAACATAAGCAAAGCTAGTAACACAAAAAGCACAGTTAAACTGGTATTTAAGGATCTGACTACTGTTTGAGTAATGCTGTGGTTAACTACACTGTCTATACTTTGCCCCGGATAAATTTTTAAATTTTCTCTTATTCTGTCAAAAACTACTATGGTGTCATGGACAGAAAAGCCTAATACAGTCAACATGGCAGTAACAAATAAACTGTCTATCTCCACCCCTTTAAAATGCCCCAGGATAGAAAAAATACCTAACACAAATAAAAGATCGTGCAACAAAGCCGCAATAGCGGCTCCGCCAAAGCCCCAAGAAGTAACCGGTTTAGGCACTTTTCTAAAAGCATAGCCTATATATAAGACAATACCCAATGAGACTAAAATAAGCTGATATAAAGCATTTCTTTTAAGCTCCCTTCCTATTGTGGGTCCAATTGAATCAAGTTTGTTTTCAGTAAATTCACCGGCAGAAGCTTTTATATTGTTTAGCATTTCGTCATGCTTTTCTTTTTCAAGACTCGGGGTTTTTATTATTATTTTATTGTTTTCCGCAGACTGTAAGTGAAAGTTTTCCACCCCTGTTTTTATAACGCCTTCTTTTACTTTTTCTTGTTCAAAAGTATTAACAAACTGAATTTCAGTTAAGGTTCCGCCCTTAAAATCAATACCTAAATTAAGGCCGTAAACCGATAAAGAAATAATTCCAAACAATACAATTAGAGCTGAAATAGAAAGCCAGACCTTTGAATATTTGAGTAGGTTAAACATAGCTGTTTTGTATATATAATTAGTCCTTTTTTAATCTCGATGCGCCAAAAAGCCACGGATGGGTTAAGACGTTATTTCCCACAAATAGCTTAAGAAATACTTTTGTAATATAAATGGCTGTTAGCATGGAAATAAGGATACCGATTGCCAAAGTCACGGCAAATCCTTTAATTGCCGGCGTGCCGAACATATAAAGTATAGCCGTGGTAATTAAGCTGGAAACATTTGAATCTCTTATAGAAAGCCAGGCTCTTGCAAACCCTTCTTCAACTGCCTTTGAAATATCTTTCCCAAGTCTTATTTCTTCTTTTAGTCTTTCAAAAATTAAAATGTTAGCATCAACCGCCATCCCGATTGAAAGAATAAATCCCGCTATGCCAGCTAAGGTTAGAGTTACAGGGGACAAACCCTTCAATAGAATAAGTGAAATATAGCTTAAAAGACCGGCCAGCCCAAACCAAGGATTAACAGTGAGGCCTAAGAATAAAAATATACCAACTAAAAGCACGGCAGTAAATGAGATTCCAATTTTAAATATTGCTAAGGAAACTAGCGCATATATAAGCAGCGCCAAAACTGCCAGCAAGCCCGGAAAACGATAATAAGTTACCATAAATAAAGCAATAAGGGCCATTCCAATTAAGCCAGCAACAATTGATTTATGTATTGAGTCCTGTCCCAAGCTTGCGCCAACATTTTGTTGAGAAATAAGCTTAATTGGTACCGGCAAGGCTCCGCTATTAAGCCTGGTTGCTAGCTCTTTGGCCTGCTCGGTTGTAAAGTCGCCAGTAATAATTGCCACCCCGTCCGTGATCGCATTTTGAACGGTGGGAGCGCTGATAACCTGACCGTCTAAAATAATAGCCACGGGTTTTCCTATATTAGCCGAGGTTATTTCCGAAAATAACTTTTTTCCATCATTATTAAATTCCAACTTAACCACTACCTGGTTGTTTATGCCCTGGCCGATTTGAAAATCGACGTTAGCCTTGCTTAGTTGTTTACCGGAAAGACCTGTGGCGTCCCATTGAGAAAGAGGGTCAACTGTTACTTCTCCGCTTTCATTTGGCTTTACTTCCTCGGCTTTGGGATTAATAACTCTAAATTCCAAATAAGGAGTCTGTCCGATCTGTTTTATTGCCTGATTAATATCTTTTATGCCGGGCAGCTCAACAATAATTCTGTCGTTGCCCGCCACTTGAACCAGCGGTTCCGATACGCCGAAGCTATTAACCCTTCTTTCAATAGTGTCACGGATGGAATTAAGGGCATCGGCTCTATCCCCTTCTTTAATATCTTTAAAATCAGCTTGATAAACTAAATGACTACCGCCCTGCAAGTCCAAGCCCAGATGGATTTTAAACTCCTGTTGGTAAGGAATTTTGAGCTTATTTAGGTCAATTTTGCTCCCTTTTGGATGAACAATAAACGCGGAGGCCAAAGCCAATAGTAGTATTCCGAACAAAGAAAGAAAAAGCTTGTTTTTTTGGTTCATAAAATTTAGTAAACTTGAGATATTATAGCAAACCTGGATTTTTTGGCAATTTGTACTATATTAATCCAATATAACCTACCATGGATTGAACTTTTTTTGGACGGTCCCTCCTGAAAGAGAAATAGAGGTTTTTCTCACAATAGGTGCATTCGTTGTTAAGGAAAATTTGATCACTCCGAACGCCTAATTGTATTAATTGAGTCTTTATAATTTTTGGAATATCTGCGTAGTATTTTGAGTTTTTATTTTTGATGCAACCGGTAAATTTTTTGAATTTTTTTATAATGTCATCTTTTATTTCAAAATGGCACTTCTGAATTCCCGGACCTGTCCAAATTTTTAGGTGATTAATTGGCTTTAATAAATTTAAACATTTGGGTAACAAAGTATTCAAGCTGCCCCGCCAACCGCAATGGGCTATCCCGATAGCTTTGGTTTGGCTGTTATAAAAGTAAACCGGAAAACAGTCCGCAAAACTCAACGTTAACCAAACTCCCCTTTTGTCGGTAATTAGACCGTCATAATTAATATAAATTTTCCGGATTACAGAAGTCTTTATGTTTTTAACCCTGTTGGAATGTGTTTGAATGGCAGCGGCTATATTGTTTATTTGGGGATAAACCTTCCTTAAAAATCTTATGCGGCTATTTAAATTTGAGATTTTAGAGCTTTGGACTGCCATTTGGCCATTATTTTTTTCGGAAAAGCCTAAAATGAGATTTTCTTTTTTTAATTTAAACATTGTTTTCCAAATATTTTTCCAGTTTTTCTCCATCGCGTTTTAGCCAGCTAGCCTGGGATCTGATTTTTTCCAAAGTTTGCTTAACCGCCCTTGTTGCGCCCGGGGTTTTGTGTTTTATAAAAAAGTTTTCAATTTCATTTGCTTTATTTTCGGAATAAAAATTATCCATTGCCCCCACAATTCTAGAAATCATGCTGAGGCCGGCAGAATATTTATTTAAAAGTTTAGACCAATTTTTAAAGGCGTAATCTAAACCTAAGTCAGCTCCAGCCGGATTTTTTAGAACCGCGGCTAAAATAAAGGGAGCATCCTGATCCTTAACGTGTTCACTAAACGCAAAATCCAAAGTTTTTTTAAGCAAATGAGGATCCGAAAACAGAGTTAATGCCCGGGCTAAACGGTCTTTTTCAGCCTGTAGAGGCTCTTTTATATAAAGCTCAACAAATTTATTATGGGTTTTTATATCCCCAAATTTAGCGGCTGCATAGTAAACAACAGATCTTAAATTTACATTAATTGCCGGCTTATTCTTGAACAAACCTCTAAGTTTTGCAATTGTCGGGCCGTGCTCCCATCTGATAGCTTGTTGCAAAATCAGGCTCCTTAAAAAAGTTTGAGAGCTATCCTCGCCTTTTTTAGCTTTTAATTTGGTTTTTTTTAAAATCTGCTCAAACAGATTTAAACAGAATTTTTTATATTCTTTATAGCTTTTTGTATTTCTCATAATTCCTTCTACAGCATAAAGACCGGTAGCTAAAATAACCCAAACATTGTAATCAGCCTCGTTTTGATATTGTTCAGCCAGTTCTAAAGCCTCAATTGTTGACTTTTTGCCTGACTCAGCCAATGCGAAAGCATCCCTAATTATTCCCAGGCGGTCTGGGGCTTTTAAGACCTTGTTTTTTATAGGATAATAAAATTTTTTGCTAAAAGCTGCCGGGTAATTTACTCTAAACAAGCCGGTTTCTCCATAATTCAGTTTTAACCAGGTTTTTTTGGGGTACGGCAAGCTAACTGATTTGCCTTCAAATAAAATTTTCGCAGTTTTTTTTCCGCCAAAGCAATAGGTTAAAGGTATTTTCCAACCCTGGATTTTATTATTTGTTTTAGAAAGAGAGCTGGAAAAATATCTTAGCTGATTTAAGACTACATTATTGTTTTGTTCTTTAACTTCAATTAAAGGGTATCCGGGATATTCAGTCCATCCCCTCATGATTTTAGTGACAGGTTTTTTGGAAACCTTTTCAAAGGCTTCCCACAAGTGGATAGTGGAGGTATTTTGGTAAGAGTGTTTTTTTAAATAGTACCTTAAACCATCCCTAAATTGCCTTTCTCCCAAATATTCGGCCAGCATGCGTATAACTACCGAGCCTTTAGCGTAGCTGACCGCGTCAAAAATTTCGCTTATTTCTTCCGGGTGATGCACCTCAACTTCTATAGGGTGGGTGTTAGAAAGCGCGTCTAATTCCATAGCGGTGTTAAACCTTTCTGCCACGTACTGTTGCCAAATTTTCCATTTGGGGAACAATTTGTCCACGCACAGGTATTCCATATATGAAGCAAACCCCTCGTTAAGCCATAAGTGGGTCCACCATTCCATGGTAACCAAATTACCAAACCACTGGTGGGCAATTTCGTGGGCTATAACAATCGCTACCCACTGCTTGTTGCTTAAGGATGAATTTTTTTCATCTACCAAAATTGCTGATTCCCGATAAGTGATAGCACCCCAGTTTTCCATAGCCGCGCTGTTAAAATCAGGGATGGCTATCATGTCCAAGACCGGTAGCGGGTAGTTTATATTAAAATATTTTTCATAAAATTCCAAAGCCTTTATCGCGGTCTTTAGTGCGAATTTTGCCTGATGTTTTTTACCAGGGGTAACAAATACTCTGACTTTAACCCCGCGTTTTGTTTTACTCTCTAAAAATTCAAAATCACCGACAATGAACGCTAATAAATAAGTGGACATTTTAGGAGTTGGCTCAAATTTTACCAATTGATAACCCGAATGGTGTTCTGAAATTGAAGATTCTATCGTATTTGAGATAACTGTTAAGCCTTTTGGTGTCATTATGGTAACGTCAAAGCTGGCCTTGTGGGCTGGCTCATCGAAGCACGGAAAGGCGCGGCGTGCATCTGTGGCTTCAAATTGGGTTGTGGCCAAATATTTTTCCTGCCCACCATGAGAGTACTTGCTTCTGTAAAACCCCCTCATTTTGTCATTTAAAATCCCTCGGAATTTTAAAGATAACTGTCCTATACCGGCAGTTATTCTGCTTGAGAAAAACAACGTAGCTGTTTCGGCCTTTAAGTTATATTCAACTTTTTTTGCATGCTGTTTTTGGCTTTTGTGTATATAGTTTACATCCCAGATTTTCAAATCTTTTGAATGCAAGGTAATGCTAAAAACCGCTTTCTCAACTTTTAAATCTATTGCCTCTTCACCTTCAAAAGTAAATCCATCCAGATCGGGTTTAATAAGTAGGCGGTAATTTTCAGGTTTTATATGATGCGGAAGTCTGATTTTATTTTTCATAATCCTCTAAAAATTTTTTTAACCTTTTCAAAGGCTTTATTTTTAAATAAGTTTTTTTATCATCTTTTTTAGAAAGCGCTGCCCTGGTTACTTTGTAGCCCTTGGGTATGAATATTTTATCCCAGCCAAAACCCCCGGCGCCTTGGGGCTTCTTTGCAATTTTACCCTGCACGCCACCCTCAAATAATTTTATCTGTACCCCGTCGTAAAATCCGATTACGCACTTGGCTGCGGCCTGTCTGTTTGAGTTTGGAACTGAGGAACACAAAATTTTAAAAGGCACTTTTTCAACAAAAAATTTTATAAAAGGGCCGGGCAGCCCTCCTAAAGCTTTAAATTCCAAAGAAACGTCTTCTACCACAACCGGCCGATTTAAAAGCCTGTAGGCTTGTCTAAGCTTGTGCTCAACTATTTTTTTTAAATCCAAGGACTGGATTTCGTCCAACTCTAAACTAGTATGATTAATTGGCATGCCTAAAAACTCAGCCATGTAATCGGCTTTTATTTTATTTCCAGTAACAAATGTTGTTCTTTTAGAATTAATCACCTTTATCCCTGTAAGTTATTTCTGAAAAAGTATACACACTCATTTTACTTACCATTAAATCGTAATATTTTTCAATTAGGTTTCCGGCGTTCTCATAAACAGCTTTATCCCACCCAAAACCTAAATCCGACGCCGTGTTTTTTAAATGTTCTTCAGTGGGGGCTTCAATTTCCAGATAAGTCGGCACCCGTGGCCATGTATCTATATCAACAGTAACATCTCCTTTTGTAAATTTATGCCGTTTTTTTTCCTGTTTCCTGAAGGCCTTAAGACCTAAAATTTCCAAAAGTTCGGAAGCGGCCAAAATGTCGGAAACTTCAAACTCAATCTCCCGAGCTTCGGTTGTCGGTATATCTTGCCTGTGCATTTTATAAGTTAGGATAGTTTTTTGGTTATTTTTTCGCAGCCTCACATACCGGGTGATTATTTTCCTTTCCTCAATCCATTTGCCCGCCGCGTCATAAAAAATTATTTCTGTAAAAAAATCTTCTCCTTTATCTTCAAAACCTAAAAAAGCCAGCCTGGATATGATTTCCTGTTGGTTAATTTCTAAGAATCTGACTTCAATTTCTTTGCCGGTTTGGTTAACTTGCATTAAGCCTTAATTTCCTGCTTAGCTGATTTTTCCATTTCGTCTATAGCTTCGTTTATTTTTTTGCTGAAATCCTGGACTTCCTGGCGTTTTGTTGTTAAATATTCAGCAATGGTTTTAGGGTCAGTTTTTGAAAGCATGGCCAATATGGCTACAAAAGCCGAGTTAGTAACCAAATTACGGTCCATTACCTGCATATGGCTTGCTAATTCGTATAAAGCCATTTCGGTTTTGGTTGGCTGCTTATGTTTAAAATCGCTTGCCATAGGTTTTTTCCGCCTTTCTTATTAATTCCACGCTGTTTATAGCGTTATAAAATTTTAATCTTTTAATATTATTAAGTTTAATCCATTCTGCTTTTTTTGCGTAAGTTTTTTCATGGGAGTCAAAATTAGCATCAGTTACTTTTCCAAAGAAATTTTTTACTGAAAAATACATTAAAATGGTATTGTATCCTTGTTTTTGTGAGCGAGAATAAAAAAAATCATTGTCACAGAGAAGTAATGCCCCTATTTCCGCATTAAGTCCTGTTTCCTCCCAGACTTCCCTTTTAAAAGCCTGTTTTATTGATTCGGTTTTGTGCATTCCCCCTCCGGGAAAATCGTAGCCATCCCATTGTGGCACTAAAAGTACACTGCTGTTTTTTACAATTACCGCGTATACGCTTGGCCTGAATTCAATTTTAGCTGTACTAATTTTATACTCTTTATTGTGAATGTCTTTACAAATAATAAACTTACTTTTTTCCATATTTTTTTTGCCACTCCCTATCTTTGGCTTTGCGGTGAACAAACCAAGGATCTTTTTTGTTAAACCACCATTCATCCGGGTGCATTTTTATTAAACTCTTGCATAGACTTTTACCTTCCTTGGTTTTTAACCCCTTTTTTGCTATATTAATCCACTCTTTGGCTTTGCTGTTGCCTTTTATTTCTTCTACTCTTAACGTTGAGATCCACTCTAAAATGTCGGCATCTTTGACAATTTTCGCTTCTAAAGTGACTTTGGCCTGCTCTTCAGTATAAAGGTTTAAAATTTCTTTTCCGAAAGGCACGCTTTGCGACAAGTCTTTAACCGCCTCGCTTTCCGAAAGCCTGCCGTAGCGTTGGTGCATATAATTGTGGTCGGAGGTTCTGCCTTCGCCTATGTCATGCAATAAAGCCATTAAGACTATTTTTCCTATATCGGCCTTTGGGTACAAATTAGCCAGGGCATACGCTATCATGGCCGTGTGGAATAAATGTTCAGCTACGGACTGGCTACCGCTGCCCAAAAGCCAAAAACCCGAACGGGGGGTTTTGCTGTGTATCCCGGTTTCGTAAATAAAACTCGCAAGTTTTAGGTGAGTTGTTTTTTTACTGTCCGTCATATATAAAATATTTATTTACTACCCCACCCAAATTCACAGTAATTTTGTCCGCTCATACAGCAGTCAATGGCTTTACTAATGTAGGACACGGTATTATCTGGCAATTTACTTAACGGGAACCATTGCAGGTCGTCACATTTACCAGGCTCCATATTGCGGATGTCGCCTTGCCACCTCTCTGCTTTAAAGAAAAAAGCTATTCGTTCATGGTCGCCGCACCAGCGGTGCATGGTCAGCAGGTGTTTAAGTTCTTGCGGGTTTACGATAATACCTCCCTCTTCCAATGCCTCTCGTGCAACTGCCTCTCGCATTGTTTCTCCCCCGTCTGCATGTCCGGCAATCATACTGTAATTTCCATCTTCATATCCTGTCTTAAATCTTCGGGATAGCAAAATTTTTTCATCATGCACAAGGACTAAATGCACTTCGGGGATTAGTTTGAACCGTTCTTTATTTACCATGACACTTCTTATATTTTTTTCCGCTGCCGCACGGGCAAGGGTCGTTGCGGCCTATATTTTGGAATTTGGGGTCACTCGAGGCTTCAGAATGATTTGAAGCCTGCGGCTGGTTGGTAATCAGGTTTTTTTGCTCCTGCACCTCCGGGGCTTTTTGAACGTTAATATGGAAAATGGTATAAACCATCTGCTTGTTCATTTCTTTTACCAGGTTCTGGAACATTAAAAACCCTTCCTTTTTGTATTCTACTAAAGGATCCCTTTGCCCGTAACCCCTAAGCCTCACAGAGTCGCGCAAGTGGTCCATGGTGTCTAGGTGTTCCATCCACAGGGTGTCTAGGGACTGCAGGGCGACAAAACGCATTGCCCCGTCAAAAATTTCCTGCCCCATTTGTTTTTCTTTGTCTTCCAACAACTTTTCCGCCTTCTGGTTAAGCGCATCAATCACTGCAAATTCTTTGCTGCCCGAGTTTTTTGCCTCTTCTTTTATGGAATTAACAAATTCAGTGTCCATTGGCAAAATTGTGCCCAAAATTTTTATTAAATTGTCCCAGTCTTCCGTCGTATTTCCCTTTTCGTCAATAGCATTTAAATGCAACGATACAAGTTCTGCAAATTCGGTTTTTATCAAATCCAAAAACTCCTGTTTTAGATTTTTTTGCTCTTCTATTTTTTCTTTCGGGTAACCCGGCAAATAACGCCTGCGTATTTTATATATTATATTACGTTGGTGGTTTAACACATCATCAAATTCCAATACGTGTTTGCGGGTATCAAAGTTCAGTCCTTCTATTTTCTTTTGCGCTTGCTCAATTGACTTAGAAACGAGACCTGCTTCTATTGGCTGGTCGTCAGGCAGGCCCAGAGTGTCCATTAAAGATTTCATGCGTTCACCGCCAAACAGACGCATTAAGTCGTCTTCCATGGAAACAAAAAATTGGCTGCTGCCAGGGTCGCCCTGGCGGCCGCTGCGGCCCCTAAGTTGGTTGTCTATGCGCCTGGACTCATGCCTTTCGGTACCTAAAATATGGAGTCCGCCGGCCTGTTTTACAGCTTCGGCCTCTTCAGCGCTAACAGGATTGCCGCCGAGCAGGATGTCCACGCCGCGGCCCGCAATATTGGTTGCCAATGTAACCGCTTTAAAACGGCCTGCCTGGGAGATAATATGCGCTTCTCGTTCGTGGTTTTTAGCATTTAAAATTTCAAACTGTACGCCTTCTTTTTTTAAAACCTCGGCCAGCATTTCATTTTTTGCAATGGACACCGTGCCAATTAAAACCGGCTGGCCGGCTTTGTTCCGCTCTTTTACTTCCCTGGCTATAGCTATAAATTTTGCCTCTTCGGTTTTGTACACCATATCGGAAGCGTCTTTTCTGACCATGGGCTTGTTCGTAGGTATCTGCTCAACCGTGAGGCGATAAATCTTAAAAAATTCCTCCTCCTCAGTTTTAGCCGTGCCTGTCATGCCGGATAAAAACATGTAGAGCCTAAAAAGGTTCTGGAAGGTAATAGTTGCCAGAGTTTTACTTTCCTGCTGGATCTTAACGTTTTCTTTGGCTTCTATAGCTTGGTGAAGTCCTTCGCTATAACGGCGTCCAAACATAAGTCTGCCGGTAAATTCGTCTACAATAATTATTTCGCCATCTCTAACCACGTAGTCGCGGTCTTTTTTAAACAAAGTTTTTGCCCGAAGAGCTTGTTCTATATGGTGGATAGTGGTAACCCCTTTAGACGTATCGTAAATATTAGGGACCTTTAATATTTCTTCAATTTTGCTTATACCTTCGTCATTTAAAGAAGCGGCTTTGTGTTTTTCGTCTACCGTATAGTCATTTTTTTCTTCCAGTCTTTCAACTAACTTGGCAAAATCATAATACTTACTGGTGGGCTCAGTATCCGGCGCGCTTATTATTAACGGGGTGCGGGCTTCGTCTATCAAAATTGAGTCAACTTCGTCCACAATGGCAAAAAATAGGTCGCGCTGAACCATTTGGCTAAAATGCTGGACCATGTTGTCGCGCAAATAATCAAAACCAAACTCGTTATTTGTGCCATAAGTAATATCAGTCGCGTAAGCTTCTTTTCTGCTAACCGGACGCATATGTTTTACGTCCATAATCAGCCCCTCTGTCCGGCTTTCCACCTTCTTGATTTCTTCTTCATCCGGTTTATAGTCAGGGTCATACAAAAACGAAGCTTCGTGCTGAATGGAAGCCACTGAAAGTCCCAGATAATGAAACAAGGGGCCCATTAAGGAGGCCTGCCACCGAGCCAAATAGTCGTTAACCGTAACTAAATGCGAACCTTTCCCGGCTAAAGCAAACAAAACCAGGGGCAATGTGGCAGTCAGGGTTTTTCCCTCACCGGTTTTCATTTCCGCAATTTTGTTGTCAGATAAGGAAAGTCCGCCAACTATTTGCACGTCGTAGTGAGTTTGATTTAAAACACGCTTGCCCGCCTCTCTGACTAATGCAAAAACTCTAGGCCTGATTTCTTTAAGTTTTTTTGCTATTTCTTCTTTATTTTCTAAAACCGACACGTCGGATTTAAAACCGGCGATTTCTTGCTTAATTTGTTCTTGCGATAAACCTGCTATTTCCGTTTTTGCCGAATTGACATAGCCAAGTTCGGAAAAATATTTATCCCAGGCTGACTTTTCACCGAATAATTTGCTTAAAAAAGACATAATAAATTCAATAAATACTAGCTGATTATAGCATTAAAGCCTGTATTTGAAAACCCTAATTGAACCATTGATAAATTCAATCTTTAGTCCTTCAAGAGGGTTGAATGGCTTATTTGCGGCATTAAAGCGATTAACAAATTTACGTTGATTTAAAAGGGCTTTCGGGTCGGTTAAAAATATTTCAAAGATTTTTATAAAAAAACTATGGCCAATAAAAAGTGAGTTTTTATTTTCCTTTTTCATAATATTTATTAAAATTTTTGAGCGCAAAATAACTGAATCCATTGACTCACCCAGATTATTGTTAAATAATTGAATTACGAATTGTTTCCTTGCAACTTTAAGCGCTTCTTTAGTACCTAAAGACATAAAGGTATTTTTTGAAATACAGGATTCCATGGAAAATGTTATATTTTTTAAGGCCTTGGTAGGAAAAATTTTAACGCCTTTAGTTTTTAAAAGTTTAGCTGTTTCAAGCGTCTGACCTTTTTCAGCGCTGAAAATTTTGCTTACCCGCTCTTTTAAAATTTTCTTTTTTTTAAAGAAAAGTAATTTTTTTGCTTTACTTGCTAAAGGTGCAAATAACTTGTCTTGAGAAACCAAACTATACGAGTCATATAGGCCATAGGGGTGTATGGCATTTATTATGGGGGCACTCGTGATTAAAAAAATATTTTTCATAAATTTACTTAATTATAACAAAAATTTCACGGCTCCCTTTGCAGAGAGCCGCGCGTTTACAAGTTGCTCACCTATTCGGGCATGGTAGAGATGTTGAGTTTCAGAATGGGTATTCGTTGTTTCCCAGCCCGAAATTTGGGATAGTTAACCTTGCCCAAGTTGGGTGTTGAATGGTTAATCATTACCAAACCAGACCCGTACAAACCTTCGGCACATTCACCCCAAGTCATGTATTGCGCCCACTGGCGCACTACCATTTCACGGCAGTAATCCAGGCCAACCTGCTGTCCGGCCATGGCTTTGTAAAGTGGCAGGCGGCTTTGTGAACTGATGTTTAATTCGTGCTTGAGCGCCCAGGAATTCGACATCTCCGCCTCCAGGACCTGCCGGGCACGTTCGTAAACACAGTACCAGTTGCTGAATGCTTCCGTAAAGCGCCTGCATCCCAGCAGCCGAACTCCGAGTCTCTCGGCTTGTCGCTCAAGAACTCTGCAACTTTCCTGGCACTTCTCAAGAAAAATGTCCTTGCTTCCTCCGGCGAGGTTATTTACCACTAAAGGCAGGTCAAGCTCCGTATCGGCCAGTGTCATCTGGTAATCCACCTCTACACCCAAACTTTCCAATGCGTCACATGCACCCTTCATTAATTTGAGGTGCTGAAGCGCTGTGTGTGGCGCATCACGACCCATGGCCTTGTAAGTGAATTTACCGTTCTTGATTTCGTAGTCAGGACAAACTGCCGAAACCAGGGTTATTTTATCGCGTGTCAATCTCTGGCCAATCGCCCGTTTTACCCAATCTGGGATTTCGGGCAAAAGTTCAGAGACAGGAAAAACGAGGTTGCAAAGCCTGTATAGTTCTTGCGAGCTTCTTGTCCCCATCAAGCCTCCTATAAGTATAGCCCTAATGTGTGGGCTAATAACTAACCTGATAAAGTAAGATTAGTTATTAAACCGCACAAAAAAACCACCTTCGCAAAGAAGGTGGGTAAGTAATTAATTACGTAATTAAGTAAGTACTTTAAAACCACGGCTTTGCGAAGTGACGCAAAACCAAGGCCAGGAATTATTTAAATTTAATCCGAAACTTAACATAGTACAAGTATAAAGTAATTTTTTTTATTGTCAAATACTCTTCCTTGCGGCTCGCCTGCGCATACTCACCTCTTTGTCTTTCTTTTTAGCCAGTTGTTCCCTGATTTTTGGCAAAACCAAATCCAAAGCCGCATAAAAGTCCACACCCAGACTGTCGGCGTAGTAGCCTCCCGGCTGAATATCAATTTCCGCTCTGTGCACCAGGCCCTTGTGATGTTTTTTTAAAACCTCCAATTCAACCCGAATTTTGTGCTCAGCTTTGACGAATTTATCTAAAACTTGAATTTTGTCTTCTATTGTTTGCCTAATTGCCGGTGTCAAAGTAGTATTGGTGGCCTTTATATTTATGTTCACGGATTTTGTATTAATATTAAACTTATATTGAATCAGGTAACGGACGATGTCTGCATTCAGAGGAGTGTATAAGCGAATTAATCTATTTATTCTTTAGTTGGGACTCGCTATAAAACTCTACCAGCCGGTATGCGTTCATTTTCTTCTCATATTATACCATTCAATTCTTCTGGAGAAAACCCCAGTAATTCCGGTTCTATGTGGATATTTATACCCAATCTTTTATAAACGGTATTCTTTACTTTTTTTGCCAAATTTAAAACATTTTCAGCTGTCGCTTTTCCATTTTTATTGATAATTACCAAAGGTTGGTTATGGTTGATAGCTGCCCCGCCTTCTTCTAAATTTTTCAAATCGCAAATATCCATTAAAAAAGCTGTTGGAATTTTTATAATATTACCTTCGTTAAATTTTTTATTCTCCAATTGCTGCGAAGCTTCGCTTCCACTGGTTACTTCAACCTTTGCTTTTAAAGCTAAATACTCTTCACCACTTAAAATTAGGTTTTTAAAAAATGAACCGGCATTGCCGTTTTTTGCCTGTGTTGGGAAAGGAAATTTTTTATCGCGGATAGATATTACAGCCTGTCTTATTTCAGAAAGTAACTGCATGGTTTTGGCCTGGGTATTGGAAAAACTTTTTTTTAAATCCTTGTACTCTAAAAGCGGTTTAGGTGTCTTGGATAATTTAAAAGTAATATAAAAAATTATATAGCGCCCTTTTTGGGAATTGTTAAACATGCTTTTCCTATATTCAAAACCGCAATCTTTGGCGGCCAAATTTAAAATTTGCCGGGTTTTTGTGTCAAACACCGTGACTGAATCAATAATATTTTTAGCCTCCTGTCCGTAGGCTCCGACGTTTTGCACCGCAATGGCTCCGGTAGAGCCGGGAATATGGGACAAATTTTCCATGCCCCACCAATTATTTTTAACCGCGAACTCAACTACGCTATCCCAATTCTCGCCCGAAGCAACTTTTAAATAAATTGTATCCGATTCGCTTTCACCCTGGCTTTTTGAAATAATTTCAATGCCTTTATTTATAACCCTTACAACCAAACCGCCAAAACCCTTATCGCTTATAAGCAAGTTGCTGCCACCGCCCAAAATAAATACCTGAAGTTTTTTTTCCGCGGCAAATTCAAAAGCCGTTAAAGCATCAAACTGGTCTTCAACTTCGCAAAAGTACTCGGCAAAGCCCCCAATTTTAAACGTGGTATAGGGTTTTAAGTTTATTTTTTCTTTAATTTCCATTGACAAATAACTAAATTTATGTTAAAATATGAGTTATGCGAAATGAAAAACCAGCTGAGGGCCCGATTGACATCGGGCCCATGACAAAGGAGGAGGCCCAACGGTTTCTACAAATCCGCGGGCTGTCTTGGGAGGTGAGACGCGCGTTGCTAGAACGCGCAACCTCTAAAGACTAACTCCTTTGGGCGGGCACGCTGTATGTGCCCGCCCTTCAAATTTATTAAAAATTTTTCATACTTACTATTTCTAAATGCGGAATTCTTACACTTTCCTTAATATTTATCATAAACTCCACTGCGTTTGCCACATCCCCTGCTTTTAAAGAATCAGATAAATTTTTCTTTACTCCAGCGTTTTTAAACAAGCTTGTATTGATTTTGCCCGGGTAGATTCCACACACCCGTATATTAAAGGGCGCGAGCTCAATTTCCAAAGATTTGGTAAAACCAGTAATCGCCCATTTGGAAGCCTGGTAAACCGAGCGCTCTGGCTTTAAATTCACCCCGGCACGGGAAATTACGTTTATAATTGCCCCGCTTTTTCGTTTTTTAAAGTGTGGCAAAACAGCCCGGGTTAAAAAAATGGTGCCTAAGGTATTAGAGTTTATAACTTCTTTAATACGATTTGGGTCATTTTTTTCCAAATCCCCTTCTATCCAAAGCCCTGCGTTGTTTACAACCACATCTATTTTTTTGTAAGTTTTTATAATTTCCAAAACCGCCTTTTCGACCTGGCTGTAAACAGACACGTCGCATAATTTATAATCACATTTAAGTTGCTCTGCAGCCTGTTTGGCCTTTTTTTCGTCGCGGGCTAAAATAACCACCCGGTTATTTTTGCTTAGTTTTTCGGCCAAAGCCTGGCCTAAACCCTCGGCGCCTCCGGAAATTATAATTACTTTATTCATTTTTGATCGATTAAATTATAAAATTTTTTATTAAAACATTATTTTTTATCCGGACTTTTATAAAGTTTTATTGAGCTTCTTAGCCCAAAAGCCTTTTTACATAAGCGTCCCATGCTCGCGGCGCTGACCATTAATTTTTTTGGGCTAGTTTCCACCCTATCTAATATACTGCTTTGCAACGGATAAATATTAAAGATTCTGTCACTATTAATAGCCGGCACATGTTTTTTTGCGTAAAGATATTGGGATTTTTCATTATATAATATCAAAATATCGGTGGCCTTGGAATTTAAAACATAGTTGACATGCTCGATTGTTTGAAGTTCGGTCATTTGTGGATCCTTATAATTATTTAGTCTTAATCTTACATAACCTGGCGATAAATATGGAGCCGATGCAGCGAGTTTAAAAAGTTTTTTAAAAGAAGGCTTTTTAAATTTATGTACTTCTAAATATTCATCGCGATTTTTGCCTAGGTTTCTTACTCTTAAAAATAACTCGGTTTTTTGTTCTAAAATATTTTCAATGTTAACTTTTTTAGCTTTATTAAGAATATTCACTAAATAATCAGAGTCAATTAATTTGTATAGCCTAAGGGGGTTAAAAAAATTTTTTGAGATAAGATTCTCATAATACACGCTTATATTTTTTTGTCCGTCACCTGATAAAAAACTTAATGCATTAAAAAATCCGCTGGATATGGTGTAAATAGAATCAAACGATTTTCCGTAGCCCATTTCCAATAAAGCAACCATAGCACCGGCATTTCTTACACCACTCATAAAACCGCCGAAATTAACTAGCGCAATTTTTCTTCGATCGCAAAATGGCATTGCTTTGTTTTTACGAGATTTTAAATGTCTAATAACCGGGTGCATTTATTGCTGTATTAAATTATAAGCTAAAAGGTTAAAGTCTCCTACGGCCATAACAACTATTACATCACCTTCTTTAGTTTCCTTTTTTAAAATATCTAGAGCTGCCTGTTTGTCAGGGACAAGACGGACGGTATCTTTGGTTTTATGTTTTTTATTAACCATTTCTTTTATTATGTCGGTTGATGATATAGGCGCATTGGAAATTTTTTCCCTGGCCGGGTAAATTTCTGAGATCAAAACTTCATCAGCGGACTCAAAAGCCTTAATCAATTCCGGCAAGGTAGCCTGGGTTCGGCTAAAAGTGTGGGGTTCAAACACTGCCCAGAGTTTAGAATTAGGGTACTTTAACTTGGCAGCCTTTAGCGTTTCCATAACCGCTGTTGGGTGATGCGCGTAGTCGTCAATAATAGTAACGCCGTTTTTTACTCCTACCACTTCAAACCTGCGTTTAACACCGGCATAGGTTAATAAATCCAAAGCAATCTGGTCGGGCTGAAAGCCTAAGGCCCTTAAAGTAGAGACAACCGCCAAAGCATTGTAAACATTTAGTTTACCGGGCAGCTGAATTTGGTATTCTTCCAGCTGCTGGCCCAACTGGGCGGATAGATTTTTTGAAAATTTATTATAAAGGCTGAATTTGGTATATTGGCCGTATTGGATGTTTTCAATTTTAAAATCTGCCTCATTCTCTACGCCAAAACTTGCGCTTGAAACGTTTGACTCATGGACAAGCTTGGTTAAATTTGCGTCGTCGCCGTTATAAATTATAAGGCCGTCTTCAGGCATGTTGGCTATAAGTTGCCTAAATTCATTTTCCAAAATATCGAAACTTTCAAAAAGATCGGGGTGATCATATTCCAAATTTGTCAAAACTAAAATATCCGGCTTGTAATAATGAAATTTCGGGCTTGGGTCGTCAAATTGTTCTTTATATTCATCGCCCTCAAAAATAAAATAATTACCCTCTCCTAAATAAAAATTACTTTGGTAATTCTGGAGCACGGCGCCAGCCATAAATGAAGAGTCGTCAAGATTCTTTAGCATGTGGCCCAAAAATGCCGCTGTGGTGGATTTACCGTGAGTACCGGCAATAACTACACGGAGTTTCTGCCTGCTTAAATTAAATAAAAATTCAGCTAAACCTGTTCTCACCCAGTTTTTTTCAACAATATATTTGACTTCCGGGTTTTCTAAGCCTTCGCCTGCCGAAAGAACATATAAATCAGCTGGATTTTTTGCTACATTTTTTTCATCGTAACCTACCTTATATGCGATTTGATTTTCATCTAAGACTCCCTTTGCCGGGTCATAGACGGTTTTGCTATCGCTGCCCAAAACTTCCAAACCAGTAAGTTTAGCTAAGTTAGCAGCAGCTGACATGGCGATACCGCCAATTCCGACAAAGTAAACTTTTTCGACGCCTTCTAGTAAATTATTTAATTCAGAGCTGTTTTTCATAGATTTTTCCTTTCTCCAACAATTTTGAAATTTTTGGCAGATAGTCTTTAGCTGTTTTCATACCTAATTCATAATAATATATCATACTTTCTTCCGACAATTCAGAGCGTTTTAGTTTGGGAATATTTGGGGTAATAAGCAAGTCACACTCAATTTTTTCTGTTTCAGCATTTTGGTTTGCCTTTATGGCCAAATCCATACTTTTGCCCAATATACTAAAAATACTCAACTCTTTTTCTTTATTGAGGTCAGATCCAAAAAGTCCTGTTCCTACTCCGTTCACAAACAATCCGATTTCGTCTAAAAACAAAATTTTCTTTATAAAATTAAAGATTTTTTTTAGTGAGATTTGCCGTTCGGTAAAAATGTGCTTTGTGCCTCGCATATTAATGCCAATTGTCACATCAGGCTGGAATTTTTTCAAGGAAGCTGTTGGGACCTGAGAAAGCAAACCTCCATCGACTAAAGTTTTATTACCCCATTTAACGGGTTCAAAAATCCCCGGTAAAGTACACGAAACTCTAGCTGCTCGCGCAATATCTCCCATACACATTTCCAACAACTCACCCGACTCAACATCAACTCCAATAAAGGTCATAATAGGCCTTACATCCTCAAAATTTTTGCCCTGGGTTAAATTTCGCATTTCTTCTTCCACAATATCTAAGCTGTAAAGTCCGCCGTGGCCGCTTGCTTTCACAAAATATTTTTTTATATTTTTACTGTTTAAGTTTAAGGTGATATTTTTTAATTGATCCAGGCTTCCGCACGCAAAGGCGGCAGCTGCCAAAGAACCCCCTGACATAGCCGTTATGTAGTGTATTTGAATTTCCTGAGTTTTGAGATATTCCAAAAATCCAATATAAAATGCGGTTCGGTTACCGCTTCCACTTAAAGCGAGTCCTAAAGTAGGCCTATCTTTAACCATTAGTTTGCTAGTTTAATAATAATATCAGAAATTTTTTCGGCTGAGTTTTTAGGCATGATTTTTCCAATGTTTTTTTGTAAATTTTTTTGTAGCTGGTTCTCAAAAATAAGCTTACGGATAAGCCGTACAAAAGTTTCTGTGTTCAAAGCTTTTTGCGGAACAACCAATGCGCATTTTTTTTCCATTAATAGCAAGGCGTTAATTTCTTGGTGTGTTTTAGGTATCGGAACCAAAATGCTGACTTTTTGTAAGTTGGAAAGTTCTGTTATTGTAGAAAGTCCGGCCCGGCTGAGCACAAAATCCGACGCTGCAAATGCCTGCCCCATTTCTGAAATGAACTCATAGCGCTTGTACCTGTTATAAATTTGCGTGCGAGTTATTTTTCCTCTGCCGGTTGAATGTATAATTTGCACGTATTTAATTAAATCACCAAGACTTTTTTCAACAAGTTTATTTAAAAATTCCGCGCCTGTTCCACCGCCTAAAACTAATAACGTGGGAAAATCCGGCGAAAGTCCAAAATGCCTAAGCCCTGATTCACGCGTAAAACCTTCTAAATTGTGCCTAAAAGGATTTCCGGTTAGAACCGCTTTATTTTCAAGTTTACTGTAAAAAAGTCCGAGGCCGGAACTAAAATCTTTTGCTGACTGTTCAAACGTAACAGTAATTTTTTTTGCCGGCCACTGGCATAATTTGTTAGCCAAACTCGGGATTATATCTTGCTGGTGGATTACACTGGGTATTTTTAGAAACCAGGCCGCCCAAATTACGGGGACTTGTAAGAAACTGCCGGTACCAAAAACACATCGGGGTTTAAATTGCTTTAATATTTTTATGGCTAAAATAAAACCAACCAGTGTTAAAAAAGGCGCAAATAAATTTTTTAAACTAAAGTACCTGCGCAACTTACCTGCCGGAATTTTAACAAACGGCATACCGGCTTTTTCCGCCATTTCCCTCTCCGGCCCTTTGAATCCGCCGACAAACAAAAACAAACTTCCCGGCTGTTTTTGTTTGATTTTTTCAGCAACAGCAAGTAGCGGGGAAACGCTGCCTCCACTACCTCCGCCGACTAGTAAAATTTTCATAATTATTCAATAACCGTTATTTGGTTGTACAAATTTAAAGTTTTTTGTGCGCATTCCGGCCAGTTAAAAAACTTAGCCCTTATCAAGCTTTTTTTGGAAAGTTCTTCGTAATATTTATGGTCGTTGGCGAGCAAAAAAAGTTTTTCTGCTATATCCTCTGGGTTTTGAGGATCAAAATAAACTGCTGCGTTATCGTATACTTCATTAAAAACATCTAAATTAGAGACAATCAAAGGCAGCCCAAAGCGCATAGCTTCCACTCCGGGTAAACCGAACCCTTCATGTAACGAGGCGGAGACAAAAGCAAAAGCGCCTTTATAAAGCGCGCCTAAATCGCGGTCTTCTACAAAATCAGTAAAAACAAGCCTGTTTTTATTACTTATATCCTGTGCTTTATGTCTAATTTCCGGGTAATGCTTATCGGCTGGACCCGCAATAACCAAATCCATATCAAGATTAAAATTTTCCAAAAATTTGTCAAAACCGCGAGTTAAATTTATTATATTTTTTTTCCTTTCAAGAACCCCGACAAACAGAAAATAAGGCTTGTTTAAAAGATACTTATTTTTTATTTTATTAACATCCTCTTCCGTAAAATCAGTATTTAAACTAGCTCCTTCGTGAATCACTTCAACTTTTCTAGCAGGAATTTTAAAGGTTTTTATTATATCACTTTTTGAAAATTGAGAAACTGTGATTATGGCTCTGGAATTTTTTACAGCTGTAGAAATAATTTTTTTGTAGGCCAAAAACTTAAAAAATCTTACTTTTTTTTGCCCGCTGATTTTATGGTGTACAACATCATGGATTGTTACAACATAAGGCTTTTTATACATGATAGGCACATTGAAGTTAGTAAAATGCATTAAATCCAGGTTGTGCTTATTAAGCATCCTGACAAACCCGGCCTGCTCGGCAAAAGAATAATGCCTCACATTGGCCATTACTAAAATTACATTTGGCTGGCCGCTAAAACACTTTGTAACAATTTTTTCTCCTGCTTGATTAAAAAACAAAGTATATTGGTGGCCGGAATCAAGTCCTACTAAATGCCTGGATAATTCTAAAGAATATCGGCTAATGCCGCTTTGCCCCTCAGTCACCATTCGTAAATCAATACCTATTTTTGACATATCAATTTAATTTCGTTAAGGGTCTGTTTGGCGGTAAGTTGCCAATCATACTTTTCTTTTAGGTTTAAATTTTTGACATCCATTTGCACATCATTTTCTGAACCCTCGTTTTTAATTAAGGCTTCTATAGATTTTTGAATTTCTGAGATATTATATGGGTTTACTAAATACCCGGCCTTACCAACAATTTCAGGCAAAGAAGTTACGTTGGATACAATAGCGGGGGTTCCGCAAAATAAAGCCTCTAAAGGCTGGAAGCCAAAACCCTCGTAGAAAGAAGGATAAACCAGCATTTTCGCAAGTTTGATAACTGCGGGCTTGTCCTCTTCCGGCAAATATCCCAAATATTTAATTCTAAAATTTTTTCGGCTATTCTTAACTTCTTTAAATAGCTGTGAATATTTCCAACCCTTCTTACCAGCAATAACTAAATAATAAGGTTCTGAAACATTTTCAAAAGCTTTTATTAGATTGCTCAAATTTTTACGAGGCTCAATCGTGTTTAAAAATAAAATATAATCTCCGGGGAGACTGTATTTATTTCGTACATCACGTAATGTAGAAACAGGTATTTGCGTATTAAAGATTTTTTGGTCTATGCCCGGATATATAACTTTAATTTTATCTTTTTTTACACTAAAAAGTTTAAGTAGATCATTTTTAGTATATTCCGAAACTGCAAAAATCACATCGGCTCTATTAAAAGCTTTTTCATAGTTTAAAAAATAATGCCAAACTCTTCTTTTAAAATCATAAAATTCAGGAGTAACCAAAGGAGATAAATCGTGTACGGTTAAAGCTAGTTTAGCCCCAGTGTTTATATTGAATTGGTTTAAATTAGGCATAAACAAAACATCAAAATTCCCAATAAGTTTTTCTAAAGAAATTAATCTGAATTTAAATAAAAAATTTAAAAGTTTGTTCGGCCAGCGGGTAAACTTAACTTTAGCATTAACATAACCAAATTCGGGCAACTTAACTTTAAAAAAAGAATTGAAGAATAAGACGTAGGTATTTTCACGGTCAATTTTTAAAAGATAGTCAAGCAAATTCAGGGTGTAGTTTTCTACACCGCTCACACTTCCGCTTGATAGGCTCCTTAAATCAATAGCAATTTTCATAAGATATTTTCCAAAAGTTTTGATAATTTTTCCTTAAACTTGTCCTTGCTAAAATTTAAGGCCTGTCTATGAAGGTTCGCGGGTAAATATTTTTTAGCTTGCCAGTTTAAAATAATCTGCTTTAATTCATCTTTATGGTTAAAGAATTCCCCAGTAACTCCGGGCAGAACTGTTTCCAGAGCGCCACCCTTATTTAAAGCAATGGTTGCCGTACCGCAAGCCGCGGCTTCAAGCGGCATAAGGCCAAAATCTTCCACCTGAGGGTAAATAAAACCCAAGGCCCCGCTATATTCGTCACGCAATTTATTGTCATCCACAGCTCCTAAAAAAGTAATGTTGGGTTTAGCCAAAGATTTCAAGTATTTTTCCTGCCTGCCTGTACCGATAATATGCAGAGGTATCTCTAAACTATTAAAAATTTCCACTGCCAACTCGTTATTCTTATGAGTCTGTAAACGGCCTGCTATTAAAAAGTAATCACTTTTAGATCTGGTTGGCCGCCAAAATTCAGTGTCAACCCCCGGGTAAACAACTTCGCTATTCCTTTCATAAATATCTTTAATCCTCTTTTGAACTTCTTTGGAGTTGGCAATAAATAAACTTACGCGCTTTGAACCATTTAAATCCCATTTGCGCATTTTGAATAATATATACCTTGCAAGCGGGCGGATAGGAAAAGGAACCTCATGGTTCACATATTCGTTATCTATCCACAAAAATCTAGGTGGCGTATGACAGTAACAAATATGTTTGGTATTTTTTGAAACCTGGATATTTTTTACAAATCCGGAAGACGAGGAAATTACAACATCATACTCGTTAAAATTTAATTGATTGACACCCCAAACCATCCACGGTAACAAATATTGAAATTTGCCAAAAATATAGTATAAAACCTGCAAAGAAGAGGTTCGTATATCCCAATCTTCATACTTTTTGGCAAACTTTTTGTCAAAAACCAAAGTAAAAACCGGGGCATTTGGAAAAAGCTCGTGTAAATTCTCCACTACTCGCTCAGCACCCCCCATTTGAGTAAAACTGTCATGTATTATTGCTACTTTCATCCTTTTAAATGTTCACTCATAAATAGGGCGTTCTTTAGTAATCTTCCAAATTTTTTTTTCCAAAAAATAATAAAACAAAACTCTTGGTTAAAATCTTTATATCCAGCCACAGAGACCAATTTTCAATATAAAAAATATTTAATCTAATTTCTTCTTCAAACGGCAAGTCTGGCCAGCTTAGCTGGGCAACTTGAGAAAAACCAAAAATACCCGGTTTAATACTGAACATTCTAGGATACCTGTCTTTATAGCGCTGTACTTCGTCTAAGACATGTGCTCTTGGCCCAACCATACTCATATCACCCTTTAAAACATTCCAAAATTGGGGTATTTCATCTAATTTAGTTTTGCGTAAAAACCTGCCTACACTGGTTACGCGGGGGTCTTTCTTAATTTTCAAAAAGGGAGAATTTTCTCCCCCCCTGTCATTTTTTTTCCAAAGCTCTTGTCTGATTTTTTCAGCCCCCTCGCCCCCATAATTACTGCCTACGCTTAAATGACTAAACATGCTTCTAAATTTATAAAATTGAAAATTATTGCCCTTGCCGCCCCGTGGCGAGGCATAAATAACTCTGCCGGGGCTGTTAATTTTAATCGCAAAAGAAATAAATATAAATAATGGCAAGGTTAAAATTAAACAGATCGTGCTGGAAAAAACATCAAAAATTCTTTTTGCTACCTTACCCCACCCGTCCAAAGGAGTATTTTTCAAAGCTATGACAGGGATTCCCGAATCATTATAAATTTCTATGGCATTGCGCTGAACTTCAAAAAGATTTGGAACAAAACTGAAACTTAAACCCTTGGCACGGGCAAATTCAACCAAACTTAAATTTTGTTCATCAGATAACAAGTAATCAGTCTGTAAAATTTCATCCAGCCGGCTATTTTTAAACAACTCCTCTAATTTCAAAGTCACATCACTGTCATATTTAAACCTGCCGACAACTTCATACCCATATTGTTTTTTGGTATAAACCGCATCCACAGCTTTTGCGAGAGGATTGTCACCACTAATGATTGCGAGCTTGTGCAGCCCCACGCCTTTTAAAAAATACCAGCGCTGAACAAATTTAATGACCAGTCTGCCGAATATAACAAAAATAATACCCAATGCCCAAGTCGCCAAAATAATAAACCTTGAAGGAAAAATGCTTTGATTAAAGAAAAAAAGCAATATGATAATCAAAAGTCCTAATGAAACCCCAATAATTATTTTTCCAAGTTCCGTTGTGAATTTTCTTGTGCCTTTTAAATTATAAAGTCCCAAGAATGCGAAAATTAGCGACAAGGATGCAATAATTTTGTAGCTTATATTCAAAAAGTCTTTCAGGTCTAACTGATAAATAATCGGGCCCACTATATTGGTGGTTTCTTGCCTTAAATAAAAGGAAATTATGCCTGCTAAAAAAAGCATAACTATATCAGCAGGTATTGAAATTAAATTAAAAACAAGTTCTGATTTTTTCATATTTAGATTTAAATTATACCATTTTTACTTGACAAAAACAAATCAAAATGCTAACATTTTTAAGCTCTAAGCAAACCGAATAATCGCCCATTGATTGGAAGCTGCAAAATTTTGCAAACAATGAATGGGGAGGAAAGTCCGAACACTTATTGATGACCTCTATAGAGTTATCAAAAGAGTAGCGGGTAACACCCGTCCGTTGTAAAACGCGAGGTGCGAACAGAAACGTTTTATTTCGAAAGAAATAAAACGCCCTGTCAAAAATGACAGGGCGATCTCTTATAGAAATATTTGAGGTGAAACGGCTAAATCCTTACTTGAGTGCAAGGCCAAATTTGGTAGGCTGCTTGACCTCGGTAGTAATACCGACGGCAGATAGATGATTATTAAACCTAAAATTTATTTTGGGTAAACAGAATTCGGCTTATGAGTTTGCTTAGAGCAACAAAAAAACCTTTAAAGAAGGTTTTTTTGTTGCTGATTTATTTAACCTCAAATACCACTGTCATTTGAGCAATAATATCCTGGCTACCGGGCTCAATATTTGGAGAGGCTGATTTTACGGAGTCTAAAGCGAAACCGCCACCCATACCTTCAGCGTACATAGGAACAGGATAGCCGTATCCGCTGCTTTCGGAAACACTTACAACTTTACCGAGTCTAATACCCGCGGATTTCGCCAGTTCTTCAGCTTTTTCTTTGGCCTTTTCTATTGCTTTCTGTCTTGCCGTTTGCCTTAAATTATCAGGATCTTCGAAACTTAACGACACTCCGCTAACCTCATTCGCGCCGTTGTTAGTTGCACCGTCTATTACTTTTCCAAGTTTTTCAGTGCCTTGATTTATTCCACGAACTTTAATTGTAATAGTCTGCCTTGCCTCATAACCGTTAATTTCGTTTTTTCCGCTGACATAGTCGTAGCGAGGATAAATATTGAATTGTGAAGTGGAGATATCGTCTTTGGTTATCCCTTGCTGTTTAACAAAATCAATTATCTTATTAATTTTTGAGCTGTTTTGATCCTGAACTTCAGCTGCGTTTTTACCTTGAGAAACCACACCTAAAGTAACAGTTGCGAGATCGGGGGTTGCGGAAACTTTACCTTCAGCTGAAACGCTCATGGTGTTCTTCGGGTTTTTGTTACTGTAAGTATCGCTTAAATCTTTGGCTTTACCTGCTATTAATAGCGCGACAAAAACTATTAAAAGGCTGCCTAAGGCTGAAACAAGCCATTTGGGTAACACTTCGTTCATAAAATATATTATTTTAATTATTTTACTTAATTATACGACAAAAATTCAAAAAAGTAACGTGGATATAAAAACACCCCCGAACATTGGAGGTGTTTTTATATTTTTAACACTATCTTTTTGCCCACTGCGGACTTCTGCGGGCCCGCTTTAGACCTGGTTTCTTTCTTTCTTTCTTTCTATCATCCCGGGTTAATAGCCCATTTTTCTTTAAAACTTTTCTAACTTCTTCAGAAATTTTACCCAAAGCTGTAGAAATACCGTGACTTAGGGCTCCTGCCTGAGCATGCTGGCCTCCACCATTTAAATTCGCAACAAAATAATAATCCCCTTTTAAGCCTGTCAGCTCAAAGGGCTTTAAAATTTCGTGCTGGTGAAAAATATATCCAAAATACTGTTTAAAAGGAATTTTATTCACAAGACTCTCGGACTGCCCAGAAAACAATCGCACATTAGCTATGGCCGTTTTGCGCCGACCAGTAGCAAAAATGTACTTGCCTTTAGTTACAGGAGGCTTTTCGGATATTTTATGATGAACCGACTGAGATGTTGACTGATGGCTACCAGGCTCAGAACTTCTCTTTTTAGCCACTGTCGGACTTTTAGGTTTTTTTGTTGCTTTAGTTGGCGCTTTAGTTGTAGGTTCTTTTACCATATATAGAAATTAGCCCTATACATACCCATAAAAGGGTTATATAATAATTTTCTTATCTACCTTAAATGAATGACTTTCTCCCCTGACCAATTTTAGCCGGGCAATCATTGTTTTTCTGAATTTCACTTCATCCAGCATACTATAAACCGCCCTTTTTAAAACCTGTTCGGGGTGTTTGTCTAGTTCAGTTTTTAAAGTTGAAATTTTTAAGCCTCCTAAATAGCCTGAATGCCTAAAATATTTTTTTTGCGCGACCTTCCTCCCTGAAAATTTCAATTTCTCGCAATTTATTGCAACCACAAAATCACCCATGTCAGAATGGGGTGTAAAAAACCTTTTTCCTTTGCCTCTAAGCAAATTGGCTATTAAGCTAGCCACTCTGCCCATTGAGATTTTGGAAGCGTCTATTTCAAACCACTTTCTGTCAACTAATTTTGATAATGAACTTTTTTGTGACTTCATATAATAAAAATGAATATATTACTCTACTAATTCCACCACGGCTTTAGATTGCCCCGCTTTTGGATTATTTAGTTTAGTCAATCGGGTGTATCCGCCTTTTCTATCCTTATATTTCATGCCTATAACCTCAATCGCTTTTTTGGCTGCCATGGGTGAAAGTAAAGCCAAAAGCTGCCTGCGACTATGCAATGTATTTATTTTGGCTTTAGTAATTAGTTTTTCCGCGTATGATTTTACTGCTTTGGCATTAGCATAAGTGGTCTGAATTTTTTCATACAAAAACAGGGAGGAGGCCAAAGTTCTTAATAACTTCCTTCTATGATCGTTTCCCTTACCAAATTTTTTCTTCTTTAAATGTCGCATGATTGAATTCCTTTATATACAAACTTTGTGCGGAAAAGATTTTTATTACTGTCTTTTTAAAAACTCAAAAATTTCATTTATTGTCTTCTCGCCTAATCCTTGAAGGGCTGATATTTCTTCATTAGATAAAGCTTCTAAGGCACTCATTGTGGTGATTCCACTTTTGACCAGCGCATTCTTCGCCCTTGTTGACAAAGTTGAGTCATTAATTTCATTTGCTTCCACAGGGTTCTCTGAAGCCATATCTTCAGCCGTAACCGGAATTTCCTGTGATGTAACAACGGTATTCTCCTGCGAAAAATCCTCGCCAAACAACATACTAAAATGGTCAACCAATATATGAGCCGAGATGTCTGCGGCTTCATTGCCCGTAAGACTTCCGTCTGTCTCCATAATAATTTCCAGCTTATCAAAGTTGGTCAGCTGTCCAACTCTAACATTGGAAACTTCGTAATGAACTGATTTTATAGGGGTAAATATTGCATCTACAGCAATCATTCCAATTTCCAGCTTCTGGTTTTCCCTAGCTTCAACCGGTAAATAACCTCTTCCCTGTTCGACCACTAAATCCGCCTCAAACTCCCCATTTTTATTGTCTATGGTCGCAATTGGCAAGTTTGTGTTAATTATTTGAACCTGGTCGGTGGTTTTAATATCAGCAGCCGTAACTACCCTTTCTCCTTTTACTTTAATTGACAAACGAATAGGTTCAGAGCTAAAACTTTTAATTCTAAGTTGTTTTAAATTTAAGATAATTTGAATAACATCTTCCTTTATATTAGGGACAGTCGAAAATTCGTGGTCGACAAATTTTATTTTTACCGCGGTAACAGCGGCTCCCGGCATAGATGAAAGCAATACCCTTCTCATGGCATTACCAATAGTAACACCGTATCCGGGGTATAAGGGTTCCAAAGTGAGGCTGTATTTGTTATTGCCTAGGTCTTTAACTTTTGCCCGATTGGGCAAGGGTAGGGCTTCCATATTGTCTCCAAAACTTATAACAGATAATTGATAACCAATAACTCCCTCTTTAGGTTATCGGTTATAAGTAGTTTATTTATTAGCTTGTTTTAAGTACGGCTATAATGCTCAACAATCAGTTGAGTATTAATTAAGTTTTTCATGTCTTCTGGCTCAGGTGTGCTTAAAACCCGGCCTGAAAATTTAGCTGAACTTAACTCTAACCACTCTGCGCTTTTGTAAGATTTAAGTTTTTCTTTAAGCTTTTCAGCTAATTTAGATTTTAACTTAGATTGCCTTAAAGCAACCACATCCCCGACTTTAACCAAAAAAGAGGGTATATCAACTTTCTTTCCGTTTACTTCAAAAAACCCATGATTGACCATCTGTCTGGCCTGAGCCCGAGTTTCCGAAAATCCTAACCTGAAAATAATGTTATCTAACCTAGATTCCAGCAATCTAAGTAAATTATCGCCAGTAACGCCGGGTTGTTTTAGTGCTTTTTGAAAATAGTTAGAAAATTGTTTTTCCAAAATTCCGTATGCAAATTTTGCTTTTTGCTTTTCCTTTAACTGCATACCGTATTCGGAAAGCCTAGCGCGGTTTTTACCGTGTTGACCAGGTGCATACGCTCTTTTTTGCAAAACCCTAGCTTCCTTAGGTGTAAAAGCCAAGCCTAATCTTCTTGCTTTTTTCGCTTTTGGTCCCGTATATCTCATAAATAAATTATCAAGTTAAAAGTTATAAGGTTATCAAGTCATTTAATTGCTTTCTATAAACTTCCAACCTGATACCTTGAAATTTGCAGCTCACTAAACCCGTCTCGGTTTTTTTGGCCTGACTCCGCCGTGAGGGATAGGTGTTTGATCTTTTATACTAATAACGTTCAGACCTGACCCCTGCAAAGCTCTGATGGCAGACTCCCTGCCTGAACCAATACCTTTTATAAAAACATCAACCTCTGTTAAGCCTCTTTCTTTCAATCTCAATAAAACATCTTCCATGGTTCTTTGTCCGGCATAAGGGGTAGATTTTTTTGAGCCCTTAAAACCAATTTTGCCGGCGCTTCCCCAGATCAATACATTACCTGCTGTGTCTGTAACTGAAATAATGGTATTATTGTACGTTGAGTTTACGAAAATTTTACCTTTGGAAATTTTTACTTTAGTCTTCTTTTTCTTTGATCCCTTTATTTTTGGCGCAACAGATGAAACCGCCGAATTTTCCGCGGTTACTACATCTGTACTTGTTTGCTGTGTTATTTCTTCAGACATGAAAATAGTTAGTTATGTTTAGGTCTTTTCTGCGGCGGCCTTACGACCCGAACCCGCTGTTTTTCTTACGTTACCTCTTCTTGTTCTTGAGTTGGTTTTAGTTCTCTGACCTCGCACTGGCAATCCGCGTATGTGTCGGATTCCCCGGTAGCTTTGAATTTCCTTCATTCGCTTGATATTCAAAAGCACCTGCTGCCTCAACTCACCTTCAACTTTAAAATTTCTTTCTATATAATCCCTTATCCGGTTTAGTTCTGCCTCAGACAAATCTTTGGTACGGGTATTTGGATTAATTGAGGTAGCCGCTAAAATTTTTTTTGAAAGTGTTAAACCCACTCCATAAATATACGGTAATGCGGCCTCTATTCTTTTTTCATTCGGTATATTGATACCTGCAATTCTAGCCATATGTTTTCGCAGTGGAACTTAAAATAAAGCACCAGCTGATTTTATTAAATAATTAAATTAGCCCTGTCGCTGCTTATGCTTGGGATTCTCACAAATAATATAAATTCGCCCAAATCTCTTAACAACTTTGCATTTTTTGCACATTATTTTTACGCTGGCTCTAACTTTCATACGTATAAGATTTAAAATTAATAAACTACCTCATTCGGCGGGTAATCCTGCCCTTTGTTAAATCGTACGGGGTCATTTCTATTATTACTCTATCGCCAGTTAAAACACGAATCATATTAACCCTCATTTTGCCTGATAAATGACCCAAAACTACCTGACCAGAATCCAATTGGACGCGAAAAACAGCATTAGGCAAACTTTCTATTACTTTGCCCTCTAATTCGATTACATCTTTATTTTTTCCTGAGCTTGTCTGACCCAAGTCGTGATTGCTTGTATAAATATTATTACCCAAAATAAATTATCTAGCTAATTCTAACACAAATAATAAATTTGTCAACACAAACTTGCGTTGATTTTTCTGGCTTAAAAATGAGGAAAAAATTATTTAACTCTTGTTAATACTCAATTTTTTTCCAAATTTTCTTCTTTTATCTCGATTCTGCTCTTTAATAAAGGAAAGGAGTTTTGCCAAGAAGGCGCCAAAATCATTTCAACAGCCTCAACCTCGGGCCGTGATAGCAATATTTCCTGAACCTTGGACCTGCTTTTTCCGGTCAATTTTTCTTTCAAGCCTGACAAATCAAGTTCATAAACCATGACGGAGGAATAATTTGCCAATATAACCCCCGAAGCTGCTGGCAAGTCAACCGATTTAAGCCTATAAGAAAGGTTTTGACTTAAACCTCCTAAAACCTTTTTATTTTCAGGCACGGTTTGTTTTACCCTTTCAAAAACCAACTCATTCATTTGATTTAAATTAAAAGCTAGCGCTGTAACATCCGCGGTTAAATTGGCTGTAAAACTTGGGGTTTCCGAACCTATCTGCTTGTCGGTTATAAATTCAATATTTTCAAGAGAATAAGCTTTCTCCACTACGCTCAAATCTCTGGATTTTAAATTCTCATTTAGTCTTGTAATTAAATCATTTCCAAGTTCATTTCTGGCAAAGTCCAAATCCAGCTGAGACAAAACAGATAAATACCGGGAAGTTCCTCCTATTATTGGGGTTTCAGTTTTTGCATATAAAAATTGAGGCCTGCTGCCGAAAACCTGGTTAGTAACCTCTATTCTTGTGCCGCTGGGTATATTGTAAGACTCTCCTCCTTCAGTGGCAATAATTTCAAAAACCGCGTCCAGACTGCTTTCATCAACTTCTTTGGTAATCTGATTTTTGTATATAGTAGGCTTGACGGCCATCGCATCTTTAACTAATTTATAGGTTCTGTTCCCTAAAATTAAGCTGGTTGTCGATTCTTTCAAATTTAGTGGTTGCTTAGTAAAATTATATATTCTTACTAAACCTGATGCCTTATTGCCAATTTCTTTTTTACCTTGGGCTGTAAACTTTCTACTGACCTGAAGTTTCTCGGAAATTTTAACTGCCGGCATAGACAACCTTGCCACATCCACAGACTCGTTAGTTACAGAAATGCCGATAGATAATTCCCTGGAGATAGGTTCTGACTTTGCTGTAACTGTTAGTACGGCCTTAGGTAAAACCAGGATAATTAAAACAGCTGCGGTAATAAGACAAGCACCAAGAAGAAAAAAAACTTTTCTTTGATTTGAAATTTTTCTCTTTCTTGCCTCATAGGTTGTTTCTATCTCTTTTGAAAAAATTAAATCTTTGGCTTGAGTTTTTATGGGCTCGGCCGCCGCAAAGCCTCCTTTAGTAAGTTTGTTGGCCTGAGATTCTTTTTTTTGGCCGTTTTTTGTGTTTTTATCGGCTGGTTGAATAGTGGCAGCTAAGGGTTTTACAGATCTTTGAATATCCGTAAAACCTGCTGCTTTTTTATTCTGAGGCAAAAATTTCAAACCAAAACCCGCTTCTTTTGCGTATATCTGGCCCCGTTCGTCCATGGTTAAAATAAAAACCTCTTTGTTTAGTAACTCTGTTTGTTTTTTTAACAATCTTAAATTGATACTGTCGTTAAATAAAAAACAGCGTTTTGGACAAACCAAAATTAAGCTAGGGTTTTTTTCTCTTTTAATCCTGGCTACAACTTTTGCTACATCATCTTCTAAATTTATATAAATAGAAGGGGTCATGTTGTAAATTTGCCTTTATTATACAGGAAATTTGGGGAAATACCAAGTTACAATAAACCTTTATACTGTAATCTTTTACTAAAACTAATTTTTTTGCTGTTTTCCACTTCAGGCTGGTCAAACGGGTCTACTTGCCTTAAAAGCGAAGAATAAACCGCGAACAATTGCCAAAAAGCGTTAAATTTTCCAATTTCTTGAGCTGAAAAATTATCCAGAGACATATGGACACACGGTATTCCCCTAATTCTTGAATCCTCGATGCTTGCCGAAGCTTCAGCCAAAATAGCATACTTTAAAGGAATTTTATCTATGTCTGCCAAATGATGGCCCTTAATTTGCGTACTGTGTGCCTGAGGCGGATAATTAGTTACTTGGGAATTTATAAAATTATCCGCTGTAACAAATAAGCCGGCAATATTTTTTTGCCCGCCGTAGTACCTTTGCATAGTATGATGCTGGACCTCCGGACCTTCGTGCGCAAAATAACTCTGGCCTTTGCCGTTTTTTCCAAAACTTTCGTGGCATAACTGTACTATGCCAAAACTTGAAGGAAATAAAAAATGCGAATAAAAAAGCATTAGCACATCCGCGTAGCCTTTTTGCTCTAGCTGATAAAAAACCGAAGCCGCTTTCCAGGCCAAATTTTCTTTTTCGTAAAGGTTGTAAAATTCTTGTCCGCCTTGGTATAAACCTTCTACATCCAAGCCGGCCAGCGCTGCCCCGAGCAAATTAACTTCTGTTAAAGCAGTATAACGTCCTCCAATGGGAGGATGTGTAATGACCGCCCACTTCATCTTGTCTGCCATGGCTCTTAAAGGGCTCGCTTTACCAGTCACTACTAAGATTGGATATTTAGCAAAAGCAAAAGTTTCTTCCAGTTGGGTCACGGTTTCACCGGACTTGCTTATAGAAACAACCAAAGTATTATTTGGGTTTAATTCCGTTTTAAGCTTATGTATATAGTCAGGGTCAACAGTGTTTAAAAAATAAACTTTTTTTTGGCTTTGATAATATAAAGCGTTGTAAATACCCAATAGGGGGTTTATGCTGCCGCCGTGGGCCACGATTAAAATATTTTCAAAGTTTTTATATTCTTCCGTGAGTTTTTTTAGCAAACCGAAATCCGGTTGGTAATTTACAAACAAAGGTTTTTCTTTCGGCAAAAGCTTTTTGTCAAACTCTTCCGGCTTGGGACAATTGTAAAATTCTAGGTTCATTAAATTTAAGGCCTAAAAGTTCTTCTAAATTCCTTTAAAATTTTATTGATAGTATTTAAATTAAACTCTATTTCCTTGCTTGTTGCTTGCAAAAATTCTTTAAATTTTTGAAGAGAATTAATGTTCGCTTGCTGTGTTTGAACAAGGCTTCCTTTTTTCATCATATCTTCTGCTTTATTTAATACGTCCATCAATCTAGAATAAAAAATTTTAACTTCATCAGGGTTTACTTGAGCCAAATGATTTTTTTCGAAATGATTATTACTAAATAAAATAGTAACGTTTACAAAATTCTGAAATAAAAATGGAATCGGATTTTTTTCTGATTTTTCTCCAAACGGCATATCAGAATATGAGGGTTGATCGTAGTCTAAAAATTTACCCAAATCGCTCATATAATAAGAGCTTTTATTCTTCTAACCCCGGCGCTGCTTGCTTCTTCTTTTTGTATTTTAAATTGGCCAATAACGCCGGTATGCTCAACGTGCGGGCCGCCACAAAATTCTCTGGAGATAACTTCATCGTTGGTTGGATCATAGACTGTATATATAGACACTGTGTCGGCATATTTTTCTCCGAACACGCCTATGGCGCCTAATTTCCTAGCTTCTTCTAAGGGCATTGTTTCGCGCTTTACTTTTAAGTCGCGGGTAATCCAGTCATTGACTAAAACTTCCACCGCTGCTATTTCTTCAGGTGTCATTTTTTTGTCGTGGGTAAAGTCAAACCTGGTTCTTTCCTCGGTAATATTACTGCCTTTTTGCCATACATTTTCGCCTAACACCTGCCGCAATGCCGCGTTTAAAAGGTGGGTTGCGGTGTGCAGCCTGACTATTTTTTCACTATGCGAAGCAAGTCCGCCTTTAAACTGCCCGGCAGATGAGGTTCTAGAAAGTTCCTGGTGTTGTTTTAATTGTTCATAAAATTTTTGAGTCAAAACTTCCTCATTAATTGGCAATCCTCTAACTTTCGCTATTTCAATAATGAACTCAAGAGGAACCGAGTACGTTTGATACCAATTAAAAGCTAAATTATTCTCCAATCTATTAACAATTTCTTCATCCATGTCCCATATAGATCCATCTGGTTTTAACCTCCGCGCCATGGGTTTTAGCTCTTTTTCAATTTTTGACAGCATGTTCGCCGAGACCTTAAAGCCTTTTTCCAAAGCAATTTCAAACTTTTTTTGCTCTGCCAAAATCACCTCATATGTTTTTGAAGATTTTTCAACAAGTTCGGGATAGTTGCTTGCGTAACTGCTAACAACCTTGCCAATCAGCGCTTCCAGCCAATGGTGTTTTAAGTTTAAAAGTCTGCCCATAACCATAGCCCTTCTTAAAAGTTTGCGTAAAACATAACCTCGGTCTTTGTTGGAAGGTTCTACTCCGTCGCTGACTATAAATACGCTTGCGCGAATGTGGTCTAAAATTATCCTGGCTTTTTTTACCTCGTCATTGGTCATTATTTTCTGGTCTAAAGCCAAAACCTCCCACATGGGCTTAAACAGCTCTGTGTCATAAACCGAATTACTGCCATTTAAAACAGTTAAAACCCTTTCCAGGCCAAGACCTGTGTCAACGTTGGGTTTTTTTAAAGCTATCAGCTTCCCGTCAGGTAATTTTTCAAACTGCATAAAGACGTCGTTCCAGATTTCCACCCATCTTGGCTCGTTGACATCATATTTTTCAGGCACTGGTCTTCCGTCGTCTATCCAATAATGCATTTCCGTGTCAGGCCCGCAAGGGCCCGTATCGCCCGCAATCCACCAATTTTTTTCTTTGGGCAAAAAGCTAATGCGATTTTCTGGCACGCCCAAAGACTTCCAAATCTCCGCGCTTTCGGTATCGCGGGGCGCGTCTTCGTCGCCGGCAAAGCAGGTAAAAGCAAGTCTGTCTAAAGACAGCCCGAGCCATTTGGGATCAGTTAAAAACTCAAAACTCCAGGTAATGGCTTCTTTTTTAAAATAATCGCCAAGACTCCAATTACCGCACATTTCAAAAAAGGTAAGGTGAGTTAAGTCGCCTACTTCTTCTATATCGCCGGTGCGAATGCATTTTTGAACATTCGCCAGTCGTTTTCCGTTCGGGTGTTCCTGGCCAAGCAAATAAGGCACTAACGGGTGCATGCCTGCGGTTGTAAACAGCACGGAAGAGTCCCCTTCCGGCACCAAAGAGGCCGAAGGAATAACACTGTGGCCTTTGGATTTAAAAAATTCTAAGTATTTAGTTCGTAAATCTTGGGCTGTAATTTTCATAGAATCACTAACCTGCAATTATGCGAATAATACAGATATTGTTAGTACTTTTAAAATATTCGCGTTTTTGCGGTCTATTTTATTACTTCTTCCAAAGCTTTTTCAAGCTGTGTATCCTTGTTGTTTTTTAAATCCTCATCTGAAATTTTTATCTCAATATCGGGAGTTAATCCCTCTTTGTTTAAATTTTTACCTCCCGGCGTGACCCATTTGGCAACAGTAACTTTAAGTGCACTTCCGTCTTTTAATTCTACCAATTCCTGGACACTACCCTTGCCAAAAGATTTTTCACCAACTAATTTAGCCATTTTATGGTCTTGTAAAGCTCCGGCGAGAATTTCAGATGCCGAAGCGCTTCCGCCATTAATCAGCACAACTGTAGGTACGCCATACAGCCTGCCAGAGCCTTCCGATTTGTATAAAATATTTTCCCCTGTGCTTTTTGCTTCTGTTACAACCAAAGTTCCGCTCTTTAGCCAATTAGAAGAAATTTCAACTGCGGTTTGCAAATAACCGCCCGGGTCATTTCTTAAATCTAAAACAATTCCATCAACGCCTTTTCGCAACAATTCATTAACAGCTTGTTTAAACAAGGTTTCGGTATCATCCCCAAATTTGGTTAAGTTAATTACCGCTATGATTTTATTTTGGCCGTTTATCTGTTGAGTTTTAAATTCCCATTTCACGCTTTTAATTCTTATTACATCCCTTTTAATGGTGACTTCAAAAGGCTTCTCTCCACCCTGCCTAAAAATTGTCAAAGTTACCTCGCTGCCTTTTGGTCCTCGTATCTTATTTACGGCTTCTTCGACCGACCATCCGGATACATCTTCGCCGTTTACTTTTAAAATTATATCTTGAGCTTTTAAGCCTGCTTTTTTAGCCGGACTTTCGTCTAACGGAGCAACAATCACGATAAGCCCATCTTTTTTTGAAACCTCAGCGCCAATTCCGTCAAAACTGCCCTTTAGGTCGGTTTTAAAAGTTTCTAAGGCCTTAGGTTCAAAAAAATCCGTGTAAGGGTCCCCCGTAGAAGCAACGGCTCCTCTTATTGAGCCGTAAAGGGCTTTTTGAGGGTTAAGCGGCTTGTCAATAAATTTAGTGTCTAAAATGTTTAGAGCATCCCACAACAGGCTGTAATCTACTATTTGTGGTTGATCGGCCTGGTTTATTACTTTAAAGCTTTTTGGATCAAAAACATATCCCTCCCTGCCTGCCTTAAAGCCTAACTGGTAAGCAAAAAAAGCTACTAAAATAAAGCCAATTATTAAAACAAACCTGGACTTGGATTTAGGTTTGGGCGCCTGTTCTAAATTTGTCTGAATAAAATCGGAATTTTCCATAAATTGAGTTAATTATACCTTTGTATGATAACAATTTTTATGACAAACTCCAAGCTTTATCCCCGACTGCTTACTTCAGGCTCAAATTTAAAAAAGTTGATTATAAACTTATATGTATACAGTGAATAAATGCCGACAAACACAATCCAATTAAAAACAACCGGGTACTTAGCCGAATAGTGTTTCTTATAAAAAATCCACATGGAATCATAAAACCACTTTAGAGCCTTAAAAGCAATTTTACGGGAGGAAGATCCTTTAAAGTGAGTAATAAAAACCTTAGGATTATACCAAACTTTATATCCGGCTTCTTTTACTCGCCAGCATAAGTCCAAATCCTCCCCATACATAAAAAAAGATTCGTCAAAATAGCCAATTTTGTCCAAAACAGAATGCCTTACAAACATAAACGCGCCCATGCAAGCGTCAATTTCTATGGACTGATTTTCATCAACATCCATAAAATTATAGTCGGTATTGTTTTTTAAAAATAGCATTTTAAAACTATTCCACGGATTGGGAAACCTTCTGCGGCAAGCTAAGTCTAATTTTCCGTTTGGTAACACGACCTTGCAAGTACTTATGCCGACTTGCGGACAGGCTTCCATAAACTCGTACATTGTTTTTAATGTATCTTTTTCTAAGCGGGTATCCGGGTTGAGAATAAGCAAATATTTTCCGTTCGCCTCTTTAATGCCTAAATTATTCCCGTGCGCGAATCCATTATTTGCGTTTGCAATAGCTGTCAGCTTGTAGATTGCAGCTTTTAACCAATCCAATGTCCCGTCAGTTGAACCATTATCAATCACAATGACTTCGTAATTAATACTGCCCTCACTAGCAAAAATACTCGGCAAAAGCCGCTCTAAGTCGGTTTTAGAATTGTAAGACAGTATGATTATGGAAATTTTGCTTAAATTCATTTTCTAAAAATATAGTAAAATCTTTCTTGATTATGCCAGTTCTTTTCTCCTTTTTTTGGCTTCCATTCACCAAAAACTTCAATTTTGAAATGAATTTTTTCTGCTTTTTCTCCTATATTTTTGGGCGATACAAAATAATATCTTATTCCGGATGCCGTAATAAAATCAAAATTTTCCTGACTTACCAAAAAAAAACTGCCGCCTGGTTTTAAAACCCTATAAGCTTCGTTTAAAAATCTATTTTTGGATTTCACATGAACCAAAGCGTCTTTACAATGCACCCCATCAAAGCTTTCGGCCCTAAATGGCTGGTTGTTAAAATCGGCAAAAATAAAATTACTTTCCGGCCTGACTAAATTTGAAAGGTTTGGTGAAATGTCAGTCTGAAAAACCGTTGCGGAATAATTTTCTTTCAAAAATTGCGCCTCATCCCCGACTCCGGATGCTATATCCAATATTCTTGAACCGCTCGGAAGATGCCAAGTTTCAGAAAGCAGGTTTTCGTAAGATTCACTGCGGGTTTTATTTCTATATTGATGATCAAACTCTGAGGGATCACCATAATATTTTGACTCAAGCATAGAATTTTTTAAACTTTTCTTTTTTTAAACATTTTACTTAAACTTTTAAACATTTCGGGCAAAACTTTTAGCGTAGAAATTTCAAACAGTAGTATATAGATTATCATAAAAAACTCTCTTACAAAAAACTGGGGGTAAAAGTACGGCGAGTTTTTTATATACATAAAAATATGGTTTTTGTAATTTAGCTGCCTTATTCTTTCCGGCAGCGTTCTGTGGTGTTTAATAAAGCTAAAAATTTTTATATACCCGCCTTTGGAAGATCCTGCGCCGCGGCCGTGATAGCCTACGGCTTTAGGCGCAAAAACGCTTTTGTACCCCGCGTTTTTCATTCGCCAAGCTAAGTCCACATCTTCCCAATAGCTATGAAAGTCTTCGTCAAAATATTCAATGCTGTCATTTATAGTTATGCGTGTAGCCTTTAAGGCAGCTGCGCTATACATAGCTCCAGCCGCTGAAACCGCATCTACATTAACCAGGCTGTCGTATTGCCCGCTGTCAACCTCATGCTGTCCCCTGTCATATGCCCGTCCGGATTTATTAATAACCACCCCTGTAGTATCAAGAACATTCTGCTTTCTGCCTACTGCTGATTGTTCATTGCTTATTTTATATAGTTTTCCCGTTGCCGCGCCTACTTTTTCACCACTAAAAGCTTTTAATATTTCCTCAATATAATTCGGCTCCATTATCATGTCCGGGTTTACTAATTGGAAATATTCAGAATCTGATGAAGAGAAAACCAAATTATGACCTTTGGCAAAACCAATATTATAGCCAGGGTCAATTATTTCTGTTTGCGGATAATGCTCGGCTATATATTCTTTACTGCCACCTTGATTTCCCGCAATTACGGCAACGACGTTAAAATCTGAAAAAGTTTGTCTAAAAATCGCGTCAAAAACCGACGGAATCCACTTGCGGTTATTATAAATCACTTGAATTACAGTAACTTTAGGCATTTTTATTTCACTAGGTTACTATCTAGCAACCTAGTGTTTGGTTTTTTTGTTAGAAAATAAATTAGAAAAATAAAAAAAATATCCATGTACATTTCAGCTCTTACTGTAAATGACAAATAAATACTCATTACTATAAAAAAGCAAACGTAAGCATAAAAATTTATGGATAAAAAATTAGCGTTTGTCTGTAAAAATTTCCACAAAATTGTAAAAACACCGGCGAACAAAAACGGCACCGCAAAAAACGCCACCCGTCCAAAATCCTGAATGAAGGGAAATAAATAAGTCCCGGTATTCCACCATGGTTTAAAAATTTTGCCCAAATCAAATTCCGGTTTTAAATTTTTCAGCCCTAGCATATTAGTAAAAGGATGCATGCTGACCTTGCCTTTTTGCAAAGGGTTATGTTGATAATATTCCTCTGCGTGCATAAGAGCCTGCATATTAAACGAAATTCCAACATAAATTGGCAATAAAAGTTTCGCTGGCCTTGAAAAATTCCTGCTGTCAATTTCCGTTATGTCGGCCAAATAGTCGCTACCATAGCTTTTTGCTTGTCTTATTAAAGGAATTGCTGAAAGAACCACGACTGATATTAACAAAAAGATCGGATAAAATTTTAAAGCCCTTTTTAAGTCTGGTTTTCTTATAAATAAATACAAGGCCATAACCCACAGGTCAATAAAATATATCTGGGTTCTTGAAGCAAACAAAATCAGGGCAAATATCCCAACCAAATTAATAATAACTAAATCCAGGTGTTTTTTAAATACAAAACCTTCTTTAAGAATAAGATAAAAAGATAAAGGCACAAATAACCTGGCAAGCTGGGCGGAATAATTAATTAAGCCTGGAACTTTTTCATCCGCCGCAAATCTAAACTCGTCGGGACTAACATCTAACAGCGGAAAATTTCCGGCTTTTTCATAAAATAAATAAAGAGCGGCTAAAGAAATTAGGCACAAAATATAGATAACAATACGTAAAGTTTTTAGGGAAATCTCGTTATTGAAATAAGTGGCAATTTGCGCCCAAATTTTCCACTTATCAGCCCAGGCTTTAAAAACAAAAAACCCGAAAGCAAAACTTGCCAATGACAAAAAAACCAAAATCCAAAATTCAAAACTTCCGGGACGTTCAATTCGGGATAAATTAAGTCTTGGTACACCCAAGGCCAACATCCATGCTGAAAACATAAGCCATAAAGGACTTTGCTTGTAAGGCCCCCTGACAAAAAAGCAAAAAAAACCAAAAGCTAATGCAATAAATAGGAAAAATAAAAATAAATCCATACTAAAAATTCTTAATTAAATCCAAAGTCTGGCTGGCGCACTTTTCCCAGGAAAATTCTTTAAGCCTTTCGCAGCCTTTTTGTCTCAGGCGGTCGGCCAGTGATTTGTCCAACAATACCGCCTTAATTGAATTTTTTATTTCTGCTGCGTTGTGAGGATTAAAATAAATCGCTGCTTCTTTGGCTACTTCTGGCATACTGGAAACATTGGAAGTCGCAACCGGCGTGCCCGCTTCAAACGCTTCTAAGATTTGCATGCCAAAACCCTCGTAGAAACTAGGCAAAACTAATAAATCCGCTTTTGAGAGTATGCTAAATCGCTCTTTATCGCTAACATGGCCTAAATACAGAACGATATCCTTATAACTATCAATATATTTTAATATTTTCTGGTATTTCCATCCAGGCCTTCCCACAACAACTAATTTATGAGAAATTTCTGGATTTTCAGTTTTTAAATCCTTAAATGCTTCAATGAGCCCTTGTAAATTTTTCCTTGGTTGGATGGTAGAAAGGAATAAAATATACTTAGCTGGTAGCTTGTAGCTGGTAGCTTGTAGCTTTTGATCATTCGGGCTTTCAAAACCATGATGAATAACTGTGATCTTTTTTTCTCCCACTCCATAAAATTTTACCAAATCCCGCTTGGTACTTTCCGAAACCGCAATAATATTTGAAGCATTCTTAATCGCAAATTTTGTTGACCATTCCAAAAAATTGCGCATAAACCAAGTAAAACTTTTTGGAAAATACCTCCAAGCTACATCGTGAATTGTTACAATGCTGCATTTTGGATGAATAAACGGCAAAGCCGAAGCCGGAATGAACAGCACGTCAACCGGATTAAATAGCATTTCCAAAGAAAGACGGATTTGCGTCCAAAAAATTGGAAACGGTATAATTTTTACTTTAAAGTTCTTTGGCAGCTTAAAAAACCATTCCTCCGGTTTAGTCCGGAGGAATAGTACATATTCGTTAACAGAATCAATTTTTGCCAAATGCAGAATAAGCTGCTTGGCATAATGCTCCACTCCGGTCTTTTCCGGATTATTCGCCCTTTCTGCTTCTATGCCAATTAACATTTATTTTATGAATTCAAAAGTAGAAATAATTTTCTGGGTTTCAAAATTTATATTTTTTAAATCCCCGGGAACACCATTGACTGTATAATAATAAACATTGTCTTTATCTTCGGCCATTTTAGTGCCAGTTCCCTGATACTGCCTCTCTTTAGCTATAACAGTTATTTCAAAAATTGACGCATAACCATATACTTGCTCTGTTTGGCTAGCAACAAAACTCAATTTGTCTACTGTCGGCATTGAAAAACTCAAATATGTTGGAGCTCCTACTCCGTTGCTTCCCGATGATATGAATACCTTGTACCCTTCCCATGTTGGCGGAAAACTCAACTTAAAACCATACTCTTGATTCTTATAAGTCAACCAATTTTTTGCCTGAATTTCACCGGCTTCAGCCAGCATACTGTAAGTCTGGTTTTGGGTTACCTTGTCTTTCTCTACCTGTTCGTGAACTTTAGAATAAGAACTTCCGGGTAAAAGACTTAGCGCATCTTGCTCCAAATTTGTATTATTCACACTCCAAACTACCAAACCGCCTACTAAGGCTGATAAAGTAGCAATAATTATTACCGGCCAAAAACTTTTAAATTGCTTGTTGTTTTCTGTTTGGATGCTGGTTGGTGTCTGGGTGCTGATATTATTTGTATTATTTATTTCCATATATACCTATTTTTTTAATTATAACATTTTTTTTAAAAAAAGCGAAGATTTATAGATTTGGGCTTTAAAAGGCCTTAGTCTTTTAATTACTACCTTCAACCCTTGATTATTAAGCTTTTGAAACAAATTCTTAGTGTAAGCTTTTTGGTCATAACCAAGAGCCACAATGTCAGGCTTGTTATTTAATATGTGTTTTAAATAGCCGCTTTTAGAGCCTAAAACTACCTTGTCAACAAATTTTAACTTTTTTAGATTATATAATCTCCGCGCCTCGGAATAAAATGGGGAATGTTTTTTAATTTTTTTTACATTTTTATCGCGCGCCACGCTTACAATCAAGTAAGGTTTTTTTGCCAGCTTTCTAGCCTGTTTAAAAAAACTTATATGGCCTTTATGCAGAATATCAAATGTTCCAAAAACCATAATTTTGGTAAGATTGCGTTTAGTCATGCTTTTTCAGCGATATAAAAGACTGAATAAAAAGAATGTCCGTTTTTTTTATATAGCCCATTAAAAATAAAAGAATTAGGTAGGTAAAACCGCCTGTTAACAAACCAAATACTAAATTTGCCGGTTTCAAAAAATATAAAATGACCCCCATTCCCGCTGAAGCGAAAAAAGGAGGCCAAAAATTTTTTTTAAAAACCAGGCCATTTAACTTAGTCTTAACCAAATAAAAGTAAAATGCGCCCTGTAATAATTCGCTTAAAATTGTCATTACGGCAGCGCTCCAAATTCCATAACCCAGATAACCCATAAAAAACAAATTACCGGCGATATTTAAAAAAACATTTACGCCGGTTATAAAGGCCGCTTTTTTAGTAAACTGCGAAATGACAAAGGCGTTTAAGGGAATATACATAAATAACAAAGCCGCTGCCCAAATCAAAATCGCGAACACGGGAGCGGCCGATAAATATTCAGGTCCGGCAATCAGCTTAATTAAACCCTCCGACAATAAGGTTCCGCCGACTGCCATGGGTAACGCCAGCAAAAACATAAGTCTTAAATATTTTTCCAAAGTTTCTTTAATTTCAAAAAATAAATTTTTAGCAACGCTGGCGGCAAAAAAGGGGTATAAGGCGTGCGAAACTATGGCGGGGAAAAAAGCCAAAAGATCAAAAAGCTTGTATGCCGCTGCATAATAACCTGTCTGTTCAAAGCCTTTTAAGTGGGAAATAATTACCATGTCTATGCGATTATAAATAGAGCTAAAACCTACCAGGAGTACAAACGGCCAGCCTTTTTTTAAAATCCCAACTATATCCACAAAAAAACCTCTAAACTGGTAGGGTTGTTGGTTGTTTTTTAAATATTTTTTTGTAAAAACCTTATACAGGATTAAATCAACCGCGCCAAACACCAACTGAATAGCGGCCAAAAACACAATTTCAAATTTTAGCCAAATTGCTAAAAAAATTATCGTAATGTTAACAAACGAGTTAATAAAATTTATTAACGCTACTTTTTTTAAATCCTGGAAAGCGGACATGACAGCCAAGTAGGGATAGCATAATGCATTTATAGACATACCAAAACCCGCCACAAGTATGCCGTAAAAAATTTCCCTCGGGTAACTATTTAAGTAAGCAATTAAAATTAAGGCGCCAAACAAAAACCCGGCTGCAAAAATTTCAAAATTTAAAAAATCTTGGAAATACTTTTTTGTTTTAGCCGGTTCTTCACTGATTTTTTTTTGAATAAACTGCTGAATACCGAAGTCAACCACTGTGGAAAAAAGCATTACATAGGACAAAACAAACTGGTACTGGCCGTAGATTTCAGGACCCAAATACCTAAACAACTGAGTATAGGCAAAAAAGAGCATTACTAACGCGGAAATTCTGGAAAAGCTGAGCCAAAATATATTTTTTGTTACTAAATTGGTCATGGAACGAAAAATTGATATGTTATAATAATAGCATGAAATTACAAACAAAAAATTGTCTTTTATTTTTGTGCGCAACTTTATTATCAGGCCTAGGCCTGATAAATTTTTCAAATTCGGTTCAGGCTTCAACAACGCCGACTTTAATTTTAGGGCAAAGCACGAGCACGGCACCTTCTTTGATCCTCGCCGCTGCGGAAGCAAAAGCAAAATTAAGCCAGATAAAATTGAGTTATAGTTTAACTCCGGTTTACAAAAACGTAAAGAACAAAAAAACCGGTAAAACAACAAAGACCATTTCTTCCTACAATTTAACCAGCAAGGATATTGCTGTTGCAGTATTAGACCCCAACACTAACAACATAAAAATTGTGGTGGGTAAACAAAACGGCAAGACCATGACTTTCCCCAAAAGTGATACAGAGGTTAGCTTGGTCAGGTTTAACGGAGTAAATAGCCGGTTTTCAGTAACAAAGCCTGAAAACGCCCAAGTCATTGCAATAAAATATTTAATTACTAATCCGGAGAGCGGCAACAAAGCAAAAATTGAAGCCGGTATTTATGATGCTTTATATGTGCCTTATAATCCAAATTTCAATTCTTCGGATGTTTTAAATTACGGCGCGAATTACTTAAATAATGTAATTTCAGACGTTGCCCAAAGTTTAAGCCATATTCCCTCCCAAGCAGTGCCGGGACTTACCATCACCGAAGCCATAAAACCGAGTTTAATAAAAGCACTGGTTTATGCCGAACATACAGACACCGCGCAAGTGCTAGTTAACAATAATGCCCAGGGCACAATTAACCAGTTAAATATTTTACTGGCTTTAAATACAGGCGATACCTATAAATACAGCGTTTCTTCCGCCGGCGCACGCGGAATAGCCCAATTTATTCCTTCCACCTACGAATCGCTGGTTAAAAGACATGCTGATTTAAACTTAATAGCAAATTTTGTAGACGGCATGTCGGATCACAGAAATGCTATAAAAGCCATGTATTTACTGCTGGACGACTACGCGGGAGCGGTGAGAATCAAGGCGAGTTACGGCTTTGCCTCTGGCCGAGTTTTTGACTATGCCGCGGCTTCTTACAATGGCGGAACGACCAGAGTGGCCAGAGCGGTCAATGCTTTTGGGGATACCTGGAATGAAGATCGTAATGGACAAATTGCGATACTAAAAGACCAGGCCAACAAAGCTAATACGCAAATAAAAAATTTAAAAGCAAAAATTAAAAAGGCTCCTGACAAAAAAACTCAAAACAGCCTAAAATCCCAGCTTGCTAAAGCCCAAACCGAATTAGCCGGCATAAACTCTCAGCTGGATACTTTACAACCAGCCGCCTTAAGGCAAGAAACAGTCAATTATTTACAAAAAATTTACAAAGTTATACAACATTTCAACGGCCAGGAATTGGCAATAAAATAGTAAGGCGCGCAGTCTGCTCTGGACATGCGCGCCAACGCTGTTCAACGGTGGATTGTGCTGATGTACCACTGCCAGAAAATTTTTGATAAAACCTTTCCAAAGGCTCACCAAAAACCGCGGAAACGATAAACATCAGCATAAGAATTTTCACAAACCCGTCCCATGCTTTCCTAATTTTACCTCAGCTTGAGTATAACAAACGTCAAAGTAAAAAAACAGGCTCTGGTTTATGAGGAGCCTGTTTTTTGTAGTGTAATTTTCTTACTTTTCAATTATTTCACCCTTTGCATAGCTTTCAACTTCCACCTGGGGCAGAGTTACAACTTTCTTTAAACTGTATTTTCGTCTTTTAAATGCCTCGCCGGTTAAGGCTCTAAGTTGTCCTTTGGATACTAAATATATGGTCGGATTTAAATCCCCTTTAACCAAGGTATTGTCTTTAGGCGGAATTGGTATTCCGTCAAACCACTCTATGCCTACGGAAAGCGGGAAAACATAGTCAGGTGTAATTCCCCGCTGTCTAGCCACAAATTCGGAAATGTTATGTTTGGTGCCTTCTTTGTAAATATAAAGCGGTCCGGTTTTGCTGCCTAAGGCAAAGAAGGTTCGCTCCTTTGGAGTGGCGTAGGCTCCTATGGGCAAGCTTGAAACTTCGTCTTTGGAAATGGTGGCCACGCTTCTAAAACTAAATCCCCGATTCTTAAATATATCCCCAATAACAGGCCGTTTTAAACCGTTTTCCACCAAATAAACAGTGGCCAAGTCCGGCGATTTAACCAAAGTCCCGTCTAAAGGGGGAACAAACCCCTGTTTTTCATAAGTAGAAATTTCCTCGTCAGGCACAATCACTATTTTTTTAGGTGAAACTTTTCTTTGTTTGAAAACATACTCGCTATAAAGTTTTATTTTCCCGTTTTCTGACAAATAAATACCAGCGTCTTTAGCGCCTTTTATTACAGTGCCGTCCTTTGGCGTCAAAACGGAACCTAAATTAAATAGATCCGAATCTTTATTAGAAATTGCCAAGGCTGTCTTCAAGTCAAGTCCCCGCTGCGAGATTACAAAACCGGAAGCGGGGTGTTTAATATTAGAGATAAAAACAAAGGTTTTACCACTTTCATCCTTCACTATAGTGTTGTCAGTTGGCCCTAAAATTATGTCAGTCGGGTAATTATCAAACTCATTAGGAGAGACCGTAATTTTTTTTGTTAAATCAAGCTTTCTGGAAGCTGCTACAAAATTTGGAACCAACTGCTTGTTGCCATTTTGCACAATGTAAACCGAGTTGTCACCAGCCAAAGCAAACAGGGTTCCATTTGGATATTTAAACCAGCTTTGAAAAAACTTCCAAAAATTATAGTTGCCGTTAAAAACATGGGGGGTGTAACGATATAAGGCGGCAGTTGCCCTGTTTAAGATGCTAAACGTGGAAGTTGGAGGCGCGTTATAAGGCGGCCCTTGGGTATTATCAACTGTGATTGTATCCCCCACCTTAGACGCCCTATTGCCTCCGCCATTGCCATAAACAACACCCATAGAGTCAATTGTTGGACCTCTGCCTTCTGGGTATCCATATGATTTAACTAAAGATCTAGCGGCGCCCAAATAACGGTTATTTTCTGAATCAAAATTACCAAACAACTGGTAATAAAAACCCGGAAATAAATTTCCGCAGCCAGTGGAATCAGGACAGTCAAAGCCCATGGCCCTGTCTAAAGCTTTCTGTAATTTTTCTGGCGCTGAATCCTGATGGTTGGTAATCAACCCCTGTTCTTTCTGTAAAGTAACCAAGATAACCTGTGGATTAAGGCCGCTTTGCCTTGAAGCATCCCAAATTAATTCCGCGGCGGTTCTCAGACGCCCAAGATTCGGATTAGGGTCATCCAAACCAGTTTTTAACGAACTGGCGTTTGGCTCTTTTAACAAAGCCAGGAAACTAGGCGTAGTATTTGCCAAAACACTGCGTTTATTTTCCAAAAATTTTTGTATACCTTCAGCTCCGCCAAAAGTTTCAATGTCAACAAAAATTTTATCCTCAATTAGTTTATTAGGCGTAAAACCGGGATCAATCTGAGCCCAAACTAACGACGGGAAAAATAAACTGATTATTAATATGTGTGTGATTTTGTTTTTAATTCTCATAAAAAAATATTTAAAAAACTAAGTATGGCTCTCCTTTGGGGAATGATTTAAAGTCTTCCAAAGAAACCAAGATTATCGGAAAAATACTAAGCCCTCTTGAAATATAGTAGTTATAGTTAACCGGGTGCAAGCTTTGTCCTGCCACCCAAAATAAGGTGGGATCTTTGGCTGTTTTAACTAAAGTACCTTCTGCCGGGGGCAAAAAACTCCCGGTTGGCCAAGAATTAAATTCTGAAAAACTAACATTGTGTATATTTTCATATTTTAAATTTCGCTGCCTAAATATTTTGTCTGATACCGGCAGTTTTTCGCCTTTACGAATAAAATAAACCGCGGGACTCTGTTCTAATTTTATCAAAGTTTCCTCGTTTGGCATAACATAAGGCCCGCTGGGAAAATCCTGTAAAACTTTAACATCTTCTACTTCTTTAAAGATTTCCAAACTAAACTTTTGCCTATAAACAAAATCTGAGATTTTTCTTTTTTGTCCTCCCAAAATTTGATATTTTTCTCCGCTGCTCTTTATTACAATTAAGTCTTCTTCCTCGAAAGCTTGTGTGTTAATAGGTTTTTCAAGGCTTTTTCTTACATTAATCCTGCCCGATCCCAAACTGCCCTGACAAGAACCCGCGCAATGCATAAAATTATATTCATCTACTGAATCTGAAGTGGAAATAATTAAGCTCCTGATTTGTACATTACTGACCGAGGGGTACAAACTTTTTATAAGTGCTGCCTGGCCTGACACAAAAGGCACGGCCAACGAACTGCCTGAAGCGAAAGCATAAGAATTTGGCGTTGTTTTTTTCGTTACGGGGTCAATGCTAATAGTGGAAAGTATCCTTTTACCAGGGGCTGAAACATCAATGCAATTTTTTCCATAATTGGCAAATGTGGGCTTTAAATCGTTGTAATCTAAAGCGGTAACGCCAATAACCATGTTTGCGTCGTTATCGTCGCAAATTGGATAAAACGGCTCTACATCCAAATTTTTACCCTCGGCAACAGTATCATTTCCGGCGGCAGCAACAATAACAATATTTTTTTTAAACGCGTACGCAATAGCGTTAGAAAGGGTGGTGTCATTACCAAAACCAAATCCGCCAATACTTAAATTTATAATATTTGCTCCCTTGTCGGCAGCCCAAACAATGGCTTCCGAAATAGTACCGGAATCCCCTTTGCCAACGGAGTCCACTGCTTTTATTGGCATAATTGACACGTTCCAGTTAGTACCCACTATACCTTTATTATTGTTGGGGGTAGCACCTAAAATACCGGCAATTAAGGTCCCGTGTCCGTTGTCATCAGAGTTAGAATTCACAAAAATACTTCTATTGTTCACAAAATCATACCCTTCAACAAATTTAATGTTTCCAAGATCCTCATGGGTTTGGTCTATGCCGGAATCTATTACCGCAATTATATTGTTTCTGCTTCCGACAGTCCTAGTCCAGGATTTATCGAAGCCAACCTTGGCCAAAGCCCACTGCTTGTCTATATTTTGCTCATTAACCGTAAAACCGGGATCATTAATGCTGATATCCTGTATTTGTAAAGTATTAAAATTTTGCAAAAACTCGTACTGGCCATTTAAATCTGCCAGCAGCTGCGAAAAAGACAGGCTTGATTTAAAACTAAATATATTTTTAAAATCCTGGCGTGCTGAAAAATCAAATAATTTTTCAATGTCGTACGCAACTCTAAAAAAATCCGACATCTGAATACCGGGTTTAAACTTTATTAAAAATCTCTGGCTTATATCTTCAGACGATGCGCTTACCGGACGGGAGGTAATTAAAAAAATTGCGAGCATTAAATATGCCGCAAAAAAAATTTTTAAATTTTTTTTTAATTCAAACATTTTTCTATTTATATCTACCGAGCCAAAGGTTAAAACGTATTCTCCACAAGTCTATGAAAACCTCAATATAGCTTTTAAGGCTGACTTTGGATTCGCCCTCATTGACCCATACAACCGGCAATTCTTTAATTTTAAAACCGAGTTTTTTTGCCAAAGCTAAAATTTCAATATCAAAACCAAAACGATCAATTACTGCCTTCGAAAAGACGGACCTAGCCGCTTTCTCGCTAAAAAGTTTGAATCCCCGCTGACTATCGTGAATTTCCCATATTCCGGCAACCGCTCGGATTAAATACTTGGACCAATGACCGATAAATCTTCTATACCACTGCGCGTGCTCGTCTATTTTCGCACCCGCAACTTCAATTGAACCTATAATCACGTCATAACCCTTATTTAAATAGTCCAGCATTGGCAAAACCTGATCAATAGAAGTAGAATTATCGGCATCCATAAACAACCTTACATCTCCGGTTGCCTTTAACATACCCTGCCTGACAACCCAACCCTTACCATGATTTTGCTGATTGTCTACTAATGTTAAATTTTTCAACGTCTTGGCTAAATTATTTACCGTTTCTGCCGTGTTGTCCTTGCTGCCGTCACTAACAACCAAAATTTCGTATTGCCATGGTTGTTTTTCTAAAAATCCGCTTACTGACATAAGAGTTTTTGTAATCCTATGCGCTTCGTTGTATGCGGGAATAATAACCGATAATTTATTCATTGGTTTCTTGCTTAATATTTACGTTAATTATAGCACGTTTTTAAGCAAATCCCGCTTATAAAATAATACGCAAAAAATAAAAATTTGTTACAAAAAAGCCGCCCTTGTTTTGGGCGGCCAAAATATTCACTAACGCTGATTCCAGGAACTTAAAATGATATTTTCCAAATCGCTATGTTGAGGCAAAAAATTTAATTTTGACTTGGCTTTAGAATTATCTGCCACACTCTCCTGAGAATCCCCCGGCCGGCGAGAGCCTTTTTGCATAGGAATAATTCTATTTAAAACTTCGGAGGCCTTATTGATTATTTCTAAAACCGATGTTCCTTTGCCTGTTCCAATATTAAAAATTTCAAAGTCCTCTAATCCGTCCATTTTCTGTAAGGCTAAAACATGAGCCCTGGCAATATCTACCACATGGACATAATCACGCACACAAGTCCCGTCAAAAGTATTATAATCGTTGCCGTAAACCATAATGCTGGGCCTTATGCCTTTAGCCACTTCTAAGACTATGGGTATTAAATGCGACTCGTGTGTTGCCGACACCTTAATTTCCGAGCTGAAACCACAGGCATTAAAATACCTGAAAACTACAGCCTGAATCCCCAAAAATTGTGAATAGTATTTAATAACTCTTTCTGCCAAAAGCTTACTTAAGCCATAGGGGCTTGCTGGTGAAAGTTTGGCCTGCTCGGGAATTGGTGTTTGGTTCTGGCTTCCATAAACTGAAGCCGTTGAAGAAAAAATAATTTTTTTGCAACCATATTCTTTCATCACTGAAAGCAATAAGGCTGTATTTTGAGTATTGTTAAATAAATATTTTTCAGGCTCCCTGACTGACTCTTCAACTTCAATACTGGCAGCAAAATGCATAACCGCATCAAACTGCTCCTGAGCAAACAAGTCTTTGAGCAAATTAATGTCACTCAAATCGCCTTCTACAAACCTAACACCGGTCAACAAATTTTCTTGCTTGCCGGTGCTTAAATTATCCAACACCACGGGCTCATAGCCTGATTTTAAAAGCTCCCAAACAACGTGCGCGCCTATATAACCTGCGCCCCCTGTCACCAAAACCTTAAATTTAGGTTTTTGCAAAAGATTTTGGCTAAGACTACCCTCAACTTCAGGTTTAGGGTTATTTAAAGTCCGAGATAATAAATGATTATATTTTTCCACATCCAAAACCACTACCGCTGGCTTGTCCTGATAGTTTAAAACAACCCCGCCACCGCGATTTTTTACTTCTTCAATAAGTTCTTTGAGATATTGAGTGTCCATAAAATAAAAAGGTCCGTCGCTTAGTTAACAAAACAAACAGCCTTTTTGGCTGTTTTTTATTTTTGTATTATTCATATAATACCAGTTATTATATTTTTAGCAAATTTAATACCCCTTGCAGGCTTTATGCTTACAAGGGGTATTAAATTTTGTTTAGTTTAAGATTATTTTAGCCAACAAATCTTTTTTGCGAATTAGGGCAAAAGCTGCGGTTATAAAACCTGCGAAAATAAAAGCGGTAGTATCTGCACCAGTTTTAGGAGCAATAAACACGCCTTTAACCTGAGGTTCATTGATCCGGACAGTGACTGTATTGCCGTAAGTGTTACTCATTGTGTAAGAAAGGTTTGCGGCAAGTCCATATTTGACTCTTACCTTAAAGCTCTTGGAAACCGTGCTGCCGGCCGGGATTGTAATGCCTGGATAAGTTATGACGTTGCCATTTAAATTTCCGCCGCCCCTGTCTACCATATCAGCATAAGGCAAAACCTGAGACAAATCGTCCGTAATTACAAAGTTATTAGCCGCCACGTTTCCGGTATTGTTTACAGTCAATGTATAAGTTATGTAATCTTCTCTGCTGGCGTTAACCGTGGTGGCGTCAACCGGATTTCCAAAAGACGTGGTCTTAGTCTCATTTACGGCTTTCTTAGAATAATTTAAGTTGACATTGCCGGTCTGTCCGCAATTATAAGTACAGCCGGGATTGTAAGCGTTGACAAAAACCCAGGCGTCGTCCTGAATTTGACCAACCCCATCGCCACTGACTCGGGCGATATTTTGAACGCTCTGCTGGTTACTGTTGTTAACCCTGGCCTGGAAGGTTATTGTACGGCTTTCATTGACAGACAAAGAACCTAAATATTGGTCATTAATTTGCTGGCCGGAAACCCAAGCAAGGCCTGAAGGCAGCACGTCGCTAAGTCTGACATTATTTACGGTCTGGTTGCCGGTGTTTCTAACTACAATTTGAAACTCCACGGTATCATTGAGGTTGGCGCTAACGGAATTTTGGTAAGACTGATAATAGCCTGAGTAGGTATTTCTCACTAATTTTTCAATGCTCAGCTGCCTGTATTCGTTAGCAGGTACCGTATTTCCGCCTTGAATGTAATACACAGTATTGTTACATGAGTTATTAACACAGTTATTGTTAGTCTGTGTTACGGTATTATTGTTACCGTTTATATTACTGTTGTTATTTTGGTTTGAACTGTTGGTGGAATTATTGTTTGTGCTGTTATTGGTATTAGTATTATTGTTGCAGGAATTGGTGCTGTTATTACAGTTGCCGGGGTTAGTCGGCTGCTGCTCGCTGGGAATTAAAACCGAAACCGAAGTTAAAGCATTGCCGCAAGCAGCGTCAATCATATAGAAGATGTGGCTGGAACCGGGCATAAGACCGCTGACTACAAAAGAATCAGTATTGCTTTTAGTGGCAATAACATTGGTTAAATTATCCTGTGAGATTTTTATATTATTGCTACCGGTGGAACTCCAAGTTAAAGTCACGCTATAAGTATTCCCCTGCTTTATGGGAGCTGATGCATTTAAAGCGTAGTTGGTATTACTAATACAGGCCGGCTGTACGTCCTTGCGTACAATTATGCTGGCCATAACCCCGCCGCAGGCAGAAGTGTCGTAAATTTTAAAGACATAATTTTTATTTGGTTCAATGCCGGTAAATTCCTGGCTGCCGCCCTTAACGGCATTTTGAGTAAAGAGTTTTTCCATTCCGTCAACCGGGTCAATATAAGTTACTTTCATGGAATTGGATCCAGTCCAGTTGTAAGAAATTGTAGTCTTATACAAGCTGCCGTAAGAAACCGGCGCAGTTGAGTTTAAACTGACATTGGTATTAGGTGTACAAACCGGGGGAGGATTCTGACACTTAGCCTGAGCGCTCGCAAAAGCCTGAGCTTTAGCCTGGGTTTCGGCCTGGCTTAAGGCAGAAGTGTAAGCGGAACTATAAGCCGCTTGCTCGGAAATACTGGAACTGGCTGTGGCGGTGGCGCTTGAACTTGCTGAAGCCGTGGCGGTTGAACCGTCGGGACAATAAGCAGAAGCGTTAGCGCTGGCCGTGGCAGTTGCAGTGGCAGTGTAATTTGTGGGGGGAGGCGTATTGCCGCACTTGGCCTGGGCACTGGCGCTGGCGTTAGCATTGGCCTGAGCCTTGGCTTGCTCATTGGCCTTATTGTTTGCGTTAATTTGGGCTTCGGATTGAGTACTGCCAGTTGCAGTGGCCGTGGCAGTAGCGGTTGCGGTTGCGGTTGCATAAGTACCGTCAACACAATAAGCGGAAGCGCTGGCGCTGGCCGTGGCAGTAGCGGTTGCGGTGTAAACTGTAGCCGGAGCGGCAATTGAATAATAGCCGGCGGTATTTAAGGCGCTACAGCTATTGTCTTCGGAAGCATTGTTAGACATACGGCAGGAAACTGAATAACTGCCGGCAGTTGATGGCGCTGTACAACTAAATACAGCAGCAGTGCCATTCCAGCCGGTAAAACCACAGGGCTGGTTAAAATCACTGTCTAAAGTAATACGAGCCGAAACCACGCCATAATCACACCTAACCTCGTACTGCTGGCTGGGCTGCAGGCTGGAAACTTTGCTGTTGTTTGAGAAAATCCCACTGGTGTTGGAGTTAAAAGTACGCTCTACACAAGCTGAAACAGGCGGCCGTTGCACGGTAACTGCAGACCAACCCAAAGAACAGTTAGTCGCGCCATTTGGAGCAGTCCAACCTTCGCCAGTTACCGTAGTTGAACCTATAGAAATATAAGTTGCGGTTACGGTGCTGCCGTTAATTGTAACCACATTTGGGTTGCTTGACACAAACCTGCCACCGTACCAGCCGTAAGGAGCCGTGGCTGTAGCACTCTCACCCTGGTTAAGAACGCTTGGAGAAAGACTTACGCTGCCCGAAGGACAAACAGAAGGAGCCGGTGTAGGGTAAGGTGTTGGGTATGGTGTAGGATAAGGGGTTGGTGTCGGGTAAGGGGTAGGATAAGGGGTTGGAGTTGGAACCGGGCAGTTTATAGTTTGGCCGGTATAACCAATTTCGTACACATTAATATCACCTTGGTTGGTTCCTGCATCAACCAATCTAAAAATATAATATTGACCCGGGTTAACAAAATTTACTACTTGTCCGCCATCTTTCATGGTGGAAAATAAATTATCAACACCATTGCTAATTACATGGACTTCGGTCTGCCCAATAAATCCATTAGTAGTCCAGGTTGCAATAGGAAACGGCTGTTGGCAAGTAATGCCGGAAATATTTAAACTGTAGGTTCTTTGCGCAACTGGAGTTGGAGTTGGCGTAGGAGCGGGGCCATTGCAAGACAAAGATGATCCGGTCAAAAACGCGGTGTCACCTAACTGCGCGTTATCGGCATAAAGCTTAAATTCATAACTGTGGTTAGGCTCAATCCAATTAACTCTTTCATTGCCGCTCTCAGCGCCAAAAACCAAAGTTTCAGATCCATTTTCAGTAACGTCGCGGACTCTTACCTGAACCTGGGTATTTTGAGCATTTTGTGTATTCCAATTTATTCTGCCGTACCACAAACACTGGCCCTCAACTTGTCCGTCTAAATAAGCGGAAATATTACCTGAAGGATTAATGGTCTGCTGGGGAGTTAAAACACGCAAGTAAAATTGAAAGACTCGACCAAATTCAAAGCACGGTTGTAAATCACCCAAATATATATCTTTTTGTCCAGCGACTAATTCCAAAGTTGAGCCTGCGGGTGTATATACAGTAACGCTGCCGCTCTTAGATTGGGCATTATTTGCGCTCAGAGTGGTGGTTACTGTGTGAGCGGTTCCATCGGGAGAGCTTGAAATGCTGGTTTGAATATTCACGCCGCTCATAACAGCGCCGGAATTTATGGCAGCACCGTTGTGCGCCCAAATCCTCATACTAATGTCTTCGCCAGTAGCGGCGTCAACTGAATAAGCCCATGAACCGCCGTGGTTACCACCAGATAAAACCGGTGCGTCTGTACAATCATATCCAATATCACCGTTTAATTTAACGGGAAAAGGATTAAAAATAGGCTCGGAATAAGTGCTGCAACCATCTGCCCTGCTTACAGTAGTCTGTCTGGGCATAAACGCAAACACAGAGGCAAAAACGGCAAAAACACTAAGCCCTAAAATTAAGCCGACCTTTTTCATACCAAGTTGATAAACCATATTGTTCATATGATAGTTGTTGATTAAATTATTAACCTATAATTATACGCCATTTTTGCAAATTTGTCAACAATATTTTATAATATTACTTTTACTTAAAAGGGAAAAAAAAATTTTTACCTTAGAAAAGGGGGTTAATATTTCCTCAACTTATTACTCTACATAATCTTTATAACGCTTAAATATAACAAAAATCGCTTTTAGGCGATTTTTTTATTTTTGTTTTATTTAAATTTACTTTCACAATCTACATATTTATTTTAGCAAAATTCTTAGAATTCATCTATTTTTCTACCTGAGTCAGCTCCCCTACAACAACCAACCGCTTGGCAGTTGAACCAATAGGCCAGCAGGTGGAAAGCGCCACGGTTGATTTAGCCGTATTCTTAAATTGTTCCTGGTCAGCCGGTAAGTATTCTTTTTTACTTACAACAACATAATGCAAAGTGGCCATCTGGCCATTTGTTAGCTTAACTTTAATTTGAAAAGAAGCATTATTAGAGAGCTTTCCTAAAGAAGCAAAAATCTGGTTATAAGACCCCTTTGCCCAAGGCACGTTACTGGAGTGTCCGGAAATATATGTGGTACCAATTTGGCCCGGCATGGCTGTGCCGGGATAATGTATTACGCCATTCTGCAGGTCCCGGGCAAAATCTTTTGGATCTTTTGTCCAGATAATCGGAGCCGTAACCCCCAAAGATGCGATTGTTAACTCGCCCGATACCGAAGGGTCAACGCTCAAATCGCCATTATTTTGCGCGCCAAAAGTGGCGCTTGTCCCGGTATCTGGAGCAACATAGTTTGGTTGATTATTTTGAGAAGGAGTTGTGGTATTAAAATTATTGTTCAAGCCGTTATTCTGAAACCGGCTATTATGAAGCTTGCTTATAGTAAGCCGGTTAATAATTACTTCCATGTCAAAATACTTGTCAATAATTTGTTTTTGCTCTTCGGTTAAAGCGGCGCCGGTTAAAGGATTAATGCCTTGAGCGATTAATTCGCTATCCGCCACTCCCAAGCTTAAAGTATCGTAAGCCCGAGGGTTTAATTTCAGCAAATATTTTTGAAAGTTGGATAGGCCGTTGCCAGAATTGTCCGCGTCCGGGTCAATAACTTTTTGATCGGTCACCTCGTAATAAAATTGGTTTACCCATGATTTATAACCTTCCATGTCCTGCTTTTCCAACTGGGATAAAAGCGTTTCTTTTTCGCTGATTGTCTGGGTTATGGTTTGGGGTTTTCTTTGAAAAAGTTTTGAAAAGTCAACTTTACTAAAATAGAAAAAATAAGCTACCAAACCAGCTCCAAAAACCACAAAATACGGCAAAAGTGTTTTTAGGTATTTTAGTATTGGTTTTGTATTCGCGGACTTGATTCCGGCCTTTGCCAGCTCTTGCTCGACTGTCAATTCGCTGCCGCCGTGATTGGCTTCCGAGGTATGGCTTAAGTCTGAATTAACGCCGGATATAACCTCAGCAAAACCCTTGTTTTGATTGTTGCCCAAGTCAACTTCAGCAGTTTCTTTCAAGCCTTCTTGGCCGCTAGTCGTTTTATGCTCAGCTTCTGAGATGTCATTATAAAAACCGAGCATTTTTGCAGTTTGCTCTGTTGAAACAGGAAATTTTTTTGGATTATTGGAGTGTTCGGACATATAAGGCAATTTTAGCCTTAAATTATATCATTTTTTTATTTTTTTGTCAATACTAACTATTAACTTTTTTTCTTGCCAGCTCAGAAGCTTTGTATAGGGATTCAAAAGTACCCGCGTCAATCCACTCACCTTTAACGATTTCAACTTTTAATTCGCCCTTCTCTAAATACCAATTATGGAGATCGGTTATCTCAAGTTCGCCGCGGCCCGAGGGTTTAACCTGTTTAGCAACATCAACTACCCTACTGTCGTAAATATACAGTCCCGGTATTGCATAATCTGAGATATGGGTTTTAGGTTTTTCCACTATTTGAACCGCCTTCTGATTTTGGTCAAAAACCACTACCCCGCTTCGCTCAGGATCAGGAACTTTTTTAGCAAAAATTAAAGCCCCGGACTTAAAATCACTTATAGTTTGAGAAAAGTCGTCTTCAAAAATATTGTCGCCTAAAATCATACAAACATTGTCTTCGTCTATAAAATTCTCGGCTATTATAAATGCCTGGGCAAGACCTTCGGGCTTATCCTGAATTTCATAAGTAAATTTTGCCCCAAATTCCCTGCCGCTGCCTAAAAGCCTTAAATAATCACCCGCTCTTTCCGGCGCAACAATTATTAAAATATCTCTTATGCCTGCCTTCAGTAAAGTTTCCAGCGGATAAAAAATCATCGGTTTGTTGTAAACCGGTAAAAGCTGCTTGGAGGTAACCTTAGTTAAAGGGCTTAACCTGGTTCCGCTGCCCCCCGAAAGTATAATGCCTTTCATTTTTTTTAAATTATTATTAGTAATTACTATAATTAGAACTAAAATACTGCTAATTATCAGGTGCTTATCAAAAACTCTCTTAGAGCTTCCTGCCAAGGTCTTAATGCCGGCAGTTTTCTACTCACCAAGACTGCGGTTTGCGGCCTTTGCGCCGGGCGCTTAAAAAAGTCAGCTTTAACCGGCTTAACCAGAAAACCCGGCCTGGTAATTTTAAAAATTTCTTTTGCAAAATCATACCAACTGGCCCGACCGGAATTAGTTATGTGATAAATACCGTATTCAGCTGAAGTCTCAAGTAAAATTCTAACAGATTTCACCAAATCCGCCACATAGGTTAAACTGTTTACTTCATCTTCTACAGCAGATACAAAATCCTGCTTATAAGAGGCATCCTGCATAAGCTCAATAAAACTTCTTTTGCTACCTGCGCTTTGAGCCTTCGGGCCAAATAATACCGAAGTTCTTATTAAATAATATTTTTTGGCCGTGCTTGCAACGGCCTGTTCGCCCGAAAACTTAGACCTGCCATAGGTTGAAAGAGGATTTGGTAAATCAGCCTCTTCGTAACTTTCTTTTTTTCCGTCAAACACATAGTTGCTGGAAAAATGCACCAAAGGTATATTAAGCTCGTTGCTAATTTGGGACAAATCCTGCGGCACTTTGGCATTCAGCAAGAAAGCCAAATCTTTTTTTGATTCAGCCCCATCAACGTCATTATAAGCCACGCAATTGACTATGGCCTCGGGCAAGGGATTTAAATTTAAAATTTTTAATCTAAGTCCAGCTATGTCGGTTACATCGGCTTCCTCCCTGTCCCAGCCCAAAGCCACTAAGCCAAACTGCCTCATGAATTCCCCTCCAAGCATGCCCTTGTTACCCAAAATTAGTACAGATTGCATAAAAATTTAATTTATTTACCGTACTGTTTTTCATAATATTTTAAATACTCGCCTGACTTAATGCTTTTCCACCACTGTACATTATTCTTATACCAATCCACCAGCTCTTCTAATGTCTGCTCTAAACTGTATTTCGGCTTCCAACCAAGCTCGGCTGTAATTTTGCCGTGATCATTTGCATATTTTTGATCGTGTCCGGGGCGATCTTTTACAAACTCCAAACTTTCTTCCCCTTTGCCCATAACTTTTAGCAACATTCTCACTACCTCTAAATTTGTCAGTTCCTGGTTATCCGGACTGACAAAATAAGTTTCCCCCGCCTTGCCTTTTTGCAAAATTAAATCTATGGCAGTGCAGTGGTCTCGCACATTTAGCCATTCCCTTATCTGATTACCCTTGCCATAAATTGGGATTTTTTTGCCTTCAAGCAAGTTCGTGATTGCCAAAGGCAAAAGTTTTTCCGGATACATAAAAGGACCCAGGTTATTTGCACAGTTAGTGATGCTTATTGGCAAACCGTAGGTATGATAGTAAGCCCGGACAAGATGGTCGGAACTTGCTTTTGAGGCCGAATAAGGGCTTCTTGGATTATAAGGGGTACTTTCAGTCCATTTTTCTTTGCTGTCTAAGGGCAGTTGTCCAAAAACTTCATCGGTAGAAACATGATGAAACCTTTTTACTTGGTATTTTAGGGCAAAGGCCAATAAATTTTGAGTTCCCAGGACATTGGTTCGGATAAATTCATCCGGCCCCTCAATTGACCTATCCACATGAGTTTCCGCGGCAAAGTGCACGACTATTTCAGAATTACTCATTACTTCATCCACAATTTTAGGGTCGCAAATATCGCCTTTTACGAACCTGACTTTGTCTTTTATGCTTTCTAAATTAGAAAGGTTGCCCGCATAAGTTAATTTGTCTAAAACTATTACCTTGTCGTTAGGATACTTATTAACCCAATAATGTACGAAGTTAGAGCCTATAAAACCGGCTCCTCCTGTTACCAATATTTTCTTGTTTTCTGGTTCTTTCATTCAACTTATTTTAAAGTCCCCGCGGTTAAGGTTAGGTTCAATTTTTGCTCGCCCCTTAAAACACTCAACGAAACTTTCTGCCCCGGGCTGAGTTTTTGTAAAAACTCTTCCGTTGCCCAAGGGTCAGAAAACGAAACGCCTTCAATTGAGGTTATTATATCTCCCGACTTGAGGCCGGAAACTGCAGCGGGGGACGGATTCTGCGTGTCCGGGATGGATAAAATTATAATTCCGGAATCTTTGAAAGCAAACAAAGTTTTTTCCCAGGGCTGTAAAACTTTATAAGTAAATCCGAAAAAAGGACGCTGTAGTTTTTTATCCTTGGTGTAAATTTGAAAAAGAGTTTTTAAATTTTTTGAGGAAATAACCTGTTTACCGTCCCACAGCCCTACCACTTCGGCATTGCTGTTAAAAAGAACCGCGCCCACGGCCGCGTTTTCGTGTGTGCTAAACAAAAAAGGAGAGTTTGGATAATCCGATCTTAAATTTTGGTCTGGAAAAGACGAAATTTCAACAGTATAAAATTCTGACGACTGGTCTTTGAGCCCGGCCGACATGAGCCCTAACTTTTGCCCGAGCTGCAACTGCTTTAAGTCGCTAAAATGTGCCACGGGCAAATTTTTAGCCTCTGTCTGAAGTATACTCAAACGGGTATAAGGATCAAGTGACATAATTTTTGCCTTGGCAAAGCTGCCGTCATAAAACTTGACATACAATTGCTCCTGGTCCTTTTTTTGAGTCGGCAAATTTAGCGGCATGCCCACAACCAAGCCGTTGTCGGTTAAGTTAATAACCGTTCCCAAATATTCGGCATTGCTGTCTTTGGCCAAAAAAAGCGCCCCAATTTTTTGCCTGAGCTGGGAATTGGCGTTTAATATATCGGAGTTGTCATTTACACGAACCTCCTCGCGAGTGTTTATTACTATCGGCGTCTGAGGATTAATAATTTTAAACCTATTTAAAATTGGCAAAGTAGAAAACTTGGCGGTCAAGTATCTGCCAAAAAATAAATTCAGGAAAAATGCCATAATGCACGCAATAAGCACCAGTTTGACGTCTCGATTTTTTATCATATTACTTAATAATTCTCCATGGCGTGGCTAGCAAAACCACGCTGCTGGTAATAAAAATTAACATTAAAGTAAACTGAAATTTTTTGTAGGTTAAATTTTGGAAATAAAAATAGTAATTAAGCACGAGCAGCAATAGCACGATGTTAAAAAATAATGCGGCCAAAGCCGAAAAATGAAAGGGTAAAAAACTAAAAGCCCAGAACAATTGGGAAGAAAAAAAGGCAATAATTATGGAGGCGGCGTTTTTCCGGGCAGTAGATAAAGGAGTAAACTCATAAAATATCCTGCTTGTTAGATAGCTGATTGTACAAATCAAAAAAAGATAAATTACATACAACCAGGAAGAATTTACTGGCGGAAAATAATGCTTAAGGCCAAAAATGCCCAGGAAAAAACCAAATAACGACAATGTGGACAAATTAATTGTTACGTTTTCCGAGGTGTTGTCTATAAAAACTTCATGGAGATAAATGACACCGATACTTAAAAACAAAAACACGGCTCGTAAAAAGGGCGTGGGTAAAAGCAAAAAAATCCCAAATCCAGACCACAAAGGTAAAATTGCGCGAAGCCCAAGCCATAAATTCCACTTTTCGTTTTGCCTTAAATACCAACGGTTATACGAATACAGTAGTCCTGAAAAAAAAAGCAGGCCAATGATTAGCGGCCCAAACGCCGGCTGCGGTGTTGAAAAAGTTTGCAAAACAGCCAAATACAAAACCCCTATTCCCAAACTTATAAAATTGTGGCGTCTATTGCCCATTTATTTCTCTAAAGCTTTGCTTGGCGCTTAAACTTGAGTAAATTAGCAGCAACGAAACAACGGCTAAAACCAAACTCACTAGCGCGTTCTGCCTGATATTTCCCAAATAAACCGTGTCTATTCGCAAAAACTCCAGTCCAAACCTCAATATATTATACAATAAAAGATAGCTTAAAAACAAGCTTGCCCAACTGGACTTTTGAGCATTGTTCTGCATGTTAATATTCTGAGAAACATCCACGGTTTTTATAAATACCTCATTATTACCTTTAAAAAAATCTGCCGGGCTTGCCCCGGGCTGACTCAAAGCCACTGACCGGGTATTTGTTCCTGCACTGGTTGCTTTTTTTTCTAAGTAAAAAATAAAAAATAAAATAACTACAAGTCCTAATTGTTCATACAGAAAAAGAGGGTGAAAAAAAACCTGGTCGGCAAAACCAACCGGCCTAAAATGCCTTGGAACAAACATACCCCATGGCAGAGTGGTCGGATAACCAAAAAGCTCGTAGTTAAAAAAATTACCGAAGCGGCCGATAATTTGCCCAACTATTAAAGACGGGGTCAGCCAATTAAACAAAGTGAAAAGCGGAAAGTGAAAAGTGAAGAGCTTGCGACACAAAACCAAAGAAAGCACGCCTCCAAACACAGCACCGTAAATAGAGAGGCCGCCGTTCCATACTTTTAAAATATCAGCGGGGTGGTTTAAATAAAATTGCCACGAAGAAAATATGTGGTAGATACGCGCGCCGATAAATCCGGCGATAATCGTCCAAAATAAAATATCTTCGGCCTGTTTTTTTTCTATTCCAAATTTTTCCGCGCGTGCTAAAGCCAGATAAAAACCCGCTGCCGCTGCCAGGGCAATAAATATACCGTAAAATCGAATATTTAAAAACCCTAAAGAAAAAAATTGGGAAAGAATTAACGAACCCGAAAAAACCCGGTATAAAAGATAAAATATAAAGTATAAAGTCAATGCAAAAACAGCCCACCTTAAATAAGAAAAAGTTTTTTTTGTATTAGGAAACACGCAGCAAATAAAAGGCTTTCGCCTAATACCTAATACCTAGTGCCTAATACCTAAAAAAGCGCTGCCTGGTGCAATACCCCCACTCGGGCTTTGGGCTCGCTGATTTTTAAAGCAATTTCTTTGGTCTTAAAAAAATCCCTGTAAAGCACTTTTTGATTTTTTAAGGCGTAATCGTAAATTTGCTTGGTAACCTTAACATCGTCCAGGCAGTACTTTTTTAGCAAATCCATGCGCCCGTTTTTATAATACATAATCGCTTCCAGGCCTGTCCCGCTTTTACCCTTGCCTAAAGTTCCCTGAGCCACATCTTCCAGTTTAATTCTGTGCCCCAAAGTTTTTTCTATTTCCTCTAGCAAATCCAAATACGGGGTTTGGGAAACCTGAAAATTCAAATATGGCTGCAGTACTTCAAAGTCAAAGTCTTTAATGTTAAAACCGATTATTTGATCCGCGGTTTGCAAAAGCGAACTAAGTTTGGGAATTTCATATTCTTCATAAATAGAATACTTATCTGTGCTAAAATCATAAATTCCACAAACGCTGATTTTTAAAACATTGTTTTTTCCCCGCCCCCCGACTTCCTGAAAAGACTTCTGGGTTTCAAGATCTAAAACTATTTTTTTCAACATTTTATGTTACAAAATTAATTTTATATTTTGTATAGCGCCTAAGTCCATCGAAGCCTTGGCGAAGATGGATGGGTTTCTAAATCTAAAACTATTTTTTTAATGTCATTTTATTTCTACAGAATTACTAATTATGCAAATCTACATAAAACTACAAAATCCAGCAAAAGTTTGTTTCTTAATTTTTATAGTTTTATGTAGTGGTATATAGGCTTCTTCTGTAGCTTAGTGTATCAGATTTATTTTTTGTAGCCAAAAAGGCACAATAAAAACCCCGACTTACCCAAGATAGTCGGGGGGACGCTACGAAGTTGCGTATACTGTAATTCAAACATCGCAGCGTATCGCTCGCGTGGTAGGCCGGCTTGGGGCGGCGGGCCGAAAACTAGAGTCTGAATTCCAACCTCCGCAGACTACGCATGCGAAAATTGGTTTTCACTTACTAGTTCATGATGCGAAGAACATTACCAAAGTCCCTTGACCTTCCTCCTTTGTTCAAAAGCCCTGCAACAGGCTAATCAACAGCTTGCGAAAATCTGACATTTCCCTCTCCTTGTAGAAGTTGAACTGTTCCGCCCCAGGGCGGGGTTAAAAGGAATTACCTGCGTAAGGGTTCCGGGTATCCGGAACCCAACAATACCGTTGTTTTGAAGGCGAACCGAGAGTGGCGTGGCAACATGCGTTACCGTTTGCAAAGCTGGTCGCCCCAACGACGTTACTGCCGCAAAAGCTACACGTAAACGACAAAAGTCGTTCATAAACAAAGTTTAACATCTCCTTGGCAAAAGTGGCAAAAAGTGTTAAAATTCAAACACAATTAATAACTGCTGTGCCGATTGTCTATCGGATTTATCCCGTCAAATTTATATTATTTGACCGGGAAATACAGCATCAAACATATGCAAAGAACACTAGCAATCCATACACCCCAAAGCATTGGTCAAACCGTCAGTTTGTCCGGCTGGGTTAATTCACGACGCGACCATGGCGGCGTGATTTTTATTGACCTCCGCGACCACACCGGCATAGTCCAACTAGCAATCCACCCCGATCAGGCTGAGGCTTTTAGCGCTGCCGATAAATGCAGGGATGAATTTGTAATTACGGTCACCGGCCAAGTTGTTGAACGAAGCGATTCCACAAAAAATCCTAACTTACCCACCGGCAACGTAGAACTTACAACTTACAACTTACAACTTTTAAACTCTTCCAAGCCCCTTCCCTTTCCCATAGCCCACGGCCACGGTGAAGAAGCAAGCATTGGCGAGGATATTCGCCTTAAATACCGTTTCTTAGATTTACGACGTGAAAAAATGCAGCGCATGCTTCTTAAGAGGCATAAAATGATAAAATACATCCGCGACTGGATGGATGACAAAGGATTTATAGAAATAAACACTCCAATTCTAACTTCCAGCTCGCCTGAAGGCGCTCGCGACTTTTTAGTGCCGTCCCGTTTACATCCGGGTAAATTTTACGCGCTTCCACAAGCTCCCCAGCAATTTAAACAATTATTAATGGTTGGCGGAGTTCCAAAATATTTTCAAATAGCCCCATGTTTCCGTGACGAAGACCCGAGAGCCGACAGATCTCCTGGCGAATTTTATCAGTTAGACCTTGAAATTAGTTTTGCAGACCGTGACGAAACAGTTTTCCAGGAACTAGAACCTTTATTTATAGAACTAACAGAAAAATTTGCAGGCAAAAAATGCATGCAAAAACCATTTCCACGAATCCCCTATTTACAGGCTTTAGAGGAATATGGTTCTGACAGACCAGACTTAAGGTTTGAAATGAAGCTGGTGGATTTAACAGATATTTTTAGAGGAACCGAATTTAAAATTTTTTACAATGCTATAGAAAATAGCGGCTCTGTAAAAGCCATTTGCGTGCAAGGAGGCGCCAAACTTACCCGAAGCCAGATTGATGAATTAACAGAAATGGTAAAAAAAGAAGGTGCTGGTGGATTACCATATGTAATATGTGGAAAAAAAGAGCACTTATTTGCTGGAAAAGGAATGTCATCAAGCGGCCATTCTTTAGAAACAGTCGATATTAGTGATTTATCAGGCACAATAGTAAACAAATTTTCTGACGCAGAAAAGAAAGCGCTAATTGACAAACTTAAAGCCCAATCCGGTGACATTATTTTCTTTGGCGCGGATGATAAAACGCTCGTAAACAAAGTATTAGGAAAGCTAAGAGACAAAATGGGCGACATATTTGGACTTAAGGATCCTACTATTGTAGCCTGGGCGTGGATTACCGACTTTCCTATGTATGAGCTTAACAAAGAAGGAAAACTCGACTTTATGCATAATCCATTTTCAATGCCGCAAGGTGGGCTAGATGCTTTAAACAACCAGGACCCCCTTACCATTCGCGCCTACCAATACGACATTATTGCTAATGGGCTAGAGCTCTCCAGTGGGGCAATTAGAAACTATAATCCGGAAATAATGTATAAAGCATTTGAATTAGTCGGATACAGTAAAGAAACTGTAGATGAAAAATTTGGAGCTATGATTCGCGCATTTGAATATGGCGCTCCCCCACATGGTGGTTTTGCTCCTGGCATAGACAGGCTTTTAATGCTTCTTGAAAACGAGCCAAACATCCGTGAAGTAATCGCTTTTCCTAAAAACGGTTCGGCCGAAGACGTAATGATGTCAGCCCCAGGCACTGTAGAAGAAAAACAACTAAAGGAGTTGCATATTAAGTTGAATCTACCTGTGGAAAAAAATAAATAGCAAATTAATCCCGAGGCTTGGAAACATGCTTCTATTGAAGAATTAGAAAAAGCCATATCAGGCCACAAAAAGCAAATAGAAGATTTGCGATCAAATCCGGGGAGCGACCCAGAAAACCCGGCTATAATTGAAGGGTTGGAAAAAGATATAAAACAGCTGGAAGACATGCTAGCCGGAAAAAAAGCTTCTTAACTCAAAATGTTATGAAAAAGAAACATAAATTTAATAACAAAACAAAAAAGCAAATAAAACACCTTTCAAACCAGATAACCAAATTGTTAGACCAGGCTAAGGTTAAATACAAAGTCTTGGAGCATAAAGTGGTTTTTACAGCGCATGACGTAGGCGCGACAACCAAGAAAAAACTTTCCGAAATCGCGAAAGTGGTATTAGTCAAAGTGGAGGGTTCCCCGTCTGCTGTCATTGCGAGGAGCGCATCCGACAAAACAATCTCACCGCGGAAAAAGATTGCTTCGGCTGCACTCGCAATGACGAAAAATAACTATTTTGCGCTAATTGTCCTGCCGGCTGCCAAATACGTTGATTTCAACGGTATTAAAAAAGCTTTAAAAGCAAAAAAAGTCAGCATGGCCAGTGAAAAAGACATAACTAAACACCTAAAAACCAAAGTCGGCCTGCTTCACCCATTCGGGATTCATTACAATTTACAGACGCTGATGGACAAAGGAATGAGCAAGGCGAAGAAAATAATAGCCTCCGCCGGAACCTATACCCACAGCGTGGAATTGGCTGTTAAAGATTTTGAAAAGTTGGTAAAACCGATTAAAGGGGCTTTTAGTAAAGCAAAAAAGTAACTTTATGAACCTAATAAGTCTTACAGGTCTTATACATGCTATTTGTTTTTATGACATATAGGTCATATCTGCATTATTAGTCCTATAAGCTTCATTAGCTCGCTTAATGCAAAAAGTCAAAATCTCACAGTTCGAAGGACCGCTTGATTTACTGCTTTCTTTAATAGAACAGCGGCATTTAGATATTACCCAAATCGCCCTGGCCGAGGTTACCGAACAATTTCTAAAATATTTAAAGGAGCTTGAAAAAATTGACCCGACGGTGCTGGCTGATTATTTAGCCATTGCCGCCAAACTTTTGGTTATTAAATCTAAGGCTATTTTACCCACTTTGGAACTGGAAAAAGAAGAGGAAGATTCGGCTCAGGACCTAGAAAGCATGTTGCTTTTATACAGGCAATTTAAGGAAGTTTCTAAATATTTAAAAGTTTTGGATGCTAAAAGAAGCCAAAGCTTCACGCGAGCATTAACTTTTGAACAGCGTATTAATTTTTTTCCCGACAATTCAGTAAGCGCCAAGGAGATCCACGCGGCTATTTTAAAAGTTTTATTTGGGTTAAAAGAATTAGATAATTTGCCCAAAGCCAAAGTTAAAGAAGCTATTTCTATCCAAGAAAAAATTGACCATTTAAGGGAGCACTTGTCAGGCCGCGTCCAAACAAGCTTAAACGAACTTTTACAAAGCGCGAAAAATAAAACTGAAGTTATTGTAACCTTTTTAGCCTTGCTGGAATTAATCAAGCAGAAAATTTTTGTCGCCAACCAGGAAGCTTTGTTTGCCGACGTCACAATCATAAAGCATCCGGATCAAGGAGCTTAAAATGAGCAAATTTTCAATTGGATTGACTTTTATTATAGTAGGTTTTCTGTACGGGAGTTTAGCTGTAGATTTTATATATGAACGCACTTTGGGTTTTTTGGTTGAAAAAGGCTTTATTAAGCTGCCGCCTTCGGCCAAAGGCTATAGGCCGGCATTGGGCAGAAAAACCACTATAATTTTTTATAGTTTAATTTTAATAAGCTTAGGATTATTTTTATTATGGAACTATCAAACTTAATCTCAGCCCTGGAAAGTATTTTATTTGTTTCCGAAAAGCCGCTCAAGCTTAAGGAACTTGTTAAAATTTTAGAACGGCCCGAAACAGAAATTTTACAGGCTTTGGAAAATCTCGAGAATTCTCGTAAAAACTCAGGGGTTGTTCTTTTAAATAACCAGGGTGAATACCAATTTGCCACCAACAGCGAAAATTCCTCGCTCGTAAAAAACTTTTTAAACTCGGAGTTGAGGGAAAAGCTAACCGATGCCACAGTTGAAGTTTTAGCAATCATAACTTACAGACAGCCAATTTCCAAAGCGGAAATTGAGGCCATAAGGGGAGTTAATTCCCAATACAGCCTGCGAGCCCTGCTTATGAGGGGGTTGATAGAAAAAATACACAATCCGGACGACCAAAGAAGCGCCTTGTACAGGACAACGACGGAATTTTTGCAGCATCTGGGATTAAACGGGTTTAAAGATTTGCCGGAATTTGAAAAACTGGTTTCTCAAATAAAATTGCCGGCTGCCTCGCCTAGTTTAGCTTCTTCCGAAGAAAATCCACAAAAAGTTGACACAAAGCTTCAAAACGGGCCAGCCGAAAAGTTTAACAGCGGTCTAGAAGCAAACCCTTAGCAAAAAACGGCGGAAATAAATTAATTTTTTTCCTTAATTTACCTGGGCAGCTGTTCGTAGGATTCCCTGGGGCTTGAGGGTACTTCCTGTTTTAAAGTAATTTTGGCGCAGCCTGCCGAAAGCAAAGCCGCGGACATAAAAATTAAAAAAATTTTTTTCATAAAACTTTTACTCTTTCTGTTTCTGTTGACACATTAATGCCGCGCCTAACGCGCCGGCATTTTTTAATTTTGAAACAATAATTTTAAACTTTTTTAAACTACGGCTTGAGTAGCGGCTGTTAAATATTTTTAAAGCCTGCGGCAAAAATTTACCATGAATATTTTGCGCAATTCCCCCGCCTAAAATTACAGCTTCGGGGTCAAACAATTTGCAGACATTAACCAGAAGGATGCCGACAACTTGAGCCAGCTTTTTGTAATCGGAACTATTTTTTGCTTGTTGGTAAGCCTGTTCCAATTTTATGTTCAAACCAAGCAACATACCCCCCGGCTCACCCGCCCAGCCATGCGCGCCAGTGTAAACTTCTTTATTTAAAACTAATCCGCCGCCAATTCCGGTACCCAAAGTCAATCCCGCAAAATTATGAAAACTCCTTCCCTGACCCAAGGCGGCTTCCGCCCGGGCAAAACAGTTGGCATCGTTGTCAAGTTTCAGAGTCTTTGTTTTTGAGAAAAGTTTTTGAAAGTGCAAATTTTTAATAAATTTAAGGTTGGGTGAATGTAAGAGAATCTTTTTTTTGCGGTCAACCAATCCCGCCGCCCCAATACCTAAAACGTATGACTTGTTTTCAGAAAGCTCGTTAACCAGACTTAAAACAGCCGCTTTAAAATCGGTTAAATTTTTCGGGGTTAAAATTGTTAAAACTTTTACCGGCCTTCCTTGCATTAATCTTAAGGCCGTGATTTTAGTCCCACCTATATCCAAACCAATAATATTCATAGCAGGCGCTTAATAATAAACTATTAGCCTAATTATTTAATTTTCTAAATTTTTCCCAAAATTCCGGGTAACCTTGCTGCTTCATCCAATACCACCATTCAATGCCCCACAAATACTGCGGGTTAAATCCGGTAGCCCTAGCCACACCCAAAATACTTTCAAATTTTTGAATACTCATGGTTTTAAACTGCTCATCTATGGGAGTTTGGGTTATACCCTTGGTAGTCCAGGGTTCTGCCTGCAATTCAATTATAACAAGCGGTTTATTTGGATTCAAAAGCCTTAAAAATCCGCCTTTAACACGGTAAAACCAAAAAGGTATATAGTTTACCCAATAACGGTCAAAAACGTCGGAAAAAACATAGCGGTAAAGAGTCGTACCAAACATATCTCCCCGCTTGCCGGAACTAAGCCACAAAGAAAGTTCGCCGCTGTCGGAAATTAAAACAGGCCTGGAGGGGTCAAATTTTTTAACCAGCGCGATTTCCGTGTCAAAAAATTTTACATCCAAGTCAGGACATTCGCCGAACGACGATAAAAAAGGCTCGTTTTCCACTTGCCAAATTTCTACCGCCGGGGAAGCCATATATCTTAAAATGACCGCTTCAACATATGCTAATTGGCTATTTTGCTGTTCTTTTATATCCAAATCTTTAAGCCACTCGGGGTCATGGCATTCCGGCCAGCGAGGCAATCGCCTTCCGACCGCGAGAACTAATTTTGCATTATACCGCTCTGCCTCTTTAACCTGATAGTCTAAATCAGTAAAATCATACTGTCCTTTGCTTTTTTCTACCTGATTCCAGTAAGCCGAAATTCTTAATCTTTTCACGCCAAGGTCTGAGAGAGCCAAGGTATAAACCTGTTTCCAGTCAAGTCCTAAACTTTGCGCATAAGCCGGGCTAAAGGTCGCCCCGTATTCAAATTTTTTGGGTTTTTTGCCGGCGTTTAAAGAAAGTAAAAATCCCAACAATACGAGCACGGCTAAAAAAAACAAAACTTTATATCTTTTCTTCATAAAAATAAAATTAAAGCTCCAAAAAATATCAAGCACAGGCCGAATAATTTTTGGTTAATTGTTTTCTTGCTTACTTCTTCGTTTAAAATTTTCTTAAATTTGCGGCTTAGAAAAATTGCCAATAAAAACACAAACGCGTACCTAAAACCCTGTAAAGAGTTTATGACCGAAATTTTACCTTTAGCTAAAAGCACGCTGTAAAAAATAAAATTAGCCCCGCCTACGGCTTGCTTAAGCAAAAAAAGCCAACCGGTCTGTTTTTTGTTTTTAGCCTGCTTAACTTCAAACACCTTTTGCCTAAAAGGCCTTGCAAGCAACAAAACAAGCAGTATTAAAGCCGCTCCCAGGCGGTTCCACATCAAGTTATTTAAAACCGGCCCCTCCTGAGCGGAATATTGCCAAAATAAAAAATAAAGGCTGAAACTGACGGCGCTTAAAAGCTTAAGTCCAATATGCCTGCCCCAATCCGCTTTTGGAGAATGGGAAATTATTAACGCGCCCGGAACCAACAAAAAAATCGCAGCCATTTCCAGCATTTGGGGTTGGCCGCGGCCGAATATTTTTGCCAAGAGCAAATCAAAAACCGGCACCAGGCCAAAAATAAACGGAATTACCCTGCTGACCTCGCCCTGCGACAAAGCCTTAAAAAATAAATACATGGCTCCGGAAAATAAAACCCCGGAAAGTAAATTTAAAGCTATAAATTTAGCCGGCAAAGGACTATAAACCCACGGCCAGAGTACCAGCAGCGCCGCGCCGGTCACCACAGTAAAAAAAGTATAGTTGACGGCCTGGACTTTTTCTCGGGAAATTAAAAATTTATCCATTACGTCAACTGCGGCGGCTACAAAATATTGGATTATGCTTAAAAAAATAACCATTACAAACTATAATTTAAACTGTTTTAAATTTCCAAATAATTCTTTCGGCATATTTCGGCATATTTTACGGCGCTGTAACGCACCTTGCGCCTTAACAAGTCTTCGCGGTCAATTTCTATAAGCCCAAAACGGGGTTTGAAACCATAACCCCATTCAAAATTATCTATTAAGCTCCAATGCAAATAGCCTTTTACGTCAGCGCCCTGCTCAATTGCCTTATGAAGATAGTACAAATGGTCAACAATAAACTTTTCTCTTTTTTCGTCTTTGGAGTCGGCCAAGCCATTCTCGGTCACATATATGGGTTTGTTGTGTTTCTTTAAATTCAGCAAAACCCGCTGTAAACCCTCGGGGTGGATGCCAAAACCCACGTCTGTTTTTTTATGCCCGCTGTGGCTGCGGCTGCGGGTTCCAAAAAGCCCGATGTGGTGGTGGAAATAATAATTTACTCCTATAAAGTCGCATTGTTTAATGGTTCTGCTTATAAAAAATTCATTGGCAAAATAGTGCGCTATATTGGAAGCAAAAAAACCCAAAAGGCCTATGGGCTGCCAGTCGGAAAGATGGTAGGCCATGCTTACGGGCTTACGGATATAATGCCTTATGAAATTCGCGGCGTTATTGTGCGCCTTTATTAAATTATTAACCACCTTCCATTTTTCCCTTAGGGTAAAATATTTGGGAAGGCTGGCTGAATAGCTGGACGTGGCATACAATTCCGGTTCGTTAAAAGTTAACCAAAAGTCAACATATTCCCCCAATCTCTTAGTGACTAGCTCAATATAATTTTGATAGAAAATAAGATTTTCGCTCCGGGTAAAGCCGCCCTGGTCAGAAAACCATTTAGGGTTTGTAAAATGATGCAGGGTTACGAATGTGGCAAGGCCGTAAAACTTGGCTGCCCGCAAAACTTTTTCATAATGAGAAAGTTCGGCTTCGTCGTAAATCCCCGCCTTAGGCTCTATTCTTGCCCATTCTATGCTTAAACGGTGCGCATTATGACCGAGCTTTTGAGCCAATGAAAAATCTTCCTCATAGCGGTTATAGGAGTCGCAGGCAATCCCGCTTTGGAAATCGGAAGGATTTAAACCCAAAGCTTTTAAGCCGTTAGCGCGCCTTAGAGAATATTCCCAAATCCACCAGTCGGAATTTTTGTTATTGCCTTCTACCTGATGAGCCGCGGTAGCCGCGCCCCATAAAAACCCTTGCGGGAATTTTAAAATTTGTTTACCCGCCATAAATATTTGTTTGAAATTTGATAGCTCCTAACATTTTAACCCCTTTATACTTTTAAAACTTGTAATAGATATAAATATATTTTAGGCGGGTTTACCCATTTATGTTTAATGGTATTTTTGTTTCAATTTTACCTAGACTTTTCACTTTTTACTGGTTAATTATACAATAAATTACAAAAACCGCCAAATTAGCGGTTTAGAAGGGATTATCTAAATGATGGTAGACCAAGTCGAGACAGGTGGAAAACTTATTTGGCTCTAGTAAAGGACATTTACTCTTAAATTATAAATACCGCCACTCCAAATCTTCAATTGGCCTTTTGATGGCTTGACTCCGTAACTATAGCGAGATTTTTTCTTCCTCGTAATCTTTCGTTTTTTGCCAGTAGGTAAATGGAAACGTCTTACATTATTAAATAGATAATCGTGCTCTTTTTGGACAATAAGCCCGCGATTTAAAAGGCTGTCAATATTACTATTTATCATTTTATTTAGCTTCTCATACAAATCTGCTAAATAAGCACGGTCACACATACTATACGCGCCAGCCCAACCTTCAATCAGTCCATTAATACCGTCCATTTTTTCTTTATAGGAAATATGAACAAAGCGCTTGTTATAGAATCTATCTAATAAAGCCGAGAGCTTACTCCTAAGTGCTTGCACCCTATTTCCCTGTATTGTTAAAATCTGTCCCGGTCCAATGTCTACGCCTAAAAATTCAACATGCCGAGTAATATCAGTTGCTATACATTTACCCGTATTGTATTTATCTATAGTTAGCTTTAGAGGCTTAAGACAGTTTTTAATTTTTATGTAAGCTGGATAAAGTTCCTTTTTTGTTTTTGTAAAAACAATTAAATCATCAACATACCTAACAACTTTAAAACCGGAACGTTTAAGTTCCGAGTCAAATAGCTTTAGGTAGACATCAGCAAATAGTGGAGATAAAGCGTTGCCTTGTGCGATGCCATAATATTTTGTAGGAAAAAGTTTTCTTAACTCCTCCTCTTCCGGTAAAGACTTATATTCAAATTTTAAGCAGTCCCTAATTAAATGGTTAATTGAGGAGTCAGCGGTATTGGCAATTCTTGGAAATAAAATAAATGATAAAATTCCCTTGTCAATTTTATTAAAAAAATCTTGGATATCAACTTTTAGAACATAATGACAACCATCTGCTAAATGCTTTTTTATCTCAGTATACGCTCCATGCACGCCGCGTTTTTTTAATATTCCATAAGAAGGCGCTTGATTTAAATACCCAATAAGAGCAGGTTTTAGCAGTCTGTTTAATACACCATAAACGACCCTGTCTCTCGGCGTTGGTATTGAGAGCGGTCTTCGTTTGGTTTTGCCAGGCTTTGGTATAGTCTTGGCACGGAGTAAATCAAATGTAAAACTTTTATTTAATATTTTTTCTGGTAATGTCTTAAGTTCTTCCAAGTTAAAAAAGCGCGGATTGGCGATTTTATTCTTTTTCGCATTCCGTTTAATTTGCTTATTAACGTTTTTTGCCTGTTTCTCAAGCAAAATAAAAGAGCCAAGCCGGCTCAATAAATTTTCCATATTTTTAATTTGGGAGGAGGCTGATTACATAACTCAAGCGCCTAATCAGCTTCCAAATGGAGTGCTCTTTAATAGCTCCAACTTTACTTGGTATTCTTTTAAAGGCATTTCCCACTTTGTCGGCGAACATTTTAATGTTTGTCTCAAAGCGGAAGGTCTCTAACTTTATTATAGCATATCTGCTCATATCTGTCTGCCTTATGGCTAGGGCGCTCTGGCTCTCCGATTTGTTATAAAGGTTAAATTCCTTTGGTCGGTGTTAAAACCTATTCGGTTTCCACCCCGATGACCACAGTATAGCCGATTTTTAAGCTTTTGTCAAAATTTGCTTTTGTTTTAAACAAAAAAGTTTTCCATTTTCCTTTGCTTGAGCAATAGGCTTTTTAAAAAAACAACTTATTTTCGTTTATTGAGTATTTTTTTCATAACTGCTAGAATTGTTAGGAATTTGGCGCTATCGTCTAATGGTTAGGACAGGTGGTTCTCATCCACCAAATCGGGGTTCGATTCCCCGTAGCGCTACCAAATGAATTTTTGTTTAAAAAGTTACAATTTTGACTATCAATATTGATTCACAAGAGTTTTCCAATGCTACAAGTGGAGAACTTTTTTGTTTTATTTATTAGTAATTTGGGCTATAATTTATAAATGGACGACATATATTCTAAAATTATTCAGTCTGTAATTAACAAAAATAACTTAGACCAATCGCTTGAAACCAAACGTTTCTCAAGCGGTTCTATTAATCGTGTCTACAATCTAGGCGGTAAATATGCTTTAAAGGTGGAAGGTAAAGGTGAACATGAAATTTTAAAACCAGCACAAGAAATAACAGCTAAACTTTTAAGCAAAGGAGCAAAAGTTCCTAAAATAATTGACTTTGGTTCATTTGAAGACAATCGTTATATATTAATGGAAATGGTAGTAGGTAATAATTTAGTCTACGATTGGATGTCATTTAGCAATAGTCAAAAAGAAAGCCTTATAGAACAACTAGCCGAACAGCTACAACTTTGGCACTCTATTAGCTGCGACAGTTATAGTATGCCTATTGTTTCCTATACTTCTTTTAACAACTTAAAGTATGCAGTAGAAAGGTTAACGGAAAAAGAAATTAAGTTAATCCAAAAAGACAAGCTTCCAAAGGAAATTGCTGACAAAATCGATATGTTAGTGCAATTTTACAAAAATAACATTTCCAGCTTAGATGAAGCTGGCACGGCCGTAATGGTTCACCAAGATATACATTTAGAAAATATTTTCCATAAAAACGGTCAGCTTACCGGAATTATAGATTTAGACTGGGCTTGCCAAGCACCAAGGGACTACGAACTTTGGAAAATTATGGACACCTTTCATCGCCCAAAATTTACAGTAGAAGAAAAAATAGAACACCTATACGGCGATTACCAAATGACTAAAGAACTTGGTTGGCTAAAAAAGTATTACCCGACACTATTTCAAGTTCCTAACTTAGCGAACAGAGTAAGGCTTTATTACCTAGATCCATTTTTAGAGACTTTAATTGACCACCAAAATGGTTTATGGGAAGGGCGTGCTTTAAAAAAAGCAGCAGATAAAATTTCTGACTTTTATGAGAACTCTTGGTTAGATGAAAGTCTTAAGGTGTAATTACAAATTTATGGACGACAAAACTACACGAGACCGGCATATGACTATATCTGTGCAATACTATTTAGCAGCCAGATGGGCAACTTTTGGCGGTTTAATTCCTATAGCTGCAAATCTTTTTCATCACGCTATTGAAATGTTGCTAAAAAAAGTTATAAAAGAAAAGCTTGGTCATAATTTGCCAGCTATTTGGGAAAAATTTAAAGAAATGTATCCAAAGGCGGATTTAAGTCTATATGACGAACGAAAAACTATAGAAAGATTGCATCAATGGGAAGAAATTCGCTATCCAGATAACAATGAGGATATAAATGAAAGTATGAAAATAAATGATGGCTGGATAATTTATTATGACCGACCTTCTGGTGTTCATAAAGAATACAGCCTAACCTTATATGAAATTGATGAGTTATATAAAGCCATTTGGTTTACTATAGGCATCCATCCTTTATACTTAGACGGAGAGATTTCTACTTCAAAAGAGAAAAAAGAAATTTATGAACGAGAAAATAGCCATATAATTTATAAAGGCTATCAAATTTCAGACATATTAAATAAACAAAAAAACAAAACCTAAAAAGTAGCATTAGGGACAATAGGCTTGGTAACAAACAAATTATAAATCTCTTTTACCAATGCGAGAAAAGTTTTCCACCTGTCTCGACTTGGTCTACCATGAAAAGTACCCGACCTTGCGTCGGGTCTTTTTCATGGTTTTGGGTTCGGGGAATTCCCCGCTGCGCCCCGCACAACTTTCCGCCAACTGGCGGAAAGTTGTGCGGGGTAGCGCTACCAAAAAAACTTTCACCTTAATGGTGGAAGTGTTTTGTTTAAGTAATGACACCGGAGCTGAGAAGCCCGATTGGGGTTTAACTGCATCCCGTAGTAGACCCTTCAGGCTTTACTACTTAGATTCCCCGACTTTTTTCATCATACCCTGTGGGATGAAACTGCCGCAAAAATCATTTAAATCTCTGTTGGTATTCTACTTTTGCCAAAATTTTCAGAAATTCAAACTATACGCTATACTTATAAAAACATATGAAAAGACCTGAAATTTTCAAAGCTTACCAAAATCTTCTTGAAAACGACACTAAGTCTAAAGGGGAGCCAGAAAAATTGGATTTGCGCAGTTTTATTCGAAATTATGCAACCTCTCTAGCCAACGTAGTCAAGGCGTTTCCAAAAGATAATTTGGATATTAATGCTTTAGAAGCCCACATTTGGGATAGGATAAAATATTTTTTTAGATACGAAAGCTTTGGCGAGGTAGATATAGAAACTAAAGAAGATCAGAGGTTTATTAACACGGCTATTCGGTTAATTGAAGATTGGTTTTATAAAGGTGACTGGACTTCTTGTTTGGAAGTACCGAGTAGTGAAGATGTAGCCAAGATTTTTTCGGGAAGAGAAAAAAGTTTCTTACAAAGAACCAGAAAAATAAAAGATACAAAAGCCAGTCCCAACCTTGGCAGAGATAGCACGCGACCATTACCGAACATTTATGAGGATGCGGCCTCTAGCGGCGATTTACAAAAAGTATACAAAGAACATGCTTTTAAATTTTTACATGGTCCGGCCGCAGTAATAAACACTTTAACAAAAGTCAGAAGCCGTAGAGGCATCATTGCCAATGATTCAAAGTTTCAAGGATTGATTACTGCAACCGCAAATTATTATCCACATAAATTAGCGAGCTGGGGTTTTGATCTAGAAAAATCCAGAACCCATCACCCGGATAGGAATGTAAACTCACTATTTGAGTCTGAAAAACGAATGAGAATGCAGCCCGATTATATTAGAAAAGGTCAGGAATACAAACGTAATCTATTCTTCTTAAAAACCTCGCTAATAGCAGCTGAGCTTATTAGAAGGACTGGGGAAGGCGGATTGACCAAGGAAGTATTTGAAAAAACTATGGAATGGCTTCGCAAACAGGCTGTAAAAGAACCCGGCTCCGCAGATTTTATTCCTTTCGATTTTGTTGCGGAGGGCAGTCGATCTAGCCTCTTGCACCTAAACACCAAAGAGTTACCCTTTGCACTTTTTGCGGTTGATTATTTAAAAAATAAACGGGATAAAGGAAGACCATAAATATTTAAAATTTTAAATTCAGCTTTCCAATTCAGTTGGATATCCAAATGAACATCTACCTATTTTTTATTATCAACGTGCTACTAATTGCCTGGCCGGTAGCTTTGTTAGAAATTATTATTGAGAAAGACAAAGGCTGGGGCGCGGGTCACCCTAAAGACAAGTGGTATGGAAAAATCATTGGTCAAAATAATCCAGTCATGGTGGCAATCTGTAAAGCCATTAATGTGCCCTATATTTTTGGTTATGGACTGGTAATGTACGGGGTTATTATTCCAATAATTTTAATAGCTGAATATTTCCTTTTGACCCAAAATATTTTTTTGTTACTGGCTATTTTTGCTGCTGTTTGTTTTGTTGAGGATTTTTCCTGGTTTGTTTTTAATTGGTATTTTGACTCCCTAAAACAGCTTCTGAAAGGTCCTAATGGCAATATTTGGTGGCATCAAAAATGGATAAAAATTTCCAAAAACAATTACTTGCCAAAATCTTATGTTAGCGGATTGGTGTTGGCTGTGGTGTTTTTGCTGTTAGCTCGCTATTTGTAAAACTTAAATAACCTTTTCTTATAAACCTCCTTACCTTAGTTAGATTTTGGCAGTTCAAGGTTTTGTAGATAAAAAATTTCTTCAATCCCCATTGCAATGTGGGGTTTTTTGCTTTTTAAACTTCTTTACCATTTACAAAAACTATGCTAAAGTCATTTTATTCCTGTTCGTTTGAGAGAGAAGCGGGTTTGCGGTTTCTACCAAGTTCCTTTGCAAGGGGAATCAAGAGCCTGTCTTGGCCGCAAACCCGCATTTTTTATAAAGAGGATTCATAGTCTCCTCCAAGGTATACATTACACGGGTAAACTCCCCGGTCGTAACAAAAACAAGGGCACATGCCCGTGCGATGTATGCCACATTCCGGCGCGCGTTTTGCCCCACAAAGCAAACGCGCGCCTTCCTATTTTAAACAATACTGAATTTAAAAATTGTTATAATACCTGTATGTACTACTTTTACCTTTTTTTATGCAAAGACAAGTCCCTTTATGCCGGCATTACCAATGACCTTAAAAAACGGGAACTGGCTCATAACCAAGGCAAGGGGTCTAAATATGTAAAAAGCCGCGGCGGCGGAAAAATAATCTACTTTGAAAAATTCAAAACCAAAATAAAGGCCTTAAAACGTGAGGCTGAAATAAAAAAATGGCCTAAAACAAAAAAACAAAAGTTACTTAAAACCCCCTAAAATTTAGGGGGTTTTAATTTGTTTGACTAAAAAATCACCTTAGAATAAAATATATGTACTCCGACGAGAGGGCGGGTTGCCGTAGAGAGCTGCCTAACAAGCAGTGGCAACCCGCCAATAAAAGGGGGATCCATAACGTTCTCATTAAGCTTATAAGCTTGCTCCCGCGAGCGACCCGCTTTCAAAAACTGGCCTTATGGCAAGACTTTCCCGTCGCATGACGGATTGTCGCTCTATGGAGCAGCCATACTGAGCCGCGCGAAAGCGGGTTGGAATAATATTTGCCCAATGGAACGCTTCCCTCAGGGCTGCCCAAGTTTCCCACCAGGAACGAAGGCAGCCCTCTTTTTATGTCCAAAGCATGCCTTTAAACTGGCTGTTGACCACCAAAGGCACGCCGCGAAGGGACTGAATGCGCAAGGAAATCTGCTTAACGGGACAATTGTGAGGCTTAACTGAATTAGTGACACAGTGCGCGCATAAACCCTGGAGCTGTTTTAAAATATTTTGTTTTATTTTTATTGCTTCGTTCATGTCAGTTAGTATAATGTAGCAAGTAGCTGGTATTAAGCATCTTTATTATTTTGCTTTAAACTTTTTATTAATCCATTTATTAACTTATTTACTTTTACTGTCAAGCCTGCGTAGATTTGAAAAATGTCTTTTGCGGTATAGCCTAAATCTTTAGAAACCAAGGACTGGTTTTGTAACTCCGACACTGATGCTACGGATATAGAATAAAAGTGTACCTTGTCCCTCCAAGAACTCCTACTAAAGCCTTCGGCAATATTGGAAGTAATAGAAACCGCTGCTCTGCGAATTTGGCTAATAAGTCCAAACTGTTCTTCGTTTGGCCAATTTTTTGTCATCTGATAAGTCATTAAAACTAGCTTATGACCTTCTTGCCAAGCTATTAAATCAGTAAATGATTTAATTTTATTAGATGACTCATTCATGGATTTTCGCTTAATACTAACTACTTGATACTACTTATTCCAAATTCCTTATAACTCCTACCACCTTCCCCTGCACCATCCACTCTTCTTTTGGGTAAATATTTTTATAGTCAGGGTTTTCGGCTTTTAAGTAAGCTCTGTTTTTAATTTGTATAAACCGCTTGACCGTAGCTTCGTCGTGCAAAAGGGCAACTACGATGTCATTGTTTTTTACGTCTTTGGTAGGCTTGACTATGACCAAATCCCCTTCAAAAATTCCGGCATTAATCATGCTGTCGCCCCGAACTTTGAGCAAAAATACGTCCCTGCGTCCCTTAATTAAACTTTGAGGCAGATTTATCCATTCCTCTATATGTTCTTCAGCCAAATGCGGGCTTCCGGCCTGGATATGTCCGAGCAAAGGTACGGACACAAAGCCTTTTTCTAAACTCTCTCCTAAAGTATTTAAAACTTCTATGCCGCGTGCCTTTCCGCTGGTTTTAATATACTTGCCTTCCTCCAGGGCTTTTAACAACTTAGCCACCGCGTTTTTGGATCTGACTTTTAAATATTCCGCCATTTCGGAAATGCTGGGCGGCAAATTGTATTCACGGACTTGCCTGACTATAAACCTTAAAAGCTCTTTTTGGCGTTTGGTAATTTCGCTACTCATAATACTTTGTGTTTAATCTTTATATTTTGATTGTATACTTTCGTTCACCTTACGTCAAAATATAATAAAAACAAGGTAAACCTACGTTTACCTTAAAGTTATCCACACTTATAGTAACTAATAACTCATAACTGAGATGCTTTTTGTTACTAGTTATAAATTGCGAGTTATAGGTTAGTCAACTATTTCGTATTTAGGAGAAATTTAACCACCGCGACTATCCCCTGCCAAACACCTTTTAAAATAGGTACTGATGCCGGCAATAAAATTATCAGCACAATCAAAAAAATAAAATCTTTTTTTATAACTTTAAAAGCCGAATACACTACCAGCACAGCCAAAACAACGGAAACAACAGGACGTAAATTTTCCGGAAAATTTCCTAAAAATTGTAAATACAAATTTTGGATTTCAGACATAATCTGTTTAAGTTACTTTTTTAAATTATCGCATACAACCAAATGGCGGTAGTCAAAAATATCTTTTATAAACCGGTCAAAAGTATCGCGTCTCAATAAAAATTCATCTTCCGACATAATGCTGTAATTAATTTCCTGGCCCATAAGCTTCTGTAATTGGGTTAAAAATATATCCAGTTTCTTTAAGTTAATTTTGCCCACCAGTAAAATATCAACTGGTAAATTTGCGTAGCCGGTAAACAAGCCGGAAAGAAAGGCGGCCTTTACAGTGCCCAATTTTTTTATGGCAATAAAAAGTTCGTCTTGGTATTTAGGCGCGTTCTTTAAAAGCGCGGAAGACAAAGCGGGCAGCAGCTTGTACTTTTCATTCAGCAAATAATAGCTTTTCCCTTTTTTATGAAAAATTTTGATTTGCGAACTTTTGGACATGCTGCTTAAGGCTCGGGCTGTCTTTTGAATTGGAAAGCCTAAGCGTCTGGAAACTTCCAAAACCCCGTAACTTCTTACCGGCGCAGCCAAAAAGAAGGCCAAAATTGAGGAATCTATTTTTGAATCTACTATATCTTCTAGCATTTAAAGAATATTACCTTAAAAGTATAACATATTTTTCTTTTCATCAAAAATGTTGTATAATAATAAAGATTGTAAGCATAAACATTTATGAACGCAATAACTCCAGAATATAATGGAAAAAACTGAAAGCCAAATTGCGAAAATCCAACTGGGGAACTTTAAAAAAACCAGCAGTTATGTGCATTGCTCGGCAGAAAAAGCGCCTGGCAGCGAAGCTGAGCTTTACTCAGTGGCAGAATTGCCGATGCTAAATCCAGCCGCCTTGGAGTCATGCGAACAAATCTGCCAAAGCCTAAGCGCAACATTAAAACGAGCCTACAAAAAAAACCCGAAGGCCGGTTTTGAAAATGCGGTCTCGGAAATTAACGAGGAAGTCGGCAAGCTGGTTAGTCTTGGGCAAGGCAACTGGCTGGAAAAGCTGGGCGCGGTTATTGCGGTAAAAGAAAATGGGGTTTTGCACATTGCCACCGCGGGCAAAATTGCCGCTTTCTTGTTCAGGAACGGGGAATTCACCGACATTTCCTGCTCAAGCAAAGATCCTCACCCGCTAAAAACTTTTGAAAACCTGGCTACTGGAAAAATTAAACTTGACGACATTATAATTTTTTCTACCTCGCAGCTTTTAAATCACGTTTCCCTGGACAGGCTTAAAAAAATTTTGGAAGAAAATCAGTTTTTAACCGCAACTCAAAAAATAATTGAGATTTTAAAAAACAACGCGGGACCGGAAGTTGCTTTCGCAACACTTTTAAACCAGCAGGTGCCTTTAGGCAAAATTCAGGACGAAGAAATTGATTTGGAGAATTATGTTGTTGAACCGCCGAGCAAAAGTTTAGCGGTTTTCAGTTCGGCAATGAATTTTTTTAAAGATACCCTGGCATTAGCCAAAAACAAACGCAAACCGGCTACTGAGCTGCCTAAAATCAAAATAACTGACCGCTTAAAACGCTTAAACGACCAGGCCAGAAGCATGCTCGGCAAAAGCCAGCGAGCCGTAGAAAAAACCTACGAAGCCGGAAAAAGAAAAGTTAACCTGGCTGAATTTAAGGCCTACTCGCCCTGGAAAAAATTTTTGTTTATCTCCATTTTTTTGCTGCTGTTAGCCGGGATAGTTAATATTTATTTGGCGGCAAAAACCAAAAAAACAAAAATTTCCCAGACAGAGGTAGAACAGTCTTTAAATGAAATCCAAAAACTTTTGTCCGATGCCGAAACCTATGTTTTGTATAAAGAAGAAAAAAATGCGGTGGACGCGCTGCAAAAAGCCCAAACTCTTCTGGCCATGCCGGAAGAGAGCCTAAGCGAGCAGGGTAAAGAAAATTTAAATGCCTTAAAAAAACAGTTTACCGACTTAACTTCAGGCTACCAAAAAGAGTCTGAGATTGCCGTTAACAACTTGGGTAATTTAGGTTCGGGACAAAAACTTTTTAAGCTTAATAATTTCCTGGGAGCCCAATCCGGCAACAGTATTGTCAGTTATAATTTATCGGATAAAACCGTTCAGGATGGGGTTTTAATGTCTTCGGAAAGTATTGCGGATGCGGTGTATATAAAAGACCAGACAGCCGTGATTTATAACAAAAGCGCGCTTTTGGTTTGGGAGTTTGAAAAAAAATTCTTTTCCAAGGCTTTTACCCAGAATGTTCCGGCTGAAGCTGATTTCGGAGGAATTAAATTTTATTCCACCAACTCCAGGGTTTATGTAATTGATAAGCTGCAAAAACAAATAACCAGCTTTTTAGTCGGCAGCGAAATTTCCAAACCGGTTATTTCTGTAAAATATGAGACTTTAGAAAGTGCCCAGGATTTAGCAATTGACGGCAGTATTTACGTGCTTACCCAAAATAATATTTTAAAATTTCAATCCGGCAAACTGGCGGACTTTAACCTGCCTTTTTTATTTGATAAATTTTCCGGCCCCGGAAAAATTCAAACTTTAAAAGACTGGAAAAATATTTACTTGTTAGATATACAAAACAACAGGCTTGTGGTTATAGACAAAAAAGCCAACCTTGTTGCCACCTACAAAAATCCCGCGTTTAACAATTTAAAAGATTTTTACGTGGATGAACCTTCAAAAACTGTTTATATTTTAAATGACTCCAGCCTTTTAAAAGCAACCCTGCCCTAACTAAAACTTTTTAAAAACTCTGCCAAAATACCTTCTGTTTCCTGAAGGTTTTTTGTTTCTAGAAGCTTTGCCCTAAGCTCAGCCGCGCCGTCAAACCCGCTTAAATACGATTTAAAATGTTTTCGCATAATCACAAAAGATTTTTCTTTGCCTAATTTTGCGTCAAACAGCCTGGCATGCTCAAGCATTACCATAAGGCGTTCTTTTGCTGAGGGTTGATAACTTTTTGTTGACTTAATAGCCGTCGAATTTACTTCGGGGCTATTAAAACTTTGGAAAGGGAGAGCAGTCCCAGACGAAGTCTGGGACGTTGAGAGGGAAAAACCCTCTTTTGGGTTTTCCCTCTCAATAGTTCTAAATATCCATGGGTGCCCAAAAGCTCCACGCGCTATCATAACCCCGTCGCAGCCGGTCTCCTCTATTCTTTTTAAACCTTCCTCTCTGTTTTTTACATCGCCATTGCCAATAATTAAGGTTTGCGATTGCATAGCATTTCTGACATCAACCGCTTTTTTAACTTCTTCCCACTGCGCCGGCACTTTACTTTTTTCCAGTTTTGTCCTGGCGTGTAAAGTTATTGCGGCTAAGCCATGCTTAAGCAAATGAGCAATCCATGCTTCGGTTTCAGGTTTAGAATATCCGGTACGGGTTTTAACGGAAACCGGCAAACTGCCGGCCTGCCCGCCATTTGCTGGAGCCGAAGGCGACTGCAGGCGGGCACCCTTTATGGTTGCTTCAATAATTTGCGATGCTAATTTTGGGTTGCGTATTAAAGCTGCGCACGCGCCAATGCCAATTTCTTTGTCCTGCGGACAACCCATATTTATATCTATGCCATCAAAACCCATTTTAACCATTAACTGCGCGGCCTTAAAAAACTTTTCCGGGTCAGTGCCCCAAATTTGTACGACAATTGGCCTTTGGTTTTCTGTATATTCCAAGTCAATTTTTAAACGCTCAAAACCCGTGGGATGTAGTATTCCGTCTACGTTTATAAATTCCGTAAACATGACAAAGTTATTTAAAATGTTAATATTCGACCCTTCGGCAGGCTCAGGACAGGCTCTTGTGGAGAATCTAATATTTTTATTTTCATCAGAAAAAATATCTTCTCCGTTAGGTCGAAGAACATTTTTTTCTCTACCGCCACTATACCTCGCAAACATTTCCCTAAACACCACGTCTGTTACCTCTTCCATAGGCGCAAGGCAAAAAACCGGTTTAGGCAACTTCTGCCAAAACCCTAAGTTTATGGTTTTATTTAGATCAATTAATTCTTTTGCCATAATTTTTTAGCCTATGTATTTTCCCATTTTTCACTTATTTTTTCAAGGCTTGTGTTATAATTTTAAAATATGAACTTAACCGAAACCCGCAAAGGCGAACTGGCCATTTTGGCAGAATCTCTTATAAACAGCCTTTTACCCATTGTAACCCTGCTTTCATTTTCCATTTTAAAACCCCTGTTTTCCCTCGCTTACAGCCTGGCGCTTAGCGCCCTATTTTTCGCTTTCTGGGTATTTTTAAAAAATAAATTCGGCGAGCTGAAAAATCGCCAAATCATAAAAGACGCGCTGGGTGTTGCGTTATTAATTGGCGTTGGTTACTATGGGCTTTACTTTTGGGGGCTTAATTATACTTCGGCCAACAACTCGGGTATTATTCTGCAAATGGAACTTTTTTTCAGTTTCCTATTTTTCAATGTCTGGAAAAAAGAGTCCCTGACTAAAGCGCATCTGTTTGGAGCCGGATTGATGCTGCTGAGCACTTTGTTAATTTTTTACCCGCAGATGCAAAAATTGGATTTTAATAAAGGCGACTTGCTCATCTTGCTCTGTACCGCGCTCCCGCCCATGGGCAATTTTTTACAGCGCAAAATCCGCCGGCAAATCAGCGGTGAAAGCCTTATGCTGATGCGAACAGCCATGTCCCTGCCGTTTATTTTCTTGCTGGCTTTTATTTTTCACGGTTTTAATTTGCCTGCCGTAAATTTAAGCCTGCTTTTATTTTTAATTTTTAACGGGGTGGTGATTTTGGGCGTTTCCAAAATTTTCTGGCTGGAATCAATTTTACGGATTTCAGTGACCAAAGCCAATGCCCTGGCAAGCATTCGCCCTTTTTTAACCATGCTTTTTTCCTATTTAATAATAAAAGAGCTTCCTCAATTTTGGCAGCTAGCCGCAATCGCGCCCATGCTGTGCGGGGTTTATTTTTTGACAAGACCTGACAAGCAGACAACATAAAACCACCCGTTTTGACGGGTGGTTTTATAAAGATCCTTCGCTCGCTAGCGCTCGCTCAGGATGAATTTAAAATAATTTTATTCTAAAAATTATTTTAAATTCACTTTTGCGCCGGCTTCTTCCAATTTCTTTTTTAAGCCTTCAGCGTCGGCTTTCGGCATATTTTCTTTAACTACTTTTGGAGCGGCGTCCACAATATCTTTGGCTTCTTTAAGTCCAAGACCGGTTACTTCGCGAACAACTTTAATCACGTTTATTTTGTTTGCGCCGGCATCGGCCAATTCAACTGTGAATTCGGTCTTTTCTTCGGCAGCCGGGGCAGCTGCGCCAGCTCCGGCAGGCATGGCGCCCATCATCATAGGAGCAGCGGCTGAAACGCCAAACTTACCTTCCAAAACTTTTACCAGTTCGGAGAGTTCCAAAACCGATAATTTTTCAATTTGTTCCACCAAAGCTTTGAACTTTTCCGGAACTTCTACTTTATTTTCTTCTGACATAAATTTCCTTTCAAAATATTAATTAGTATTAAGTAGCAAGAAGTAAGTATTAAGCTTTATACTAGCTACTAAACCCTTGCTGCTATTTGGTTGCTATTGCATTAAGCACATTTACCAAGCCTCTAATGTTGCCGGCCAAAACGTTAACAAAGCCGCTAATAGGAGCGTTAATTGTTCCTACTACCTGAGCCCTTAACTGGTCCTTGGAAGGCAAGTCGGCCAAAGCCGTAACCTGGCTTTTGGAAATTATTTTTCCGTCCACCACACCCTCTATAATAGAGACGGTTTTTAAATCCTTTAAAAGATTTTTAATAACCCGGGCCGGCGTGGTTTCGTCGTCTTGGGAAACTGACAAAATGACCGGGGTTTTGTAGTCTATGCTTTTTGCGTCAATTTGGTTGGCTTCCAAAGCTTTTTTTACCAAGGTAATTTTATAGACTTTGGAAAAAACATTTTCTTTGCGCAAAGCTTTGCGCAATTTGTCCATGTCTTTAACCGTGGTACCGCGATAGTCGGTAAACACTATTGACTTGGCAGCCTTGACCTTGTCGGTCAGTTCCTGCAAATCGGTCTGTTTTTGAGATTTAGATTTTGACATAATTTGAATTAACTTGTAACTAATAATTTATAACAAGTAACCTGCTCCGAAATCTGTTATAAGTTATTAATTACTTGTTACAAGTTTCTATAAATCGACCTTTGAGTTAAATATCCTAATAAAAAACTCGGGCAAGCCGAGTGAAATTCTAAACGCTAGGCGCTTTTGCGCTAAACGCTAATTAGATTCCTCGGTGGGCTCCCTTAATGGGAATTAACTCCGCCTCTCAACGAGGGGCGGGGACCAACTGTCATTGGATATTTATTATCCTCCAGAGGCGGAAACCGCTTCTGTGAGAAACTAAATATAGTTTAACACTTTAATACAAAATCGTCAACTACATTTTTACTCACAATTAAAAACCATAATTGACAAAGGCACGAAAAAACCATTAAGATAAAAGGTCAAGCATTGGCTTGATTTTTTGCTTAAAGGGGTCTGTCTCCCTATTTTCAGGCAATTTATTTACTTTCCGAAGACAGACGGAAAACAAAAAGCATAGGAGGAAAACTATGCCTATTAAATTAGAGTACCAGCTTCCGCTGGTCGAACGCCTAGTGCGTTCGTGCGGCGGTTCTTACTCTCCGGACCAGCGCCGCAAGTACTTCATCACGGGGCCCCAATGGGCCGGCGCCTATGAAGGCCAAGCTCTCTTTCACGCCCCCACCCGCAAGCCCGTCACCTTCGAAGAAGTCATCCGCCACTATGCCGAAATCGGCATTGGCTACTGGGCCACCCATGACACGGACGTCATCCCAGCGGGCAATCTCTTCACCAGCAAGCAGGATGAAATCGTCGGACGCATCGGCGACACACTTAAGGCCAACGGACTCGCCTGCTCCATGGTCACCACCGAAACTTTCTACCACGCCGTGTTTTCCGCCGGACCCGCCGCGGAATCCCCCTACGTTCGCCAATACGCCGCCGAGCGCCTCAAGAATACTGTCAAAATCGGCCACGAGTTGGGCGCGCGATTCGCTGTTTACTGGCCCGGCTCCTTCGGCTACCAGATCCAGGGAGCCGTGGAAGAGACCCAAGCATTGCAGTGGTACGCCGAGGGTCTCAATGCCGCCTGCGAAGCCGATATTGAACTCGCCGGCAAATTGGGGCAACCCACACTGAAGCACTGCATGGAGGCCAAGCCGTTTGAACCCCAGGCCGAAATTCTGCTGCCCACTTCCGACTCCATGCTCGCTTTCATCGGCAGTGGCCTGCTGAAGCATCCCGAAATGGTGGGGCTCAACCCGGAATATTTGCACGAACTGATGTGGGGCGGCGCCCCGCGCGCAGCCCTTGCCCGCGCTATCAGCGCAGGTAAGCTGTGGCACTTCGACATCAATGACGGCTATCGCCTCAAACACGACGTCGACATCGCCGTCGGGTTGGTGAATCCTCTCGATTGGCTAAATGTGCTTATCCTGCTTCGCAGCCACGGCTACAACGGACCGTTCAACCTTGACTACAAGCCGCCGCGCACCACCAGCAACTGGGGAGTATTTGCTGTCAGCTTCCCCACCGCCGTCGATCGCTTCATTACTCTTTGGGAGATGGCGGGAGAAGTCCTGGAAGATCCCGTCATCCGCGAAGCCACCGATGCATTGAAAGCAGGCGGCGAAGTTTCTGACCCGCGCGATGTTGCGGCCATCACGGAAGCGCACAAGGAACTACTGACGCTGCATGAATTGATCGGCCACCGACTCTTCCAGATCCTGATCGACCAACACAAAGGTCGCACCTACTCGATTTAGTTCTGCCGCCGAATAGCGGCAAAACAATAGGCAAACTAACTAAGAGCCGGCGGCACGCATCACGTAAGCGAACCGCCGGCTTTTCCTATTTCCAAACAAATTTCGGCAAATAGGAAAACATGGCAAAAAATTCACGAATATAATAAAACGTTAACTCTTTGTTCTTGTAGTAATTAGGCTCTGGCGCGTCCCAGTAAACCGGATAAAAACCGCTTTTTAAAGCAACCAAAACCGCCCTGGCCAAATGGAACTCATCGCTTACCACAATTAGGCTTTTTACCTCTCCGGACTTTTCCTTGGTAAATTTAAAATTTTCAAAGGTATTGGAAGATTCTTCCTCTAAAACCAAATTCAAAGGGGCGGTGGCTTTGGACTGCATGGTTCTTTGCATGTAGGTAGCCTCGGAAATAAATTTGGGCGATATTCTTCCTCCGGACAAAAGCAGTAAAGGCGCTTTTTTTTGCTCATAAAGCTCCAAAGCCTTAAGACTGCGGTTGTAAAGCGCGGGCGTGTTTATGGCCGCGCCCAAAACTATTATGGCGTCGGCCTGCTTAATTTGCGGCCTGAAGTTGGCAAAAAACGCGATGGTAAGCGCGTTTAGCAAAAACAGCGAGGCTAAACATATAAAAAACCATTTGAATATTTTTTTCAGCCTAACTTTGGGCATAAAGCAAGCTTAACAATTTTTTATACCTAAAACTTTGCAATTCCGGCATATGTTGCATGCGCACACAAAACCAAACTCCCTTTAAAAAATTGAATTCTTCTTCAAACAAAGAAGGTTTGGGTAAATTATTTATTGCATACAAATCATCCACTGCTGAAATAAAATTATTTTTTTGTTCAAGCGTTAACCTATAAACTTTATGATACTCGTCGTTTGAGGTGTCTGGAAACCAATCCTGAAGTCTCATAAGAGAGCTTATGTCAAAAGCGACGGGACCTAAAAAAGAATCCTCCAAATCCATTACGCCTTTTGGACAAATATTAAACGGGGTGAAATCGCCGTGCAAAATACCAAAAGGAAACACTTTTAATTTCTCCCTGCAAGCTTCGTATTTAATCAAAATAGCTTTTTTTTCTTTTGGCAATTCCTGAACTAAAATGTCCAAATGAATACCATATTCAAACCCAGGCCAGTCTTTGCCGGTAACAACACTTTTAAGCTGAGCCTTGGCAAATTTTAAACAAACATCCAGAAATTTAGCAAAAAATTCGTCTGAAACATGACCTAACTTTTGGGTGTCATTTTTAAATATTCGCCCAAAATGTTCTTGTCCCAAAGATTCTTCTATAAAATACGAAAAATCTTTAAACTTCCCCTCTTCTAACAGCCTGGCGACCGGAAAACCCAATCCCTCCATTTGCTTATGCAATTTTAAATCTTTTAAAAGCTTTTGCGGCAGGCCCATTCTTAAAAAACAGTCATCGCCAGCATAAATAGCGCAGCCACCCCTTTGCGCCTCTAACAATGAAAAATTCCGGCTATTTACTCTTATATTCTGCTCATATTCCATATGAGTTAATTTTAACACAAAACCGCCTTTTTGGCGGTTTGTTTTAATATAAATTATAAACTTGAAGGGTGGCGTTTTTAATAAAAAATTATTTAAATACTTAATTAAATAAGGAAAATTTCCCTGTAAACTCTTTTAAAGTATCGGTCTGGCCAAACAAACAAATGCCATAATACTCCAATTCTAATTCCGGCGTATTTTTTGTTCGTTCCCGCTGCTCTGCCGAAGTTCCAACAGTCATTGTGCTAGTGAAGTCTGTAAACATTACATTACGCGATAAGGCTTCATTCCTGATCTTTCGAATTTGATTAGAATTTTCCGCTTTGAGAACTATAAAAGGAAAGTGCGATATATACGGGTGAACACCGCCATCTTTATCTTTGTACTCCAAAAAGTGCATTTCCTGACCTTTGCCAAAACCACCGGCCAAGCCAGCTGTCATATGACCTAAGGCATTCATAAGTTTGCCTGTTTCAATTTTTTTATTCAAAATAGCTACAAAACGTTGAGATTTTTCGTCAGGTAACATAATTCAGTTAATAGAATTATTATTTTTATAATTCTTTTTAGCGAACGTTAATCTTTATAAATAAATTATATATCATCCAAAAAAGTTAGTAAGCTACTGACTATTCAACAAAAAACCACCGATGTTTATTAGTGATTTTTCGTAGCTGTGTGACTCGGTTTAGAACCAAGCCTTTAGGGATATTGTAAGGGTTTTTTGAGGTTTTTCTTTGATGCGCCCCGGTTAGGGTCGTTTTCATTGAAATACAGGAGCTGTAAAATGTGTTTCTGTTTTATTATTGTTAATTCCTGTATCTTCCTGTATCAAGCTTGCCTTAATTTTAGTTGGTGTCTTGTCAAAAAATACTTGGAATGTAGTTGTATTGTTAAGACCGCTAAAACATCCAACATAGTTCTTTGGGGGATCGATTTTTTGCCAACGCACAGAATAGCCAATTGGACCAGCATTTTTGACTTCTGCATCAGAATCAATATATAAACAGGGACTTACTGGTATAACAGGTCCATTTGCAATAAATAACAAGTTGACCTGTTTTCCATCTGGTTTCCAATTTGTTTCATTCACCCAAGTATATGTTGCTTCATCATTTATGACTAAATTAGTACCGCCAGATTGCCCAATTGTATTAATTTTACCTGATTGGATAAGGCTAGATTTTTGGAAAATAAAGTAAATAAATCCTAAAATAGCCGGCACGACTATTGCTGCAATTGCAATCCACTGATTTTTTGTAAACTTTGGAATATTCATCTCAATAAACTCTCCTCGGCCTCTACGATACTAAGCCTTGATGGCTGCTCAATCTTTTAAACTTTCTTTTATTCGTTTCATCAAAGGCGTTGAAACAGACCCGCTGGTTTTTACGGATGATTCTCTAAAGCGCACAGCATGCTCGGAAACATAAGCCTCATAATATACCAGCTTAAAAGGCTTGTATGGGCGGGTAGAATCTACATCACCTTTATTATGCTGCTCTAAACGACGCTTTAAGTCGTTTGTTGATCCTTTATAAAAGTAGTCAGGTTTGTTTTTACTTTGCAAAACGTAAAAATACCACATCGTACAAGAACGATAGAAACATGGCCAACCTTATTCTGTGGTCCTGTCGTTCTCGAACGACAGGGCAGGCTGGCCACGTCGCTCGCGAGCGACGTGGCTGCCCTTATTGAATATGTTTAGAACTTTGAACTGGGCAGAACTGGAGCAGGATTTAAGCTTGTTAAACTTGCAGCCAGCTTATTAAATTAATCTCTGTTTGACTTCAGGAGATACCTGTTTACTTTTTAACACTCCGCTAATCAAGGCGCTCATAACGGTTTTAGGTAAATTGTGATTAAAAATTTTGCCACCATTCTTAACCTTTTCTACTAACTCTTTAAGCGTTGTTTCGTAAATACGGTTGCAATTTACGGCACTGTCTTGAGATAGGTTAGGGAAATCGGATACAGTAATAGAAACTAATGTGCTTGGGTCTTCGCCGATTTTTTTAATAAATTCTTTTTGTTTATCAATTTTCGTTGTGATTGTGGAAAGTATCAAAATCTCATCGGTTTGAGGGTTTAGGTTAAGAACTATAAAAAAACGGTTTCCGCTATATGGCGTCCCGTCCTTATTCACAGTATCTAATTGGTAAAGATATATTGAGCCTTGTTCAATACAAATAGGGATAGAAATTTCAGGGTTAATCTGCATAGGCGGTATTTCTATCCCAAAATTAAATCGGCATCTTGGCTTTCTAAGTAAGAATTTTTTGCTAAATCAAGATGTTCTTCAGGTAAATCAAAAATATGAGAGCCGCCACTTCTTGGGTTTAAGAAAAAGTCTAAGTAGTCCATTTTAACCCTTTTTTTACCCTCAACCAAAATATCGTGTTTATGCTTTAACCATTCGGGATAAATATGTGAAGTGTCTGCAAGCTCAAATTGGTCTTTGTCCCCAAATTCTTTAAATGCTATTTCTAATGCGTCTATATCTGTTTGAGAAAAAATGCTTAAGTCAACATTTTCTTTAGAGATAATATTCTCCATTTTTATATCGCCCTTTGGATGTGAAATAAATGTTTTGGCATATTGAAAACAGTCTTTTTCAAGACTATTACTAGCTAAATTAGCTGTATCTAGAGTGTTTGAAGCAACCGGCCCCAATTTCATCGCCCAATAATCATCCCCAACAACAGGTCTGCCATATTTCCTAAGATGATATCTATCGGCAAAATAAATGAGCTTAATTGCCTTCATTTTATTTATTGGGCCGTCTTTTTTACGGGCAAAATAGTTTATTGCCTGAACACTTTTTTTACAAAGTGAGGTAATCATTGGTATTTGCTCCATATAATAATGCAAGCATATTATACCATTTTTTATTGAATTTCCACAAATCAGAACTTATTGATAAAATATAAGGAATAAAGCTAATTTTGAAAAATGTAATGCAAATAATAAGAAAAGAAACTCAAGGGCATAAAAAGTTGCAGCAGTATTTGGCAGACCTAAAGCGCAACAAACACTTTATGGCCAAAGTTAAGCAACTCCGTAAATTAACCAAAAATTCCGATAAAGATAAGAGGGTTAAGCAGTTTGAGGTAATACTGGATAAATACAAAGCCTTGTCGGAAGAATTTATGACACTTTTTCCCGAAGATGATTATATACCGCATTGGAAAATATACGATGAAATCGCCGAAGAATACGGTCTGGATGATGAATTAATGCACGGTATATTACTTGAAGATATTATGGGCAAAAGCGATTACTTGGGCGAAGTATGCGATTTGGCTGTAATGAGAGATACTGTTGATTTGCTACTGCACCCTGAAGATGCGTGGATGCCGCCAATGATAAATCATCGCTTGCAGACTTTTGTATCGGCCTACCCCGTGAGCATTAACATTCATAAGTTTGCCACGAAAAGGGATGTGTTAGATTACATTAACAAAAATTGGGATATAATTGTTAGTTTTATAGAAGATTACAGAGAAAACAAGGTCAATTTTAGACAGAGAAAATTAGACCGCAAAATTACCGATTTCATTTGGGAACATAAAAATTTAAGCCTCAAAGAGCTAAAAAAAGAACTTGATAAAAGCCACCCAAACAATGGGCTGGTCTATAACGAAATTGGCAAAATAATTAGCCTTGAAAAAAGAAGAAGATTTAGGAAACTAGTGTAGGTCAATAATTTCCTAATTTCTTTTAGCGTAGTTCAATAATTTCTTATACGGCAAAGGCATAAACATTTAGACTGGTTTTATAACCAGTTTTTTTATGTCCGAAATAACAAGCCACGACAAAGTAATATTAGAAAAGCTATCCGGCAAGGAGTTGAACGAGCAGGAAGTTTTTGAAGCCAAGCAGGATTTGATTGGCGCATTTGGCTGGCTGGTTGAAATGGATAGAAAATATAACTCGCAACTTTATGAAGATTAGCGAGGTCAATATAACACCGGTAAAACCTCAAGGCGGCCTTGTAGCCTTTGCGAGCCTTGTTTTGGACGATTGCCTGTATCTTGGCTCAATCGGCGTTTACACACGGCTGGACGGCACGGGATACCGGCTAACTTATCCTACTAAAAAGATTGGCGACCGAGGGCTAAATATCTACCACCCTATTAACCAAATGCTGGCAAAAGATATAGAAAAAGCTGTTTTAGATAAGGCTAAAACCTTGTTTTAATGCACTATTTATTTTTAAAGAAGTAATGAAATGTTAGATACTTATATTTTAGATATTCCAAAGGGCTATTACCGGATTGTGCGGCACGATATGTTTAGTCCCTCAACAGAAAAAATGCACTTAGACAGGACTTTTTACCGCAAGTATGTAAACAACCCCACAGCCGAAGATAAACGCTCCGGCAAATATAAACCCAAGCTGCTTATTTACAAGCGTGGAGCAGAGGCGACTTTAAGGATTGAGGCTTCAGCCGCTAAAGTTATCAATAACAATAATCTGATAGAAATTACGGAAAATGATTTTGATTTGGAAGTTGCAATGCTGCAAGAAAAAGTTTCCAGTATGGGAGTTAGCGTGGCGGAAAATGTTATTAGACGGGCGATAGTTGCCTCTTTTCATCCCTCAAAAAACATACTCATAACTGGCGGTTATTCCGCAACGGGAATTATTAAGGAGTTTGAAAAAATAAACTTAACCGAAAAAATGGATTTGCAAAAAACTACATTTAGAAATGGCGGACACGGCTTGCAGTATTACTCTAAGTCCCATTCGTTAGTTTTTTATGACAAAATGAAAGATTTAGAGAAAAGCGAAAACAAGGCTATTGACGTAGACCAAAAAATACAACGGCAAAGTCTTTTTGATTTTTTGGAAAGGAAAGCAAAACCCGAAATTTTAAGAATGGAAGTTAGGCTATCTGAAAAGCCAAAAATGAACGCTGTTTTAGCAAGACTTGGCTTTGCTCAAAATCCAACTTTTTCCGACATTTTTAAATTGGCAGTATGCCAAAAAATACTGCTAGATTATTTTCAAACTTACATTGAACCGAGTCTATTTATTTTTGACTTTGAAGATACACCACAAAAGATTTTAAGAATGCTATTTAAAAACAATCCTAAAATGAGAACCGCAACTATTTTTCAATTAGCCCTGCTCAAAATGGCTTGCAAAGACAAAGGCGGCGTTAAAGATTTGCGCCAAATGTTGGGCAAAAGGGCAAGCAAGCGTAGCTGGGATAGAATAGGAGTTAAAATTAAACTGCTAAATAAAACAGCAATCATTGAAAATTGCCACGAATACATTAAGCAGATAAAAACGGCCTTACAGCAGTTTAAACCTTATGCCTTGCCGCAGGCCGCTAAAATTGAGCCGCCAAAGGACGCTTTTGACCCTATGAGTTTGCATTAGACTTACCCACAGCCCGTCATTTGCAATGTAAAGAATAGTAAACTATAATACCCCTATGCAACAAGACCCCTTTTACACCGCCGAAGAACTGGCCAAAGCCCTCAAGGTCAACATAATGACCATATACCGAAAAATCAAAGCTAAACAGCTTAAGGCTTATAAAATTGGCAAGGAATTTAGAATTGATAAAATAGAATTTAATAAATTTTTAGATAAGGCTAAAACCAAATAATATGGCTGGACTTTTCAAAAACAAAATGATTAAAGGGGAACTTGAAAAATTTGAGATTCCTAATCTTGAGCAAAAGCTTGGGATTATTCAATCGTGGTATGACGCTTATAATACAAAGGAGCTGCAGAAAAAAAATGAAACGCAATGCGAGCAAGCATTTAATTCAGATTTTTTTATTAAAGTATTAGACTACACCCCATTTCCAGCAAATATTTATTCAATCCAACCAAAAGACAATGTTGAAACAGGTGGTGGTCAAATGCCCGATGCAACTCTCGGATATTTTAGCAAAAATGATAAAAGAGTTATTGCCGTAGTTGAGATAAAAGATGCTAATACATCTCTTGATAAATCTCAACAGCGTGAGGGCAACCTAAGCCCAATTCAACAAGCTTTTAAATACAAACCTCAATATAAGGATTGTGGTTTTGTTATTGCAACCAATTTTTTTGAAATACGGATTTTTAGAGATAACCAATTGGATTATGAAAAATTTACGCTTAAAGACCTGATTAACCCTAACGATGACTACTTTAATTTTAAAAAGTTTTACTTCTTATTTTGCGCGAATAATTTTATTACTGAAAAAGGGCAAACTAATACTGAAAAATTATTGTCTGCCATACGGATTGAACAGGAAAAAATAACTAATAAATTTTATAAAGAATACAAGCAATTACGAGAGCAACTAATTAAGGACATAATACAAAATAATGAGAAAATCCAACGAAGTAATTTTTATAACCACGTTGTTGAAAAAGCACAAAAAATTATAGACCGTATAGTTTTTATCTGTTTTTTTGAGGATGCCGGATTGCTCCCACAAGGTAAACTTTACGAGGTTGTGGAATACGCCCAAAAAGGCGCATTGGATGAGCCGATATGGGACACACTAAAAAAATTCTTTAAAGCAGTAGATGAGGGTAGCCAAAAACTTGGCGTGCCGGACGGCTATAATGGCGAGTTATTTAAACACGATGATGAAATAAACAACTTAAAAATAAGCAATGAGATTTGTAAACACTTTGTAGAACTTTCAAAATTTGATTTTGAAGAGGATTTGTCTGTAAACATTCTCGGCCATATTTTTGAGCAATCAATCGTAGACCTTGAAAGATTAAAAAAGTATTCGGAAAGCGAAACGCCGGAAGTCAAAAAAAATGAAACGAAGCGCAAAAAGGAAGGAGTTTATTATACTCCTGAATATATTGTAGATTATATTGTAAAAAATTCGCTTGTAAAATTTTTAGAAAAAATGGAGCAGGATGTCTTTGCTAAACATAAGCTTGATAGCAACAGAATAAAAAAGGACGAAACCTATAATAAAAAAATGGTTGAGGCATACACAGAATATAGGAATCTTATTCTCAATATCAAAGTATTAGACCCTGCTTGCGGCTCTGGGGCATTTTTAGTGAAAGTTTTTGATTATTTGCTAGCTGAAAATAAAAGAATTTCAAACATTATCGGCTCTTTAGTCGGAGCTACAAGTCTTTGGGATACCGAAGATTATGTAAAATCTTTGCTACAAAATAATATTTACGGCGTAGATTTAAACCCCGAAAGTGTTGAAATTACCAAATTATCTCTTTGGTTTAAATCGGCTAAAAAAGGACAAAAGCTAACTACTTTAAAAAATAATATCAAGTGCGGTAATAGCCTTATTGATAACCCAGAATTTGCAGGCGAACGGGCTTTTGATTGGGCAAAAGAATTTCCAGAGATTATTACTGCTGGCGGATTTGATGTAATAGTTGGAAATCCGCCGTATGTTGATTCAGAATCAATGGTTAAAAATGACCCATTAGGTAGAAAATTTATTTCACAAGCGTATCAATCAGCCACAGGCAACTGGGACTTGTATATCCCATTTATTGAAAAATCCTTTGAGCTATTAAAAAAGAATGGCTACTTAAGTATGATTGTCCCAAATAAATGGCTTTCAATGGATTATGGCAAATCATTAAGGAAGCTTATTAAAAATAATGTCGTATTACTGGCCGACCTCTCGCCTGTAAAAGTTTTTGAAGATGCAAACCTTAGCTCAATTATTTTTTCAATAAAAAAAGGGTCGTTTGATAATTTTGTCGTTTCTAAATTTACAAGCAGTTCAGAGTATTCTGAAGAATCTAATAAACTAGAAGAATTGTCGGATGACAATTGGGGCGACATTTTTGTTGAGAACAGGGGCTTGCTTAAGGATGTAGAAAATGGGAGCTTGCCGCTTGGTGATTTTGCAGACGTATTTGGAGCATTTACCACAGGTGAAGCTTACGAATTGATTGATTTAATCAAGGACTTAAAAATTAATGACAATTCAGACTATTTAAAATTGATTAACACAGGGACAATAGAAAAATACTATACTCTCTGGGGTATTCAAAAAACAGCTTATCTGAAAAATAAATATTTATACCCAGTCGTCCAAAAAGAAGATTTTAAAAAACAATTCCCTAAAAGGTTTCAAAAATTTGATAATGTAAAAATTATAGTAGCTGGGATTAGGCATTTTGAATGTATTTTAGACGATAAAAATGAGTTTGTTGCAGGCAAATCTACTTCAGTAATAAACAATTTTAAAGAATCAGTAGACCCATATACTTTGATTTGCATTCTCAACTCAAAGCTAATAACTTATTATCTAAAAAACAAACATTCTACTTCAGGAATGGGCGGAGGCATTAACTTTTCCCCTGATTTAATAAGGAGCATACCCTTAAAATTAGACAAAATTAATTCAGACATAAAAAATAATTTCAAAAAACTTTATTACCAATTAAAAGAAGAAATTACCAATAAAGAAAATCAAGAAAAAAAATTATTACAGTTATTAAATTTTGAACTCCACATTAATGAACTGCCAAAGACTATAAAGGATTTAACCGAATTGGACGACAGCATAGGTATGTATGCGTCTAAGGAAATTGAAACTGATAAAAAAATTACTGCTGTAAATTTAATTCTGAAAGAAAAGGATAATTTAATTCTTATTTCGGAAAAAATAAACAGATGCCTTATTGAAATTGATAAAATTGTCTATAATCTGTATGGGATAAATTCTAACTCGGATTTGGAGCTAATTAATAACTTCAAATCCGTATGAAAGCAATAATTTTAGCTCGTGTTTCAACCAAAGAGCAGGAAGAAAAAGACCATTCCAATCCGGCGCAGGTTAGGCGGTTGAAAGAATATGCAAACAAAAAAGGACTGGAAGCACCAGTCATTTTTGAAATTGCCGAGAGTTCTACTCACGATACCCGAAAAAAATTTGAAAAGGTTTTAACACTTATAAAGAACTCAAAAGAAACGCTTGCGCTTGTTGTTGAAACAGTAGATAGGCTGCAAAGAAGTTTTAAGGAAAGCGTTGTATTGGATGACTTGCGGAAACAAGGCAAAGTTGAATTGCACTTTGTAAGAGAAAATTTAGTTTTAACCAAAGACGCAAACAGCTCGCAACTTTTGCAATGGGATATGGCCGTAATGTTTGCAAGAAGTTATGTTTTGCAATTAAGCGATAATGTTAAGCGCAGTATTGAGCAAAAACTAAAGCGAGGCGAATGTATTGGCCAAGCCCCTATTGGCTACTTAAATTTTAGGGATGATGAAGACAAAAGCAATGTTATTGTTGACCAAGACAAAGGCTTTTTAGTTGTTAAAGTTTTTGAGCTATATGCTACCGGCAAATACTCAATGAAAACCATTTCCGAGTTGGTAAAAAATTTAGGCTTAACGGCCAAGTCAGGCAAGGCTCTATCAACCAGCCAAATAGAACAGATTTTAAGCGAACCTTTTTACTATGGCATTATGTTGGTTAAGGGCATTGAATATCCGCACCATTACGAAACTTTAATTTCCAAACAATTATTTTTGAAATGCCAAAAGGTCAGAGAGAGCTGGAATAAAAAACCATTCCAGTATGCGGCCAAACCTTTTATTTTTAGAGGCCTAGTAAGTTGCGATGTATGCAACTGCACAATTACGCCCGAAACAGCTAAGGGCAAATATACCTATTACAGTTGCACCAATTACCGAGGCAAGTGCAAACGGCTCTATGTGCCGGAAAAAGTCTTGCTAGAGCCTATTTATGACACGCTCAAACGCTTAGAATTGCCCCAAGCAGGCATTGATTATGTAGTTAAGGGCTTACGAAAGGCTACTGAAGCCGAACAGGACTTTTACAGGCAGGCCATTGCTAACTTACAAGCCGAGTATAACAAGATTGATGACCGGATAAGCAAAATGTTTGATGAAAAAATGGACAGTAGTATTACTCCCGAAATGTATGACAGAAAGTTGAAAGAGTATAAAGAAAAACAGGCCGACATTGCCCAGCAAATTGCCGAGCATAGCAAGGCTGATGAAAATCATTATTTAATCGCCGCTAGAATACTGGATATTTCTAAGCGTGCGTTTTCAATCTTTGAAAGTTCTGAACCAAATGAAAAAAGGCAATTCCTGAACTTCATTCTTCAGAACTGCCGTTTGAAACAAAAAACGCCAATGTTCACGCTCAAACCCGTGTTCGCTGGCATCGTAAAAGCACACGATGATAAGAAGTGGCTGGGGTGCTAGGATTCGAACCTAGGAATGAACGGTTCAGAGCCGTTTGCCTTACCGCTTGGCTACACCCCAATATACATGCTTAACAAACAATATTATAAAATTTTTACCTTATTTTATCAAGTATGGTAGAATAGAAATAGACTTTATGTTTAAACTTCTAAAACTTTTTTTCTACCTGGTTATATTTCTGGTGGCAGCCTTTTTATACTGGTTTTTGCCCAAGTATTCCTACTTGCAAAAAAACCCGGGCTTTTGCGTTAACCTGACCAAAAATCTTTACTACTGCGGGCAAAATGCCGGCTTGGATAAACTTTTTGACAAAACAAAATAACTTTGCTTTAATAAAACTGAACTGGGAATCAGTTGGAACCATGAATTACGAAACTCAATATTATTCTCCACAGGGTCGAATAATATTGAGCTTTTAAGCCAAAATTTTAGCTTCTCCATATAAGTCGAAGATTAAAATTTTGCTACTTACTAATTCAAAGCTAGAAATAAAAAAGCCCTAAAAAAAGTGCAAAAAATTTCTCCCCAAACCAAAAGTTTTATTTTCCTGTTGTCGTTTGCAATAATCGGCACTTTTGTATGCGTTAATTTATATTCGGGCCTGCAAAAAAATGCCGAAGAATATAACTACAACATAAACGGAAACGAAGCCGTAAAGTACCCTGAACCAAAAAACTCCTTAAACCCGCTAAACATTCAAACTGCCGAGGCTTTGGAAACCATAGAACCGGCAAGCACGGAAAACTGGCAAATTTTTCGTAGCGAAAAATATAACTTAAGCTTTAAATACCCTGCGGAATGGCAAGTTAAGGAGGGCAAAAGTAAAAACGGGTTTAATGTTTTGGAAATTGATCCGGGCTTAAAGTATTACAATATTAAAATTTACATTCACGCCTCCGAATTTTACGCGCTTGACGGGCTGCCTTACACAAAAGAAACTATTGCCGGGTTTACGGCTTTGAACGTGACTGACTCCCTGTACGGCATTAAAAGCGGCTCCTATTTTTATACTTTTGACGTGGGTCTTTCCATGAGCCTAAGGCCGCAATTTAAAGCGCTGGTCTTAAGCGCGAGCTTTAACTAATTTTATTAAGCCCTTTAAAAAGGGTTTTTAAATTTGCCAAAATTGGCTTAAAAGGCTATAATTTTGATTGAATTTTATTCATAATAATTATAAACTTAAAATATGAACTACATGGCTTATGTGTTAGGTGCGGCGATTTTAGCGCTACTTTACGGGGCGTTTTTAATTTGGAAAATCTTAAAATCTCCGCAAGGCGAAGGCAAGATGCTGGAAATAGCAAAAGCTATTCAAGCCGGCGCCAAAGCCTATCTTTCCAGGCAATATAAAACCGTGGGTTTAGTGGCTGTGGCTATTTTAGCGCTTATGTTTTTTGGAGGCTTTTCCACCTCTACCATGGCCGCTTTTGTAATCGGCGCCGCGCTTTCCGCTGTTGCCGGTTTTATAGGCATGAATATTTCCGTGCGCGCAAATGTCAGAACAGCCGAAGCAGCCAAAAAGGGCCTAGGCGCAGCACTGTCTTTAGCTTTTGAAGGCGGCGCGGTAACCGGCTTGTTCGTGGTAGGCTTGGGACTTTTGTCCGTAGCCGGTTTTTACGCTTTAACCAAAGATTTATCTGCCTTAGCGGGTCTGGCTTTTGGCTCTTCCTTAATTTCCGTATTCGCCAGGCTTGGCGGAGGCATATTTACCAAAGGCGCGGACGTAGGAACAGACATGGTAGGTAAAATAGAAAGCAATATCCCTGAAGACGACCCGCGAAACCCAGGCGTTATAGCCGACAACGTGGGCGACAACGTGGGCGACTGCGCCGGCATGGCCGCTGACTTGTTTGAAACCTACGCCGTCTCCACTGTAGCGGTTATGCTTTTAGGCTCGTTTATTTTTACCGACTCTTCAAATTCAAACGCAATAATTTATCCTCTATTAATAGGCGCTGCTTCCATTATTACTTCCATTATTGGCACTTGGTTCGTGCGCTTAGGCAAATCAAATAACATTATGGGCGCGATGTACAAAGGCTTTGCGGTATCGGGCATTTTAAGCGCTATTGCCTTTTACCCCATTACCATGCGCTTAATGCAAAATAATGGCCTTTACAGCCCCATAAACCTTTATTACGCCTCTTTAATCGGTTTGGTTGTTACGGCGGCCGTAGTGTTTATTACTGAATACTACACGGCCAAAAATTTCTCTCCGGTCAAAGACATTGCGGAGGCTTCCACCACCGGCCACGGCACCAACATTATTAAAGGGCTGGCCGTGGGCATGCAGTCTACCGCGGCTCCGGTAATCGTAATTGTGCTGGCTATTTTAGCCGCCTACCAGCTTGCAGGTTTGTACGGCATTGCCCTGGCTGTTATGTCCATGCTTTCCTTAACCGGCATTGTGGTTGCTATAGACGCTTTTGGGCCCATAACCGACAACGCGGGAGGCATTGCGGAAATGGCCGGACTAGATAAATCTGTCAGGGACGTTACCGACCCGTTAGACGCCGTAGGCAACACCACCAAAGCAGTTACCAAAGGCTACGCTATTGCCAGTGCCGGACTTGCGGCCATGGTACTTTTTGCCGCTTACACCCAGGAATTAAAGTTAGAAGGCATAAGCGCGGTTTTTGACCTTTCCGACAGCCGCGTTTTAGTTGGCCTTCTCATAGGCGGACTCCTCCCCTATCTTTTTGCCAGCATTGCCATGTCTGCGGTTGGAAATGCCGCAAAGGCGGTGGTAGAAGAAGTGCGCAGGCAGTTTAGGGAAATAAAAGGCATAATGGAAGGCACGGGCAAACCCGACTATTCCAGAGCCGTGGACATTGTTACTAAAGCCGCAATTAAAGAAATGGTGGTACCGGCTTTAATCCCCGTAATTGTGCCGGTGGCAGTCGGGTTTGTTTTAGGCGCCGAAGCTTTGGGCGGACTTTTGGTCGGCTCCATAGTCACCGGTTTGTTTGTCGGTATTTCCATGACTACCGGAGGCGCTGCCTGGGACAATGCTAAAAAATATATTGAGGAAGGCAGTTTTGGCGGCAAAGGCTCAGATGCCCACAAAGCCGCGGTTACCGGCGACACCGTAGGCGACCCCTACAAAGACACAGCCGGCCCGGCAATTAACCCGATGATCAAAATTATAAACATTGTAGCTTTGTTGCTTGTAAAATTCTTGAAAGGCTAACTATCTACGTTCTGTCATCCCGCACTTGATGCGGGATCCAGATTTCAATTGATAATTCCTTTAGTCAAAAAGGCTCACTCCATGTGAGCCTTTAAAAATAGCAAAGACCGGCCGTAGGAATGCTTGACGCACCCAAGGCCGGTCTTATAGTTTGAAGTTGGTTGTTCGGGTGGCTCTAAGGCCGCCCGGGCTCTGGCCAAAACAACACGCCGCGAATGATGGTGTACAAGGCTGTCAACACAAAGACAAAACAAAGTATGTCCAGCCACCGATTTCGCACTAACTGAAGTATCCTTCTCGGAACCTCCGCCGCCATCCCTACGAGACCTAAGCAAAACGCGATGCCAGCCAGCGCGAAGGCGGGCAGCAGACCTCCGAGTCCCAGCGCTTGCCGCACAAAATCTGTGGCCGCAGGCCTGTCGTTCACTGCCGCACCCATAAAAACAATTACGAGAATGCAGACAAAAACAAACCCCCAAGTCCGCAAAGCTCCTCTGCCCACGAAATTCCAGTACGGGGGCCGCGGCATATTTTCCCCCAGCATCTCAAACATCGCGCCAGCCAAGAACGAAGCCAGAAGGAACATTTCCGCACTCCCTCCCCACTCGGTACTCAAGGCCGCAAGGCCGAGCACCCAAAAACACGCCATAAAAACAACTTCAGTCTTTGTCATAAAGCCCCCCTTTAGAGCTTTACCGGAAGTTTTATTGCGGCAACGCGCGCGCAACAGCTATCCCTAGACCGGCAGGAATAACATATATTTATAGCATAAAAAATACCCCCTTTTCAAGGGGGTATTTTTTATGCTGCTGTTGGCAAACTATTTTTAAATTCTTCAACTTCCTCTGCCAATCTATCAACCTCAGTTTCAAGTGCAGATATTTGCTCTGTGGGCTTACCTAATTCCTGCGCAATTCTTAATTCTTCCCTTGCGCTATTTAGACGATTCTCCATTACTGCCAAGTGGCTTTCCTCGTCTCCCATATTAGGATTGTATTCTAAAGGTTGTGACATATTTTTTAATTAATTATTTTTTGTCTAAAATTTTTTTAACTTCTTCGGACAACTGAATTACATCTTTTATTTCTTCTACTGTCTCTTGTGGCGGTTTTGAATTTTTAGGCTCGTTTCTGGGCTTTTCAATAGCCTGAATGGGACTCACTCCGCCGCTTTCCGAAATTTTTACCATAAATTTTTAGTGATTAAAAATTCTTTAGCGCCCCTAAATTAGCCTTGGTTTTTTCCGCGTATAGCCTATAGATTCTGCCGCAGGAAACTTCATAGGGCAATTGGGCGTTGTTATCTAGCCACCTTTTGGCTATTTTCATGGCAGCTCCCGGACCATGGTGGGCAGTCGCCGCGTAAGCCACTAAATCGTCGTGTTTCTCCCTTAAAACTCGGGTCAAGGCATTTAACTGTTTCTTTGTAGAACGGTTTACCAAATTTGCCAGGTTGTCTACAACAAACAAATAAGCGGCCTTATGGTGGTCAGTTCCTCTTAGCATGGCTACGGAATCCCTAATCTTTCCGCTTCTTAAAAATTGGTTGGGAATGGAAGCACCTCTCCTAACGCCGTCTACTTCATAAAGCGCGTATTCGGTAAATTGATACGGGCCAAAAGAAGTTTTTTTATCATAAATTGCAGGAATGGTTTCAACATAATTTTTTCCCGCGTTGCTGAGTAAAAAATTCATTACATCCCGATTTAACCGCCCGTCTTTAGAAGGCATTAACTCGGTCATGGCATATGCGGCCAAGTCCTTACCTTTAATAGAATAAGACAGTTGCTGTAATAAATTAACTTCTTGCGCGCTTAAACCTTTTTTTTGGGCATAAGCCTTCCAATCTAAAGTTGAATTTAAGGAACTAATTACCCTGCCTATTTCAGCGGAATACTTGCTTAAATCGGTTTTTACGGGTCCTGTGCGGTTATATTCGGCCAAAACTTCATTGCGGGTTTTTACCACTACCGGATTATTGCCGGAACGCCTGACCTTTTTCTCCCAAAGATTATTGAGCTGCCTGTTAAAATCAATCGTTACGGCTTCCGGAACTTCTCCTTTTATTCCGGTATACTCGCTATATAAGTCGTTAAATTTTTTCCCGGCCAAAGGCCCGGTTCTATAATTTTGCGGCCGGGCCTCCGCTGTTTCTTTTCCGGTTGTCAAAAAAGCCGCAGCGCCTCCTATTGCCTTAAAAAATTCCCTTCTGGAAACCTTAGAAGTTTTGGAAGTAAAAGCCTGATTTTGAACACTCGGGTCAATATCACCTTGAAACTCGGGCATATATAAAGATTACAAGTCTATCCTATAAGCTAAGCAATTACCCCTCCGCCGACACATTCCTTACCTTTATATAATACCAAACTTTGTCCCGAGGCAACAGCTTTCTGTGGATTTCTAAAAATTACGCGATAATACTTGTTGTCTATTTTTGAAATGCCTAGCGGAACCAATTCCCCCTGGTGCCTATACCTTCCGACAAGCTTACAGCTTATAGCTTTTAGCTTGTAGCTAGAATCAATCCAGTTTACAGAATGGATCTGTACTTCTTTTACAAACAAACGCTCGTCTTCAGGATTATTAGTTACAAACAAAGTATTGCTTTTTAAATCCTTGCTTACTACATAATACGGGCCGCTTCCGCCAACTTTTATACCCTGACGCTGGCCAATGGTGTAGTTATGTAAGCCGTAATGGTGTCCTATAATTGATTTCGTCATTGCGAGTGCATCCGAAGCAATCTGTTCTTTAGGGGAAGATTGCTTCGTCGGCCGCACTCCTCGCAAAGACGAAGCAGGGGGTAAAAAGATTATCTCCCCCTTTTTTTCTTTTAGCCTTTGCTCTAAAAAATCCTTCAGCCTAATTTTCCCAACAAAGCACAGACCCATGCTTTCTTTGCGTTCCGCGTTAGGCAGACCGATTTTCCTGGCCATTTTGCGCACCTGTTCTTTTTTCTTTCCCCCAATCGGAAAAAGCACATGCGGCAGCTGCTCTGTTTTTATGTTATAGATGAAGTAAGTTTGGTCTTTGAATTCATCCCGGCTTCGCTGTAGCGTGTAGTTAGTAGCATGTAGTATGGATTTTTTTTGCCTTCCCTTGCTACTTACTACTTGCTTCTTTCTACTAATTCTCGCGTAGTGTCCCGTAGCCAAATAATCAAACCCGTTTTTCATTGCCCAGTTATATAAAAGCTTAAATTTGATTTCTTTATTGCACATGACATCCGGGTTTGGCGTACGGCCTTTTTTGTATTCGTTAAAAAAATATTTCATTACCGTACTTTGGTACTGCTTTTCAAAATCCAATGTATGAAGCGGGATGTTTAAAAACGCAGCCACGCGCAAAGCCTCCCTGCGGTCTAAAAGCCACGGGCATTCATTTTTCAAAAGGCCTTCCTGGCTGCTCCAGTTCTTCATAAACGCGGCTTGTACTTTATATCCCTGCTTAATTAGTAGATACGCTGAAACCGCGCTATCTATGCCGCCGGAAAGCGCCATTAGCACACTTCCCTTATTTTTAATTTTTATCTGATTATCTTTCATGGGAAAAGATTATAACATTAAACAGCTGCTAAATCAATATCAAAACGCGCCAGTAAAGCGCGTTTTGGTAGATCTATGAATACTTTATTTGTAAAGCTTTTCCACCTGCTGTTTAATAGCTTCAACCCCGCCTAATTCCAGCGGTACGCCGTTAAAATATAAACTCGGGGTACCGCCTACCTTAAGGCCTGTTGCCTCCCTTAAATCCCTCTCTACTCTATCTTTGTATTTTTGAGAACTTAAATCCGAACTAAACTGCTCTATGTTGGCAATTCCGGACTGCTTGGCAATTTCTATAATAGCCGGACTTGGATCAGACAAGTTTGACCACTTATCCTGACCGCTGTACATCAAATTCACAAATTCCCAAAAACGCCCCTGAGCTGCCGCAGCTTCAGAAGCAATGGCGGCCAAAGAAGCATTTTTGTGAATAGATAACAAGGGAAAATGCCTAAAAACTACTTTTGTGTCTTTTAACTCTGCGGGAAGACTTTGTAAAATAGGTTCAAAATTAGCGCAAGCCGGGCACTGCAAATCCTCATAAGCCACAATAGTATTTTTTGCTTCCGGATTACCTAAAACATGGTCGTCAGCTTTGACTTCCGAAGGCGCGGACATGGAATCTATATTGCCCAAATTAAAATTATTCTGCGAATTAGTTCCGTTTTGAGTTTGCGGCGATATCTTGAATAAAAAAAATCCGAAACCCAAAACCAATAAAACTATTATGCTTACCGTGACTTGCTTCTTCATAAAATTTTTCTAAACATTAATTAGTTAAAGCGCCGGCAACTAGGCCGGAAGTTTTTAAAAGCGCCAGGTCAGTGGCCGTTTTCACCAATGAAGTTAAAAGCTTGGTTTCCGAAAACGCCTGATTTAAAGATTTTTCTCCCAAAACCGTAATAATTACCTCACGCCCCCCCTCTGTCTTAACCAAGCTGGAAAAATTATATTTAGATTCATCTATAAAGCCGGTTTTAGCCGCCACCACTTTTGATTCCGGATCCAGCAGCATTTTATTAGTATTTTTAACTGTCTGGTGGTACTTGGAATTATTTAAAGACAAAAGCCGCAAGCTGGTTTTTGTAGCTATATTTTTTACATATGGATTTAAAAAGGCTGCCTGAGTGATTTTAGCATAGTCTGAGGCGGTAATTTTGTTCTCAGGGCTCATTCCTGTGGGTTCTACAAAATAACTGTTTTTAGCGCCTAAAATTTTAGCTTTTTCGTTCATTTTTTCCGCAAATTTTTGAGCGCTAAACCCAGTGCTTCTGGCCAAAGCATTGGCCGCGTTGTTGGCCGAAGGAAGCAGTGCCGCCTTAATTAGAGTGTCAACAGAAAATTTCACCCCAGGCTTTGATTTAATACAGGCTCCGCCCTGCGCGCAACCACCGGCCGTTTGGTCGACACTGGACATGGTTACAGCCTTATTTAATTTGGGTTTGGTATCAAGCACGACTAAAACCGTCAATAGTTTAGTTAAAGAAGCGGGTACCCATTGTTTGTCGGCGTCTTTAAAAAACAAAATTTCTCCGCTTTTAAAATCGGAGACCATATAACTTTCGGCATTTAAATTTAAAGTTTGCGCCAATTCATTGGCAGTAGAGGGCAACTGCAAAGCCAGCGCCGGACTGGCGGCGATAAAGAAAACCAATGTAATTGCGGTTATGGCTAATTTTTTCATTATTGTTGAAGCATGTTGCCAAAATTTTTCTGTAGCATTTTTTTATGCTGTTTGAACAAATCTTCCAACGCGGAACGGACGTGTCTGGCCACTTCCGACTTATCTCCTGCTACTTCCGGCGAAACCTCTACGCTTTTTACGTCCATATTGCCGTCTATGGTAACTTTTATTTTCCCGCCGCCCGACTGGCCGACTACGGTTTGCTGTGCAAGCAAGCCTTGCATTTGATTTGCTTGCTTGCGCATTTCGTTAATATCTTTGAGTTTATCAAATATCCCCATACAATCTATTTAATTATAAATTATGCCGGTTTTTTAAAGCTTCTTTCATTTCCACAACCATCTGGCCCAAGCTCATTAAAAAGACCAGGAACAATAAAAGCCAGCCAATAAAAGGAATTAACTGCAAAAGCTTATATAAAACTGCCCCGAGTAAAGCCACCTGCCATGCGGCCTGGCCTTGATTTTTACTGATATATTTTATAGCCCAATGGCCTAAAAGCAAAACTCCGTATACGCAAGCTGTTAAGAGCATGAGCACGTAAACCGCCAAAGCAATTAATCCCACATAATAACCCGCCAGAGTAACGAACAACAAAATCACCCCTATTGGAAACACGACCAAACCAACCAAACCCCAACCCAAAGATTCAACCGGTTTCTGCACTATTGACTGCAGTCTGTCATAAACTTTCTTTGGCCTGATTATTAAAAACAGCCAAGCGGCAAAAAACAATGCCATTAATTTAATAACAAAGCCTGCCGTATATAAAGCTTTTATTCCGGCCTTGTAATCACGTTTCTGTATTTGCTCAAAACTTATGCTCGGAACTTTTGCTCCGTCTTTTATTAAAGCCTGGCTAGTACCTTTGTGCGATATTTTTCCAAAAACCTCTGCACTGGATCCAAAAACCAACTTTTGGCTAGTTTTTACCTGTACATTCCCGTAGACTTGATTGTTTATAGTCACATTGCCGCCGGCAATAGTGACATTGCCTTTTACTGGCGAATCTATAATTACGTTTCCCCCGGCAATCAGCAAATCACCACCGACCTCGGCTTTTTCCGTAAAATTAATATTACCGCCCAAAGCTGCCACGTCACCGCCTATGCTTTGAGAAAAAGTCACGTTACCTCCTAAAATTCTCGCGTCACCGCCTACTTTCCCCCCAAAAGTCAATGTTCCACCCACAACTAAAATGTCCTGTTCTACGTCACCCACCACGCTCACCATTCCGCCAACCGAGGCCAAATCTCCACGCACAGCGCCATTAACAGTCACGTTAGAGCCAACCGCGTAAAGATTACGGGGGTTTTGACCGGAACCGACAACAACGTTTGGGTCGTCTTTTTCCGGAACCGCGAGGCTAACCGCCTCAGTTTTTAAAGCCGCTACGCTTAAACTTAAAAGCAAGGCAAAAAACACTATTTTTATTTTTTTCATATTTGTTTGTTAATTTACAATTTTCTCTTTATATTTTAACGAAAATTTTACAAAAAATCAAAATTACTGTCCCAGGCAGGCATTGTAAGCCTGGACTTGTTTATTGTATTCAGCGGTCAAATTCTTGAGCCAGTCCACTTTATTGTTATAGGCTCTGACTAAATTATTAAATTCGTCGACTTTACGGTTATATTCCTCCACCTCTGGTTTGGTTTTTGGCTCGGTATTTTCCAAATAACTTTTCAAGGCGTTAATCTGAGCTTCCAGCCTTTCTGCTTCGGCCTTTATAATCTCTATCTGGTTTTTTATGTTTTGGTCAACCGAGGGGCAATCGCTAAGCGGCCTCCCAAATTCCTGAACCGCCAGCCAGATTTTTTTGCCTTCAAACACGCCTTCCATAACTGCCACCCCTATTTCCGTATATTTTCCGCTTAAAATATTTTCCCTGTGGCCTTTGCTGTTCATCCATGCTTCCACTAAGGCCTGATCGTTTTTAAAATTGCCCAAAGCCAAATTTTCACCCACGGCAATATAAGCATAGCCGGCCGCGTCAGCCAAGCCCGAGGGTCCTATACCGTTTGGGGAAATATGTTCAAAATACTGGCCCATGAACATGTCTTTAACCTTTGCCTGAGCCGCCTTATTTAACAAACTGTTTTCTTTCAAAGCCGGAAGATTGTTTTGCTGCCTCTCAATATTGGTAAAATTAATTGTCCCCGCTCTGGTTAAATAAGCACCTGTTTCGTTGATGCTGGAACGCAAAGCCCCGGGAGTAACAACTTCCTTTTTGGCCGAGGACGCCAGTTCCGAGGCCTTAGAAAGGCTTTGCTGCGCTACGCTGTTAATTTTAACCTTATGCTGCTGGTAGTAGTCAAAAGCGCTGGCAGCCAAAATTAAAATTACAATCAAGGCAATTAATTTCTTTACGCCCCCGCCGTTATTTTGATTTTTATAATCCCGGTTTTCTTGCATGCTAAAAAATTTGGTCGCTTATTTTATTCAAAGCCGAAATCACAAAATTAATATGTTCGCTTTTGTCCGCATTTAATTCCTGCACGCCCAAATCTATATCTTCCCTGCTTACTTTAGCCGCAAACTTTTTATCTTTTAACTTTTTTAAAACTGATTCGGCGCTTAAAGAAGCGAAACGGTCAGGGCGCAAATAAGCGCAGGCAACCAAAAACCCGCAAAGCTCATCCACCGCAAACAGGCATTTGGCCATTTTTGTTTCCCTTTTTACCCCGCTATAAAGCGCATGGCCTAAAATCGCGTCTATAATGCTTTGGGGATAATTTAACGTTTGCAAGTGTTTAATGCCTTCAAATGGGTGTCCGGATTTTTCTTGGGCATTATAGTCCGGAAATTTTTCGTAATCAAAATCATGCAAAATTCCGGCTATTCCCCATTCTTCTTCGTTTTCTCCATATTTTTTTGCGTAAGCCCGCATGGCCGCTTCCACGCACAGCATATGTTTTCGCAAAGCCTCGGACTCAACCCATTCGCACATTAGCCCGTAAGCCTGCTGCCTATTTATATTCATACAATTTTACCTTTCCATTCTTTCATAAACTGTTTTAAAAACAGCATTATAAATTTATGCCTGTCTGCTGCAAGCTTCCGGCCGGTTTTGGTATTCATTCTATTTTTTAACAATAAAAGCTTTTCGTAAAAATGATTTATGCTGGTTGAAAAATATTCAAAGGGCTTAATTTTTGGGTCAAAAATCGGTCTGCCCAGTTTTCCTCCATAAGCAAAAGTTCTGGCTATTCCCAAAGCGCCTAACGCGTCCAGCCTGTCCGCGTCCTGGACAATCTTGCCTTCCAAATCAGGCGGAATATTTTTACCCGTACCTTTGAAAGAAATTTTAGAAATATTCCTTAAAACTTTTTGAGTAACTGAATTTTCCAAGCCCAAATTTACCAACAATTTTCTGGTCTGAGGCAATTCTTTGGCGTCTTTTTTTGAATTAAATTTCCAATCTTCCAAGTCATGCAGCAAAGCAACAACCTCAACCAAAAACAAATCCGCGGCTTTCTCCCGGCCGGCAATATAACGAGAAAGCTTCACAACTCTTTGAATGTGATGCCAGTCGTGACCCGTACCTTCACCTGAAAATTTTGTTTTGACAACTTGGTTAATTTTCTCTATTAGATTGTTATCCGCCATATAGACCAAAGAGGCGGCTCTGTAAAGAGCCGCCTGAAAAAAATAAATTAACTAAACTTGCGGTTGACTCTGTTCTTTTTTAAACAATCTTGAAACCGTCCATTCGCCGGCTCCCAAAAAAGCCACGGCCAAAGCGGACAACAAAAGCATTAATTCCAACTCATACTTACCCGCCATAGGAAGCATCAAGCCCCCCTGCATTTTGGCAGTTAAAATCGCAACCAGCATAGTAACAGACATAAGCAATCCTACATACCTAACCAAAACGCCAAAAAGCATTAAAATACCGCCTAAGAATTCAACCGCAGTAACCACATAAGCCATAAGCGCTGGCATGGGGATACCTAACTTTTCAAAAAACATACCCGTACCTTCAAGCCCGGTAAGCTTGGCATAACCATGGGCAATAAAAACAATTGCCAAACCCAAGCGTAACAAAAACAAACCCAAATTTTTATGATTCATATTTATTTCTTAATTTTCTTGCTAAATTAATTATACCATATCACCTGTTTTCTACCATGGTTTCCACAAAAAATCTGCCGTCAGGCAAACTGCACTGCCTGGGATAGCTTTCCATGACCTTAAAGCCCTTGGCAACGCATTCTTCAAAGCTGCTAACCATAACTTGGCTGCCGGATTTTTTGTTTGACCAAAATATAACTATGGCAACCAAAAAAACCATAACAAAAATATAAAATAACAGGTTTCTTCGCATATTAAATTTTAACAGTTTGGTTATTTAATAATTCCAAAAAATAACTGTCGAGCTCCGCTTTTGGCAAATTTTTTAACTCCTCCGCTAAAAACCATCTGGCTTCGGTGTGGTCTTCGTCAATTTTTGGCTCGCCTTCTATTTCTCCCAAATAGGTTAGCCGCACAACATGTTTGTCCTCTAAAAGGATATCCTGCGCCCCAACCAGCCTAACAGGGAGCGATAATTTTAAACCGACTTCTTCCAAGACTTCCCGTTTTAAATTTTCCAAAAGCGATGTTCCAGGTTCAATCCTTCCCCCCACAATGTCCCACTTAGGCCCGACTTCGGGGTATTTTTTGGGATTTCTGCGAACAAGCAAAAATTTCCCCTCAGAATTTTTTAACAAAACTTTTACGCCTACCTGTAAGAGCATGATCAAAATTTTAAAGTATTTATTTTTTCGGGAGCTTTGGGTGTCTTTTCTAAGCTTAGTACGTAATTATTGGCGTTTATTGTTAAAAAATCCCCATAACTATCCCTCATTAATTTAATCCATGCTTCATAATCCGCTTTTACACCTGGTTGAACCATTTTTGGCTTACTTGATGCGAAAGGAGTTTGTACAAACATAACCCCAACCTGACTCAGTCTCTTGTACCAATCTCCCAAATATTTCCCAAAAAGAACCAAGCTGTCGGTGTTAAAATTCCAACCAGCCTGCATTCTTTCAATAATAAAATCTGCTCTCTGGTTTCCTAGCCATTTATCAACTTCAGCTAAAGTTTTTTTGCTAAAAATATCACCGGCAATAATGGAATGGTTAATGGCTGTATCAAAATTTTTTTGAAACTCCGTCTGATACTTATGGCGTAAATCGAGTGTTGTAACGCCGGCACTTTTTTTAAAAAATTCGCTAAGTCCTCCAAAAAAATTTGAGCCCGGACCACCTAATTCCACCCCCACTAAATTTTGGTTTTCTCCGAACCTTTCGCGAAGGTAATATTTAAAACCCCAAGGAATTAAATCTTTAAAGCTGTATTCCATATTCTCTAAATCATCGTCATACATAAAATAAGGACCTTTTTCTGAGCCACTTTTAAAAGCCTCGCGTTCATGCTGTAAGCCCTCTTCAAACTTTTGCTTCTGCTCGTTAATTACTGATCTCGCATTTCCAAAAATTTCTTTAGAAATTTTTCTAGGCATAAACTTAGAAAGAAAATTTAAATTAAAAGCTTATCCAACTGATTATTTTTTGGCAATTCCTTATACCATTTTTTCAAAAACTCATTTAATTCCCGTTTAGCGGCTTTGTCTTTCAGTCTGCTAATGTGCTTTTCTATTTTTTCCTTTGCCATTTTAACGTCCAAAGGAATAAAGCGGTTTTTGTAAATTTTATAATGGGTGCACTCTATTACGTCGGATATCATGGCAATAATGCTTTCATCGTTTTTAAACTCGTTAACCTCCAGGCCTAAACCTCTTATATAAGCTTCGTCTTGCCCAAAAAACTTTGAAATGTATTTTATATTTTCGTATTCAAAAGCCCTGGCTAATTTTTTAGCTTTGGGGTTAACCCGGCCATACGGCATGGAAATATCACCGCCCAGAAGCTCTCCCAAATCATGCACCAGGCAGTAGGCCAAAACTTTTTCCACGTTTATTTTAGCGCCTTTTCTATTCAATAGCCTTGCCAGCTGCCATCCGAAAAAAGTGACTAAATAATGGTGCTGAGCCAAGTCGCTTAATTCGGACTTAGGGATATTGGCTAAAACATAGCCGTATTGCGGCTGCGCCCTGGTGATTTCCAAAAATTTAAATAACCTGGTTAAATGCTGCATGCTATTTTTTTAAATAAGCCGCGATGTCTTTTGTTTCCAACTCCTCTTCCCTGCTCTCCTTTAAATTTTTTAATTTAAACTTCCCGCTTTTAATTTCTTCTTCCCCAACAACCAAAACATATGGGATGCTTTCTTTATCCGCAGTTTTAACTTGCTGGGAAACTTTTCTATCAGATAGATCAACGGCCGCATTTACTCCCTGCTCTCTTAAGTAGTTTGCTAACTTATTAGCCTCTTCAACATAGCCTTCAAGGTGGCAAATATAAAGCTTAACCGGCGAGGCATATTCCGGCAACAAATTATGGGTTTCCAAAAAATCGCGGATGGTTACATCGCCCACGCCAAAACCAACCCCGGAAACTTTTTCAACATCAAAAATTCCAACTAAGTCGTCATACCTGCCGCCGCCGAAAAGCGACCTGGCGTTTTCCGGACTAGTATCAAATACTTCAAATACCGCGCCGGTATAATAGTCAAAACCCCTTACAAGCCCAATATCAAAAACCAAATTTTCTATTCCATTTCCCCGCAATTTTTCAAATACCAATTTTAGCTGGGTAACTGAATCGTGCTTTTGCAAATCCTCGGGCAACTCTGCTAAATCGTTGGTGCCGATAATTTTCTGCAAAGTTTTAAATTCAGCCGCGCCTAAAATTTCTACGCCGTTTTCTTCAAAAGCGGCAGGCGTCATTTTCGCCATCCTGTCTAAAAGTTTGCCGGTTTTTAAAGCTTGTTCTTCGGAAAGCCTAAAATATTCCCTAAGAAGATAATTTAAAAACTTTCGGCTGTTTAAATGAATAACAAATTGTTCGTCTTTAGCTTTGAAGCCTTTCATTATACTATAAGCTAAAGAGATTATTTCCACATCCGCCTCTATTGAGTCAACACCAAAAATGTCCGCGTTAAGCTGCCAGTGCTCCCTAAGCCTGCCTCTTTGCGGCCTTTCGTACCTAAAAAGGTTAGGGATGCTAAACCACCGCAAAGGAAAAGTTAGCTCTTTGCGCTTTTGCGCCACCATTCTGGCTACTGTAGGCGTCATTTCCGGGCGAATGGTCACATTCCTGCCGCCGCGGTCTATAAAAGTGTAGGTTTGCTCGTTTACAATTTCCTCGCCGGACTTGCTTTTATAAAGCTCGGTCTCTTCCAAAATAGAAGCGCCGTACTCCAAATACCCGTAACTTTCACAAACTTTTTTCCAAACGGAAAAAATATAGTTCTGCACGAATTGGTCTTTCGGATAAAAATCTCTCGTGCCTTTATACGGCTCTAAAGAAAGTTTTGTTTGCTGATTTTGCATAAAATTTACTTTTATTCTAACAAAAAAAACGCTTTTAAACAAACGAAACCCACGAAAACATCTAATTGGGGTTTCGTGGGTCATGGTAGAGCGAGACGGCCGTTTTTGAGCGTGAGCCCAAAACCGACAAACAAGACTTTCAGCCCTCGCACGGAGCGGGTGTTGTGGCCAAGGCTTCTGGCCAGAGCCTTAGAAATCCTGTCAACGCGGACAATATAAACGTCCGCCGGATTTGTCAGACCCAGGTCGTGTTCATCAACTACACAAAGCGTTGGCCATTCTGCCTGTGGGAAAAACCTGCGCCGGCTGAGGCCACGGGAACAGTCCAAAATTTCCGGCTGTCCTGCCAAGGAAATAAGGACGTTTCTTTTTTTAAATTCCTCCGGCGACCAAACAACCATTTCCTGCGCGTGAAGGAGGATGGCGTCTGGGCTCAAAAGGTTCCTGTTGCCCCGCGCAAACAGTAAATGCGCGTGGAATAGATCTTGTTGGCTTATCTCCCTTGCCGCCCCGCTAAGCAGGGCAAACTCCACCGCCTTAGACAAGTTGTCTAAAAGCGAGGAAGGCAAAGGCTGTTTTGAAATAAGAGACCTGGAAGCAATCTCTTCTTCAAAACTTAACATGCGAGGCGCCTCTAAAAAGCAGGCGCAAAACAAAAACAAAAAAAGAGCCGTCAAAGCCCTCATACTTACGCCTCCTTGGGTCTGCTAAAATAGTATTCTTTAAAAAATAAAAAGTCAAAATCAAGAACTGTCTTTTAACAAAAAAGTTTCCAAAGCGCTAATTAAATTCTTTAAAAAAGGCTTAGCTTCTTTAAAATCTCTAAGTTCTTGCAAACTAAACCATTTTACGGTTTCTGTTTCCTGTAAAGCCTTAGCCTCGCCTTCTTTCCACTCGCACAAAAAACACAAAGACACCACATGCTTGCCGTCCACGCGGGTAAAAGCATCGCTGCTTATATATTTAACGTTGTCTTTAATACTTACGCCGACTTCTTCCAAAATTTCTTTTTTTAAAGTCTGTTCAACTACGCCAAGACCTTCGCCTTCTTCTATTTTTCCGCCCGGAATAGACCAGGCTCCCGGAGCCTGCAACTCCTTAAATGAACGCTGAGCCATTAAAAACTTTCCGTCTTTTTTAACCCAGCCCTGAACCATAACTATATGTAATTTGGCGTTATCTTGCATTTACTTTTCTAATCTTAATTTTCTTGTAGTTTACTTATAAAGTTTAGGGTTTATTTTATGTTTTTTATAATGTTCTAAGTTAAGTTCATTTATAATCTTACGGAAACTTCTTATAAAAGGATCAAATTCACAATATTTAACCCCATAAGTTAAGTTAAAACCAAACTCTTTTTTATTTAAATGTTTTATGTCTGCCTCATAATGCTGCAATAAAACTTCAAGTTTGTCTAAAGCTTTTACAAAATGCGATTCCGGAGTTTTCCAGGCCTCATGCTCCTCCCACAACCCGACCACCTCTTTACGATTTTTGAAAGGCAAGTTCTGAGTGATTTTAAGCAAAGCTTTCCGTTCAATTTTTTCCTTGCCTTTCAAAACCCCTTTCCAGACAAAATGATCACCGGCATATACCTCGGGCAAATCATGTATAAGCAACATTTTAAAAACTTTTTCCAAGTTAACCGGCTTCTTTAGATAAGGATGCAAAATTAAAGCCATTATCCCCATTCGCCAAGTATGTTCGGCCACGCTTTCTCTGCGTCCATTACTTAACCAGCTATGGCGCATAACGGTTTTTAACTTCTCGGCTTTATGAAAAAAATCTATCAAAGATTTAATTTGTTTTTACATAAAATTAAATTATACCTATTTTTTCAAGCCAATATTTCCAAACTAGTTCAAGTTGTAAATGTTTTATTTCCTCTGCCGAATACCAATTAAAGCTTTTGGCCTCATGCGCATCAATTTTTAACTCACCCTTGGTTTCGCACTCATACAAATGCCAAAAATGCCCTTTAACATGGTAACTGCATTCATTCCACTCCACCATTTCGCTATAAAGCAACTTGGCATTAGTTACCTCTAAACCCCCTTCCTCAAAAACTTCCCTTACAACCGCCGCTTTAGGTTCTTCGCCTTCATCTATATGCCCAGCCAGGCCCGCAAAACCCAAGGGAAACTCGCGGCGCTCTATAAGCAAGTATTTATTATCCCGCTTTATAACCGCGCCCACGCTATGGTGTATTTTATGGCCGTTATAATCTGTCACCAAAGGCTTTGGCATATTATTTAATTAATTCTAAATTGCCTTTTGTTTCTATAGCACCCAGCCCTATGACTTCTTCCATAAAAGCGTTTTGCGGGATGGAATTTAACAAAAATATTTTCTTGCGCAAGAAAAATGCCAAACCCATTTCCATTAAAGTATTCGGGCCAATGTAGCCTATAACGCCGTTCTTGTCATAATTAGCCACCAAAATCGCGTCCGACCATTCCACTTTGTCAAAATGATCGCGGATTCTCTGGTGATGGCTCTCTACAAACTGCGGGTCGTTAAAAGGCTGGGTTTTTTTGTAAGCGTAGTAGTCGTTCGCGTCCCACACCTTGCCCAAAGCGTCGGTAAATTTTATTGGCGGCATCTTAACTTCGTAACCCAAAGTTTCCAGCTGTTTTTGCAGTTCGGCCATTTGGTTAATAAAAGCTATACTGCCGCAAAGAGTGATTTTCATAATTAATTTATTCCTTTATTGCAAATAAAGTGTTTTTTATTTTTGCCAAAGCCCTGTTTTTTTGTAAGCGAAATTGTGTTTCAGTCAGACCCATCTCTTTTATAATAGTGTCTTTGTCCTTTTCGTTAAAGTAAAAATCTAAAATGATTTTTTTATCTTTTTCTTTGAGCCTATTAACCACGCTCATCAATCGCTCTTTTTTTTCTTTATCGGCAAGCCATAGTTCAGGGTTAAAAGCCTGATGAACTTCATTGCCAGGAAGTCCGCTTTTTCTTCTTTCGCTTTCTATGTCGTAAGCTTCTAAAGGCGCGTGGCGTTTTGCCCGTACCGATACCTCTCTATAATAACTTTTAAACTGATTTCTTATAACACCGTGTATAAAAGACTGTATTTTGTCTTTATGTTTAACTTTATTTTTTATAAAAGCGTCCATTACTTCAATAAATGTTTTGGTAATCATGTCTTCAGTGTCATGAGAGTTGTTTAATTTATATCCGTTATTTGTAACTATTTTTTTTATAAACAAATACAACTCTTCCTGAGCCGCTTGGCGGGTTTTTTCTTCAGCAATTCTTTCCTGCAAAGTTGTCCAATCAACCGATTCCTGCCTCGCGACATCTTCAGTATTTAAAATCTGGCTACCACGTTCTTTTAACATAAGTTTGTGTTTAAAAAATTTTTTAGGTTAACTAAATCTCGCATGTCTTTATTGTAATGAAAAGCTTTAATTCCATAACTTTGTGCCGACAAAACCGCCTCTGGATTATGCTCAAAATAAACCACATCGCCCGGGCTTAAATTATAATACTCCAGCATTATTTTAAAATACTTAGGATCTGTTTTTTCGGGCTCATGCTTTAAGGTAAAAACTTCGTACGGCATTTGGCGTAAACCGAATTTCTGCATTTGCTCGTCGTCCGCATTAGTTAAAATAATTTTTCTGTTTTTGAAAGATTCAAGCAGCTCAAACATAGGAGTAAATATTTTATATTTGCCATTTTCTTCCACCACAAAAGTATTTACCGCGTCTACGAGTATAATTTTCATAATTTTCGTCTTATATTAACAAACTTTTTGGGACCAGTCTGACTGGCCTCACCTCATCAAACCGAGTTTGACTCGGTGGAGCGAGATACGGGAATTTTACCCCACAGCAATTGGAGCGAGCGATGGGAATCGGACCCACGTCTCAACCTTGGGAAGGTCGCATACTACCATTGTACTACGCTCGCGACAAATGCTGCGGGGCGAACCCGCCTCTCTTGCTTGGGAAGCAAGTATACTACCACTGTACTAATCTCGCGCTATCACTGCTTGGGAGGATGAAAATATGTTGTATGCTACTATTAATTTAAACCTTTTAAATAATACCAAAACTTTGACATATGTAAAAGAGTGTGAAAAAATGACTATTGATGAAAATTTACCGAAAAATCCCGGCCACCATGGCCACCCAGCACCCTGATCACTCCCAAAAACCTTTTTGGCATTCTTCAAGCTTTATCCCCACTATGGAGGAAGCCAAAGAATGCTTTTTAAATTTTCAGGATTTAGGCATTGATGAGTATAAGTGGGATTGGGAGGGTAAGTTAGTGGACGAGTCAGTAATGGAACGCTTAGTGGCCCAGCACTACGACTACTTTAAAAAACAGCAAATTGGCCGGAATAAATTTTTAACTTTCCGTCTGCCTAACCCCAAAGTTCAGGAAGAATTCAGGCTGTCTAGGGCGCTGATGGGCATTTTAACGGCACATGGTTTGGCAAAACAACTCAGCTTAAAAACCCCGCCGTTGTTTGAAGTTATTTTGCCAATGTGCGAATCGGCCCAGGAAATGATAGGCATACAGGAAGCTTTTAACGAAATGGCCTGCTTAAAACACCCCCTAAACCGATGGGACAACAACTGCGAAATGTTTTTGGAACTAATCCCTTTGTTTGAATCGGTAAAAACCATAATTAATTCAGACTCAATTTTAGAAAAATATCTTAAGCTCTATTATGCCGCGTTTAAAAAAAGACCCGTTTATTTAAGGCCTTACGTGGCGCGCTCAGACCCTGCACTTAACTCAGGACTGGTACCGACTATTCTGGCCATAAAAATCGCCCTCTCACGGTTTAAAAAATTTGAAAAAAAACATAAAATTAAACTTTTCCCAATAATAGGCGTAGGCAGCCTGCCATTTAGGGGCGGCTTAAGGCCGGATTATGTTGAAGATTTTACCAAAGAATACAGAGGTATTCGCACAGTAACAATCCAAAGCGCTTTTCGATACGATTTTAATAAGCAGGTCGTAAAAAAAGGCATAGCGAGCCTTAAACTGAACCTTCCCAAAACTAAGGCTCAGGATATAAGCAAAAAAGCAGAGCATGAATTAATTTCGCTATTGCATTATTTTGAAAAGCCCTACCAAGAAAGCATAGAATCAATTGCCGAATTAATAAATCAAATTAGCGGGTATTTGCCCAAGCGCCGCGAACGGGTTCAACATATAGGGCTTTTTGGCTACAGCCGAGGCGTAGGCAAAGTTAAGCTGCCCAGAGCCATTTCTTTCACCGCCGCGCTTTACTCGCTCGGCATACCGCCGGAACTAATAGGCACAGGCCGCGGCCTGGCTCAAATAAAAAAAGTTGGCAAACTAAACTTAATAGAAACACATTATGTTAATATAAAAAAGGATCTTCTAAAAGCCGGCGCCTTTTTATACAAACCGGGCCTGGAAATACTGGCCAAAAAACACGCAACATTTAAAGACATTTGGGACGATGTCCAGGAAATAGAAAAATATTTAGTTGATGAACTGGAGCCGAAAACAAAAGAAGAAATAAAACATTATAAGCTCTGCGCCAAGTTGCACCAAAGCTTACAATCCAACAAATCGCTTACATCCATAATAGAAAACCAGGCTGTTTTAAGACACAGTATGGGTTAGTTCTGCTTCTAAATTTTTATAAGCTATGCCTCAAAAACCGAGTTTGTTAAATATAGGCTCTATTGCCTTTGACAGCATAGAAACCCCGTTTGGCAAAGTTCGCAAAACTTTAGGCGGCAGCGCTTCCTATTTTTCTTTGGCTGCCAGCTACTTTATAAAACCTACCGTTGTAGGAGTGGTCGGTAATGATTTTAATCACTTTCATGTTTTAGAAAAACATGGCGTGGATATTTCCGGGTTAGAACAAAAAACAGGAAAAACCTTTCACTGGGCCGGCAGGTATGGTTTTGACCTAAACACCAGGGATACTTTAAAAACCGAGTTGGGCGTATTTGCGGATTTCAAACCCAAACTTAATCCCGCCCAAAAATCAGCCAAATACATTTTTTTGGGCAACATTCACCCTAAATTACAGCTGGATGTACTTAAGCAAATTATCAAGCCCGAGCTGATTGGCCTGGACACCATGAATTTATGGATAGAAACCTCGTTACAAGATTTAAAAAAAGTTATTGCCCGAATTGATATTTTTATAATAAATGACAGCGAAGCAAGGCAACTTTCCCAAGAACACAACATATATAAGGCTGCCAAAAAAATTTTAGTCCTCATGGGCAAGCAAAAAAACGACACTCTTGTAATTAAGCGGGGCGAATATGGCCTGCTCATGTTTAGTCAGGGAAAAATATTCCATTTGCCAGGCCTGCCTTTAGAAGACGTAATTGACCCTACGGGCGCCGGCGACAGCTTTGCCGGAGGATTTTTCGGTTATTTGGCAAAAATTAAAAAATTATCCGTTCCAAATTTTAAGCAGGCCTGTGTTTACGGATCAGTGATGGCCAGTTTTTGCGTACAAAATTTCGGCACAAAACAATTGTCAAATATTTCAGACGCGCAAATTAAACAGCGAATTAAACAACTAAATAAACTTATCCTAGCTGCATGATCCTTGACAAAGATTTTTAACTAACTTATATTTTAACTATGAAAGAAATTTTTAACCAACAGCTTAATCTCATGACCCACTATTGGATGACTATCCTCTCAAAAAGGTTAGCGGGTTTAAGCATGTTAAGGTAATTTTTTCCTTAATTTAAAGTTTAAAACCGGCTAACCAGCCGGTTTTTAATTTTTTAAGCAAGCGGCGCACAAAAAACATAATCTTGTCCTAGCAGGGATCAAATACGTTTTTCGCACGCCTTTTACGTTGTAGCAAAAAATTGCTGATTTGGCAATGGTCGGCAATATCCCATAAATTTTCTGGACGAGTTTTCTCTAACCGAAAAAAGTATTTTTTCGGACAGAGAGAAAGCTTTGCCGCTTTCTTATTTACAATCATGATGGAGGAAAGTCATGCTGTTTGTTTCCCATGTTAGCGACGCCTTTGGCGCCAAAGCTCTGGAAATCCTCCAAAGCTTAAACCGCAACACCAGGCTTCTAAAAAATGGCGACAGCTTCCCACAAGGAGCAGTTGCTATTTTTACGCCTTTAAACGGCGGCCCGATTCAAGGCAAGCGAGGTCGCCTGCTCCGCACCTCGGCAATCAAGCTTACCGACAGCTACCTGCCCGACTGGGCTAAGACTTCGCTGTTTCGAATTGCGATTTTTCGACTGGTAAAGCCAAAACGATCCAACTGGCCTAATCCCATGCGGGGTTTGACCGAAGCCTTGAAAAACGCAGCCAATGAATACGCGGGGTGGCTACAAGAAGGGTCAACTAAGCCTGCTCCCTGGACCTGCGCCGCAGCGAACAAAGCCACCTTGGCCTGGGCTGAAAAAGTTGCTCAAACCCGCGCAGCCTTCAGTATCAAACCCTCCGCTCACACCGCGTCCGATATCCACACCATCTTGGTTGGACAATGGAAGGTGAATTTCTCCAGCCGGGTAATCGCTTTTCCGGCCTGGGCTGCGGAAAAAGCCGTTGCCATGCTGGAAGAATGGCGGAATAAGTTCACGCTGGAACAAACCTGGGCGAGACAAAAACTTGCAGTGCCGTCGCTTTTGGTCCGTTTTGACTGCATTGTCCGCAACGGGCAACTGGTAGTCTACGAGATTGAGGAACGGCCGGCCGGTTTGGGCATCTCTTCTTCCTGCAGCCAGACATTCGCAACCGAGCTGAAAAAGGCTTCCGAAAACTGGCCGGAATTTCGGGTGGAAGTCTCCCCGCTCAGACGGGCCACAGACGACCACCTGTGGCAACAGCAAGTCAACTGGACGAACAAAAACGCGGAACTGGTTTTAGTCCGGGCTGAACCGGAGGAAACCATTTTCCACAATCTGGAAGGGGTATCCGTCAGCTCGCTGAAAGCCAAAGGCGACAAGTCCTACGGCGAAAAAATGGGCTGGTGGAAGAGGGTGTCGCACCCCGATGAACTGCCATGGCATAAAGCCTTTGTGCTCAAACCGCTCAAAGGCTCCAAGGTTCGCGATCTGGAATTCTGGGATCCGCAACGGCGGCCCGGCAGCTCCAGGCAACCCGCAATCACCGGGGCTTTGCATGAGCACGGCGCAATGTACCTGCAAGACCTGCACGCGCCCATGGAAAGCGGGCATCAACGTTTTCCGTGGATGATCTTCCGCGTCTTTTTTGCCTACAACCCCGGCCGCGACAACTGGATCGCACTGGGGGGCAACTGGAACGCACGGCATAACTTAAAAATCCACGGCGCATCGGACGCAATTTTCGGTCCGGCTCCGGTGGAATAACCTGCCGGGGGCGGCAATTACCCTTGCCGCCCCCGCCTGTTTTTATATATTATTAATTTATACTTATGCAGGAAAAAATTTTAAAACAACTTGTAAAATTTAAAACACTCTCGCTGGATCAAAAAACCAATTTACTGGCTTTAAAATGGATAGTTAATGGGCTTAAACACTTGCCTTTAAAATTTAAGTTCATAAACCATAAGGGCTTTAACTCTTTAATTATTTTTACAAAGCGCCAAAAAACCCCTAAGCTGGCCTTAGCCGGACATTTGGACGTAGTTGACGGGTCTGCAAAAATTTTTAGACCAAAAGTTATAGGTTCAAAACTTTTTGGGCGCGGGGTCTTTGACATGAAATATGCAATTGCCTGTTACATTGCCATGCTTTTAGAATTGGGTAAAAAGCTTTCCGGTCTGGATCTCGCTCTTTTAATTACGACCGACGAGGAACTGGGTGGTAAAAACGGGAGCAAAGCAGTTATAAAAAACGGCTTTAAGCCTAAATTCTGTTTTTTACCCGATGGCGGCAAAGACTGGGTTTTACAAGAATCAGCCAAAGGAGCAATGCAGGTTTTAATTACAGCCAAAGGGGTGTCCGGACACGGTTCCAGGCCATGGACTGGCATAAACGCAATTGATGAATTATATAAATTCATACAACATTTAAAAAAGGAATTGGCGGATAAAAACCAAAACAAAAAAACGGTTAGGGGAATTACCCTTAACTTAGGCTCATTAAACGGCGGTAATGACGCCAACAAAATTCCTGACTCTGCCCAGGCTAAAATTGACATCCGATTTAATTTTCCGGAGACTCCAAAAAGCATAAACTCTAAAATAAAAACGATTTGCAAAAAATATCCCAAAGTTGGCTATAAAATTTTAACTGCGGGTGAGGCTTACAAGGTAGACAAAAAACATCCGGTTTATAAAAATTTTGTGTCTTTGGTAGAAGCAGCTCTTGGTAAAAAAGCCAGCTTTCTTAGCTCGCCCGGCTCTTCCGACGCCCGCTATTTTTTAAACAACAACATACCAACGGCCTTAATTCGCCCAATCGGGGGAGGGCACCACACTGAAAAAGAATTTATTGATTTAAACAGCCTAAGGTTGTTTTATAAGCTCCTTTGCGAGTTTGTGCGGACAGAGGCAAAAAATCCATAAATCACGCCAGAAGTCTTTATTGGGAATGTCCTCACTTGTAAAAAAATATAGCCCAAGCTATCATGATTCTATAAAATTAGATAGGATATTTTAAAAAAAATACCTCATGTGATTTTAAGGACTTTACTGGTCTTTTGGGTGTTTTTATATTTTTTTAAACCGCCGTTTGAACAAAAGAGGTTGGCGCGAACATAGCTCCGCTTCTCACAGTTTAATTGGCGAGAATAAATTAATTCCGCCCGAAAACTGGGCGAGAAAGGCAAAAATATGCCGCAAGTAAAAATTATGGCCGAGTACATATGGGTGGACGGGCAAAAACCCACAGCCAAACTCAGGTCAAAAACCAAAATTATTAACGGACCGGTTTCCAAAATAGACGACATCCCCATGTGGGGCTTTGACGGCTCTTCTACAGAGCAAGCCGAAGGTCACTTTAGCGACTGCGCCTTAAAGCCGGTCTATTATTTAAAAGATCCTATTAACAAAGGTGAAAATATTTTAGTCATGTGCGAGGTTTTAAACGCAGATGGCACCCCGCATATATCCAACACCAGACATGTTCTGTCAGAAGTAGCAAATAAATACAAAGAGCATGAGCCTTTATTCGGCATTGAGCAAGAATATACATTGTACCGCAAAGAGTGGCCTTTAGGCTGGCCTAAAGACGGCTTTCCCCACCCGCAAGGACGCTACTACTGCGGGGTTGGTTACGACGAAGTCCACGGCCGGCCTTTGGTGGAAGCGCATTTAAGAGCGTGCCTTGAAGCGGGCATTGCCATTTCTGGGATTAACGCGGAAGTTATGCCGGCGCAGTGGGAATTCCAAGTGGGCGCTTTGCCGCCTTTGGAAATTTCCGACCAGCTGTGGATAGCCCGCTGGCTTTTGTATCGCCTGGGCGAAGACTACGACACTTACGCTAAATTAGACCCAAAACCCATGCCCGGCGACTGGAATGGCGCCGGCGGCCACACCAACTTTTCCACCAAAGCCATGCGCGAAGAAGGCGGCATTAAGGTAATTGAAGAAGCATGCGAAAAGTTAGGCAAGCGGCATAAACATCACATTCAAGTTTACGGTGCGAACAACGACAAGCGTTTAACCGGCAAACATGAGACTTGCTCAATTAACCAATTCCGCTATGGCGTGTCTGACCGCGGCGCTAGCATACGCATCCCCATGGCCACGGCCAATAACAAACGCGGCTATTTGGAAGACCGCAGGCCGGCAGCCAATTTGGATCCTTACCAAATTTGTACCGCGCTAATCGAAACCGCTTGCGGGGAAGGTTTTGATCCGGACAAATACGGCTGGAAAAATTACAAACCGCAATAAAAAATTTCCCGAAGAAATCAGCTATATTTCGGCATTAAAAAAAGCTCTCTAAATTTATGAGGGCTTTTTTGTCTACTTGCCGGTTTTTTGTTCAAACTGACTTAGCGCTCTTTGAATATTTTCAAGCCTTTGTAAAAATATTTTTAACGGCATTGTTTCATTTGGCATAATCATTTGCCCTAAAGCCAGGTCCAGTGCAAAAAAATTTCCATTAAACTGGAAAAGGAATGATCTATGCACTTCTTTGGGCTGCGCCCTTAAACTTAGGAGTTGGTTTTTTAAATTTATCAATTGTGTTTCAAAATTTTTTACCGGGTCGTTGTTTTGACCGTAATTGAACCTGGTCCTGTACAGATATTGGGCAATTTCCAAATCTTTGTTTACCCTATTGCCTTCAACTATTTCAAATTTAGTTTTTTTGCTATTTTCCATATATTTGATTATTAGTAATTATACCATTAAGCCAAAGTGTTGGCATTTTTCACCAAATATTCTATAATAATGCATAGTTTGTCGCTTTACCGAATTTATTAAGGTATCGTCCCGACTGAGAGGAAAACGACTCATCATAAAATTAATAAAACCAGACGCGAAGCATTGCGGAAAAAATATCATACATCACTTAAAGTCCCCGGGTACATAAAAAAGTGCAAAGTAAAATTTTCAGTTGATTGGGGTGTCGCCAAGTGGTAAGGCAGCGCCCTTTGGAGGCGCCATTCGTAGGTTCGAATCCTACCACCCCAGCCACGGCAACTTTGTTGCCGCCCAATCACTAGGTGAAAAGGAAATTTCATTTCAACGGTGAGAGTTTTTCCGTCAAGTGTTCGGTTCGAACTTAGACTTTGGACCAGCTCTCGTTTTTCGTTCGGTAATGCAGCCTTGTAGGCTAAATACGCACTGCCGGCGAGTTCGAGCAGCTGTTCTAGTTTGCCCAGCAAGCTCTCTGTGCCTTGCTGTAAATCTTTCAGTCTGTTTTCCAGTTGGCAGCGCTCTGTAAGGAGCGCTGTTTTGCGTTCCTGAAAGCTGTCTTTGTCCAGCGCCTGGTCAAGGTAGGCGTCTGTTAAGCGGTTCTGTCGTTCGGTCAGCTGGTTTATGGTTAGCTTGAGGCCTTGAATGATGTTTTGACTTTCTGAGTGCCAGCTCTGCTTCATTGATTGTAAGCGGGTGCGGAAGTAGTCTTTCTCTTCCTGGCTGAACTCAAGGAGCTTAAGCTTTGAAACCAGGTTTTGTTCAAGAGCTTCCTCTCGTTTGATTGATGACGGACAGGCTTTGCCATGACAGCGGTAGTAGACATAACTTTTCTGCCGCTCTGGTACCAAGAAGCGTCTACAGGGTTTACAGGTAAACAGCTGCCGGAACAAAAACTCATGCTTGATGACCTTCTTGTGGCTCTTGTGGCCAAGGATGTCCTGGACATGGTTAAACAAACTAGGCTGAACAATCGGCTCATGACTGCCTTGAAAACTTTCGTTTGCCTTCTTAACCTTTATGACACCAATGTAAAAGGGGTTGCTCAAGATTTTGGCCATGGGCTGGTGCTTGACCTTGCCGCCAAAGCGGCTTCTTAAGCCTCGTTGAAACATTGTGTTAGCCAGTTCTTTAAGGTTGTACTGCCTGGTGGCATAAAGGTTGAACGCTTCACGAACCAGAGGCGCTTGGCTATGGTCAACAAGCTTTAACTTTCCAGGCCCTTGGTCTTTGTAGCCAATGGGAGCTGGTCTTGGGTAGAGACCCTGTTTGAGACGGCCGTAAAAGCCTTTCTTGGTTTCTTCTCGCAGATTTCTGATGTAGTCTGCAGCCACCACTGCCTGGATGTCAGCAGACAGCCTACCACCTCTTGAAGCAAGGTCTAAAGATTCATTGGCAAAACAAACTTCCATACCGCTGTCGATTAACTCGCCCAAGTCTGCCCAGTCTTTGAGGTTGCGGGCGCTTCGGTCAATTTTATGGATGATGACGCCGACTGCCGCTCTTTGCCTAAGCAGCTTAAGCATTTGGCCGAAGACCGGACGGCCACGTTTGGCAGCGGTTTCCTGTTCGGTAAACCAGCGGGTGATGTTTAAAGCGTTCTTGTCCGCATATCGCTCTATGGCTTCTCGCTGCTCTTGCAAAGACACGCCGTGTTCGCCCTGCTTGAGTGTAGAGACACGGATGTAGCCAAAGAATTTTTTCATGGTTTTTATTTCGTTAAAGGTTGGTAGGATTCGACCTTTGACACTGGCATAGTAAACCCAAGAGTTTTTTTCGTCAAAACCCCACCACTGGCTACTGTTCGAACTATTTCTTGCTTTTCCCGCTCTAGCCGCTCATAAATTCTCACCACCACAAGCAGGTAGTCATCGATGTTCTGTACTGCCTCTTGTAGCTCTCTTTCTGTTAGCCCTGGGTACAGTTGCTTGATTGTTGGAGCGGAATAATTCATCCACGCAACCTAGCAGACAATCAAAAACATTGTTAGCAGGGAAAGTGTGGATGACTGGGGCAAACACAATCCATGGCGGCCAGTCAAATAGCCTAGGAAGTCGGGTTTTGGCTAAACGGCGAAATACAAGGACAGCAAGCACTTTGGAGAACTTTTCCTCGGGAACTGGTTCTTGAGGCATTTCCTGAGAGTGGATGGACAAAAAGAATACGGCGACACCTCATGAGGAGGGTCGCCGTCGGGGCCGTGCCGAACACGGACTTATTTCAAGAGACCAAGTGTTCGAAGTTTTTGAATCACGGCGTTTCGTCCTTCTTCCAGGGAGGGAATTCCATGTTCGGGTGACCCATGAGTCAGAACGCCTTCGGGTACACCCAATTCCTCCTCTAACCTAGCCAATGAGCATTTGTGCTTGCCCGTCGGGCAATTGTCTTCATGTTCGAGGCATTCTATTCCTTCCTCGTCTGTGAGTTCACGGTTTCGAGCCGCTTCTATCAGCTGCTCGTAACGTTCGCAGGCTGCAGTGGATTGCATTCCTCCTACTCCTTTCGTGCCGTGAACTCTACCAGAACCATAAAATCCGTCAAGAAGCTGAGAGCAGTGATTGAAGGCAGAACAAAATGTTCGTTGTAACAACTAATTTTGGGGCTGTAGTCAATTTTGTAGACGTTAGGGGCAGGAAGGGACAAACAATGCCAACAAGGGCCACCAAGGAAGTTTGGTGCCCTATTGGTTACAAGGATTTGGTAGGCCCGGCTGGACTCGAACCAGCGACCCTCTGCTTAGAAGGCGGTGGGAACGAGCAGGCTAAGACTAGTCCCAAACCATTCATTCTAAAGCCAAGGTACGGTCGGCATATTCTTTCGGGCTAAATCCCTGTAGACGTTTTTGTAGCTGTGTAAACCTTGAGCGTTCTACTAGCTTGCCAGACCCTTGACTAAACCCGCACAGCCGTTACAATTAACCCACTTTCGATTCCACATCAGAACTCGCCAAGAGGCACTGCCTCTGGTGAATCTGACGAACAACCGAAAGGAGAAAAAGGATGGAGATAACGCTTTTGTTGACTAAGGAAACTGAGCTTAGTCCAATCCTCAAACAGCTCAACGAATTTGCACGCGCGGAACGATGCAACAACTTTGGTACTTACGAAGCAAGTAACCATGGTCAGTGGACATGCCTGACCTTAACAACATCGGCCAGTCCGCATGCAGACGTGGGCGCAACACAAAATCTGAAAACCAAGGCATTGGAACTCCTTGGCGTATATGAAGAATGCCCCGAATGCGCCAAGCGTAAAAAGTGGGGGTCTGCGTGGCAAGCGAAAGCACAGCCCCAGACCACATAACCGCAATGGTCTATTTCGCACACGCCCGCCCCTCCGGTACACAACTGGACGAGCGGGCGTTTTTCTTTTATGCTAACGCTACAGCCTGAATCAACTTTGGAAACAGTCTGTCCCACACAGCTTTCACATCTAGACCACTGACTCGTGTTGGGCAGCCAACCGAGAATTTTTTAAAAGTTAAAATCCACCGTAACCATCGCCAAAAGTTAGATTATTTGCTATAGTTAAAAAACATTAATTTGTAATTAAAATAATCAATATGGAAAGTAAAAACCGAGTAAGGACACTATTTCTGGCTTTGGCCGCAATAGTGACAGTTATAGCGGCAACCGGCTTTGCCTTAGCCCAGCAAACTTATAGAGCTTATGCAAATGACCCGCAGATTGAAGCTACGGTAGCCATTGCCGACTTAATAAACAAAGGCGCGCCCGTAGAAGCCATAGTCGGACAAAGCAGCGTAGACATTAAGACCAGCCTGTCTTTATTCGTAATAATTTATGACAAAGACGGCAAGGTTAGCGCCGGCTCCGGCAAACTGGGAGAGAGTGTGCCAACCCCGCCCAGCGGCGTGTTTACCTACCTAAAAAACAAGCCGGAAAACCGCTTTACATGGCAGCCTGAAAAAGGCGTAAGACTGGCAGCGGTTATGAAAAAACTGGACAATGAGGCAGGTTACGTGTTAGTTGCCAGAAATATGAAAGAAGTGGATGCCCGAATCCAAAATGCCATGCGCTTAGCAGGCTTTTCCTGGGTAGCTCTTTTAGCACTCAGCGGCCTATTGGCTTCCGTGCTGGGGAAAAACAGCAACACCATAGCTTTAGTGGAAGAAACTAATGTAGTAGAACTTAATGTGCCGGAAAATAAATAATCCCTAAAAATAAAAAAACCTCCCGCAAGGGAGGTTTTTTTATTTTCCGCGAACTTGCACGTACGGACCCCGGATATTAGTTATGCCTTTAGCGCTGTTTAAGCTTAAAGTTTTAGGCTTTAAAGCCAAGCCTAACTTTTTAGGACTATATTCTAAAACCGCTTTTGTATCCAAACTTCCTGTGCCGAAATATTTTTTGTAGCTGGCTTTATTTTTTGCCGTGCTTGCAATCCGCCCGTAAATTTCCTGATTGGTCAAATTTTGATTGGTCGCCTGCAATTTGGCAATAAAACCGGAAACAGCCGCCGCGGCAAAAGAAGTTCCGCTGGTTTTGCCGTACAATTCGCCACCTGAAAAATTCGGGTCAAATATAGTGTTTAAATTTTCGCCTACTGCCAAAATATCCACGCATGAACCGTAGTTGTCCAGACCCAAAAACTTTCCATTAGCGTCTACGGAGCCCACCCCTAAAACCATATTTTGTTTATTGTCGTTGCATATTGGAGAAATGGGCATTTTGTCTAAATTTTTCGGCTGCTGGCCAATAGCCGGACTGCCCGAAGCCGCGACAACCGCAATATTTTTCTTGTAAGCATACATGATTGCCTGGTTATAAGCGGAAGAAAAAAATTCAGAACCCAAACTTAAGTTAATAACGGTTGCGCCATTGTTAGCCGCGTAATAAATTGCCTTTACTATGTATTCTTCCTTACAGCCAAACTCCAGTCCGCAGACAATAAGAGGCATTAACCTGGCTTTCGGGTAAGCTTTTAAGACAATCCCGGCGATTTTTGTACCATGTCCGCCCTGGGGCGTTAAATCATCTGAGTCCATAACAAAATTCCAGCCGGCAATATCATCAACATACCCATTTTGGTCATCATCAACCCAATTGCCGTTAATCTCACTAAAGTTAGCCCAACCAGCGCCTTGCAAATCAGGATGGCTGAAATTAATGCCTTCGTCAATAACAGCCACAACAGGGCTTTTAAATTCAGCCTGATAATTATAAACTTGGGCGGCTACAATCTGATTCGGAAAAAATACCCCGCTTAAAACCAGGCTTAAAATACGGCTGACAACTAATAATTTTTTAAAAAGTTTAAGCATAATTAAGGCTAAATTCTATGATTTATAATCATAAAAATTAACCAACAATTATATCAAAAAATGAACAAAAAGTCAATATATAAACATAAATATTTACCTTATTTAAGCAAAATTTTAAATTTATGACCTTTATTATGATTTAAATTATCTACTTATATATGGGCTTATGTTATAGTAATTACATGGACCAAAGCGAAATGGAAAATTTTATTTTAGCTATCGTAGAAAGAAACAAAAAAGTTGAATTAGACAAAGGCTGGGAAACAAGCCTTGCCAGGCGCTTCTTTATTTTAGTTACAACTTACTTTGCGGCGCTTATCTGGCTAAAGCTAATTAACGAACCGGGCGCTTGGCTTAAATCTTTTGTCCCTTTAGGCGGTTATATTTTTTCAACTTTATCTTTGCCCTGGCTAAAAAAAATTTGGACTAAATACCGTGTCAGTCAGTAACCTAAAAAAAGAAATACAACTTCAATCAAGCCCGCAAAAAGCGAAAGTTTTGCAGCGTTTTTTTAAAACACAAAAAGGCCAGTATGGGGAAGGTGATATTTTTTTAGGACTCACCGTTCCCAAATGCCGGGGTTTGGCAAAAAAATATTTTTCACTGGCCACGACTGATGTTATAAAACTTTTACACTCCCCTATTCACGAACACCGCCTTATTGCTTTGGTAATTTTGGTCAATAAATACAACACTGGCGACATTAAAACTAAAAAAATAATTTTCGACCTTTACTTAAAAAATTACAACTTTATAAACAACTGGGATTTGGTCGACTTGTCGGCCCACAAAATAATCGGCGCTTATTTATTTGAAAAAAGCCCAAATAAACCCAAAATAAATATTTTGGTCAAGCTCGCAAAATCAAAAAACTTATGGCAAAGGAGAATTGCCGTGATTGCAAGTTTTTATTTTATTAAATTTGAATTCTTTGAGCCTTCAAAAAAAATCGCGGTTTTGCTGCTACAAGACAAGCATGACTTAATTCATAAAGCTGTGGGCTGGATGCTCAGGGAAATTGGCAAAAAACACATAAACCAACTGACTGGTTTTTTAAAAAAATACTACGCGTCAATGCCGCGCACCATGCTCAGATACGCCATAGAAAAAATGAACAAAATTGAAAGAAAAAAATATTTACAAGGAAAAATATAAAAAACTTACATTACTCTTTTACACGGCCTGTAAAAGAGTAATGTAAAAAACCGCCAAATATGTCAGGCGGTTTTACATATTTAATACTATATTACTTGATAAAACTAGCTTCAAAGGCCCAGGCCGTAAACTGGTCTATTTCCTTTTGGCTAAAAATCCCATTATCCAACAAAAACTTTTGCTCTTTAAGTATGTGAGTGCGATACATTTCCGGACCATCGGTGTTAATGGTCAGCTTTATTTTATTGCTAAGTAAAGTGCGGTAAATTTTACGCATTTCTTTTACATTCTTAATAACGCTATTGCGTAAATTAGAAGTCGGGCAGAGCTCAAGCACTATACCTTGCTTAACTATCTCGGCCATCAGTTTTTTGTCTTTGTGCGCCAGGACTCCGTGGCCAATCCTGTCCGGCCTGATTTCCTTAACCACATAACGCATTTCTTCTAAACTACCGGCTTCTCCTGTATGCACAGTAATACCTAAACCAGCTTCCCTGGCTGCTTTAAAAATTGGCTTATATGCCTTCATTGAAAAACTTTTTCTTTCAGCTCCTGCTATATCTACACCAATTACTCCCCTGTTAGCATATCTAATTGCTTTATTAAAAATAATATCACCTAAACTGTGAGGCTGAAATCTTTCCACCATTAATATTAACCCGGCTTTTACTTGTGGATGCTCAAGCATGGCCTGTTCAATACCCCATATTGCAGACATTATTATATAATCCAAATCTCTTTCCCCGCCCCTGTTCCTAAACATTGGGTTAAATCTTAGTTCATTTATAACAATATTACTCTTTCTATAACCCCCACTAACAACGCCTTTAACAGATTCTAAAATAGCTTCCGGTGAAGATTGGATAAGTTCTGTCCAATGAAAAAAATTATTATGCATGTCATCAAGATTTTTATTCTTGCGCTTTTCGTCCATAGTAATCAGATTTTCAAAATCCCAGTAGTCTTTCATGGGCAGCTTAATGCCCTGTCGATGCGCAATGGACCATAAAATGGCAGGGTCTACTGAAGACCCCAAATGCGCATGCAATTCAGCTTGTGGTTTGTTGGTTCTTTGTGTCATAACTAATATTCGCTGATTATAAATTTTTTTTCCGGTTTTGGCAAGCCCGCGCAATATTTTTTTAAAATAATTTACTTTTCCGTATTTGGCGCAACGTGGTAATAATTTAATATAAATTGGGCTAATTCTCCAAAAGCCGGAGCCGCTGTGCTTTCCGCAAAATCAACATCACGCGGGTGATTAATCCTAACGAGCATTAAAAATTTGGGATTCTCCACCGGCCCGAAACCAATAAAAGACCCGATGTTGTTATTTTCTTCATAACCGGGCTTGCCGTCTTTGCGCGCGACCTGGGCTGTTCCGGTTTTTCCGGCTATGGCATAGCCGGGCACCCCAGCTCTTTTTCCATGTCCGTTTTCCACAACGTTAACCAACATCGCGCTAACTTGATTAGCCGTTTTTTCCGAAATCGCCTCTATTACGACTTGAGGCTTGAATTCTTCCGTTTTCCCGTCGGAAAATATTTTTGTCTGTACAACGTGCGGCTGCATTATTTTTCCGCCGTTAGCTATGGCCATAAAAGCTTTAATTAACTGGATGGGCGTAACACTTATACCCTGGCCGAAACTGGCAGTGTGGAAATTAACTTTTATGTTGGCTTTTAAATTTTCTAAATTTCCCTTAACCTCAGGCAATTCAATGCCGGTGGCCTGGCCAAATCCAAAAACTTTTAAATATTTTAAAAAGACTTCATTGCCAATTTGTTCTTTCGCAAAAATTGATCCGGTATTTAAGGATTCCTCAAGCACCTGGATCATGTTTCTTATGCCGTGCGCCTTGCCGTCCGAATTCTTGATTTTATACCCGTCAATTTCAATTACTCCGGTGTCGGTGTAAGTGGTCTCCGGTCCGACCCTGCCTTCGTTAATGGCCGCGGCCATGGTCAAAGGTTTAAATACGCTGCCCGGCTCATAACTCCCCCATACCGCTTCGTTTAAAAAAACTTTTGGTTCTTCTACTTTGTTAAACTCATTTAAGTCAAAATCCGGGTAATTTGCCATAGCTAAAACAGCTCCGGTTTTAGGATTTACCACCACCACGGAACCGGAATCAGCGCCATGCTTAGTCACCGAATTTTTTATAACCTCCTGCGCTTTAAACTGTATGCTTTTGTCAAAGGTTAAAATTAAATTTACCCCGTCCTCAGCCGGCCTGTATTCGCGCTCCGAGCCAAAAATCCATGCGCCGGAAACATCTTTTTCCTGCCTTAATTCCCCGGTTTTGCCGGCCAGTTCTTTTTCAAAATATTTTTCCAGGCCATATAAGCCCTCCTTATAGTCGGTTTTATAGCCCACAAAGCCTAAAACTTGACTGAGCAAATTTTTCTCCGGGTAGTATCTGGTTTGTTCACTGTCAAAATAAATTCCGGGAAGCTTTAACTTTCTTATTAAATCCTGCTGGTCTGCCGTAAGTTGTTTTTTTAAAATTACGTACTTTTTTTCCTGGTTGGTAATTTTAACCAGCAATTCAGAAGCCTCAAGGCCAAGCACTGAGGCAAGGCTTTGCGCTGCAAGACTCGGATTATTTATTTCCTGGGGCACGGCGTAAACCAAAGGTTTGCTGATATTGGTAGCCAAAGCCAAACTTTCTTTTGCGACGGGATCAAAAATTTTTATTTCACCGCGCACGGGCAAAAGCTTGCGGTACAGACTATGCTGAGCCTCGGCCTGGGCCTTATAAATTTTGGTTTTTAGAACCTGCAAAACAAACAACCTTCCCAAAATTAACAAAAAAAATATAAAAAAAACAGCGGACAAAATTCCGCTCCGACTGTTAAAAACATTTTGGGTAGCTTTTATAATCATTCAAAATTAACGCAGCGCGGTTTGAGGCGCTTCAATTTCTATGAACTGGGGGGTACCGGCCGGAACAAAATCCATTTGAGGCAAACTGCCCTGTATGGTCGCAATAGAAGAACTTTCGGATACCTGTAAATTCAATTTTCTGCTCTCTTGGGTAATGCCAACCAACTCTTTTTGCATTTGCTTGATTTCATAGCCAAGCGCCGCATTGCTGTTAACTCCTAAAATATAGTTTAACAAAAGCCCGGCATTTAATATTAGCAAAGCCACAAAAAATTTGGATTTGGTCAAGCCTTTCTCATTTAAAACGCTTTTGGAACGCACAGGCAAACAATGCGTGCGGCTCTCAGTCGGTATAAAAATAGATACTAATTGGTTAAAATTCAATGCTTTTATCATGGTTTTGTATAAAATTACAATTTGGCGATTGCCCTTAATTTTGCGGGTTTGGATCTGGGATTGTTTTTTAGCTCCTCTTCCGAGGCTGTAACCGGTTTTTTTGTCAAAATTTTACCTTGCGGGTTTTTGCCGCATATACACTCAGGAAAATCTATCGGGCAAACGCAGCCTTTGCTTAAAGAGTTAAAATATTGCTTGACTATTCTGTCTTCCAGGGAATGGAAACTGACAATCACCATTCTTCCGCTCGGATTTAACAAATCAAAAGCTTTTGGTAAAAATTCCTGCAAATTTTCCAGTTCATGATTTACGGCAATTCTTAAGGCTTGAAAAATTCTTCTGGCGCTGTCATCGGCTTTGTGTTTTACGGGTTTTGGCAACGCGTCTTTGATTATTTCATACAGCTGCGCGGTATTTTCCACTTTGGACTTAGCGTTTTTAATTTTTTTTGCTATATTACGACTGAATTTTTCTTCTCCGAACTCCGTGAATATTTTTTCCAGTTGGATTTCCGACTTTGTTGCAAGTAAAAATTTAGCGTCTTCTGCCTGGCTTTGGTCAAATCTCATGTCCAAAGGCTGGTCGCCTTTGAAACTAAATCCCCGGTCTGCTGAATCAAGCTCGTGCGATGAAAGTCCCAAATCTGCCACAATGCCGCTAATATTGTTAAACTCATGTTCTTTTGTAATTTTATTTATGTTTCTAAAATTATTCCGCACCGCAATGACTGTTTTTAAATTGGTGTCGGATTTTAAATTTTCTAAGGCATCTTTATCCAGGTCTATGGCTAAAACTTTTCCGCCTGGCTGGTTTTTTTTCAAAATCGCTTTTGTATACCCGCCGCCTCCTAAAGTTGCATCTACAAAATTTTGCCCCGGCTGTGGGTCTAAATATTCTATAACTTCCTCCAACAAAACTGGGATATGATCATAAGTCATTAAGTAGTAAGTAGTAAGTAGTAAGTAGTAAGTAGTAAGTAGTAAGTAGTAAGTAAGCTTAATACTTTATACTTGATACATAACACTTTTATTTATTTTATACACCAAGGCTTCCTAGTTGCTCCGCTATTTGATTGCTCTGTTCTTCAGTCTGTTGCTTGTAGGCACTCCAGAGTTCGTCACTCCATATTTCTAAACGGTTATACAGACCGGCAAAAACCAACTTTTTCTGAATTTTGGCAAAATCTTTTAAGTAGGCGGGCAAAATTATTCTGCCCTGCTTGTCTATTTCGCAATCCATGGCTCCTGCCAACATGAGCCTGGAAAAAGCCCTGGTGTTGGCAGTAGAAATTGGGAGACTAGCCAATTTTTCCGCCAGCTTCTTCCATTCAGGTTCTGTATATAAAAATAAAGAGCTATCTAAACCTCTGGTTACCACAACTTTCTTTTTCAGTTCTTTTCTAAACTTGGCCGGAATGGAAATTCTGCCTTTTTCGTCTATGCTTGCCTGATATTCTCCAATAAACACAATAATATTCCTAATTTTTTGCTTAACAAGTTAGCTAATATTCTGTTTATTTTTCTTATCCACTAAATTTCCCACTTTTCCCCACTTGCTACCACTTTTTACCAATTAAATTTATTATATACCACTATTTACCACTTAGCAAACCTTTAAAAAAGCAAAAAACCTAAGTATTTCTTAGGTTTTTTAAAATTTCTCCCAGATTTCCACAAGATAAAGCAAAAAAATTATCCCATAATAAAAATAAAAATATTACACCAAAATTTAATCAGAATTACAAATATTCTTTTATTTAATGTTTATATAATCAGGCTCTTTTAAAGGCTCACATGGAGTGAGCCTTTAAATACTACTTATATTTGGCAATTTCGTAGGCTGCTACCCCAAAGGCTACGGAAACATTCAGACTTTCCTTTTGGCCAAGCATGGGAATTTCCACTATTTTATCTGCCAGTTTTAAAATAGACTTATCCACACCCCCGACTTCCTCGCCTAAAATTAAAACTATAGGGAATTTGGGTTTAAATTTTTGCAATTCTACAGTTTTGGCTTTTATGTTGTTTTCCAAAGCAACTATCTGGAGTTTGGGTTTGTGCGATTTTAAATGCTTAATCAATTTAAGGGGTGACTTAAAATTTTCCCAAGGCATAATCTCCTCTGCCCCAAGCGCAGTCTTATGAATTTTGATTTTATGTTTAAAAAGTTCGGGGGTCGGCGTGTATCCGGTTAAAAAAATTTTTGTTACGTTAAAGGCGTCGGCCGTGCGAAATATAGAACCAACATTGAAAAGCGAACGAATGTTGTGAGCTATTACAAAAAAATCTTTATTTTTTTCTATTGGGGTCATTTGGATTTAATTTGCAGGTTCGGATCGGCTGACTTTCTCCCTTTTAAAAACCGCCAACTATACCAAACGGCAAAAAATACGTATTGAGGTATTAGAATTATTGGATGTCCCCAACTAAGTCCCCAGGTTATTTTATAGTCAGAAAGCGGAAACAAAAACGGAGTGTTGTAAAAATTAGGGTGAGTTGGAATATCCAGCAAAATATGAAAGCCCCAGGCCAGCATGGGAAAATAAATCAAATTAAAGCCTTGGGCTTTGTATTTTATTTTCCTATACAAAGCCACGCAGAAACCGGTAAAGGCAAAAATTACCAAAGAATGGGTGTAGTTATAAGCCTCGGGCGCCCAATTTAAAGTCCAATGGCTAAAATTCCAATTTTCAGGCCCGCCAAACCGTCCGGTAAAAATCGTGTAAATAAATAGCGGGGCAAACGGAATTAAATCGGGCAGCATGCCAAAAGCCACCGCAATCCACCTCATTTTGGGGTTTTGAGGGTACTTTTTATAAACTATAATATTACCCCATAGTCCGTGGGCTAAAGTGTCCATAGTTATTCAATTAGTTTAACTGTTTTAACTCTGGCTTCCACATCTTTAAATTCACCTGCGCATAATGGGCTAAACTGATAATTATAATTTTTGCCTATTACTACCATTATTGGATAGTGGCATAAACCCACCACTTCATATTTCACCACCTCAAGACCGTTTATTTTTACAATTTCTGGTTTTTTTAATCCGGTAAGCTGCGCATAATCCCCGCTTTTGTTTAAGTCGGCTAAAATTTCCTGGGCGGTTTGCTTTTTTAGCACAGTCACGGATTCATCTCTAGACCAGCCGCAACCCTCAAAGGAACCTATTGGCCCATATGAAATATGCGCGGCCAAAGTAGCATCTGAAATAGTTTCATCAAAAGGATTTAATCTAAAATTTTTATTGCCCCAATTGTTGTTAAAAGGCACTGCAAAACTAAATCCCCATTTTTTACTTGAATAAATAACGGTGGTGTTGGGCTGGTCAAAATTAAATTTTATTTCGCAAGATGCTTTTACTTCTTCGTCATTGCCAAATTTGTTGTATTGACTACGATTTTCCGGGGTCAATAAAATCCTATCCTCAATAAATTTAAAAGTGGAAAGGATATCAAGAGGTAAAGCCGTTGAAGCTCCCCCATCCCTTAAGCCTGAAAGGAAATTGATTTGGTAAACAAAATCAGCTTTTTTTACCATATACATTTGGTCAGGCATTGTATCCCCAGCTGGACCGGAAAAAAATAAAAAGCTTTCATCCGCCGCTTTTATTTCTTTCTTTTCAGAATAACCCCTGATAAATTGAGGGAACTTTTGTAAAAAATCCGCCAAATCTAAACTATTTTTATAGACTAAGATTTCAATCCCAGGCGAACTGGATTCAATTTTCTGCCTTACAATTTGTATTCCGCTTAAAAAGACGCCTGTTCTTTGTTCATAATTTAAAACAGGGTAAGTATTGCTATCAATAATTTTATTTTGCTTAAAGCTTTCAGGATACTTAAACTCAAACCCATACTCCTCATTGCGGTAGGTTTGCCAGCCAGCTAAAGCGACCTCAAGCTGAGCCTGAGAGGGAGAATTTCTGATTTTACGGTCCGTTCCCGGCAATAAGCTGCTTATTTCCGCGTCTAACGACTGGTTATGGGCAATATAAACTATTAAACCGCCAACTATGGCGGAAAGGGCGGCAATAATTACAATAGGCCAAAAGGAGCGAAAGTTACGTTTATGTAACTGTGGTATTTGACCGAGTGATGATTCTGGCTGATTTTGATTTTCCATATATAGGCCTGTCATCCCAAAGCTGCTTCAGGATCTTGCTTTTATTAAGATGCTGAAATAAATTCAGCATGACAAAATTAGTTATTTTAAACTTACTAATCCAGCAAGTTAAGCTTTAAATCCGGGTTATTTTTGCGCTCCAGCTTTCCGTCCAATTTAATTAAATGAACCTCGCAGGTTGCCAAAGTTTCTATTTTAAACACGTGCCCGCCTAAAAGCGTAAATTCCGGCCCGCTAAAACTGCCGTGCGCGTGAATGGCGGGCTTGCCGTCTAAAACCGCGATATTGCCGGTTAAAGAAACAATCTCGTAATTTTCCCTGTACGGTTTTTTTCTGTACTCTTTTAAAAACGCGTTGTAGTAAGCGAGCTCCACCATTTGGCAAGTTCCAATAGCCGTAAACATGGCAGCTGAAACCGAATTTTGCTCGGCAAATTCAGTTAAGCCGGCAAAAACCTCTTCGCCTTTGTCAAAACGCAGAATATATCTTCTGTTATCCTGAATAACAATTTTCATATTAAAACGAAAATAAACTTAGGCCAGCCTGACGTTTCTAGCCAAAACGTCTTTAACTTTCTGAATTATGTCGTCTACCGACTGGTCGGATTTTAGCAAATAGTCCACGGCTCCGGCTTCCACAATTTTACTTATGGTTTCCACATCTCCTATGTTGGTTAGAACTATGACCGGAATTTTGGCGGTCTCCGGATTGGCTTTAATTTCCCACAAAACCGAAATCCCGTCCAATTTGGGCATCATAATGTCCAAAAGCATTAAGTCAGGTTTTAATTCCTTGGCTTTCGCCACCGCTTCCTCGCCGTCATAGGCGGCTGTCGGCTCGTAGCCGTTGGTTTTAAGCGCGTCGCAGAGAGAGTTGGAAATCAACTTGTCGTCCTCTGCCAATAAGATTTTAGTCATTGATTAAATTTTAATTTTAAACTTATATTTTTTAATTTATACTGCTAAAAATTAAAAAACAAGGATAATTTATTCCAAAGGCAAACTAAAATAAAAAGTACTGCCCAAATTTTCCCCCGCGCTTTCCGCCCAAATTTTACCGTTATGCGAATCTATAATCCCCTTACTGACCACCAAGCCAAGCCCGGTACCTTTGCGGGACTTGTCATAACCCTTAAGCTGCTTAAACTTACTAAACAGCTGTCCCAAATCTTCCCTGGCTATGCCAAGCCCTGTGTCCTTAACCGATATGACCAGCTGCTTGTTTGGCAAATCCGGATTAACGTTAACCTGGATTTCCCCGGCATCACTATATTTTATGGCATTGCTGATTAAATTACCTAAAACCTGAGCAATTCTTACCCGGTCAAATTTAGCTTTAAATTTGTCGGGCGAGGTTAAGGAAAGGTTTAAATTCTTAGCCTGCGACTGCGGGGTGAAGGCTTTTACCTGTTCTTTAACTACCTCTACTATATCATATTCCTGTAAATTAAGCTCAAATTTACCGGCCTCAATTTTAGCCACGTCTAAAAGGTCGTTAACCAATTCTAGCATGTTATTGGATGCTGTCTCAATGGTCACGACAGTATCTTTAATTTTAGCCTGATCCACGCCAGGCTGCGAAGCGGTTAAATTCTTAATAAGACTCTCCGAAGACCACCGAACCGCGGTTAAAGGAGCTCTTAGCTCATGCACCATCATGGCGGTAAACTCCTGGCGAAGCTTTTCCAAAGATTTTTCCGTGGTTATGTCGTGAAAGACCACGCTAGCGCCGATTTTTTCGCCCGTATCCGCCTTAACCGGGGTAATGGTTAATTCCAAGGCTTTGTTTTTTAAAATAACCTCTGGAACGCCAATAGCTTTGTCCTGGGTTAAAGCCTGTTCAATTTTACTGCGTAAATCCACCTTGCCGGCCAAACTGTCCACTATGTCAAACATACTTAATTTTTTTTCTGAGGCAATCTGAGGGTTCATTTCCAAAATAGTCATAACCGCCGGGTTGTAGACTAACAGCTTGCCTTCTAAATCCACGGTTATAACCCCGTCAGACAAAGAATATATAACCGCAGAAAGTTTACCCTTTTCACTGGCTAAAATAGCCTGCAGTTTAGAAACCGCGGTCGCGGCCTGATTGGTAATGGTGTATAAAATCGCGGCCTGGCTTTCGCCATACCTACCCTTTTCAGAAGACGCCACATTAATTAACCCCACCAATTTTCCAGAAATAACCACAGGCAGGTTAAAAAAAGACTGGACACTTATGTTTAAATTGTCATCTAAAATATTACCGGTGATACTTTCGTCAATTTTTCCAGCTTCCACCTGATGGTTTAAAATCGCCGAGTAAGACAACAACATTTTTTGTTTAACCTCGTCTATAAAACCATGGTTTACGGTATTTTCTACCTGGCACTTAAACACAATTTCACCGCCCTCCTCCAAAACCATATAAGAAACCGTATCATACTCTAACAGATTGCCCAAAGAGCTGGTTATAATATCCACTATTTTGTTGGTATCCAAAGAATATCCGATTCTTTCGCTAATTTCCTTTAAAACCTGAGCCTGGTAAACTTTTTGCTGCAACTCCAAAGACCTGTCCGCCCTATCGCGCAAATATCTGCGCTCTTTAAGAGAACTAAAAACATACCCCGTCACTACTATTGACAGCATAATAAAGTCTATGACAAGTAGAATGTTGATTATCATTGGTAAATTGGAAACGTACGACTTTAGGCGTACAAAATTTGTTTTTGATTTTAATTTTTTAAAGCTAGAGCCAAAATTTTACCGTAATTTGCCTTTAGCTTATAACCCTTTCATGCTTGGATATTTTTCCAGCAAAGAATTTAAAGTCATTTGCGCAATTTGCCCGGAAAGCGCCATATATTCGTTAGCCACGCCCTTTAAAACCATCGGCGGATCTCCATCCATGTCTAAAACCGTTCCGTCGTCGGAAACCTTTACCCCAGAAACCTTTCTGGCTTTGTCCAACGCAATGTTAGGCCCTAAAACCACCATTTGTTTTTGGATTAAATCCGTGAGCATTTTTTTATATTCTGCTTGATCTGGCATTTTTATTTCCTTTCAAATTTTAGCTTTATTCAGATGATTTATTATACCATAAATTCTCTAAACAAAAAACACGGCAGTTGGTTGCTGCCTGTGTTTTTAAGCTGCGAGAGGTAATAAGTGTTCCGATAACCCAAGACGCTTGCTTCTTGGGTCATCGTCCGGGTCGTTTGGCAGCGGGCACTCCGGGTAGTGCTTACAGCGCACCTCTATACGGGTGCGTTTCTCCCAAAACTCACCAGCCTGTACTACCCAGACTTCCCTTATGTACTGCTCTCCTTCAAAAACCCAGTCACTGTTGTCGTCGCTAATGTCTGAATTTTTGTTACAATCCCAGCAAAGCCGGTCTTCCCGGCTTTTGTGTACGCTGCTCCAAAGCATCCTTGGAAGCGCGTGCTTCATCCCACCCTTGTCCCGATAAAACCCGGGCTCCGCCGTCACTGCCCCTGCTTTTTCACAGCAAGGGCTTTTGTGAATTTTTTCCCGGCCGCTTATGGTATAAGACTGTCCGGGGAGAATGAAATTTTCGCAGGCGCCGCATGAATGGCACCCGCTAGCTACTCGCACTTTCATGCAGCCTCCTTTGGCTAAAAAGAAGGTAGCATAAAAGTGTAAATATTTCAATCAAAAAAACGCTCTTACAAAAATGAGCGTTTTTTTGAAAAATTAAACTATTTTTTCCAATTCTTCAAAATTTATTTTTACCCCGGTTTTTTCGGCTATAATCTTAACCCAAGAGACAATCACCTTTTCCCTGGATTTTAATTCCAAGTATCTTTCGTCAGAAAGACGCAGGTAATTATTAACGCTTGATCTTAAGCTTTCCATTTCAGAACGCAAGGTTACCATTTCACCTTCCAATTTATCCATTCTGCCTTCCAATTTATCCATTCTTTCATTCACACCGCCAAAACCCTCGGCTACCATTACAGCCAAGTCATCTAAAGTTGTTTCTTTTTCTTTATTAACATTCATAAATTAATTATACTCTCACAATTTTTTGTGTCAATTTTACTTTTCAAACCCTTTCCCAGGCCTTATAGATATATTACCTGCATAATTCCCAACCTCCTTCACACGACCAAATCCGACTGAATCTCGAAATACTTTTCCCGCCTTTAAAACCGGAGTATAGGACAGGGTAAACTTGCCGTATTTAGCATTTACAACATCTATCGCTCGCGCAAGCGAAGCCTGGGCGGTTTGTTTTTTAAACAAAGACTGCTGTAAAATAAAAGGCTTAAGCCCGGCAATGGTTACTCCTATTAACTTGCATTGGCTGATAATTTTTTCTATGCCCGGATAGTTAAACAAAATATGCCGGGCTTGAAAAAATAAATCGCGCGCGTCAAAAATATCTATAGGCAATTTCAGGGAGTGCCCGTAAGAGGCATAATTTCCGTCCCTTACGTAAGCTGTGACAATATTTCCCATTAATTTTTTCCTGCGTAACCTTTCTGCGACCATTTCACACAGCTTATATAATACCGGTTCAAAAAATTCCTTTTTTCGGTACTCCTTAGGCAAGGTGTACATATGCCCGATGGATTTAATAGACTCGTCAAAACTTACTTTAGACTTCCAACTTCCTTTAAGCTGACCCATATTGTGCAAATGGTATCCGTTTATGCCAAACACACTCACCAATTTACTTAACGGATAATCGCGCAAATCTTTTAAGGTTTGAATACCCAAATCATTCAGCCGCTTTTCCTGCCTTTTGGCTATGCCTGGGATGTCGGTTAGTTTTAATTTCTGATAAAGCTCCTCCTTAGTCAGGTTTATGATTTCTGATTTAGAATTTGAAATTTGTTTAAAGTTTAGTATTTCCCCCTTCGCCAAGGCTTCGGGGGACAGGTCGGATTTAGTATTTTGTACCACAATTATTCCGTCGGGCTTTTTTAAATCGCTGGCTATTTTCGCCAACAATTTATTCTCCGCAATGCCAATACTGCAAGTCAAATAATCACCGACCTCCTTTTTCATTCTTTGCTTGATTTCTTTCGCAATCTTAATTGCCTCCTCAAAAGGATTGGTTAAATTTGCCACTTTACACTTTACACTTGTCACTCGGATATTACACGTACGTGTAATATCCGCGTACGCTTCATCTATGCTCGCAGGCTCCACAAAATTGCTGTAATCCCTTAAAACTTTTAAAAACCGGCGGTGATACTCCCTGTAGGCTTCCGCCCTGGTGTGGACTAAAATAATTTTTGGGTAAAGCTTTTTTGCTTCCCAAACGGGCGTGCCGGTTTTTATACCCCATTTTTTGGCTTCTATGCTGGCGGCAATAATTATTCCGCCTAAATGTTCGCACACGCCCAAAACTTTGCCTCTGTACTCGGGTTTATCCTGCTGCTCCACCGAGGCAAAATAACTGTTCATGTCTAAATGAAGAATAATTGAAACCATGACTAGTGTACATTCGTATACCTTATATAATCATATTAAAACAGCTTGCTATTTTTAGCAAGCTGTTAGTGGTGGCGGGCTTTCAATTCTTTACGAATTTGGATATGTCTTTTCTTATGGAAAAATAGCACGGCTGTAACCATTATTAAGTATCCTAGCCATAATTCTTTTTGCCTAAAAATAGTGGTGCCCAAAAAATTTGAGGTAAATACTAAATCTGCCAAAAAATTAAAGAAAAACCACATTACGCAAGTGAACATTGCTTCTAAATAATTAATAACCCCCAATCTCCGCGACAAAGCCAGGCTGAATAGAAAAATTGCGAACAGGTATAAATAAAAATAAAAAGCGCTTTGCAAGCCGGTAATATTGAAAAAAAACAGCTTTAACAAAATAAAGACTGCTATTTGAAAAAATAGGATGGCAAAATAACGAGCTACTGTCATATAAATTTATTTAGCCGTTTTAGTCTGGCGTTTTTTTGTGGTTAAAACTTTTCTTACGCCCACCAATCGTCTTTTTGGCTCAAGCCCTTTTTTTACAATTTTTTTAATTGTTTCAACCTGGGAGAGCTCCGAATGCAAAGTTTGTTCAACTAAATTTATTCTATTTTTTAAATCAGTTGTAACCTTGGGTTTGGGCCAGTATCTGTCAGCAATGTAAGACACAGCCCCCTGATGGCTTTTGTGTTCATAGACCTTTTCATACCAATAACTACCAACCCAAATCCCATACCAGCCGCCAAGCATTAAAGTGAGCAATAAAGAAAAATAATCAATTGCCAAAAACTCTATATAACTAAGGCTGAAAGAAAAAGTGTTATAATCTGCTGTTTGAAAAACTAAAATTAAAAATATTAAAACTCTATGCAAAACTAAAAACAGCAAAACGCCCAAAATTGAGCTTAAAAAAATATATAAAGATTTTTGCAAACCAATATTGTTTTGTGCTTGCATTTTTGTTTCATTTTTTATTTAGCTTCTATTTTTATTATGGGATGATTAATAAAAAAAGTCAATTAGCCGTGTGGAAAACTTTGCTATCTAGTGCTTAAAACGCTCTTTTTATAACTTTCCAAATTTTCTAACGCCACGCCAGTCCCTTTAGCCACACACAATAAAGCTTCTTCTGCGGTATAGCATGGAACACCTACGCTCTGCGATATATAATTATCTAAATTCCTCAGCATGGCGGTTCCGCCTGTCATAACCATACCTTTGTCAATAATGTCCGAAGCTAATTCAGGCGGCGTATCCTGTAAAACGGTTTTTACCGCCCTGACTATCTCTGATAGTTCTTCCGAAATTGCAGCCACTACTTCATTGGTGGAAACAGTAACTGTTTTGGGTAAACCACTTACCATATCACGGCCTTTTATCTCCAATAATTCTTCTTCGGCCACGGGTAAAGCACTCCCAATGCTTATTTTGATCTCTTCAGCGGTTCTGTCTCCTATTGCAATGCCGTGTTTGCGCCTTACGAAATCAATAATGCCCTGATCCAGCCTGTTGCCTGCCACGCGCACCGAGGTGGAATTAACAATCCCACCCAAAGACAAGACCGCCACATCGGTCGTTCCTCCGCCTATGTCAATAACCAAATTACCGGAAGCTGAAGCGATTGGAATGCCGGCGCCAATTGCTGCGGCGACCGTCTCCTTAATAACATAAGCATTTTTAGCTCCGGCAGCCTGAGCGGCATCAACAACAGCCCTGCGCTCAGTGGAGGTAATTCCGCCCGGCACTGAAACCATAACCTCAGGACGAAAAAACCTAATATTACCTAAAGCCTTGTTAATAAAATACCTAAGCATTGCTTCAGTCACCCTATAATCAGCAATCACACCGTCTTTCATTGGCCTTGAGGCAATAATAGTTTCCGGAGTCCGACCTATCATCTCTTTAGCTTCCTGGCCTACGGCCAAGACCTTATTATCAATAACCGAAATTGCAACCACAGTTGGTTCGTTAATAATAATTCCCTTTTTAGGCAGATAAACCAAGGTATTTGCCGTTCCTAAGTCAATCCCTATTCTGCTTTCAAACATAAATGTATGTTTTTATAAAAATATTCCTTGCTGGTAAATAATTATACCAAAAAGCAGAAGGTTGTAGAAGGGCATAAAATGCTATAAAATACTGCTATATGGCTAAAAAAACCAGATATTTAATCATTCTACTGGGTTTTATTTTGTTTATCTGTTCAGCTCCGTTAATTGTTTTTTATGTACGCGGCCTCAGGTTTGACTTGGAACAAAAAAAATTCCTACATACGGGGGTGCTAGCAATTAATTCGGAACCAGCTTCCATCAAAATTTTTTTAGATGGCTCTTTGGTCAAAAATCGATCCGGTAACATAAGGTTCTTGCTGCCCAAAGAATATTTTGTCAGCCTGTACAAAGAAGGGTTTTTCCCCTGGCAAAAAAGACTGCAAATTAACCCGGACCAGGTTACCTGGATAAATTACGGGGTGGAAAAAATTTTCCTATTCAGGAATCCGGGAATAAAAAAAATTCTGGCGGAGAATGTTTTAGATTTTACTTATAATGAAAAATTCATACTTTACACCACTTCCCGGGCATTAACACTTTTTCAACCTGAAACCAATCAACTAATTAAAGAGGTTGTTCTTCCATTCCAGCTTCAAAATAGCAAGTTGCAACTTATTCCTAGTCCCAATTTTCAATCAGCCCTATTAATTTCAAGCCAAAAAGAAGAGAACCCTTCAGTACACTTTGCTGATTTTGAAAAAAAACAAATTACCGATGTTACAAATATCCTTAGCGATTACAAAGACTTAAAAGTCACCGACGAAAATATAGCAGTTGGCATAAAACATAATTCCTTATACACCTTTAATTTTAAAAACCGCCAGGAGAATCTGATAAAAAAACATGTTTTGAATTACGCTATAGACGAAAAAAATCTATACTTTACCCAATCAGCGGAAAATGGATTAAGCCTTATTTATTTGGAAACCTCAAACGGCCAGGAAACCAAGTTATTTGCAAACTTCCCTGCATTTAAAAACCCAAAGATTTTAATTTCAAAAAATAAAAAAATATTTTTCGTCTCTGAGGAAGGGTTGTTTGAAGTTAATTCAACTTTAGAAAAAATTGCCGAAACGCCAAATGCTTTACATTTTGATAGTGCGGAGCCGAGCCTAATCTTCTCGACTTTAGGAGAAATTAGCTTCTTTGACTTTCAAAAAAATGAAGTCCAACTTATTACCCGAACAACTTCAGAGACACAAAATTTAAGAATCGACCAAAGGTTGGGTTACGCGTTTTTTATTGAAAATGATCAAATAAAAACTTTAGAACTGGATTTAAGAGGAAAACAAAACCAATATCTGCTTTTTGAATCAAGTAAAATAAAAAAATTTGAACTTACGCCCGATGCAAAAAACTTAATTATTTTAGATAATACCCAACTAATAAATTTCCAGGTGCGTTAAATAGCAGCGTCAATGGCAGAATTAACAAGCCTATCTGCCTCTTTATTTAAATGCCGAGGGATATGCGTAAAACTGACCGTTTGAAAATGCTTGACAAGCCTAATAACCTCGGTAGCCAAAACCTGCAAAGTTGGTTCTTTAATTTTATATAAACCTTTCATTTGCTTAACTATCAATTCAGAATCCATAAAAATATCCAGGCTTGAAGCGTGTAATTCATAAGCCTGTCTTAAAGCCAGAATTAATGCCCGGTACTCTGCCACATTGTTAGTGGCTGTACCTATATATTCAGCGAATTCTGATAATCTTTCGTGCTTATCATTTTTTATGACAACCCCTATGCCGGCTGGACCGGGGTTCCCCCTGGCGCCTCCATCTGTATAAATAACTAGTTTCATATAAATATTCCCGCGTATTTAAATTTTACTTATATCCATAAGTTTTAATTTTAATTTTCTGCTGCCTTTATAAAAGTCCACGATTAACTCGCAGGCCACATTTACTTCGCTACCTGTTCTGTATTGTTCCAACGACTTAGTCATGTTAAACCCTATTGCCCCTATTTGACCTTCATTCCAGTCAAATACTACCTGTGCGTGTTTACCGCCTTCCCCAACTTGTTTAACAGAATTTAAAAACAAATTTTTAATTATAAACTTAGGTTTTGGATTTCCAACTCCAAAAGGTTCAAGTTTTTCAATAAGGCCGTAGGTATAAAAGTTTAATTCACTGACTTTCAATTCCGCGTCCAGTTCCAAAACCTTAGGCTTTAGACTAAAATTTGTTTCCGCATAAGACAATACGGCCTGATAAAAAACTTCTAAATTTTCATTTTTTAAAGTTAGCCCGGCAGCCTGGGTATGTCCGCCAAAGCGCTCTAAATATCCCGATGCTTTTTTTAAAGCTTCAATTATGCTAAAATCTCCGACTGTCCGGGCCGAACCGGTAGCCGTATCAGCTTCTACTGAAAGTACAATTGTTGGTTTATAGAATTCTTCAGCTAATTTCCCGGCCACCAAACCGACTACGCCTTTCGGCCAATCGTTTCCGCTTAAAACCAAAACCTTCCGGTGACTGATAATCTGTGCTTTTTCCCTGGCCTCACTTAAAACCTGGGCTGTTAGATCCTGCCTGCGCCTGTTTATAATTTCCAACTTTTCGGCTTTTTCCAAAATATTATTTGGATTATTTTCCATTAACAAATTTAAAGCCAAATCCGCGTGCTCCAAACGTCCAGCTGCGTTTATGCGGGGTGCGATTATAAAACCAAGTGCGTAAGTATCGGGTTCTTTTGCTGTAAAATCCAATCCTGCCAGCCTGCAAAGTACTTTTAACCCCGCCCATCTGGTTTTTGGCAAAACCTTCAAACCGTATTTTACCAATAGCCGATTTTCTCCGATTAATGAGTGGCAGTCGGCAACTGTGCCGATTGCCACCAAATCCAAAAGCCATTTTTCCAACCCTGGCTTGTAATTTTTTATTATCTTCTTCGCTCTTGCATCGCTTAATAAAGCAGCGGCAAGTTTAAACGCAACGCCCACTCCTGTAATATTTTTATCCGGGTAATTATCTTGCGGATTCTTAGGATTTATCAAGGCAAAAGCCCGGGGCGTTGGCCCAATAATTTCGTGATGATCGGTAATTATAAAATCCAGGTTATTATTTCTGCACCACTCAGCCACTTCCACGGAATTAGTTCCGCAGTCAACGGTAATTACCGCTGACGCGCCCTGTTTTTTTATTTTTTTTATTGCTTCCAAATTAACGCCATACCCCTCGCTAAATCTGTCAGGAATATAACTTTGTACTTTATGTCCCAAAAAATTAAAAGCGTGTTGTAAAACCGCGTTAGCTGTTACGGCGTCTGCGTCATAATCTCCGTAAATAAATAAAATTTCTTGTTTTTCGATTGCTAAAAAAATCCTATCAACCGTTCTTTTCATGTCCGAAAAAAGATACGGGTCGTGCAAAACTTTGTAGTCAGCCAATAAAAATGAATTAACTTGCTCCTGGCTGGTTATGCCCCTATTGAATAATAACTGTCCTAACAGCTGGTCTGTTTTTGGAAAAAAATTCAAAAAATCCGAAGAGGCGGCGGTTTTTAACTTCCAATGTTCCGACATTAATTCCCTTCCAAAAAATTAAGCAAATTCACCCCGGTCATTTCCACCGGTTTTTTTTGGCCGAAAAGCTCTAAAATTGTGGGCGCTACATCGCAAATTACTCCCTGGGGCACTATAGCGGCCAAATCTGCGTATATTGTTTCTTGCGTTTTTTTAAATTTAAATTCATTTGATACTAACAAAAATGGAACTGGATTAGTAGTATGATCTTTGTCTATGCCGCCCGATTTTAAATTTATCATTTGTTCCACATTGCCATGATCGGCGGTTAAAATTAAGGCTGCGTCAGACAATAAGCAGGTTTTCATAATTTTACCAAAACATTGATCCAAAAACTCGACGGCCTTAACTGCGGATTTTAAATTGCCGGTATGCCCGACCATGTCGGTATTGGCAAAATTAGCCACAAAAAAATTTGTTTCAGTGCTGCTTATTTCTTTAGTTAAAATATCGGTGAGTTTTTCTGCCGACATCTCTGGATGGTCAACATAATTATGACTGTTTTCGGGACTGGTAATTATTGATCTGCGCTCACCCGGATATTCGGCCGTTCTGCCGCAATTAAAAAACGAGGTAACATGCGCGTACTTTTCGCTTTCCGCAATATGAAACTGGCTAAATTTATTTTGCGACAAAACTTCGGCCAAATTATTTTTTAAATCCAAAGGAGGAAATGCCACCTTTGCCGGTAAATTCTGGGCGTATTCGGTCATTGTCACAAAAAACAAATTTCTCAAAATCCGGCCACGGAATTTTTCCGGCACGTCTTGCGCCAATATAAAACTCTCCGTAAGCTGAAGGGCCCTGTCTTGTCTAAAGTTAAAAAAAATGACTGCGTCGTTGTCGGAAATCTGGCCTACCGGTCGATTTTCAGAATCTAGGACGACCGTTGGCTTTATCATTTCGTCAAAAATTTGGCGTTCATAATTCAATTTTATACAGTCCTCGGCCGACGCAGCAACTTCGCCTTGGCCTTCAACCAATGCTTTATAAGTCAGAAGCGTCTGTTCCCAATGCCCTCCCCTGTCCATAGCATAAAACCTGCCTGTTACTGTCGCTATTTGCCCAACTCCAATATCTTGAATTTTTTGTCTAACTTTTTTTAAAGTTTCCAAAGCAATCTTTTCGTCAGTATCTCTGCCGTCCGTGAACATGTGAATAAACACCTTTCTTTGCCCATTAGTTTCCGCAAGCCCAAGCAAGGCATACAAATGTTCGTCCAAACTATGCACTCCGCCGGGACTTAACAAACCAATTAAATGTAAAGCTGAATCATTTTTTTTAGTATGCTGTATGGCAGACAAAAAAGCCGAATTTTTAAAAAATTCACCGGTTTGTATGCTGCGGGTAATTCTGGGCAAATCCTGTCCCACAATTCTTCCGGCGCCTATGTTTAAATGTCCCACCTCGCTATTACCCATTTCACCCCAGGGCAGTCCCACCAAAGGGCCGGAAGCCTGCAAAACCAAGGCTGGATAATTCGCCAAAGCGAAATTAAAATTCGGGATCTTAGCCTGCGAAATCGCATTACCCCGTGAATGACTGGCAATGCCGAATCCGTCAAAAATTACCAGAACGACTTTTTTATATTTTTTATAATTCATCCTAAAACTCTAGCATTTTATTTTTTAAATTTGTTCTTCTATTTCCAGCAGCCTATTATATTTAGCCAATCTCTCGCCGCGGCACGGGGCACCGGCTTTTATATATTCCGCATTTACGGCCACTGCCAAATCTGATATAAAATCATCCGACGTTTCTCCACTTCTGTGCGAAACAACAATTTTATAATCATGGGCTCTTGCTAAACTAACGGCAGATAAAGTTTCGCTCAAGGTGCCTATTTGATTGACTTTAATCAATACCGCGTTGGCGATTTTTTGGTTTATACCCATTTGAATTCTTTTCAAATTTGTTACAAATAAATCATCTCCGACCAACAAAGTTTCCTTTCCTAAATTTTGAGATAGAAATTTCCACCCCAAAAAGTCGTCTTCCGCGCAGCCGTCTTCCAAAACACTTAGTTGGTATTTATCAATCCATTTTTTATAAAACTGATAGATACTGGCTGGCTTTAAGCTTGCTTTGGCATCTTTTATTAAATAAGAATTTTTGGATTTGTCAAAAAATTCACTGGAGGCGGCGTCCATGCCCAAATAAAAATCCTTGCCAAGGGCATATCCACTGTTTTTAACAGCTACTTCAAGCTGTTTTAAGGCGTCTTCATTTAAAGCAAGTTTTGGGGCAAACCCCCCTTCGTCTCCGACTCCGGTACTAAAACCCTGGTCGGCCAAATTTTTTTTAAGCTGATAATATACCACCGTGCCCATTTCCAGTTGGTCTGAAAACTTCTTGGCATGCGGGATAATAAAATATTCCTGGATGTCCAAACCGCTGTCAGCATGCGCTCCGCCGTTGATTACATTTAAAAGCGGCGTAGGTAACGTGTATTTTTGTTTTGGTATATTCTCATAATTTGCATTTTCAGTTTGTTTTAAATAAAGCGCTCTTAAATATTCATAAAGTTCCGCCCCTTGAATTTTTGCGGCCAGCCTCGCAGTGGCCAAAGAAACTGACAAAATTGCGTTTGCACCTAATTTTGATTTGTTGGCAGTTTTATCTAGTTTAAGCATTATCTCGTCTAAAACCTGCTGCTGTAAAACATCTATGCCTTTTACGGCTTTAAAAATTCTAGTATTTACATTTTTGCATGCTTTTAAAACCCCTTTGCCCCCATAGCGTTTTTTATCCCCATCCCTCAACTCCAGAGCTTCATGCACGCCTGTAGACGCTCCGCTTGGTACGCTGGCCTTAGCCGAAACATCCCCCGCCCAAATGGTAGTCTCAACCGTTGGATTCCCCCTGCTGTCTAGTATTTCCCTCGCCAAAACTTTGCTTATTTGTGTGGATTTCATAAATTCTGTTGATTTTAATCGTATTTAAATTATAGCATATAAAAAACACCTATTATTTTTCTAGGTGCCTGGCACTAAACACGGTATTTATTTGCTTTTTGTAAGGCTTCTAAACTTTTGTTTGTTTTCAACAGCATCTACCAAAATGCATACGACTACTGAAACTATCATAAATACCAGAATAGACCAAATTAATTCTTCTAATAGCGTTCCCCAAAATTTAATTCCTAAATTTAAATTTTCATCATAACTCCATGCTTGCCAGGATACTGCAACCGGATCAACAATAAAAAAATATAACACTCCCAAAAATCCAGCGTATGTAATAAGCTTTTTATATTTTTTTATGGGGTTACGGAATTTTATCCATAAAAAAATAACTATCGGGGAAAAAAACAAAAAGTTCAATATTAAATAAGAAAACTTACCCATAGATTTCCTTTTTTAAAAGTATGAACCAAGCGACCATTTGTTGAGGCAATAATAAAATAAATGCATACTCTTCAAGTGGTATTCCTAAAAAATACAAATTCAAATTTTTTTCAAAAAACCATACTTTTAGCCAAACGCTTGCCACCTGGTCTAAAGCAAAACCCCAAACCAAAGATATAATCGTTACAACAAGAAAAACTTTTTTGTAGACAATTAATTTTCTCCAAAACAAAATCCATACTAAAATAGATGGAGTAACACAGTATATTATTAGCCAGTTTAAATAAGGGAAATCTGAGAATAACATAAAATCAAAATTTAATAAGATATTCAAGCACCCTGTTCATTGCCCAAATTCCCAAACCGGCAAAAGCCCAAAAAGGCACGCTTAGCCAACTTGTAGTACGGTTGAATATAGGCATTGTTTGGTATATCCATAAATGCCTACCTCTTATACCTAAATAAGTTTTGCCAACTAGCGCCTCAAGCAGAGGCCCGGCTACAGACCAAAATAAAAAAATAAAAAATATTTTTAAACCTACGGCATTATATAAAAGAAATAAAGAAAAAGACGGCAATAAAAAAACCGCAGCATATTCATACCAAAAATATCTTTTTTTATAATGCAAAAAGTGAGAAGTGAATAAAAAACCTAAGGGTATGGAAAACAAGTATATCCAGTAATAATGCATAAATTATTTTAACTCCTCAACACCCGGCAGCTTTTTGCCCGCCAAAAAATCAAGCATGGCTCCCCCGCCGGTGGAAACATGATCAAAGTGCTCAAGTTGGTGAGCCTGCCGTATGGCATCCACGGTATCGCCTCCTCCTGCCACGGCAAATGCCTTACCCTTGCCGCGACCGCCAATTAGCCTGGCCAAAGCAATAGTCGCGGTGTGGAAAGGCTTTTTTTCAAACAACCCCAAAGGGCCGCTCCAAACTATAGTTTTGGCTGTCTTTATGTATTTGGAAAATTCTAAAATAGTACGAGGCCCTGCGTCTAAAATCTGCTCGTTACGCCTGACCTGATAAGGAAAACAGACTCTAATACTATGTTTGTCCATATTTTCATTGGCCACCACTACATCTAACGGCAAAATAATTTTGTCTTTATAGTTTTTTGCAACCTGCATGGCCAACTTGCTTTCTTTTTCCTCAATTTTAGAAATACCGATTTCAAAACCCTTGGTTTTAAAAATTAAATTGGCCACCCCGCCGCTAAGCAGCATAACGTCGGCTTTTTTTCCCAAATTTTCTAGCGTTCCTACTTTTTCGGAAAGCTTAATGCCTCCGGTCATAAGAACAAAAGGCTTTTTTGGGGCTTTCAGTAAAAAACTTAAAGATTTAATTTCCCTTTCCAGCAAAAACCCAGCCAAATTCGGCAAGTGTTTAGCAATACCTGTTACCGATACAGAAGGGTGGTGATCCACTCCAAAAGCGTCATTTATGTAAACATCGGCGAGCTTAGAAAGTTTTTTCGCAAAATGAACGTCATTTTCTTCTTCCTCTTTATAAAAACGGATATTTTCCAACACTACAACATCTTTTTTTAAAATGGATTTTACTTGTTTCTGATGCTTTTCCTCCCTTATGTCGCCTGTATAAAAAATTAAGTGTGGTATTCCGTAGTCAGGAACTTTATAGTCTGTCTCTATAAATTTTAAATTCAATGAATCGGCCAAAGACCTTGCAACCGGGCTCAAACTAAATTTTGCGTTTTTTTTGCCATCCGGCCGCCCCAAATGCGCAAGGATAATGACTTTATTACGACCTTGAATCAAATTTTTAATAGTCGGCAAGCTCTGTTGTATCCTAAAATCATCGGACACTCTATTATTTTCCAACGGACAATTTAAATCCACTCGGAGCAAAACCGTTTTCTCTTTTTGGGGTAAAGATTTTAGGTATTTAATAGCCATACTACTTACTCCCAACTAATATTACCTCCTCGACCAGCCTGTTGCTGTAGCCGAACTCGTTGTCATACCAGGCAACTACTTTTACAAAGTTGCCGTCCACCACTTGGGTTAAAGCCAAATCCACTATGCAGGAGGCGGGGTTCCCTACAATATCCTGCAAAACTAACGGCTCATTACTCACTTCCAAAATTCCTTTGTAACGCTTGTCTTTACTTGCCTCAACAAACTCCTTATTAACTTCTTCTTTAGTGACTTTCTTTTTAAACAACAAAGTAAAATCTGACAAAGATCCAACCGGGGTTGGAACCCGAAAAGCCACGCCGTCAAATTTCCCTTTAAGCTCCGGTATGGCCTGGGTAGCCGAAATGGCAGCTCCGGTGGAAGTTGGAATAATATTAACGGCAGCAGCGCGGGCACGGCGCAAATCTCCCGACTTTCCGCCCGGCGGCGGACCGTCTACCAAATTTTGTTCGGCCGTATAGCTGTGGATGGTGGACATTAAAGCCTTTTGTACGCCGAATTTGCGATGTAAAATTTCTAAAACCGGGGCAATGCAGTTAGTGGTACAGGAGGCGTTGCTGACTATGCGCTGGCCTGAATACTTGTCTGAATTAACACCTAAAACTATAGTCGGGGTTGTGCCTTCGTCTTTTGCAGGCGCGGAAATTATAACTTTTTGCGCCCCGGCTTTTAAATGTGCAGAGGCTTTTTCACTGTCAGTGAAACGGCCTGTTGATTCTATAACCACATTCACCCCCAATGCGCCCCAGGGCAGATTTTCGGGCTCCTTTTCCGCGTAAACAGGATATTTTTTTCCGTCCACAATTAAATTTTTTTCATCAAATAAAACTTCGTGAGAAAACCTGCCGTAATTACTGTCATATTTAAGCAAGTGCGCCAAAACCGAAGTCGCGGTCAAATCGTTTATACCAACCACTTCCAGTTCTTTTTTTTCCAAAGCAATTTTAAAGGCCTGCCTGCCAATGCGCCCAAAACCATTAATGCCGACTTTAATCTTACCGCTTTTTCTTTGCATAAATTTAATCATATTTTAATCGTCAATATTTTTTGTGCCTATTAATTTATTTTGTAAAGATTTTTGCTTTTTTATATTTTCGTTTTTTATTCTAATCTGCTCATGAGTGACCGGCAAATCCTGATATTCGCTGGCAAACAAAAGTGTACTGCGCCAAAACAACACGCTGCCAAAAGCCATTATGCTCATAAAAACAATTACAGAGAAACGTAAAACAAAATTCGGATCTTTAACATCGCTGCCGTATAAACCCATATTTTTATTTAATCAATGGTTTTAATCTTTCTTTTTTGCCACAATTTCCGCCACTCGCGCTTTTATCTTGTCGTTAAGTATGGCGATTGGTTTAAAACTTTTTAGTTTCTTTAGCTTTTCTTCTATTTCCGCACGGGTGAGCAAGCCGGCTTGTGGCCCGATTTTTTGTACCACGCTCCCGGCATTAACCGGTCCCCACATTAAAGCATCGTGGTGGCTTTTACCCTGAATTAAAGCTGCTAAATACGCGGTTGTAAAACTGTCACCGGCTCCCGTAGCTTCAATTCTCTCTCCCGGAAATTCCGGTATATAATAAAAACCTTCCGCGCTATAAGAATATGCGCCTTTCCTTCCATCGGTTAAGGCTACGGCTCTGGCTCCAAGTTTAAACAAACGTCTGCATAATTCTTCCGGATCCCTATCGCATTCCCCAACCCAACCTTGCGCCTCCTCTACATTTAATGATATCACATCGGTTCGCTCAAGCATTGGCTTATTTACTTTTATTCCTTTACGCAACTGGAAGGTGCCTGGATTAAAACCAAGTTTTACGTCATATTTATCTATATATTTCGCCAAATCCTTGTAAATTTTTTCAAAACCCTCTCCCAAACTGGTAAGATATACCCACTTGGAATGAACAAAGTTTGGCAACTTATATTTCCTGTGTTCGTGATAAACAAAAATTGTCCTCTCTCCTTTAAAGCTTAGAACAAAGGAGGCGTTAGTACCGTGCTTATCGTCAATTACAATATAGCGGTCGGACACGCCTTCTTTTTTCATTTTATGGCAAATCTCCCGTCCTCCCGTATCGTGAGCCAAGACGGTGTAAAACGCAGTTTTAAGGCCGAGCTTGGCACTACCTACCGCGTTATTGGCCGCATTGCCGGCTACAGACTTGTAAAGCTGGTCAACCGGCAATTTATCGCCCCAGCTTAAAAGCGCCTTTTGCTTGCCGTCCACTTCTGTAACTTCCAGGTCATGAACGAATAAAAAGGTATCTATTGTAGCATCGCCGATGGAGATAATGTCAAACATAAATTAGTAGCTAGTAGCTGGTAGTTAGTATTTAGGTTTTCTAAAATGACGGATTAAGGATAAAATTATTAAACTGACAAAAATCCAGAAAAGTATATTACCCATAAATACGTAAAACTCATACATGGGTTCATTATGTTGAAACTTTAAAGTGGGGTGATTAAATGGCCATCCATTAGTTTTTGCAAAATCACATGCCGAAAGCTCTCTCAATGGCTCTGTTTTAGAAATATCCCTAAGAGGACGGCATAAAGGCCTCTCTGTGTTTGTATGAAAAAATAAACCTAAACACAACCCCAAAACCACACTCCACCCCACCAAATGCTTTTTTGTTTGTAAAGAAAAAATTGACATAGTTTTTGATAAACACACAACGAGTGTACAAAAATATTCTTCGACTTTATGGAGAAGATATTTTTGTCTAAGTAATTTTTAGTTTCTCCACTAGGTCGAAAAATAAAAATTACACCCACTTACCCCATTCTCCGCTAATTAATTTTCTTTTCTTTTTTTGGCTCCAGCCTTTAACCTGTTTTTCCCTAAGCCTTGCTTCTTCCAAATTTTCAAATTCTTCTATATAAACAGTCTTTTTCACTCCATGCTTTTTTGTATACTCCGATCCTTCTCCAAGCAAATGCTGATTTCCGCGAATATCGTAATTCCAAGTCATACCGGTATAAAAAGTATCGTCCAGGCATTCAACTATGTACACATACCATTTCCAGTTTTCCTTGGTCATTGCTTAAAAATTTTAGTGTTCGAGCTTGTCGAGAACCCAAAAATTTTCCTTTAAGTATTTAATATTGTTCTCCACACCTGTCCGCCTCTGGCGGAAGGTCGAACAATATTAAATACACTAGAACCCGCTGTCTAAACTTTCCTCTTCATAACCCTCTTCACCGCTTTTATAACCGCCTCCTTATCCATCCCATACTTCTTTATTAATTCCTCTGGCTGGCCGGACTCTCCAAAAGTATTAGGCATACCAAGCATTTCCACAGGCACAGGATGATTTTGCGCCAACACCTCACATACAGTACTACCACATCCGCCCATAATTTGATGCTCTTCCAAAGTTACCACAGCTCCGCACTTTTTTGCCGAGGCGATTATTGTCTCTGAATCAATGGGCTTAATAGTATGGTTATTTATTACTTCTATACTAATACCTTCCTTTTCTAATTCAATCGCTGCGAGTAAAGCGTTGTATATAACCGGTCCACTGGCAATAACAGCCACATCTTTCCCTTCTCTAAATACTTCTGCTTTGCCTATTTTAAACGCCGTCTCTTGCGTTGTCATAACCGGTGTTTTTGAACGACCCAGGCGAAAATAAGCAGACCCCTTAGCTCTACCTAAAGCTAATACGCATTTTCG